>CAYPIE010000026.1:0-61995 GCA_964410665.1 uncultured Alcaligenaceae bacterium
TCCGCTCGTGCAAGCGCCTCCGAAAGGCGAGCCCCGGACGTCAGTCCGGGGGTTCTGACTTCCCGCAATCGCCTCTGACTCTTCCGCACATCGTCATCGCTCCAGGTTTCGCCGAAGTTCACAGTTCGACGCCGGGTTCGCCGGCGATCACTTCGCCAATCACCCAGGCGGGGATCCCTGCTTGGACGAGCTGATCGACGATGCTGTCGGTAAAGTAAGCCGAGACCACCACGGCAAAGCCAATACCGAGGTTAAACACCCGAGCCATTTCTTCGCTGGAGATGTTGCCCAACCGTTCGAGCCAGGCAAATATCGGGGGCACCGGCCAAGCATTCCGGTCCAGGCGAACGCGGCGACCTTCAGGAAGAATTCGCTTCAAGTTGTCCGGCAAGCCGCCGCCAGTGATGTGTGCTAAGCCACGAATCACCCGACGTTTGACCGGGTAATGCCGAATGATACTTAGGATGGGACGAACGTAAATGCGTGTCGGAGTTAGCAGGGCCGCGCCGACAGGTTGCTCCAGTTCGGGGATGACATCGGTGATCTGTTGCTGGGCGTGGTCAAAGACGACCTTACGGACCAGCGTATAACCGTTCGAATGCAAGCCCGAGGAAGCCAGACCGATCACCTTGTCACCGACCTGAATCTGCTGGCCATTGATGATATGATCGCGATCAACGACCCCGACGCAGAAGCCGGCCATGTCAAAATCCCCCGGCTGATAGCAGTCCGGTAGGATCGCGATCTCTCCCCCGGTCAGCGAGCAATCGGCTTCCAGACACCCGTCACTGATGCCCTTGATCAATTGCTCGGTCATCCCCGGGTCATCCTTGGGCATGGCCAGGTAGTCGAGAAACACCAGGGGTTCGGCGCCAGTGCACAAACAGTCATTGACCGACATCGCCACCAGATCGATGCCCACGGTATCGTATTTGTTCATCGCAGTGGCGATTTTGAGTTTGCTACCCACCCCATCGGTACAGGTGACCAACACGGGGCGGCGATACTTCTTGGTAAACAGCCAGCGTGCCGGATCGAGTTCAAATAGGGAGGCGAAGCCGCCAAAGCCGTCCAGGACGCGGGTACGATCCTGCGTGCGACGGACCAGCGGGGCAATTCGTCGCAAGGTCTCATCGTAGGTATCGAGATCGAGGCCAGCAGCGCGGTAGGTCCACGGATTGGTCATTGTCGGGTCGACTCAGGGCAGAAAACCAGGGCAACACGATCGTCTTCAGAGTTTTCTACATGGCTCCGCCACGATTGGCATGCTTTGGCACCCTCTGGCACCCTTTGGGTTAAGCCTCACGATGGTGGCTGGCTGCGGGTGGGCCAGGTATGCATGCAAAGAAGGCATGACCTGCCTGGACTTCGGTCATTGCAGAGGGAGTCGACCCAGTCCCAGCCACCACAAGATGAGACCGCCCAGCAGCAGGCGATAGACGATGAACAGCCCGGTGGTGTGACGTTTCAAATAGTTTAGCAGGAAAGCGATCGCCAGATAGCCAACGACTGCAGCGGCGAAACTCGCAACCAAAATGTTCAGAGCATTCTGGCTGGAGGCAAACAGGGTAGCTCGGGCTTGGACCAATTGAAACACACCTGCAGCTAGAACCGAGGGAAGCGATAGGAGAAACGAAAAGCGTGCGGCAGTAGCCCGATCAAAGCCGCGGAACAGACCGCCGGTCAGGGTGACGCCGGACCGTGAGGCGCCGGGAATCAGGGCGAGGGCCTGGGCCAAGCCGATCCACAGCACATCGGCCCAGTTCAAGTCATCGAGCGATCGGGGCGGCTGCCCCCGGCGGTGACGCCGCTGGTTACCCCATTCCGCGCAGAGTAACAGCAGGGCCAGCCCGATCAGGGCAGCGGCAATGACCACCAGAGAACGCAACTCCACTTCGATTGCGTCCTTGAAGGCGAGGCCACAGAGGACAATGGGAATGGTGCCGACGGCGATCATCCAAGCCTGCCGTCCGTCCGGGTTCCAATGCCGGGGGCCACGTAGGGACCGGGCAAAACCCACGGTCAGACGAGCGACGTCGGCGCGGAAATAGGCAAACACGGCAACCAGTGTGCCCAGCTGGACAACCGCGGTGAAAGCAGCACCGGGGTCATCCCAGCCGAGAAAGGCGGGGATGACGCGCAGGTGGGCGGTACTGCTGATCGGGAGAAATTCGGTCAGCCCTTGGAGAATGCCCAGGAATAACGCCTCCCCGGTGGTCATGCCGTCTCCCAATGACTGGAGATTTGGTACGGTGTGTGCTGCGAGGGTTTACAGCACGCAGCCCGCCGTGGCTGGTCCTACGATGCCAGAGTCTGCGTTTGCATCGTCGGTACGGATGCAGGTGAGCGTCGGGCATTTTGCCAGCTGCTTGCTGGTGTCGCAATCCCGTCTATGGCGGTTAAGGTTGTTCGCCTGAGTCGTCCCCCTTGAGGGCTTTCTCTTCCTGCCGCAGGAGTTGGTCGGACCCGGAAGGCTACGAACGCTTGGGAATTTTCCTTGTGCAATCCCGAGGCTCCTGCCACAATCCCCGATGATTTTTGGCATGCCGCGGTGGGCCGTCCCTGGCTCACCTTCGAGGACACTTCCATCATGATGGCATCACGAACGCATTGCCTCGCCATCCTGGCCGCGAGTCTTGGGCTGTTGAACCTGGTCGTCGGGTTTTGGTTGCCCGAGAGTTCGGCCCAGGTGCGCACGGTTCCCGCCCCGGCTCCGCCTCAGTTGCCCAAGGATAAAGCGGACAAAGCGGCGAAGGAGAAGGGCTTGCAGGGCTTTACCGATGCCATCTCTCTGAAGACGGATCGCGAAGCATCCCGACGGATTGAGGCCATCAAGCAGTACATTGCCAAGGAGAATCCCCCTTGGGAAACCATCTTGGAGGTGGCCCAGCGCCTGCTGGAGATGGAGCAGGATAGTCTGTTGGAACTGACCTATACCGATGAAACGGGAAACGAACGAACCAGCATGGTCAGTATTCGGGCCGAGATGACCCGGATGCTGGGCGAACTGCCCGCCGAAGGTCGCGAATTTTATCAACAACTCTATGGTCCCCCGGCCCAAGCGCTGCTGGATGAGGCGTTGAACAATCGCGATGTGGCCAAATTAAACGAAGTGTCCCGGCGTTATCTGCATACCAAGGCGGGTGGCCGGGCAACCCGTCTGCTCGCGGGCTACTTTCTGGACCGCGGCTTTTATCAGCAGGCCGCCAGTTGTTACGAGCGGCTCTTTAGTCGGGCCGATGCCAAGGAGCTGGATGGTCGCACCATTTTCCAGGCAGCCCTCGCCTTTCGCCGTCTGGGGGATACGCAACGTGCGGAGAAGTTCTGGACGCAACTCCAGAGCAAGCTAGGTGATGAGCCCCTGGTGCTGGCCAATCGTCCATTCACACCTGCTCAGCTACGTACCGAGCTGGAGCGCGACCGCGAACAGCTGCGTCGGGTGGAGTCCGGTTGGGCGATGTATCGCGGTGGTGCAACACGCAACGGCTTTGGAGAAGGCAGTGTGCCGTTCTTGAAGCCGCGCTACACTAGCAGCATGTTCCCGATTATGCCCTATGAGGAGGAAAACTCCTATCAGGATCCCCGGCCTGGCATGGATTGGATTCAGCAATATCTTGATGCCATCGATGAGTTGGAGGATGCTGCACAACCTGCTCTACCGGGATTCTTCCCAATCGCCGCCGGCGACAAGATCATCTTTCGCGATTATCGCGGCGTGCAAGCCCGGTTCACCAACGAGGATCTCACCGAGGACCCGCCTCTGGAGGCAGGGGAATTGGCTTGGGCGTCGTGGGCGCGGAACGGTTTGTTTGCCATGGTGCATGACAATCGCGGCCGCAACTTGATGGAGAATCGCTGGTGGACAGACAAGAACAACCTGAATAACACCGCGGTCTACTTTCCAAGGGTCGGGCCCCAGCGCATTTTCTCCGAAAACGGGCTGCTGGGCACGCTCAGCCATGATGGCAAGCGGGTGTATTACGTCGATGATCTGGCGGTTCCTCCGCATCCCAATAAGCTGCTGCAACTTCGCAACAATCGGGCGCGACGGGCCCGTTCCAACGTGCAGCCGTTTGAGATTTTTGAAGATGCAGTAGCTTCCAACCAATTAGTGGCTTTGGAATTGGCGTCGGGCAAGCAGATCTGGCGGATTGGCGAACCAGAAGGGGATACGCCAGTAAATCCGGATGAGTCGATCACGACCTTCAATGCATTTCGCAGTTGCCTGTTCCTGGGAGCGCCGTTGCCGCTCAACGGCAAACTGTATGTGGTCTTAGAGCGCAACCAGGAATTGAGCCTTGCCTGTTTAGATCCCGAGGATCTGGTGGTCCATCCCGATCGAGCCCCCGAACGGATGCCCAAACTGCTGTGGATGCAACCGCTGGGAGAGCCGATCACTCCCATGCCCGAAGACACGATTCGTCGGATTCAAGGCATTCACCTGGCCTACAGCGATGGGATCCTGGTGATCCCGACCAACTGTGGGGCGGTCGTCGGCGTAGAACTGCTCACCGAGAGCCTCCTATGGGCTCACTCCTATGGCGAGTCGACTGCCAGCGCGGGGCGTACCGACCCTGCCCGACCAGCGGTGGCCGTTGGTCGCGGTCGACGCATTGTGGTCCCCCCCCGAGGCGTGCAGGCGGCATCGCGAAACCTCAACGAGGATCGCTGGCGGTCGGGTGCTCCGGTGATCGTGGAGGGAAAGGTGGTGTTCACTGCCTACGACAGTCCCTATCTGCAATGTCTTGAATTGCGCACCGGCAAGCTGCTCTGGAGTGTACCCCGTGCGGAACAAGACCTTTACCTGGCCGGGGTATACGATGGCAAGGTGGTGGTGGTCGGAAGCGGGTCGGTGCGGGCATTGAGCCTTGCCGATGGTCGGAAGGTGGTGTGGAAGCAGGCCACGGGACTGCCAGCCGGCCACGGGGTGGCCACGGCGGATCGCTACTATTTGCCGTTGAAGTCGACTCCGAGCAGCGATCGGTCGGAGCTCTGGGTGTTGGACCTGACCAGTGGCAAAGTGCTCAGTAAAGCCACCTCGCGCAAGGATCGGCCGCTGGGGAATCTGCTCTTCCACAATGGTGATGTGTTCTCGCAAACCGACCGAGAGCTCGTGGCCTATCCGCAATTGCAGCGCAAGCTCGAGGAGATGAATCGTCGTCTGGCCGCCAACCCGACCGATCCCATGGGGCTGACCGAACGAGGGGAATTGCGACTGGATGATGGGAAGTTGCAAGCAGCCATCGAGGATTTTCGGGTAGCGATCGAGCAAGAGCCCAACGAGCCGATCCGCCTCCGGGCCCGCGAACGGCTTTATGAGGCCCTCACAGAACTGCTCTACCAGGACTTCGGCGCTGGCGAACCCTATTTAGCCGAGTATCGCCGCCTGTGTGAGATTTCGATTCCAGCCGACGCGGATCCCGTAACCAAGCAAACCAGGCTGCAGGAGCAACGCGCTCGCCAGGCAACCCGTTTGAGTTTACTGGCGCAAGGCCGGGAACGTCAGGGACGGCTCGTCGAAGCCTTTGAGCACTACTTGGCCTACGGCAGCCTCCAGGGGAATGCTGAGTTGATTCGACCGTTGGATGATACCCAAACCCTGGCCCGTCCAGATGTCTGGGCGCGGGGACGGATTCGCCGCATGTTGCAAAAGGCCACTGAACAGGAGCGTGCCCCTCTGGAGGCCAAGATTGCCGAGGAGTGGCGGCGGGTGCGTGCGGCGGGAGATTTGGCTCGTCTACGCGAGTTTGTGCAAGTGTTTGGCTCACTGGTCGAAATCGGCAAGGAGGCTCGGCTAGAACTGGCTGAGCGTTTGATTGCTCAAGCAGATGCCGAGACTTGGCGAGATGCTGAAATCCTGCTGCAGGGACTGCGTGCCGAACGTGGTCAGGACCTGATCACCGCCCGGGCCACCGAGACGCTGGCCCGCTTGCTGAGTCGCAAGGCGGCCGCCAGCGGCACGGCGGCCCTGTATCAGGACGCGGTGGCCTTGTATTTGGACTTGGGACGGGACTTCCCGACCATCACCATCCGCGACGGCAAAACCGGACGCGACTTTCTCACCGACCTGCTCACGGACAAACGCTACTTGCCGTATTTAGAGCCGGTGCGGCAACTCTGGCCGCAGGTGCTCAAAGCCGAGAAGATCTCTGGCGCTCAAGCGCGACGAACTCAGCCGTCGTTTACCGTGGAGCCCAAAGGCGCCGACATCCCGTTTTATGACCAGTATCGTCTCGTCATGGACCTCAACGCTCAGGGCCGCTCCAGCTGGCAACTGCGGCTGGTTGAACGCAGTTCGAACCAGACCGTCTGGCAGCAACCGGGCTTGCCCGCGTTTACCTTGCTAAGTAACCCACGCTATCGGACCCAGAATTTTCAGTTTGCCCATGCCCATGGGCATCTGTTACTGCTCAACCTCAACCATCTTGTGTTTGCCTTTGACGTGGTCAGCGGCAAAAAACTCTGGGAGTACAATCTGTTTGGCGTGCGGCCCATGCCCAATCCACAACCGCAACCCGAAATTAAGGATAAGCAACTCCGACTTGTCTATGAGGGCGGCTGGACCCAGGTGATTGGGCAAGTCGGCGTGTTACAGGCCTCGTATGTGTGTCTGCAGACTCGCGATGGGTTGGTGACGTTGCATCCGACCCGCGGCGAGGTACTCTGGAAACGGACCGATGTGGCCGCGCGCTTGGAGCTGTTCGGCGATGCCGAGCGTGTCTACCTGGTAGAGCAAGATGCCGGCGGAACGCCCACGGCGGTGCGTGCGGTCCGAGCTGCCGATGGCATGTCAGTGGAAGTGCCGGACTGTCTAAACTTCTTCACCCACGATTCCTCCATCGCTGATGGCAAGAAGGTCCGCGCCCGGGACGGGGGGCGATTGTTGGTGCTCGATACCAGTAGTGATGTACATCGCTTACGCTATTACGACATCCCCACCGGCCAAGATGTCTGGGTCCGCGAACTGCCGCCGCAGACGCTCATGATCAGCAGTGACCAGGAGCATCTGGCCGGTATGATCACTCCCAATGGCAAGATCCATTTGTTCAATGCGCGGACCGGAGGCGAGATCTTTACCAGCCGACTCGACGCGAAGCATATTGCCGAGCATCTACGCAATGTACGCTCGGCTCATCTGCTGGTGGATAGCGAACGCTATTATGTCTGTCTCAACACCAAGCCGGAAGAAGGCGTCTCGTACACGCCCTGCCTGACCAGCGGTTTACGTAGTGTCCTGGTCAACGGGCGTATCTACTGCTTCGACCAAGCCACCGGCAAGCGGTTATGGTTTACGGATGAGCAATTTGACAGCCAGGCAATCGTGCTTGAACAGTTTCGCGACTTGCCGGTGATCATGGGCGCTGCGCAATACACCCGCTTCGATAATGGCCGGTTGCAACGACAAGGAACTGAGGTGGTGGCGTTAGATAAACGGAATGGCAAAGCGATCTTTCGTGGCGATATCGAGAATCAAGGTCCGTTCTACGCACTGAAAGCCGTTGTCGACCAGGATCTGATCGAACTGATTCGACATGATCTACGCATCCGCTTTTCCCGTGGAAACCGCGACAAGAGGAGCGCCGCGACGGCTTTGAGCCCGTAAACCGGTGCAGGCTTGGTGCAGCTCGCCAGGTCGTAGGCGACAAGCCGGCCTGGGCTGTGAGAAATGGCCTGCTGATTCGTCTTTCCCCGATAGTGATGTGCAAGGAGACCCGACCATGCGCCAGGCGCTTACCCTGGCTATCCTTACGGGGATGGTTAGCACGCTCGAAGCGGACCAAGCCATCGATGTCTCGGACACGGTCGCACGTGGCTTGCAATGGCTCGCCAGCCAGCAAGATCGCGATGGGGCCTGGTCGGCCAATGGCGGACAATATCCCGGTTCGATGACCGGGTTGGCCGGCATGGCCTTGCTCATGGAAGGGAGTAGCCTCAAAGAGGGACGCTATCGCGAGAATATCGAGCGGGCCGTCGAATGGTATCTTAAGCGTGCTCAACCCAATGGCCTGCTGGCCGATACGCGGGAAGCGCGCGAACGTGCTCGGTACATGTATGCCCAAGGCTTTGGCACCCTGTTTCTGGCCTGTGCCTATGGCGAAGAACGCGATGAGAAACGACGTCAGCGGCTCGAAACGGTGCTGACCAACGCCGTGCAATTTATTGGCAAGGCTCAGACCAACCGCGGCGGTTGGGGGTATGTCTCTGCCGCCGAGGGAAGTAACTTCGACGAGGGATCGGTCACCATTACCCAGTTACAGGCACTGCGCGCTGCGCGCAATGCAGGCATTGTTGTGCCTAAGGAAGTCATCGATAAAGCCGTGCAGTATCTGAAAAACTGCACCACCAATCGAGGCGGGATCATCTACAGCCTGGCCCGGGGCCAACCCCGCGCGGGTGGCGAGCGTGCCCCCCTCACCGCAGCCGCGGTGGCCTGTGCCTTTAGTGCCGGAGAGTATGACGGAGAATATGCCCGCAAATGGTTAAGCTACTGTAAGTCCGCCCTGAACTATACCGGACGGATCGGCCACTACGAATATACCCATTACTACTACGCACAAGTACTCTGGGTGCTCGGCGATGATCGTTATGCCCAACTGTTTCCCGAGAGCAAGGCGAGTAATCGGCTTACCTGGAGCGATTACCGCAAGGCGAAGTTTGCCGAGGTCAAACGGCTGCAGAATCGCGATGGGAGTTGGTCGCATAGCCGCTATGGTCCGGTGTATTCAACGGCCATCTATTTGACGCTTTTGCAACTGGAAAAGGGCATGCTGCCCATCTACGAACGTTAAGCAATCCTCGGATCTTGGCCGCTTGGGGCATCGCCGATTCCCCCCACGATCCGGCCTTGAAATGACTCCGCCCGGAGCGATGTAAGGAAGAATGGCCATGCGTCGTTGTAGTGTCGTTGCCGTGCTTTTCGCGATGATCACTCCGGTCGGTCTGCCCGCCGCGGAGCGTTCGCTTGAGGTTACCGACAACATCGAGCGCGGATTGCGCTGGTTGGCCAACGCCCAAAGCCGCGATGGAGCCTGGACCGCCAATGGTGGGCAGTATCCCGCAGCAATGACCGGGCTGGCTGGGATGGCCCTGCTCATGGAAGGGAGCACCCTCAAAGAGGGACGCTATCACGAGAATATCGAGCGGGCCGTCGAGTGGTTTGTCAAGCGAGCTCAGCCAAATGGCTTATTGGCCGACACTCGCGAGGCTCAAGAACGCTCGCGTTACATGTATGGCCAGGGCTTTGGCACTCTATTTCTGGCCTGTGCCTACGGCGAAGAACGCGATGATGCCCGCCGTAAACGCTTGGAGAAGGTGCTGACCGACGCGGTCCTATTTATCGGCAAGGCCCAGACCGACCGCGGCGGTTGGGGCTATGTGTCTGCGTCGGAGGGGGGAGGCTTCGATGAAGGCTCGGTGACCATCACCCAGCTTCAAGCCCTACGCGCCGCCCGCAATGCGGGAATTGTCGTGCCCAAGGAAGTGATCGATAAGGCCATCAAGTACCTGAAGGATTGTACCACCCCACGCGGTGGCATCATCTACAGCCTGGCCCATGGCCAGGCTATGGCCGGGCAAGAACGCCCTGCCCTGACGGCCGCCGCCGTCGCCTGCTCGTTTAGTGCGGGTGATTACAACAGCGAGTATGCCAAGAAATGGCTGGCCTTTTGCAAGACCGCGCTGCCGCTGGGCGGACGCACTGCCCACGATGAATATACCCACTACTACTATGCGCAAGTCCTCTACATCCTAGGCGATGATCGCTTCGGCAAACTCTTCCCCGATACAAAACCTGGCGAGCAGCTCACCTGGAGTAAGTACAAGCAGGTCAAGTTCGCCGAACTCAAACGACAACAGGCTGGCAACGGGAGCTGGAATACCGGTTATATTGGCCCGGTGTACACCACCTCGATCAACCTGATGATCCTGCAGCTCGACCATGCGATGTTGCCCATTTACGACCGCTAATGATCACCCCGAAAGAATCCCACCGTCCAGCGGAGTCCCACCACAATGGAAGCCACACCTACCTCGGAACGTACACTTGGCCAGGGTGACCTGCAGGCCATGGAACGTTTACAAGAAGCCTTTAAGAGTTTAAAGAACCAGCTCAGCCAGGTGATCGTCGGCCAAGATCAGGTCATCGAAGAAATGCTGATCGCGCTGTTCAGTCGCGGCCACTGTATCCTCGAAGGGGTACCGGGACTCGCCAAAACCTTGATGATCAGCTCGTTATCTCGTTGCTTATCCTTGGATTTTAGTCGCATCCAATTTACCCCAGACCTAATGCCCTCGGATATCACTGGCACCGAGATTATCGAGGAGAACCGCTCCACCGGACAGCGTGAGTTTAAATTCCTGCCCGGACCGTTGTTTGCCAATGTGCTCCTCGCCGATGAAATCAACCGAACTCCGCCCAAGACCCAGGCCGCTCTGCTCGAAGCCATGCAGGAACGTCAGGTCACCGTCGGTCGGGTCCGCCACAAGCTCGGCAACCCGTTCTTTGTGCTGGCCACCCAGAACCCCATCGAACAAGAGGGGACTTACCCGCTGCCCGAAGCGCAGCAGGACCGCTTTATGTTCAAGATCTTTGTCAAATACCCCTCGTTTAACGAGGAGTTTGAAATCGCACGCCGAACCACTGCACTGCAAAGCGATGAGATCTCCCCGGTGCTCAGCGGTGAGCAGATCCTGGAACTCCAGACCGTCGTCCGCAAGGTTCCCGTCACGGACCATGTCATCCGCTATACCCTGGCTTTGGTGCGGCAGACACGTATCGGTGAGCCCGGTACCCCCCGCTTTATCCGCGAATGGCTATCTTGGGGGGCAGGCCCGAGGGCGGTGCAGAACCTGATCCTCGGTGCCAAAGCACGCGCTTTGCTCTACGGCCGTGGCCATGTGGAGGTCGCTGATATCAAAGAACTTGCATATCCAGTTCTTCGGCACCGGATCCTGACCAACTTTACCGCGGCTTCCGAAGGGATCACCACCGAGGTGGTCATCAAGAAATTGCTCGACGATACCCCGGAGCATGAAAGCGAGCTGACCAAAGACGAACGGTTTAAAAAGATTTTTGCCTCCTAAGCCAAGGCCTGTAGAGGCAGAGGCGTTTGCGATGCGAAGAGACAGAGGCGCTTGCGAGAAGTCAGAACCCCCGGACTCACTTCCGGGGCTCGCCTCAGAGAGGCAGAGAGCAGAGCTCCGGGCCTCACGGCCCGACGCGGTCCGGGTTGGGCCGCGCTTCCCGGCAGCAATGTCCACGCTCCCGCCGTGGTTGCACCTGATTGATCTACCCTGAGGACGGTTCCCGTGGCTACCCGCTCCGACGACCCCCGGCGTTTTCTGCACCCCGAAACCATTGCCAGCATCGCCAAGCTGGAATTACGCGCCAAGCAAGTGGTGGAGGGCTATCTCTCCGGGATGCACCGCAGCCCATTTTTTGGACAAAGTGTAGAATTCGTGCAACACCGCGAGTATGTCGCCGGTGATGATATTCGCCACCTCGACTGGAAGGTCTGGTCCAAAACCGATCGCTTCTACATCAAGCAGTTCGAAGCCGAAACCAACCTGCGGGCCATGATCGTCGTAGATGTCAGCGAGTCGATGCACTACGGCAATGGCCCACTCAACAAGTATGAATACGCCTGTACTGCGGCCGCCTGCCTGGGCTACATGCTGATGAAGCAGGGAGACTCCACGGGACTGATGACCTTTGACTCGGCCATCCGCCGTTCACTCCCTGCCGGCAGCTCCGATATGCATTTAGATGGATTTATTCGATCTCTCGATGCTAGTAAGCCTGATGCCAAGACCGACACCTACCATATCCTCAAGCGGGTCGCCGAATCCTCCCCCGCGCGGGGGCTGGTGATCATCTTCTCGGATTTGCTGTGTGACCGGGAGCCGTTATTTAAGGGTCTACAGATGTTGCGTCATCGGCGGCATGATGTGATGATCTTTCATATCCTCGATGATGATGAACTGAATTTCCCCTTTGCTGGCACCACCCGCTTTGAAGGGATGGAGGAGTTGCCGCAACTAACCTGCGATCCCCGGGCATTGCGTGATGGCTATCTCGAGGCACTGCAGGAATATCTGGTCGAACTTCGTCGCGGCTGTAGCAAATACGGTATTGACTATACTCAGATCCGCACCAGTGATTATCTGGATGCAGTACTGTCCAAGTTTCTCCATCAACGAATGGCGACTCGCGGGGGTCAGATTCTTAGTGCTGGTACGCCCTGATCGCTCCGCAAGCTCATGATACCCACCGTGGACTGGCACCATGTTTGAATTGTTTCTCAATCCTTGGTCGATGGTGGCCGGGGCCGCCCTGGTCAGCTCGCCGCTCATCATCCACTTGATCAACCGGATGAAGTACCGGCGGGTCCGCTGGGCGGCCATGGAGTTTTTGCTCAAGTCGCAGAAACGTACGCGGCGAAAACTCATTATCGAACAACTGATCCTGCTGCTTTTACGCATCCTGATTGTCCTGCTCTTAGGTATTCTCCTCGCCCGCTTCCTTGGCTTTAACCCCAGCGCTACCGAAGAAGCCAAGAGCACGCTGCATCTCGTGTTGCTCGACGACACCCCCAGTATGGGCGATACCTGGCGGCAAGATGGTCAGCTGACCGACTCGTTTGCCCTGGCCAAACAACAGATGGTCGAGTCGATCGCCCGAGCCGCCAGCCAGGCCTCCACCGCTCAAGAACTGCAAGTGATCCGGCTGTCCGACCTGGACAACCCGCGTAGCTTTGAACGACTCAATGCCGCCAGCATCCAAGAACTCAACGATTACTTGCAACCGCTGACGCCGACGATGGTGCATGTGCCCTTGCAAAAGGGACTGGAGGCCGCCCAAGCACTCCTGACCGAACGCAAGGATATGGCGCGAACCCTGCATGTCCTGAGCGACTTTCGCTCCGTCGACTGGGGCAGCTCCAGCCAACAAGATTTGCGAAGCAAATTCAGCGAGCTGGAGGACGCGCAGATTCGCGTCCACCTGATCGATGTCGCCGACCCCGAACGAAAGCCGACCGTCGAGACACCGCTCTACCATGACAATATTGGCATTGTCGATCTCCGACCGGAGACCCGGATCGCTGCCAAGTTTGCCCCAGTCGAGTTTATCGTGGATGTGGCGAACTTCTCCAACAGCGAACGGAAAAACGTCCGAGTTGCGGTCAAGCTGAACGGAGTGGAACGGGCCGAAGCCTCCGTCAATCTGCCCAGCCTGCCGCCCAATCAGGTGACCTCCGGCCGCTTTACCCTGACCCTGGATCGGGTTGGTTCCGAGGAAGCACCGCTAGAACGATTTAATCTCGTCAGTGCCAACTTGGAGCAGGAAGATGCTGGACTTAATATCGACAATGTCCGCTATGCCGTGGTCGAAGTCCGGGACCGGGTGCCAATCCTGTTGGTTGAGGGAGACCGGCTCACCAGCGATCCACAGCAGGCAGACTCCTATCACCTGGCTACTCTGTTTCGTGAGGCGATCGACGGCTATCAGGTCGATGTGCGTCGGGTCCAGGTCCTGGAAAGCCCAAACTTGCAGCAATATGCCAGCATTATGCTGGCGAATGTACGTGATCTGAGTGACAAAGCTCAGCAGAACTTGACCGAGTATATCCGACTGGGCGGTGGAGTTGCCTTCTTTGTCGGCCCAAGTGTTCGTCCCGAGTTCTATAACGAGCTGTACGCCGAGGGCAAAGGAATCTTTCCCGTCCCGCTGGCCGAGACACCCAGCGAACCACTTACCCCCGAGCAACGCCAGGAACGCGTGCTCTCCTTTGAGAAAAAGATCTACCCACGTGAGAGCAATCACCCTGCGGTAAACCGGCTGTTCGCCGATGCCAGTCAGGGACAGCTCAGTAGCAAACAGTACGATGCCTTGTTGCATTTTGTAGTCATCGATCGCTACTACCCAGTGCCGCGACTCAAATGGAAAAACCCTGAAGGAAAGATCCACGAGTTGTTGACCTTTCCCAATGACCGACCGATGGCCGATTACGAGGCCCGCACTCGAGCATTACTGGATCGGTTACCCATGGAGGACCGCGAATACCAGCGCTTTCAACCAGCACTCAAGCAGTATTCGACCCAACTCAAGCAGATTGCTGCGTCAAGTCAGCCGTTGTTTAAGCTGAGTAACACGATCGAAGCCTTCCTGCAGGATCGAGGCAGTGACCAGGAAACGGCTCGCCCCAACTTACAAGAATTCTGGCAGCAACCCGCGATCGCCCCGCTGCGTGAGGCATTTAGCCGCTTTTTACAAGATGTCCGCTATGGCGATCCCTTGTATATCGCCCGTTCCTATGGAGCGGGCCGAGTGATTGCCTTTTTGACCACCGCCAACAGTCAATGGAACGATCTCAATGGCTATGGCAAAGCCTACTTTCCTCCACTGATGGTCGAAATGCAGCGTTACCTGGCCAGTGCCGGGACCGATGTCAATCGGAGTGTAGGGACCCCCTACCAGGTCGACCTGGATCCCGAAGTCTATGCCGCCAAAGTCCAGCGATTCTTTCTAAGCGAGGCAGCCGAGGGGGTTGGCCAAGGTCGTACGGCTTCGGGCTTCGTCGAACGCGGCGAACAGATCCTCCCCAGCGCCGCCGGCCAGTTGCAGCTGAGCTTCGATGAGGCGAAGCAACCCGGGGTCTATCTTTTTGCCCTGGAGACCAAACCGGTCTCGGCCAACCAGACCCCGCAAGCGGAATATCAAGCCGTGACCTTTAATCTCAACACCGACCAGGAGGGGAATCTACGCCGCATCAATCGTTCGGAGTTACTCAAGACGGCCCCAGGTGCCGAGCTGCACACGGTCAATGAGGACTGGACCGATGCCCTGGCTCCCAAGCAGAGCGACTGGTCGGAGAAACCCTGGATTTATCTGGTCTTACTGGGCCTGCTGCTGGCCGAACAGGCGATGGCAGTCCGCTTGAGTTTTCATACCCGGCCGAGCGAGCCGACCGCGAGCTGACCTTCTAGCTGAGCGCAACCCCATGAACGAGACTGGCGTTACCCGCGAAACCGAGTTCTTCTTCCGGCGGCTGACCGAACCGCTGACCCTGCAGGGCAGCGAGGTCGATCCACGCTACTGGCTGGCGTTTCTGATCCCGATTTTATTGCTCGGTTTCGCCTATGTGATCTGGATGTACCTACGCGATAGCCGCTCGGTGGGCTTGGGCTGGGCCAGCGGGCTGGCGCTTCTGCGTCTAGGTGTTTATGTTTTAATCGCTCTGATCTTTCTGCTGCCAGCTCGGCAAGAGTGGGAAACCTCGCAGAAGAAGTCGCGGGTGTTGCTCCTGGTCGATGTCTCGCCCAGTGTCCAAGCAATCCGCGATGAGCAGCCGAGATCAGCCGCAGAACTCGAGGCGGTCGACACGCGGCCGACCCGGTTTGACAAAATCGCCAATCTGTTGAGCAACGAGCAGGTTGGGCTGATCCAGAAGTTGACCGAGAAAAATCCCGTCTGGGTCTATCGCTTTGGTGGCCGAGCAGATGACCAGGCCACTGCCTTTCAGGCTGGGGAAACCGTCTATGATTCCACGGGTTGGCACGACTGGGCCAAGTTTGACTTTAAAGACTGGGTGCTGGGCGGCTTAACCCCAGCAGGTCAGGAACGCCTCAAGCAGATGAGCACTTTTGAGGCCGATCAAACAGGTACACCCGACTGGGCCATCGGCTGGCTGGCACGCCCGGAGGCGGAGGTGGTTCCCTCCGGTTTGACCCCGGTAGACAAGAAGCGCTTGCTGGCCAACCGCGACCAGCTCAACGACCGCCTTGAGGTCGCTCGGCAGATCGGCCAAGGCACGGATGTGCCGGGCTCCATTCTGAGTGTGATCAACCGCGAGGCCAATAACCTGCTCCAAGGCATCATCGTGCTCTCCGATGGCCGCAGTACCCGAGGCTCGGAGGCAACCCTCCGCGAGCTCCGCCAGCGGGCAACACAAGAAGATATTCCTATATTTACTATCGCCGTCGGCGAAGATTTGCCCAAGGTCGAGATTCGCATTACCGATGTGCAGGCGCCCACGCGTACTCCCCCCGATGAACCGTTTAAAGTCTATGTCGATGTCGATGGCGAGGGTTTGCCCGGGGCGGAGGTGTCGGTGTCGCTCGACTTGATCCCACCTGGCCAGGATCAACCCGCGCATACACTGACCAATGGATTGACCTTTACGCCAGGCGAGCCACCCCACGGCCAGGCCGAGTTTATCCTGGATCCGGCGGAGCTCCCCGAAGAGCTTCGAGCAACTGAGCCCTCTGGCAAGACACCCGAACTATTGGAAGGTGAATGGAAGCTGGCAGCGCGAATCCCTCGGGATCGGCGTGAGTTTTTCCCGGCGGCCGAACATGTCAGCGACCCACCCGCGAAGGTCCAAGTGCTCAAGGCCCCGCTGCGGGTGTTGATGATCACCAGCGCCCCCAACCGTGACTTTCAGTTTCTGCGAACCCTGTTGGTTCGTGAGAAGGAACGGGCCGAACTCAGCCTGTGGATCCAAAACGAGGGCGGCCGCGCCGGCAAAATTGCCGCCGACGTCGACCCCAATCGCCTGTTGACCAGCTTTCCCACCCGGCTGGATGTCAATGATCCGGGCAGTGTCCCCGAGGAGAAGTACTATAATCTGGCCGAATACGATCTGATCGTGGCCTTTGATCCCGACTGGAGCCTGTGTACCCCCGGGCAGTTACAGATGCTCGAAACCTGGATCAATAACGGAGGAGGACTGGTGTATGTCGCCGGGCCTATCCATACCGCCCAGCTCGCGCGTAAAGATGATGCGGGAGTCCAAGCCCTGCTCAATGTGCTCCCGCTGATTCCCGGAGACAATGTGCTGGCCAGTATTCGCCGTTCGACCAGCAAACCCTGGCGGCTTACCTTCCCTGGCGTGAACCAGGAGACCGACTTTCTCAAGCTGGATGATGAACTCGACGGTGCCCTGGCCGGCTGGGAGCGTTTCTTCACCGGCCAAGATGAACCCGCCCCCCAACCCAAGCCCAACCCCCGGCGTGGCTTCTATGGCTACTATCCCGTCCAGGCAGTCAAAGAAGGGGTGGCCGACGTGATCGCCCGCTTCAGTGACCCGGACGCACGTGGTAAAGATGACAAAGATTCTCCCTACCTTGTGACCATGCGCTATGGCCAAGGCCGCAGCGTATTTCTGGGCTCCGCCGAGACCTACCGTTTACGCGGCTATAGCCGCGACTACTTCAATCGCTTCTGGTTAAAACTCCTGCGTTACACCGGGGTCGGCAGCATCCGTAAGGAATCCCGCCAAGGTCGTTTGTTGATGAGCCGCGAATTTCGTCAGGGTGACTACATCCGCATTCAGGCGGAACTCAAGGGAGCCGATCTGCAGCCGCTATCCGCCACCGCAGTCCCCAAGCTGACCATCCGGCGGCTCGGACCCGACGCCGAGCGTTTCCCGGCCAAGCCGTTTGAGATGGCGCCACGCAAGTCGCCACGCGACTGGGATGGCATGTTTCAAAGGCAGATTCTGGCGAGTACCCGCGCCTTCCCGGCCGGAGAATATCGCCTGGATCTGGCAGTGCCCGATAGTTCTGACACCCTGACCACCACCTTTCGTGTCCGGGAGTCGAACCCCGAACTCGACAATACCCGGCCGGATTATGCCGCCTTGGTCGCCATGGCCAGCGACGTCGATGCGGTGACCAAACGTATCGAGGATCCACAGCTCGTCGGAGCCTTCCAGCGAGCACTACGCAGCAACTCCGATCGCTTGGCCTTTCGGTTGGAACAGGATCCATCGGCCATCGCCTTGATTCCTACCTGTATGTCCACCGATGTACGGATTAATCGCAACCGCGGCCCTGTCGAGGATCTCTGGGACAATGGTGTCATCCTGCCCAAGTCGCTGACCCGAGGCTTCACCGACCAAACGGTCGAAGTAAGCTATCTGCTGCTGGGGATTGTCGGCTTGATTTCCGTCGAATGGCTGACACGAAAACTGCTCCGGCTGGCTTGAATAAAATTCCATACATAAAATTATTTGAAAATATCGACTGTTTATCGCGGGCTTCCACCCGCTGCTTCCGAGGAACCCCATGGCGACCGCAACCCCACCAACCACGGATGCAACGCCCGATCCGGTGGATGCCCGTATTCAAAACCCGCTCACCCGTCTGCGTGGCTACATTCGTCTGTATGTGGTCCTCGAAGCCCTGGCCGTGACCGGGATCTTTCTGGGGCTCTGGTTCTGGATCGGTCTGATCTTCGACTATGGCATCTTTCGACTCACGGGGCTGGATTGGGTACAGGAGCTGCCTTGGGGCGTGCGTGCGGCGGTGTCGGGCACCGTTGCACTCATCCTGACCGTGATCCTGGCCCGGGTGTTGTTTTTGCGACTGTTTCGCGAGTTCACGAATCAATCGCTCGCCTTAGTGCTCGAACAGCGCTTCCCCAAGGTGTTTGGCGATCGGCTGATCACGGCCGTGGAGTTGGCCAATGTCCAAAAAGCGCAGGCCTATGGCTACTCGCCGGACATGATCAAACGCACCGTCCAGGAAGCCCGTGATCGGGTCGATCGCGTCCCGATCAGTCATGCGTTCAACTGGCAGCGCTTGACCCGCAAGGCAGGCTGGTTCGCTGTGATCCTTCTCGTGCCCATGGGTTTAATCTTTATCACCGGGGTGATTCTCTCCTCGCTGACGCAACAGCCGGTGGGGCGATTTACCAACCAGAGTCAAGACGTGGCCATGATCTGGGCCGAGCGGAACCTCATGCTCGAGAATGTCCCCTGGCCACGCCGGGTCTACTTGGAACTGGTCAACTTTCCCAATGATGAACGGCGTATTGGGCGGGATGGGGCAACGCCTCGGGTCGAGGTGCGTGCCTGGCGCTGGGTGATCGCCGATCCAAGCACAACCGATGGCTGGCGGCCGATCACCTACGGAGAACTCACCCCCGATCTGTTGGGCGGTATCGACCCACCCGAGCTGCCGCTGAGCTTATTCACCAACCTCCGCGAACAG
Source organism: uncultured Alcaligenaceae bacterium (assembly GCA_964410665.1). GTDB lineage: Bacteria > Planctomycetota > Planctomycetia > Gemmatales > Gemmataceae > CAYPIE01. Next base: position 18,994 of record CAYPIE010000026.1, read on the forward strand.
ATGCTGCTCAGTACCATCCCGCTGGCGGCGACCGGCAACCCCTTGGCACCCGCATTGAGCCTGCAACTACGCCCTGGCGATGTCGGCCTGATCATGCCCGCCAATCTCCCGAGGAACCTCGAGGAAACACAGTACTGGCGGGTCGATGACTTGTATGCTCTGTTTGCCCTCAATGAACGGGTGAAACGCTATCTTGCCCGGAATCTTCGCCAAGCCGATGCGGCTGCGTTCAACGGCTTGTTCGAGGTCTTGGCCGAGCGCGGCACCGATCCCGCCCTGAGCCGGCGCTTCCGGATGCTCGAGACCCCCAACGAAGTTCGCCTGGAGTACTGGGGCAAAGAGACCAGCAATGAGATGACCCTCAAAGGGGTCAACCAGACCTATTCCGGCACCTTGGCCGATCTACGTGAGTCGGTCCAAGTACGGGCGCGGGCGGAGGATTATGTCACCGACCAGAAACAAATTACCCTCGTGCCTCCGCCACGTTTTGCCTCGCTTGCCCGCACCGAATATGCTCCCGCTTATCTGTATCATCGACCGCCCAGCAATGGCACCGCCCAGAGTCTGCGCGGCTTGACCCAGGTGGTGCCCAATCTGGCCATCTCGCTCACCGGCGAACAGTCGCTGTTTGAAATTGACCTGGGTACCGAACTCCTGCTCTACGGTTCGGCCGACAAAGATCTCATCGCAGCCCGCATCCTGCCCAAGCCAGGCGAGTTCCCGGGAGTACCGACTGGTACCGAGCCGCAACCGATCGAACTGCCGCTGGAGGAGGATCGGCGCTCCTTTCAATTTGCCTTCACCGGACCGCGAGCGATTCGGAATCAGACAGAATTTGAATTTGAACTCGTTGATACTGATCAAGTGGCGAGCAAACGCCTCATCCAGATTCAGCCGGTGGCCGATCAGCCCCCCCGGGTGGCCATGGCCATTGAGGTCATTCGGCGTGTCGGTTCAAACTACCTGTGTACGCCGATCGCCAAGATCCCCTTCGATGAGAACAGCAATGTTCAGGATGACCATGGTTTAAATAAAGTCGAATATCTTTTTAATTACCGCCAGCTGGAAGCGGACGCCGTGGTCAGTGCCCGAGCCACCGTCCTGACCCGACTGTTTCTCAACGCTCCCAGCATTGTGTCCCCCATGGTGGGCTTCGCCAACGCAGCCCAGCTGTTGGAGCTGGAGGAGTTGTTGACGATCACCGACCAGCAGCAGTTTGAACGGAACGAACCGCTCCCCGCCTTTACTCAGAAGTGGCTCGACCAGGGCAAGCAGGATCGGATTTTGTCGGTCTTGCGGGAAACGCTGCGCCAGGCTCCGCCAGCCCAGGCGAAACAGGTGTTGATCCGCCAGTTTTCCTTCCGCGATGAGTCCATCGCTTTTGACTTGCGTGACCAGTTGCCCGATTTGGCGGTGCCGAGCGGACAGATCCAACCACGCTATCGCATCGAGCTGGCCATCCGCGCCACCGACAGCAATGCCGATGCCCTGCCGACGCTGCCAGGTTCTGCGACGGCGATTGCCGCGCTTACAGGCGTCGGACCGCACTTGGATTTTCCCGACGGGCAAGTTGCAGTCAATCCCGAGCCGATTCGGCTCTTGATTGTCTCCGAAGCCGAGCTGCTAGCCGAGATCTCCAAGGAAGAAGAAAAATTGGTCGAGAAGCTCGACGTGGTGGTCAACCGCCTCAGCGATGGTGAGCAAAAACTCAACCGCCTGATCGAAGCATTACCGACCCTCGGCACTGGGGAGACGATTACCCCCGAGGCCACCCGCGCTGCCGAGATCACCGAAACCTTGAATCAAACATATGAAGAAACGCAGGATTTGCTCCGGAATTACGGCCGAATTCTTCGGGAATACCGGGCCAACCGCTGCAACGACAAGCTGATTCGCAAGGTGGACCGCGAGATCTATCAACCGTTGCGAACGGCTGTTGAGGTGGATTACCCAGCCGCCCAAGCGAGTATGGTCGAGTTTAACAGCGCCTTCCAAGCCCTGAACAAGCCCGCCCTCGATGTGGCCCGGCAAACCCAGCAGGATTACCGCAAACTGCTCGATTCGCTGCAAATGGTCCGCGATGGCATCACTTCGGTGACCACCATCAAATTTATTATTGAGCAACTGCGTAAAATTGAAAAAGAACAGGGTCAACTGGGCCAGCTGCTCAGACAGTGGATCGACGCGGAGAGCCGCAAGCTGCTCGCGCCGAAGATTACCCAGTTACCGGCACCGGTCTTGCAGGTCCAAGAAACCGTGCAAACCTCGCTGGCAGTTAACTTTGGCCTGAGCTTTGAGGGGGAACTGGTTCTAAAATTCGAACCACCGAGCAATAGCGAGTTACAACTACCCGCATCGTTGAAGATAAACACTGACATGGCAGATCTGATCGATGACACCGTGCTGGAGTTCGCAATCACCGCGGGCAGGAAAAAGGGGCAATTTCCGGTCAAGGTGATCCCCTCCGAAGGGCCTACACGGACCATGACGGTAACGGTCAAGTAATTTCGGTAAAATACAGCGATTCTCACTGCACGGAACCTGCACGGGAACGAGATGAAAAACCGATGGCGATGTTGGGAAGAAAGCGAGCGATCGTCTTGAATAGAAGGTAATTTGGCCGAGCCTCGACGCTCACCCCTTGGCTTGCCCCAGCGCGATTCGGTGAATACGAGAAGGAATTGCCGCATGCGACACCGCCTCCTGACCCTCGTTCTGGTTGGGTTGCTGCCTGGAGCTTGGGGAGTGGCCCTTGAGGTCGAGGCCCAAACCAGCACCCCGGCCGATCCCACCATCCCGGACCGTTCGCGGCCCGAAGTGATCCGCAAGCAGGAAGAACTCAAAAACCAGTTCCAGGAGTTCTCCTCGGCCTTGCGTCGGCTGGCCATCCGCCTGGAACGCAGTAGCAAGCCCGAAGACCAGCAGCGTGCCAAGGTGTTGCGAAAGGCGATCGACCTGGCCGAGAAAGAGGGTGTGGATAATCAGTTCACCAAGCTGATCACCATCCTGACCCGCTCGGAGACGGTCACCATCAGCGAGCTGCAAGATGCCGTGGCCCAGAACCAGCAACTCACCAATAACCTTCGCGAACTGCTGGCCATCCTGCTCAGCGATGATGAAGCGGCGCGCATCCGTGCCGAGATTGAACGAACCCAGCGGCTCCTCAAACAACTCAAAGCCCTGATTCGCGTCACCAAAATCCAACGGGCGATCACTGAGTCGGGCCGAGGCCAAAACCAGCGCGTCGCCGAGGACCAGAACAAGATTGCCAAGAAAACCGAGGACTTGTCAAAACAGATGGGCAACGCCCCAGCGAAGCCTAGCAAGGGCTCCGCCAAGGGCCAGGGCAAGGGTCGCAAAGGCAAGCAGGGCACCAGCAAAGACGACACCAAGGAGGTCAAGGCCGCCGCGAAGTCCGATGCGAAACCGGCGGACGGCAAGCAGAACCCCGGCGACAGCAAGGGCAAGCAAGACAACGCAGGGAAACCCACTAGCGGTAGCAAGGGGAGTGGTCAGCCAAGCCAAGGCGGTGGCAAACCCGGCCAGAGTAAGTCCAAGGGACAGCCCCAACCCCCCATGCCCATGGGCGAAAACCGGATGAAGAAAAAAACCCAACAACCCGCCGACCGCAAGGCCCGCGGCGATGGCAAGAGCCAGAGCAAGGGGGGCAAAGGGCAGGGGCAAGCCGGCAAAGGGAAGGGCAAACAAAGCCAGGGTCAGTCGGGTCAACAGGGCCAGCAAGCACAGTCTAAAGGCGATGGCCAACCAGGCCAACCAGGCCAACCAGGCCAACAAAGCCAACAGGGTCAGCAACCCAATCAGACTCCTGGTCGTGAAAAGGTCCGCGATGCCATTCCAGACCAGCGTGGCGCCGCCGAGGACATCCGAGAAGAAGACCGTCAGGCTGCCTCGAAGAAACAAGACGAAGCGATTGAGAAGTTGATCCAAGCGCAACAGGAGCTTGAAGACCGCCTTAAACAGCTCCGTGAGGAAGAACTCGAACGCCTCCTGGCCAACCTGGAAAATCGTATCAGTACCATGCTGGCACTACAGATCGAGGTCTACCAGGGGACCAAGCAGCTCGATCGAGTAGTCCAACAGAACCCGGACCAGAAGCCCACCCGGGGCAATACCCAGAAATCGCAGGATCTCTCCGATACCGAAGCTCAGATTATCAACCAAGCGGATCAGGCGATCCAACTGCTTGAGAGCGAAGGCTCAGCCGTTGCCTTTCCTCAAGTCTTGGAAGAGGTCAAGCAGGATATGCTTGCCGTACAACGGCGGCTGGACCGAGTCATCGTCAATGAGGATACTCAAGCGATTGAGCAAGATATCATCGCTTCGCTCAAACAGATGCTTGAGGCATTAAAAAAGGCTCGCCAGGAACTGAAGAACCCCAACAAGCCATCGCCGCCCAGCAGCGGTGGCCAGCAGCCACCCGATCAAAAACTGATTGACCTGTTGGCCGAACTCAAGATGATCCGCTCGCTCCAGCAGCAGGTCAACAACCGGACCAAACGCTATGGCAAAAAATACGAGGGCGAACAAGCCGGCGATCCGATCATCCGCAACGAGCTCCAGCAAATCGCCTCCCGCCAAGAACGCATCCTAAAAATGACTCAGGATATTGCCTTCCAGCGGAACCAGTAGGCCGGAATCTCGGTGGGGCAGGAGGCATTCCCGCCCCGCCTGGATTGTGATTGAATGATGAAGTGTATCCTCTCCCAGGTTCGATTCTGTGACGATGTACACCCCTATCCGTTCGTGTAACCACTGATCCCGCATACTGGGCCAGTGTGTCAGGAGGGACTTCCGATGAAACTGCGTACGATTCTGGCAGGCCTGGCCCTGGCGGTGGCAGTGACTGGCAACGTCACCCGGCTCCCAGCAGCCGAAACCGCCCTGCCGTTTGGTTCCCTAAAGCCCATGGCCGCCGCGAATGCCCGTCGTCAGGTGGAAGCTTGGTTGAAGCAGGTTGGCAAGCTCGACGCAGCCGCGTTGACCGCGATCTGGGAAACCACCGACCGTACCCTGCTCGATCGTTTGACCGCCTCACTAGAACTCGGCCACGAGGAGATCGCCAAGGCCCTCGCCACCGCCCGTGCCGCTGATCAGAATCCACCCCAGAATGTGCCCGCAGTGCTCAAGAACGATGACTTGCCGCGCTTTGTCCGTGCCAATGCCGCGCTGGCCTTTGCTCAGGCGCTGTCCGAACATCGCGTCTACGAGGAAGCCCTGGCCACCCTCAAAACTGTCACCCCCGAAGAGGTCGCCGATCCCGCGGCCTATTTCTTCTACAAGGCTGTGGCCGAACATGCCCTGATGCAAAAAGACGCGGCCATGCGGACCATCGTGCGGCTGCTCGACGATGTCCAAGACGCTCCAGATCGTTACAAGATGGTGGCGTCCCTGATGTACTTTGATCTGCAGAGCTGGCCCGCCGAGGAAAGGAATCTCACCAACATCACGCGGCTGATGGACAACAGTGAACGTCGGCTGGAACTGGCCCGCGGTGGGAAGAAAACCCAGTCGATTCAGAAGAAGATCGTTTTCCGCCTCGATGAACTGATCAAGGAACTGGAAAACCAACAGAGCAATAGTCAGTGCAGTGGCGGTAGCTGCCCCAAGGGTGGCAAGCCCGGCAACAATGGCGGTGCCAATCCCTCCGCGCCCATGCAAGATAGCCGCATCGCCACCAATGGTGGTCAGGGCAAAGTCACCGAGAAGAAATTACGCGAACTGGCGGAAAATTGGGGCAGCCTCCCGGAAGCCGAGCGTGCCCGCGCCATGATGGAGCTGCAGCGTGATCTGCCCGATCGCTACAAGGAAGTCATCGAGAACTACTTCAAAGCCCTGTCCAAGACGCAATCCAACCGCTAGCCAGCGGACCTGTGGTCTGCTGGCTAGAAAGTGGAGCGTAGAAAATCGCCGGCGGCAGAGCTCCGGGCCGGATGGCCCTCCGCCATGCTCAGTCGGTTCTCTGGCCAAGGACATCCGTCCTAAACTCTGTCGCTGTCGACTCTCTACGCTCCACTTTCTACTTTCTAGCCGCCCGAAGGGCGGCTTGTATCGCTCTCATCGTTGAGGAACATCATGAGATCGGCCGGTCTTCTGGCGTTGTTTGCTCTGGTGATGCCGGCGGCCCAGGCCGCGGATCTGCAGACACTTCAGGGAAAAAAAGTCTCCGGTGAGCTGTTGCGCGTCGCCGAAGGCAAGATCATTGTCAAAACCGATGACCAGGGCGAGGTCGCCACCCCCATCCGCGACACCCTCATGGTGCGGCTTGCCGGCAAACCGATCGATCTGACCAAGGCCACGTATACCGAAGTGGAACTGCTCGATGGTACCCGTTTGCATTGCACTGCCTACCGCTTGAAGGGCAAACGCCTTGAGGTCGATCTGTATCAGCCTCAGCAGGCCAAGCCCTTGTCGCTGCAAATTCCGATCAACCAAGTCCTCACGATCCTAAGGCAAGCGGGAACCGCACGCTCCGGGGCGGACTGGAAGCAACTGCTCGAGCGGCGTAGCAACCGGGACATGGTGGTGGTTGCCCGTGGCGGTCGGCTTGATGCCTTGGAAGGGACCATCGGTGCGGGCAACGAAGCTGGCAATGCCTTTACCTTTACCCTCGCCAATGGGCGTGATGTACCGATCAAGCTCAACCGGATTCAGGGCCTGATCTTTAGTCAGCCGCCGCAGGGGAATGTGGCAGCGACCATTTGCAAGATCACCGATCGTTACCACAACTTATACTATGTCCAAGATTTGCTGATCAAAGATGCCAACATTTCGTTTACCACAGTCACCGGGGTCAAGGTGACGGTCCCCCGGTTAGATGAACTGGCCCTGCTCGATTTCAGTCAAGGCAAACTGACTTTTCTCTCGGATCTTGAGCCAACCCGCCTGGAAGAGGTCGTGATGACCGAGTTTGCCGTAAGCTATCGCCGCGACACCAATCTGGATGGTACGGGCCCCTTACGCATGCAAGGTCAGGAATACACCAAGGGGCTGGCGATTCACCCACGTACGGTCCTCGAGTATAACCTGGGTGGCGACTACAAAGAATTCAAGACCGTCATTGGCGTAGATGATACGAACCGCACCGAGGTCGGCGTGCGTGTGACCTTTGACGGGGATGGTCGTCAACTCTTTCAGTTGGAAGTAAAGCGCGAGGATCCACCACAGCCAGTGACCCTGAATATCAAAGACATCCAACGGCTGCGCCTTACCGTCGAATCCCTCACTCCGCTGGATCTGGGCAACCAGGTGAACCTGGCCGATGCCAAGGTGAGCAAGTAATCCCTCGCCAATGCTACAGGAAACCATGATGCGATTTATTCTTGCCTTCGCTGGTCTGTTGTTGACCGCTTGGCTGAGCGGCTCGGGCCAGGTGACTGCGGAACCGCTGACGCTCGAACAAATCGAGCAACAGCGAATCAAGGTGATCAACCAGGTGCGTCCCTCGGTCGTCGCCGTCTTTGCCACGGGCGGTCGCGGCGGCGGATCCGGGGTGGTCATTGACCCTGAGGGATATGCTCTGACCAACTTCCACGTTGTCTCCGGACTCGGACCGACCATGCAGTGTGGGCTACCCGATGGCGTGCTCTACGATGCCGTACTGGTAGGCTTGGATAAGGTCGGCGATGTGGCCTTGATCAAGCTGTTGCCCAAAGAAGAAGGCAAACCCTTCCCCTATGCCACAATGGGCGATAGCGACAAGGTCCGACCTGGAGACTGGTCGATCGCAATGGGCAACCCCTTTCTGTTGGCCACCGACTTTACCCCGACCGTGACCTTCGGACTGATCAGTGGGGTGCACCGCTATCAATACCCCGGCGGCAAAGGGCTCTTGGAATATACCGACTGCATTCAGATCGATACCTCGATCAACCCGGGGAACTCCGGCGGGCCGCTGTTTAACCTGACGGGTGAGCTGATCGGCATCAATGGCCGCGGTTCCTTTGACAAACGCGGCCGGGTCAACTCAGGCGTCGGCTATGCGATCTCGATCAATCAGATCAAAAACTTTTTAGGCCATTTGTATGCCGGGATCGACACCGACCATGCCACCCTCGGAGTCCGCGTCGAGACGCCTCGTGATGATGCGTTGGGGCGGGTAATCGTCACCGAAGCCCTGGAAAACGCCGATGCGTATCGCCGCGGCTTGGATCTGGATGATGAGATGGTCTCCTTTGCCGGTCGGCCGGTGACCAGTGTGAACCAATACAAAAATATCCTTGGCATCTTTCCTGAAGGTTGGCGTGTCCCGCTGGTCTACCGGCGCAACAACGACAAGCAAGCCATCTTGGTGCGACTGATGGGGAACCAGGTCCAGCCCAACCAACCCGATCCCGAACCACAACGTCCACCCGGCCGTCGCCAACCGACCACGCCCAAACCGGACTCCCCGGCCAACAAGTACTACAAGGCCAAGAAGGGGTTTGCCAACTACTACTTCAACGAGCAAAAGCAGGCCGCCCTCCTGGACAAAGTACGTGCCGTTCAAGGAGACTTCGCCAAGCTCGCCGGAGACTGGTCCATGCGGGGTACCTTTACCATGGCCGATCGCAAGGGAGCCATGGTATGTACCTTCCGTGACAACTCGAACGAGGGAGGCCAGGCTTCCCCGGTGATCAAGTTAACGCTCAATGTCGATTACCGGCTCGAACCGCTGAGTACCCGTCTGTCTGAAAGCGATCTGCTCGAACCGATCAACTCGGGCGGTTTGATGGTGGCCCTGCACAACTGGCGACGTTTCCTCCTCAAGGGCAAGGAGGGCTTCGAGGCCGACTTCTACCATGGCGGGTATGAGCCCTTTTATCGCCAACCGCTGGAGCCCGGTGCCAAAGACGAGCTTGTCGACTTGATGAGCCTACGTCACGACACCGAGGTGTTGCACAGTGATCATGCCTCGATTCGAGCCAAGTGGTACTTCTCTCAGAAAGAACCGGGCAAGCTATTGGGTTTTGAGACCTGGGTATCCGACCGACGGGATCCCTGTGAAGTGTACCTGCATGATTACAAGCCTGTCGCCGGCCGAATGTTGCCGCACACCTTCGAAGTCCGTCATGGCGATAAGCGCTACGCGATCCTTGAGATCCAAGAATACACATTTCAACAAAATAAAACTGGCGAGTAAGCTGTTTCCGTGGGCGATCGATAGGGCATCCCATGATCAACTGGTTTGTGCGTTTTACCCTGGTTTGCCTCACGATGGGCGTTTTGTCCCCGAGCGCTTGGGCGCAAAAGTCCTTTGAGGAGGTCTCCACAGAAGTCAATCGCAAAGTGGTGAAGCTGTTTGGCTCCGGCGGCTTTCGAGGCGTCGTGGCCTATGGTTCAGGCATCATCATTTCTCCGGATGGTTATGTCTTAACCGTTGCATCCCAGATGCTCAACACTCCGGACCTCCGTGTCCATCTCTATGATGGCCGCCGCTTGCAGGCCAAGGTGGTCGTGGTCGAACGCGAACTCGATGCTGCCTTGGTCAAGATTCAAGGCGAAGAGGGGTTTCCCTTGGACTTGCCTTACTTTGACTTCCTGAACCTGGCCCAGCAACCCCTGGCCAGCCCGGGGGATTGGGTGCTCGGCTTCAGTAACCAGTTCGAGATTGCCACCCGCGATGAACCCGTCACTGTGCAACGGGGCGTCATCGCCGCCTATACCCAGCTGGTCGGCCGACGCGGCATCTTTGAGGCTCCCTATCGGGGCGACGTCTATGTGATCGATGCCATTACCAACAACCCCGGCGCGGCTGGCGGAGCGATTACGACTCGGAATGGTCGCTTGATCGGGATCGTGGGCAAAGAGCTACGCAACACCTTAACCGACACCTGGATCAACTACGCTCTCCCCATCCAGGCCCGTGTCGAGGTTGTCACTGAGGGCAAGAAGGTCCCCATCCATCTGCCCGACTTTGTACGGCTTGGCATGGCAGGCAAATACAAACCGACCAAGCGCGACGAAGAGGACCCAAGCGGGCCCGGCGGTTACCATGGCATTGTCTTCGTCCCCAACGAGCTGGAACGCACACCTCCCTACGTGGAGCGGGTCAAGCCCGACTCCCCGGCGGCCAAGGCGGGGCTGCGTCCAGATGACCTGGTCGTCTTTGTCAACGGTGAGCCGGTGGTGAGTATCAATTCACTCAACGAGCTGTTTCAACGCACCCGACCCGGGATGCAACTGCAGCTGGAAGTCCGGCGGGGCGACAACCTGCAAAGCATCGACTTGACCCTGGGCGAGTACCCGAAGAAAAAATAGGCACGACGAACGACCGAGGATGACCATGACCCGCTTTTTTGTGTTGCTGGGCAGCCTGTGGATGCTCGTGCTGACCCCGGGAGTGTTCAGCCAAGAGCCGGCCAACCCCAACGCCCTGCTGGAACAGGCGACCAAACGAGCAGCCGCTCAGGTGGCGCCCAGCATCGTCAAGATTGAAACCTCGGGGGGTACCGAGGTGATCGCCCGCGGCCCCCGCGGTCGGCAGGTTCGCAAAGGGACCGGTCCTACCACCGGGGTCATTGTCGATCCGGATGGCTATGTGATTTCGAGTGCGTTTAACTTTGCCAATAAACCTTCTGACATTTTCGTGAGCATACCTGGTCAGGAACGGAAGGTCGCTGAGGTCGTGGCAACCGATCAGACGCGTATGCTGACGCTACTCAAGGTGGATGCGGCAAGCTTACCGGTGCCCAAGGCCTATCCTCGGCAGGAGATCCAGGTTGGCCAGTGGTCCATCGCGCTGGGCCGAACCTTGGACCCCGACCTGAGCCATCCTCCCTCGGTGAGCGTTGGCATCATCAGTGCCATGGACCGCATCTGGGGCAAGGCCATTCAAACCGATGCCAAGGTGTCACCCGTCAACTATGGGGGCCCGCTGGTAGCCTTGGATGGTCGGGTCCAAGGGATCCTGGTGCCAGCGTCACCACAGGGCGAAGGAGAGACGGCCGGGGTAGAGTGGTATGACTCGGGGATTGGCTTTGCGATCCCATTCGAAGATGTGCTCGAGACTTTGCCACGGCTCAAGGAAGGAAACGATCTCAAGCAGGGCATCCTGGGCATTCGTCCCAAGGAGAGCGACCTCTATAGTATCGAACCGGAGATCGGAACGGTCAGCCCCGAATCAGCGGCCGCCCGGTCCGGACTCAAGCCCGGCGATGTCATTGTCTCGATCGATGGCCAGACGGTGGCAAATCAGGCCCAGGTGCTGCATAAGCTCAAGCCCAAATATGCCGGCGACAGCGTCACGCTCAAGGTTCGGCGTGATGGCAAAGAACTCGCCTTTGACAACATCGTAATGACCGGTGCCCTGGCCGCGCTGGCTCGGCCCTTCTTGGGCATTCTACCGATGCGTGATGACCCAGAACTGGGCGTCGCGATCCGCTTTGTCTTCCCCGATAGCCCCGCCGCCAAGGCCGGCCTCCAAGCCGGCGACCGGATCATGAAACTTGCCCCGGCAAATGTCCGTAAGCTCGCGCCGTTTGCCGGCCGCAACCAGCTGATGCGATTGGTCAGCCGGATCCCCGCCGGGACCGAGATCAAGCTGGAAGTCAAACGAGGCGAAGCGGACAAAACCGAGACCGTCACCACGCGTCTGGATGCTGCCCCCGACACCATCCCCGCCACACTGCCCATGCCTTCCAGTCAAGGCCGTGCGCTGGAAAAACCCAAGTCGCTCCGTCCGATGCGGCGTCGTGGCAATCCGCAGGATGATCCGGACGAGGAAAACGAGGACGAGGAAAAAGGTGCCAAGGACGACGATGCCGATGCAAAGAAAGCCGAGGACAAGAAGGTCGAGACGGGATTGATCAAGCGCAGCGATACGACCCTGAATCGGGACTACTGGCTGTATGTGCCGGAAAACTATGACCGCAATGTGGCGCATGGCCTGATTATCTGGCTGCATCCCCCCGGAAAGGCGGGCAAAGATGCCAATGACCTGCTCGACATCTGGACCCGCTTCTGTCTGGACCATCACTTCATCATTCTCGGACCGCAATCGGTCAACGAGCGTGGCTGGATCGCCAGTGAGATGGAATTTGTCTTGGGCCATATCCGTGAAGTGATGGAGCAATACACGGTCGACCGGCAGCGGATCGTGGCCCATGGCATGGGCATCGGTGGGCAATTTGCCTATTACCTTGGCTTCAACGCCCGCGATCTGATCCGTGGGGTGGCCAGCACCGGGGCGGTGCTGGCCAACAAGCCCAAAGAAAACATCTTGACGCAACCGTTGGCTTTCTTCATCGTAGCCGGTGATAAAGATCCGATCGTCAACGATATCCGTGAAGGCAAGGAAAAGCTTGAGCAAGAGAAGTTTCCGGTCATCTATCGCCAGATCAAGGAATTTGGCAAGGAATATCTGGATGTGTCCACCTTTGAGGAGCTCTGCCGCTGGATCGATGCCCTGGATCGGATTTGATCCCGGCAAGGCATCTCGACTCCGCGACGCGACCGGAACGAGTGCTCCAGGGCCCGGCTCCCCTACCACGGAGGCCCTGCAACGTGGCACCGGACGCTGAGCCATCTCGGGCTAAAGAATGGGCGGCGCACTGCTGGGAGGGCCTCGACCTCTGGGCTTGGCTCCGCCTGGCCTGGCATAACCACTTCGCCGTCAGCCCCAAGCTCTGGTATGTTGCGGCTTCGGTGTCCATGGTCAGCTGTGGCCACACCCTGTTACGCATCTACCAGGATTTGCTCTTTGCCCAGCGCATTCGTCGCACGCCGCTCGTCGCCCCGCCGGTGTTCATCCTAGGCCACTGGCGAGCTGGTACGACGCTGTTGCACGAATGGCTAATCCTCGATCCGCGACATACATATCCGAATACCTATCAGTGTTTTTCGCCGCACAACTTCCTGCTTACCGAGCAACTCGCCCGACGGTATTTGGGCTTCATGCTCCCCGCGCGCCGGCCGATGGACAACATGGCGGTAGGGTGGGAGCGGCCGCAGGAGGATGAATTTGCCCTGTGCATGCTCGGAGCAGCCTCGCCTTATCAGAAGATTGCCTTCCCCAACCACGATGCCCCCTTCCCCGGAGCCCTCGACTTGGACGGGCTCACCCTGCCGCAACGACGGCAATGGCAGCGGATTTTCTACCGCTATTTGCAGACACTGACCTTTCACGATCCGCGACGACTGATCCTGAAGTCGCCGCCACACTCCGCGCGCATTCCCCATCTGCTCGAACTTTTCCCAAACGCCCGGTTTATCCACATTGTCCGCGACCCCTATGACGTCTTTCCTTCAACTATCAAGCTGTGGACGGCCCTTTGGCGGCAACAGGGCCTGCAAGTGCCCAACTACGCCGGACTCGAGGCCTATGTCTACGGGACTTTTGAGCATCTCTATGCCAAGCTCGAGGCGGGCAAGGCCCTCTTGAGCCCGGGACAGCTCTACGAGGTCCGTTATGAGGACCTCCTCCGTGATCCGGTGGGCCATCTCCGGCAGTTGTACCACCAGCTTGACTTGGGTGATTTTGAATCACTGCGTCCGAGGTTCGTCGAAAGCTGGGCGAAACAACAGCATTACGAACGCAATCGGCACACCCTGACCACCGAGCAGGCGGCCACCATCACGCAGCGTTGGGGGGAAGTGATTCGCCGCTATGGCTATCCCCTGCGAACCTAGGTCTCCCTGGTTCCCCTCTGCTCAGCCTGCCTCCAGATTGATACACCAAACCAAGTGGTGTTGAGACATTCTGTTGGTTACTAGGAATAAGCCGATGCCGGAAGGCAATCGTGTGGCCTCGATTCTATTTGCCGCCTCAGAAGTGACCCCGTTCGCCAAGACTGGCGGGCTGGCCGATGTCTGTGGCGCGTTACCCGCGGCGATGGCCCGCCGTGGCCATGATTGCGCGGTGATCATGCCCTTATATGCGGGGATTCACCGGCAAAAGCGCTATCGGATTGAGCCGACCGATCATTTTCTGGCCGTGCCATTGGGGAACCGGGTCATCTCGGTGCGGCTTTGGCGTGGCCGTCTGCCCGGATCCGAGGTACCCATCTTCTTCATCGAGAATCGCGACTATTTCGAGCGAGACAACCCCGACCATGGCGCGGGCCTGTACCAGTACCGCACCTACTCTGGGGAGCCCGCCGATTATGCCGACAACGGCGAACGCTTCACCTTCTTCAATCGGGCCATCATGGAAGCGGTGCCCTATCTGGGCATGGAACTGGACATCCTGCACCTCAACGATTGGCAGACTGGCCTGGTCCCGGTGTATCTCCGCGAGCTGTACCGCTATCGTCCTTACTTCAAAAAGGTCCGCACCCTCTTTACCATCCACAATTTGGCCTATCAGGGAGTTTTCCCCGCCAAGATGCTGTCGCTGACCGGTCTGGATGGACGATTGTTCAACGCACAACAGCTGGAATTCTATGGCCAGCTAAATTTTCTCAAATCTGGCATTGTTTTCGCAGATTGGGTCAATACCGTCAGTCCTTCGTATGCCCAGGAAATTCAGACGCGGATTTATGGCTGTAATCTCGAAGGTGTGCTGTCGGAGAAGCGATATCGATTGAATGGGATTGTAAATGGGATAGACTATCAGGAATGGAATCCTGAGACCAACCCAAACTTACCCGCTCCCTACAATGCTACCACCCTGGATGTGGGAAAAGCTCGGTGCAAGGCGGCTTTGCAGGGCGAACTGGGACTTGAAGAATCCCCGAGCACGCCGCTGATCGGGGTCGTCGCCCGCTTGGTCGAACAAAAGGGCATCGACCTGATTATCGCAGCCATGCCGGAGCTGATGGAGCGTCCGATTCAGGTGGCGGTGCTGGGCACTGGACGTGCGGTCTTTCAGCAGCAGCTCTATGCGTTGCACCAGCGCTATCCACGCCAGCTGGCCACCAAGTTTGTGTTTGACCTGGCCCTCGCCCATCGGGTGGAGGCAGGGGCCGATCTGTTTCTGATGCCGAGCGCGTACGAGCCCTCGGGGCTCAACCAGTTGTATAGCCTGCGTTATGGCACAGTGCCGATCGTTCGGGCCACCGGAGGCCTGATTGACACCGTGACCGACGCCAGCGAAGAGAATTTGCACAATCATACGGCCACCGGGTTCAAATTCATCCCGTACAACCAGCGGTCATTGGTCGAGACGGTCGATCGCGCTGTGACCATGTATCGTCAGCAGCCGGAGAAGTTTCGCCAGTTGATTCGTACAGGGATGCAGCAAGACTGGTCTTGGGAACGGAGTGCCGGCCAGTATGAGGAAGTCTATTTTCGCTTGATAGAGGAACGTAACACTCAGATGGGCCGTGGCCGCTTCGGACCGTGACCAATCGGAGTTAGATTCTACCTCCCAGGGAACGCCATGAACCAGGCACTCTCCTCCCAGGACTTCTTGGAACCCGAATATCGTCGTGACCCCATCACCGGCCGCTGGGTGATCATTGCCCCGGAACGCTCGCGACGACCCATTCAGGCTATGGTCACCGAAGCCGACCTCGTGGACTTCACTTGTCCGTTTTGCGCTGGCCGGGAGATGGAAACGCCTCAAGAGGTCCTGGCACACCGAGACCCGGCCACCGCGGCCGACCAACCTGGTTGGCACGTCCGCGTGGTACCGAACCGCTACCCGGCGGTGCGGCCTTTACCAAGTGTCGATGGCTACTTGCACCCAG
Organism: uncultured Alcaligenaceae bacterium; assembly: GCA_964410665.1. Classification (GTDB taxonomy): domain Bacteria; phylum Planctomycetota; class Planctomycetia; order Gemmatales; family Gemmataceae; genus CAYPIE01. The sequence continues at coordinate 34,620 of CAYPIE010000026.1, forward strand.
GCGCCCAACTGCGTTTACCGGGGACCGGTGCCCACGAAGTCGTCATCGAATGCCCGCACCACGAACGATCCCTGGCGCAACTGCCTGTCGAACACATCGCCAAGGTCATGCACACCTATCGCGAGCGGATGTGTTTTTACAGTAACGACTCTCGCTGGGAATACATTCAGGTATTCAAGAACGAAGGTGCTCAGGCGGGAGCCTCGCTGGAACATGCGCACTCACAGATCGTCGCCTTGCCGCTGATCCCTCCCGTGGTGCTCGATGAACTCGAAGGAGCCCGCAACTATCGCCAGCAGTATGGGAACTGTGTCTTCTGTGCCATGATCCAGGAAGAACTAACAAGTGGCGCCCGCCTGGTGGCCCGCACCGCTCAGCTTGCCGCCATCTGCCCGCTCGCCTCGCGCTTTCCCTATGAGACCTGGATCCTGCCGATCGAGCATGCCGCCTACTTCCAGCACTCGAGCGACGACCTGCTCATGGAGCTGGCCATTCTTTTGCGGCAAGTGCTCAAAGCCCTGAATCAGGTCGCTCATGACCCTCCCTTTAACTATCTGATCCATTCCGCCCCGCTGCGTCTCGAAGAGCCCGACCTCTACCACTGGCACATCGAGATCTTGCCACGACTCACCGAACAGGCAGGCTTTGAGTGGGCCAGCGGCATGGGCATCAACCCGACCGCCCCCGAACAAGCCGCTTTCGCGTTGCGCGAGGCGGCAATCGCAGCCCTGGTGGAATAAATCTTTGTTCACTGAGCGACTCCAGGGACACGACCGAAGCCCTGGAGTCGCTCAGTGAACAAAGATTGCGTCGTTCGAAAGTACGTGCGGCCGGTTACCACTGAGGCGGCTGCTACTCTTGCTCATCGGGCAACCAGTTCAGCTGCGGCCATTTCTCTTGAACATAAGGCTGTTGCTCGCCCGGCGTGCTGCGGCCGTGGCGAACATAATTCGCGGCCAGTTGGGTCAGTCGCTCGACCACCTCCGGGTGTTCCTCGGCCAAGTTATGGGTCTCATCGGGATCGGCAGCCAGATCGTAGAGTTGTCGCTTGCCCGAGCGGTTCTGGGCAGCCTGCTCGGGAGTCATGGCGTAACGCTTGGCCCGGTAGCCGTTGCCCCCGGAACCTGCATGCAGCAACAACTTCCAGCGGCCCTGGCGAATGGCAAAACTGCCGTTGGCCGAGTGGTGGATCAGACCACGCTCGGTCCGCGCAGATGTCGACTTGGGGTTCGTCAGTGCGGACAGCATACTGACACTATCTTCGCCCGCGTTGTCGGGCAGTTCCTCGTCGACAATGTCGGCGACGGTCGCCATCAGGTCGACCAGGCCGATCGGGTGCCCCCAGGTGCTTCCCGCCGGGATCTTCCCGGGCCAGCGAGCCAGGAACGGGACGCGATGACCGCCCTCCCAGTTGTCTCGCTTGGCCCCCAGATAGTGCGAGGAGCTGTCGTGGCCCAACTTTGCACGACGTGGAAACATGTTCACTTCAGGGCCGTTATCGCTGGTGACGATCACCAGCGTCTCCTCGGCTATCCCCTTGTCATCCAGCGCTTTGAGCACCCGGCCGACATGGTGGTCGACTTCAACGACGAAGTCGCCGTAGCGGTCGAGGCCGCTTTTGCCGAGGAACTCCTGGTTCGGTACGACCGGGGTGTGCGGAGCATTCAACGGCATGTACAGGAAGAACGGTTGCTCACCCTCCTGGCCGATGAACTCAATCGCCCGGTCGGCTAGCGTCGGCAACACATCCTCGTGCCGCCAACCCGGAGCCATCGGGCCGGGTCGGCCGCCTTGGTTGTTCTTGTCCGTCGGCTGCTTCGTTACCCGGTTGTCAGCGATGAAGCAGTACGGCGGCATGTCTAGCGACGCGGCAATGCCAAAGTAGCGGTCGAAGCCGTGATCCAGCGGCGTGTCCTTGATCGGCTTGGTGAAGTCGATGCCAGTCGCGTTGTTGGACCCCTTCCAGACTAGGCCACGCTCTTTGGTCGATCCCCAGCCGAGGCCGAGGTGCCACTTGCCGATACAGGCCGTGCGATAACCCTGCTTTTTGAGCAAGCTAGCGACGGTCAGGCGGTCGGGCTTAAGCAGCGGCCGACTAAACCCGCCGAGGACGCCGCTTTTCAGCGGCGTGCGCCAGGCATAGCGGCCGGTCAGTAGAGCATAGCGGGATGGAGTACACACCGCATCTGCGGTATGGGCATCGGTGCAACGGATGCCTTGTTGGGCCAGACGATCCAGGTTGGGTGTGGCGATCTTGCTCTCGGGGCTAAAGCAGCGGACATCGCCGTAGCCGAGGTCATCGGCGAAGATCAACACGATGTTGGGCCGCTCTGCAGCGAGGCTATGACTGGCTGCAAAGAGCAGCAGGCTGAACCAAGCGAGAAGTCGAGACATGGTTACTCCTTCGTTGTTTCCGGATAATCCTTGCCAGCAGCGCTGACCTGACAGGAAGCTTGCCAGGCTTGAAGCGTTCGACGCATACGTGTCACAATCGCGGGATGCTCCGCAGCCAGGTTGTGGGTTTCGCCGGGGTCTTCGCTCAGATCGTACAGTTCCCACTCGGCCACCGGCGACTGGCGGGTATCGGAACGATGGCGACGTCCTTTAGGGTGATGCACCAGCTTGAAGTAGTCTTCGGTCAGAGCAGCACGTCCCTGGAAGGCAAAGGCGATCGGGTGGCGGCGGCGGTCCACCTTACCCTCGATCAGCGGTAACAACGAGATGCCATCCATCGGCCGGGTGTCGGCTGGCGTTAGACCCAAGGCCGCGAGCACTGTTGGGAAAAAGTCGCTGGTCACCGCTGGGACTTTAGTGCGGCGACTCTTCACGATCCGCGCCGGCCACTCCAAGATCCCCGGCACGCGCACACCCCCCTCATACAGCGAACGCTTGCGACCACGCAACGGCCCCGTCGAACCCTGCGAACGACCGCGTGGTCCCGGGTTGCCCTCGGGGCCGTTGTCCGAGCAGAACCAGAGCATGGTGTCCCGGGCCACGCCAAGTTCGCGCAGCTTGTTGCGGAGGCGCCCGACCTGCGCATCGAGTTCACTGACCGTGGCATAGTAGTGCTGTTTCTCGATGGGTTGGTCGGGGTAACGGGCTCGGTCGTTCGGACCGCCAATGACGGGTGCATGTGGCGCGTGAAACCAAATGACCGTGAAGAAGGGTTTCTCCTGGAGCACGGCACTTTCGATAAACGGTAAGGCGCGGTCCATGATGATGCGGCTATCACCGCCGGTCAGTCGCTCGGTTTTCGCATCGGTCAAGTTGCGGCCATCTTGCCAGTACAGACTACGCACATCAAACCGGCCATGGGCATGTTCGGGCAGGTACGGGTCCCAGGTGGCCACGGCGTACTCCGTACTAAACCAGGTATCGAAGCCAGCCATGGCGGGGGTCATGAAGTTGTCGCGAGGTTTACGGCGCCGCCCTTTCCCCGAGAAATCGGGGGTCAACGTTCCCAGATGCCACTTACCGAAATGTCCGGTCGCATAACCCTGATTGTGTAGCACCTCGGCAAGGGTGATCTCGCCCGCGCGGAGGTGGCCGGCGTTGGCAGTCGGGATGCCGTAGCGACTCGGATGCCGCCCGGTCAGACACGATCCACGGGTCGGACTACATACCGGGGCCGCGGCATAGAATCGGTCAAACACCAACCCGTTAGCCGCCATCGCATCTAGGTGGGGTGTCTTGAGCACCGGGTGGCCGTTGTAGCCGGTGTCCCCCCAGCCCAGATCATCGGCCATACACAGGATGACGTTTGGCTTGGCCGCGTGACTGAGAGAAGTGACAACGACCAGCCAAAGGAAGCTGACGAATCCGAAGCGCAACAAGGAACCTTTCATTGCGTACTCTCCTGGTGACTGACCGCTCCGTTAGCGTTGAGACTTGGAAGTAGCACCCCGGTCGGCAGGCATGGATTGATGCCAGTCGAGCAGCTGCTGAGTCAGTTGTTCGACGACTTCGGGCTTTTCGGCGACGCGGTTGTCCGACTCGCCGGAGTCGCTAGGGAGGTGGTACAACTCGGGCGCTGAGCCATCATACTCGCACAGCAACTTCCACGGGCCTAAACGAACCGCCAGGTCAGGGAGGTCTTCGACACCATAAAAAGCATCGCGGTCGGGCGGCCTACGGAAAAACAGCGGCGTTTGCCGCGACTGCTTGGACTTGCCTAGGAGCACCTCGGGCAGTGCTTCACCATCGAACTTTACTTTGACGGGTTTGGCCACCCCAGCAATGGCTAACAGGGAGGGCACTAGATCGATCGCGGCAAGCACCGAAGACCGGTTCACCGTACCCACCTCGTCTGCCTGCACCAAACCCGGTCCCCAGACGATTAGCGGCGAACGGATGCCCCCTTCGTAGAGCATGGTTTTGTAGCCTCGGAAAGAGCCTGCCGAGCCTGCCCCTTTTTCGGGGCCGTTGTCCGAGCAAAGCAAGATCAGGGTGTTGTCGCATAGGGTGTTGCTTTCCCGGATGTAGTCGAGCAGCGGCGCCAGTTGTGCATCCATGGTGGCGAGCACACCATGGTAGCGGGCCCGCTTGCTGCCGTCGCCGCGGCGAGCCTCGGGAGGGAAGAAGGGAGAATGCACATCGTCGGGCCAGAGGTTGAGGTAGAACGGCTTCCTGTCGGCCTCGGCTTTTTGCACAAACTCCAACGCGGCCTTGGTAAATGCGGCAGTGACCAGTGAGCGATCTTCCCAGCGGATCGGCCCACGACCCAACTTGTCCGAGCCCAGGGCGTGCCGGCGCGGAGGCTTGCCTTGGCCGGTATGACACAGCGGTAACACCCGTGGCCCAAGCCCCTCAAAGTTGGTGAGCGATACATCGAAGCCATAGTCCTGAATCCGCGGCGCTTCGCAGACATCGCGTTGACCGCCGAGGTGCCACTTGCCGAAGTGGCCGGTGGCATAGCCGGCCCGGTGTAACATCCGGGCCAACATTGGTGCCTTGGGATCGAGCCACTGATCCATGCCGCGGGCCTGATTGGCTTGACGATGCGCCAGGTAGGAAGTGATTCGCCAGCGTTGTGGGTACTGCCCCGTGGCAATCGCCGCACGAGAGGGCGAGCAGATCGGCGAATTGACGTAGAACTGTTCGAAGCGAATCCCCTCGGTGGCCAATCGATCAATGTTTGGCGTCTGCACCACCTGGTTGCCAAAGCAGCTCAGATCGGCCCAGCCCATGTCATCAATGAAGATCAGCACCAGGTTGGGTTTGGTCTGGTCCGCCGCCTGAAGCGACGAGGCCAGCGCCGACCAGCCGAGCAGCAAGCTGCTGAGCCAACAGAAACGAAGCATGATCGATGGTTCCCGACCCGATTGGAATCCACAAACGCCGAGCGTCCAGTCTACCTGCGCAGGAGGGCTGTCGCTAGCATGGGGAGGGGCGGGATCGATCACACATGCTTCTCCGCAGGCTCCAGCTCAACCGCTCTCGGCGGCATGGTTTCGGGTAGACGGATAAGGACAAAGAACGTGACCAGCGCGCCGCCGATCAGGAGGATGACCGGTGCATAGTCATTCCCGGTCATGCTGATGAGCCAGGTGGCCCCCACCGGGGCCAGCCCGCCCATGAGACCGACGCAGAGATTGTACCCGACCGATACTACTGAACAGCGCACCGCGTGTGGCGTCGTCTCCACCATCAGCACCGGAAACACGCTGGCGGACAATCCGATCAAAATCGCGAAGAGAAGTTGGCCGATGAAATTCCACACCTCCGAAGGATGATGCAACAGCCAAAAGATGGGCATGGATAGCACGAGCAGCCCGACCGTACCGATCATCGTCATTGGCTTTCGCCCAACCTGGTCAGCAAGCCAGCCGGAGAGTGGGCATAAGGCTAAAACCACCGCCATGTTGATCGTGTTGATCTCGAGCGCAATGGCTTCGGTCAAACTTCCCACCCACTGCATATAGGTCACGAGAAACACAAAGGCGACATAAAAGGCGACGGAATTGACCGCCGTCAAGCCGCCAACTTGCAACATAATTCGCCAATGCGACCGCAACGACTGCCAAACCGGCGGGCTGCTCGTATATCCCTCCGGCTTGGGGGGCTCAGGAATCTGGTTCCGGATGTAGAGTCCCAGCAGTCCGACCAGCAAACCAACCAGAAATGGCACACGCCAGGCCCAGTGGTCGACCGCTTCGACCGGGAGCGTCGCAGTGACCAGAGCCCCGATGGCTGAGCCCAACAAGATCCCGGCCACCGAACCAAAAGTGCTCCAACTCCCGGCGAAGCCACGCCGGTGGATCGGTGAACTCTCGACCAGAAAAACCACCGAGGTCGTATACTCTCCCCCCACCGATAGCCCCTGAATCATCCGCAACGCGGTGAGCAGGATCGGCGCCAGGATCCCCAGCGTCGCGTACCCCGGCAACAGCCCGATGAGAAACGTTGGTATGGCCATCGCCAAGACTGACAGGGTCAATGCCGGCTTCCGCCCGATGCGGTCGCCGATGTGTCCGAACAGCATTCCCCCCAGCGGTCGCATCAACATCCCCGCGGCAAACACACTGAATGAGGCAATCAGCGAGTTGGTGGGATTGTCCAATGGGAAGAACTGCCGTCCCATGGTGGCCGCGAAGTAGCCATAGACGGCGAAGTCATACCACTCCATCACGTTGCCGATCATGCCAGCGGCAAGCAGCCGCACCGGTAACCTGCGATTGGGGCCTTCGTCCGAGGGCTTTGGCGGGGTTGGCGTTTCCATGGAGGGTCCATCGGGAATGCGGAAATTGATCCAGGTGGGTTCGATCCACTGTTCGATCATTTTAACATATATATTCAATCTTTTGGCATCGTCTTCTCGGCTTCTCGCCGCAACACCCGACCCTGCTGCCAGAATCGCGCATCTGCCTGGGGGCAGAAGTCGGCGAGGAACTCCTTCATGCGCCGGACCTTCGCCCGAAGGACTGGATTGTCTTTGGGGCGACCCGGCTGTGCTGGTTGTAGGCGGATGCTGCATCCTCGGCATGGCGAACATGCCTCTTCCGAGCAGCAGGTGGGAACCCGCCGTGGTGGCGCTAGGTCATGGCCGGGGATCCTCCACCGACGCACGGTCCCGGTTGCATGCGGCCGCGAGGCTCGGTGGGGATCTGCCCGCCTGTCTAACTCGGTGTCACCGGCAGCAGCCCGCGGAACCCACGCCGGGTTCCCACCCGCCGCTCGAAAGGATGAGCCGATGACCAACGCTATAGGCACAGGGTTGCCAACCGACCACGCCCGGAGTCTGCGACAGGCGTACCACCCGAGAACGAGGCAGAGCAAACGGAACGCCCCACGCGGGCCATTACGCATTGTTATATCTCTATGTTTTTTTGGATTGGCGAGGCGTAAACCACAGCAGCCGACACTCCAGACGGCCGTTGAAAAACGGAAACATCCGTCGAGGCTTCATGCCCAAGGCCTCGCCCAGGCGGCGGTCGCTGGTGAAGACGTAGCAGTCCCAGCCAATACACCGTTCGCGGATCACCCGACCGATGGTTTCGTAGAGTGGGATCAATTCCTTCTCTTCGCCGATGCGTTCGCCATAGGGCGGGTTACAGATGAACACACCCGGGGGCCCATCCGGCGGGGTAAAGTCGGCGATGTCCCCCCGGTCGAGGTCGAGCATGGGGCCGATGCCAGCCGCCCGAGCGTTTTTCCGGGCAAACTCGATGGCATCGCGGCGAATATCCCGGCCGATAATGGGGGCAGGTAACTGTCTGGCGACCCCTTGCCGAGCCTCTTCGCGAAGATCCGACCACAAGGCCGCGTCAAAGTCCATCCAGCCTTGGAAGCCAAAGCGTTTGCGGGTCAGCCCCGGTGGCCGGCGTAATGATAGCCAAGCGCCTTCAATGGCAAACGTCCCCGAACCGCAAAGCGGATCCACCAGCGGTGTCGTTCCCGTCCAGCCAGTCTGCAACAGTAAGCCCGCTGCCAGAGCTTCATTCAGCGGCGCTTTGGTCAGGATCGGGCGGTAACCCCGCTTGTGCAGGGAGTCCCCAGAACTGTCCAGGCTCAAGATGGCATGATTGCGGGCGATGTGGAGGTTGAGGCCAATCATCGGCGTTTCCGTATCAACACTCGGGCGTCGACCGGTGCGTTCGCGGAACTGGTCGCAGATGGCATCCTTGACCCGCCGCGCGGCATATTGCGAGTGGGTGATGTTGGAGTCGCGGACGTTACAGTCAACAGCCAGCGTGTGCTCGGGCGTCATTAACTTGACCCAGTCGAGAGAACGCACCGCTTCGTAGAGTTCATCAGGGGAGTGCACATCGGCTTGCAAGATTGGTTGAAGGACACGGATGGCCGTTCGTAGCCACAGGTTGGCCGCATAAAGGGTCGTTTGGCCGCCGGTGAAATGCACGCCGCCGCGACCTTGGGTGACCTGGTAGCCGCCGAGGGCTTCGAGTTCTCCAGCAAGCAAGGGCTCCAGGCCACGAGCGCAGGTGGCAAAGAAACGTGGCACGTTATTGGTCCAGTGCAAAACAATGCCGCAGAGCAGTGAGAGCGGCCTCGTCCTGGGCGGCATCGACCACGACGCTGATGCAAATTTCGCTGGTGTTAATAATGCGAATGTTGATCCCGGAATTGGCCAAAGCACCGAACATTTTCTCGGCCACCCCGGTGTGCGTCCGCATGCCCACGCCAAAGACGAACAACACCACGCTATCATCCTCGCCAAACACAGTAGCGTTGACGTCGATCGCCTGCACAACGTTGCGTGCCCGCAGCCGAGCGGCCTCCAGGTCGCTTTGCGGCACACTGAAGGAAAGCTCCGCCGAGGCAGTGCCGGTCAGGTTCTGCACGATCATATCCACCACGATTCCACTTGCCGCGACGGCATTGAAAATGCGTGCGCAGTTGCCCGGCTGATCCGGGACTTCGCGAATCGTGATGCGACCATGATCGCGGTTGAGTTCGACGCCACTGACCACCACCGATTCCATACTGGTTAGCAATTGCTGAGCCAGCTGGGCAACATCGCGCATCGTAGCTCCATCGGGGTGGCTCGGTGGCCGTGGCCGAAACTCGGCCGCAGCGCTTGGACCCACCCCCGCCCCGGGGCGGGTGGAGTGCAACTGAAAGGCCTGATGCACCGCTTTGAGGGCACGAAGCCCGTCCGTTTTATCGACCAAGACAGAAATCTTGATATCTCCAGTCGTGATCATTTTGATGTTAATATTCTCGGCTGCCAAGGCGCTAAACATCCGCTCGGCGACTCCGGTATGGGTGCGCATACCGACGCCGACCACCGACACCTTGCTGACATCCTCGACCGTACGGACCGTCCCACCCAGCTCGACCACGATCGGTTGCAGCAGCGACACCGCCCGGGCCATCTCGATGCGCAGCACCGTGAAGCCAATGGTGGCCCGATCGCCGGTCCCCTGGCTCTGGGCAATCATATCCACTGCAATATTGGCTTCGGCTAGGGTGCGGAAGATGCGGTGGCTAATGCCGGGTCGGTCGGGGACATGGTCGACGAGCAGACGCGCTTCATCCCGGGCCAGGGCTGCGCCGCAAACAACCACTTCGCGCATCCACTCGGCTTCGGGCAGAATCCAGGTGCCCTCGACATCGCTGAACGAACTACGCACCATCAAGGGCACATCAAACTTCTTGGCAAACTCGACACTACGTGAATGCATGACCCCAGCACCCATCGAGGCAAGCTCCAACATTTCATCATAGCTAATTGCATCAATCTTATGAGCTTCGGGCACCAGCCTTGGGTCCGTCGTGTAGACGCCATCAACATCGGTATAAATCTCGCAATCCACATCCCGCTCGATTTCCGTAGCGCTTGGGTCATGCTTCAACGCTGCCGCGAGGGCAACCGCTGTCGTATCGGAACCGCCGCGGCCCAGGGTAGTGATATTGAGCTCCTCATCGACACCCTGAAAGCCTGCGACGATCGCGATTTGTCCATCGCGCAGGGCTTGCCGGATCCGTTCAGTGGAGATCTCTTTGATGCGTGCCTTGGTGTGAAAGCTATCGGTGCGGATGCCGATCTGGGCGCCTGTAAAACTGATCGCCGGCTCCCCGAGTGCCTGAATCGCCATGGCCAGCAGGGCAATTGAGATCTGCTCGCCTGTGGCCAAGAGCATATCCATTTCACGGGCCGGGGGATTCTCGCTGATCTCCTGGGCCAAGGCGATTAGATCATCGGTGGTGTCGCCACGGGCACTGACTACCACCACCACCTGGTGGCCGGCCTGCTTGGTCCGGATCGCACGCCGAGCGGCAGCCTTGATGCGTTCGGCATTGGCCACACTCGTGCCACCAAACTTTTGTACGACCACGGGCAACGGCAAGCTCCTGGGTCCGCCCCGACCGACCTTGAAAACACACATGCCTCACCAGGCATCCGAACCGGGAGCGATTCAGTCCCCGATCCCTACCATCTATTGATCTAGGAACCAACGTTCTTGCCGACGAGTCCTTGTCGTTCAACTACCACGTGTGCGTCTGCCCAGCCTGGGCCACCTGCACATGAGCCAGCCCGCTGGCCGCAATCTCGGCGGTGATCTGCACGGCAAAGCGGGCTTTAAGATGGATGGCGATCACCGCCACGGTCGGGGGCAACTGCGTGGCGACGCGAAGAAACTGCGAGGTGGTTAAGTGCTTTGAACTGGCAGCCAAGGCTTCCATGCCATTGGGAAACGAGGCTTCCAGATAGACTGCACGTAAGTTCTCGGTCTGCCCGGCCATCTTCAGAATGGCATCTGTGGGGCCGGTATCGCTGGCAAACACCAGCCCGGCCTGATCGTCTTCGATGCAAAATCCCAATGTTGCGACCGTATGGTCCAGCAAAAACGGCGTAATCCGCAACCCCTCAAGCATCGTCGTGCGTTGCGGTGTCAACTCCTGAAGCCGCATAAACGGTGGTTGTAGCCCGAGCATCAAATCACTGTCGGGAAACAACCGATCATTAAACATGTCTTTGTGCAAGGACTCCAGCGTGGCGGGGTGGGCGTGGATGGCGACCGGATGGCTGACACCATAGATATTCTCAAGAAACATCGGTAGCGTTGCGAGGTGATCCAGATGCGAATGGGTCAGTACGAGATGGCGGATCTTTCCCTGTTCGGCCAGAGGCAAGGCAATGCCCAGCGAACCGGCATCAATCGCCAGGGTGTCATTGATCAGGAAGCTGCTGAGCAACTGGCCGGGAACGCTGACGGCCCCGGACGGTAAGAGTCTGATGCGCATATCTGCCCCCTTCCCCTGGATCGTCCTGACACGGTACGGCGTTCATGGCGAGAGCAACCCTGGTTGACCCATCTGAAGGCTGTGGGATATGGTGACTAAATGGTATTGGTTGTGAAGACCTCGGTGCGCTCGCCTGGCCGCCGGTACCGTCTTTGGGATTCTGGAGCATCGCGCGTTCCAGGACAATGCGAATTGCGCCCCTGCCCGATGCCCAACCCCACCTTTTGAGACCCATCATGCACGATCCTGACCCTGCCGCGTTCGGGACCGCCCAGGCAACTGAGCCCGGGGCGAATGGTACGCTCGGTGAGCGCGTCCGCGCCTTGCGGCTTCGCGATCGGCTGGCCACCAGCTCCCCCGGTTCCTCGGCCACCTGGATACCCTGGCTGTTGTGCGTGTTTATGGCCATTGCCTGGGTATCCTTGGGCTCGCGCTGGTATCGAACTCAGAACCCCGAAGCTGCGCCACCGGCAAATGACGTGGCTCCAGCCGCGACCAATGCCGCGCCTCGGGCCATCGCTCAGGAAGCCCCCCCCAACGACCCAAACGCCACGGTACTGGTGGCGCGCGGCTATATTGTTCCGGCCCACCGCATCTCGATCAGCCCGATTGAGGTCAGCGGCCGCGTTATCGAACTGAATTTCCAAGAGGGCCAGTCCATTCAGAAAGATACCGTGCTTGCCCGGCTCGATCCGACCAGCTATAAGGCCGATCTTGATGAGGCGACGGCGCGATACAAGTTCGCCAAAGCAAGCTTTGATGAGATCCGGATTCCTCGGCCTGAAGAGATCGATCGGGTCAAAGCGGAGCTCGCCGAGGCGCAACAGCAACTCAAACAAGCCGAGCTGGAATATCGACGCAACAAGGAACTGCTCGGCGCTGCCCTGTCGCGCGAGGTATACGAGCGCTCCCAATACAACTTTTTTGCCCTCCGCGAACGCGTGAATCGGCTTCGGGAACAGCTCGATATTACCGAACATCCGCGTGTCGAGACGGTGGCCGCTGCTTGGGCCGAGGTGTTAGCAGCTCAGGCCCGAGTACGACGGGCCGAGTTCCGCTACGACAACTGCTGGATCCGGGCCCCCATCACAGGCACCATCTTGACGAAAAAGGCCGAGCTGGGCAATCTGATCAACCCAGTCGTCGGTGGCATCTCGACCAGTCTGTGTGATATGGCCGACCTGTCCGACCTCGAGGTCGAACTCGATATCCAGGAACGAGAAATTGCGAAGATCCAACCGCGCCAGGCTTGCCGGATCAAGGCCGACGCCTACCCGGCACGGCAATATCAGGGCTATGTCGATCGGATCATGCCCATTGCAGACCGGGCCAAGGGAGCGATTCCGATCCGGGTCCAGATTCTGGTACCCCCCGAAGAACAAGGAACCTATTTGAAACCGGAAATGAACGCGGTGGTTACCTTTATCAATCGAGCGGTGCCTGCTGCCAAACCAGTTGAGTCGCCCGAATAAGGATCCGGCCCATGGCTGCCATTGTCCAGGTGCGTGAGCTGTACAAATCGTTTGAACGCGGCAGCGAACGCATTGATGTTTTACAGAGTCTAAATCTGGAAGTCCCTGAGTCTGAGTTCCTGGCCTTGATGGGTCCATCTGGTTCCGGCAAGACCACCTTGCTAAACCTGATTGCCGGACTAGATCAACCAACCGCGGGCGAAATTATCGTTGGCGATCAGGTGATTTCGGCGATGAGTGAAAGTGAATTGGCCCGTTGGCGAACCCGTCATGTGGGCTTCATCTTCCAGTTTTACTATCTGTTGCCCGTGTTGACCGCCTATGAGAATGTCGAGTTGCCGCTGTTGCTGTTGCCCTTGCGTCCAGCCGAACGTCGCGAACAGGTGAACCGAGCCCTCGAGCTGGTCGGACTCTCCGACCGCATGTCCCATCGTCCGGGGCAGCTCTCCGGTGGGCAGCAGCAGCGAGTGGGTATTGCCCGTGCGATCGTCACCGACCCAACCCTGATTGTCGCCGATGAACCCACTGGTGACCTCGATGCCCGCTCGGCCGAAGAAATCCTGAATCTTCTATGCGTACTGCGTGAAGAATTGCACAAAACGATCATCATGGTCACCCACGACCCCCGAGCGGCAGATCGGGCGCAACGCATTCTGTTCCTCGATAAGGGCCGGCTGGTGCGCGATAGCATGTTTAGCGCGGCGATCGGGCATCATGCTTGAGCCCCCACCGCGGACCGTGCGATTAACGCGGCCGCATAACCGGCCTTAAAACCGGCATCAATATTGACCGCCACCACATTGGCCGCACAGCTATTGAGCATGGTCAACAGCGGGGCCACCCCGGCGAACGCCGCGCCGTAGCCAATGCTCGTCGGTACAGCGATGACCGGACAATCGACCAGTCCACCGACCACGCTCGGTAAGGCCCCATCCATGCCGGCAGCCACGATGATCACATCGGCCTGGACTAGCCGCTCACGATGCCGCAATAGTCGATGAATACCGGCCACGCCCACGTCGGCCAGGAGTTCCACGCGCGAGCCCATCACCCGCGCGGTGACCTCGGCTTCCTTGGCCACTGGCAGATCGCCGGTTCCGGCAGTGATCACCAGAACAAAGCCGTGTGCTTCGGACCGTGCTTGGTTCGTGGGTAACCAAAAGGTACGGGCCAACGCATCGATCTCCGCGTTGGGAAAAGCACCGCGAAGATAAGCCATCTGCGACTCGTTGAGGCGGGTAGCTAAACAGTCCTGTTTTGCTTCATGAAGCTTGCGGGCCACTCCCTCGACCCATTCGGGCGTCTTCCCTTGGCCGAGGATCACTTCGGGAAAGCCGCAGCGATCACGCCGTTGCAGATCCACATGGGCATAACCCAGCTCGGCAATGTCGGCATTTTGGATCTGGTTGGTTGCGGTAACTACGTCCAGCTGTCCTGCCTGGACCAGTTCCAGGATTCGTCGAAGGTCATCCGTATGCATGGAGAATCATTCGCGAGGGAATGGGGGGTAGGCTGCGACGAGTTCGTTTACCAAGTGCGAAGGACAAAAGTCCCGAGCTCCGCTTCGCACTCCCAGGCTTTCTGGGAAGCTCTCTTTTCCTTGGTGAGCCCCGGGCGGATGCCCGGGGTTCCAACGTAGCACACCCGTTTATAGCTTCGGCTCAGGCGTTCTGGTCGACGTCTTCAAACTTGGGCGTGCTAGGGGTGAGGCGTTGAGGAGGCTTGGGAGCCTCGGCAACGTTCTCATTGCGGGGTTGAGGATTGCCAGCCGATTCCACCTCATCCTCCAGTCCGCGGACGCCTTTCTTGAATTCCACAAAGGTCTTGCCGAGCGAGCGGCCGACCTCCGGCAGTTTGCGTCCAAAAAGCAAAACGCCCAGGACTGCCAACAACAGCATCTCCTGACCGCCGAAATTGATCCAACCAATCAGCAAAGGATTCATGTTTGTCCACATAGATCTACTACCCTCCTCCAAAGATCATTCGTGAGGCATGGTCATTCGTGAGGCATGGTCATTCGTGAGGCGTGGTCTTTTGTGAGGTGCGCACGCCAGGAGCACCATCGGTTGAGCAGAGAGGAGGTCGAAGGTAACCTCATCGGCCATGATGAAAGATTGGAGGTTGAAGGTAACCTCGATGGCAGGCGTTTGCGAACATCAAGAATTGTATCATTGCCCGGAATAGCTTGGCAAGCGTGCCAGCCGCTTTTTCCCGACCTGGCCTGCCACTGAGATCAGAACCCCAACAGTCGCGGTGGTGTCGGGCCTTCGGCTTCACTTGCCATCTCTTCCCAACTTTGTCGTACTTGTTGGAGACCAAAGGCACACAACTCAAACTCGCGACTAAGCCGGAACAGCAGAGCGTCTTCGTCCTGATTGTCCGTCGGGCAGGTGCTGGCGATATAGTACGATCGCTTGCCCTGTTCACAGTAATCGATGAAGTGATCCTTACTCCAGCGATTGGTCAGGCGCTGCATGGCCTCGGGAAACAGCCCGGTCCAGAACAGGGTAAAGTCACCGATGTGCCGATAGACTTCGCGGCGTGTGCGACCTTCGGCAGGCATGGTCTCTGCCTCGAGCAGCATGTCGACCACTTCGCCGATGCGTTCGCCGCGGCGGTTGCGTAAGCGATAGATTTGGTCGGAATGAACAAACCGGGACAGTAAATCGGAGAGATAATCGACCAAGGGTGGATCCGCCACGCCCAAGGCACTCTGAAAGGCATGTTCCGTCAAACCGGCAAACAAACGCCGTAGCGGATGATCGGGGGGAAGAGTCTGCATCGCTCTTCTCCTTTTGCGGGCATATCGAACAATCCTTGCCTGCTCCAAAACTGGAGCAATTAGCTGAATCCTAGCGTGCAGGGATGTAGAAAGTCAAAGGGAAATCGTCAAGGGGTGCCCACGAAAAATTCGTGAAATCTTCTTGTTGGCTGACCAGTCGACCGTATCCAAAGCAATGAGCATACGGCCGTTCAAGGCAACGCCAGACAGGTCAGCCCGGCTGATCTGTCTGGCGTTATCATATTTTTTAGCTGTGAGGATTATGAATCTCCACCGTCACCGCCCCCTGGTCGACCAAATTGGTTGCCGTTGCCGCCTGCAGGTCCCTGGAAGCGTTGGCTGTTGGCCTCGACTTGGTTGACCCAGTCTTCCCAGTCGCGTTGCCGCTCCTTGCGGCCCGGGGCATTCTCACCTTCGGTCGATTGCAACACCTGAAGAGTGCCATCTCGGTTGAGTAGTAGCACTTGGGTATCGACCTCATCTTCGAAGGTTTCAAAGGTTCCCACGGATTTCTTGACCTTGCCGCCTTCCACATCGACCACGACCAGGTCTGGGCGGGTAAAGTCTAGAAAGATGCCTTTGAGCGGTTCGCGTAGCCGCAGTCGGCCGAGATCCTTCTGGAGTTCACGGAGCACAAAGCTGGTGAACTCGGACGACCATAGAGGCAGCTTGACCAGCACAGGGTGGCCAAGATACTCACCCTCTCGCGCCTTGACTTCGGTGACCACCCAGTCGCCGACCGGCTCGAGGTTGCGATCATTGAGCCGCACCTGCTCAAACCAGCGCTGGATCTGGACGATGGCTTCGTCGGGCTTGAGCACGGGACGTTGGTCCGGAGAAGCGAGCAAGCTGATTTTCAGTTCCCGTGGCAGCTCTTTGGGCGGGCTCAAGGCATACAGGTAGCTTTCCGGTGGAACCTTGACCTTGGCGGGGATTTCAAACCACTGATCGCTTTCGATGAATTCCTCCTGGGCATCGGAGGGTTTGACCACTAGGTCTTCTTTCTCAAAGTTGGGATTTCGCATGCGAACCTTCATGCGATACTGGTAGACAAAGCCCGGCTGAATATCGGGATCCATAAAGCGAACCAAGCAGTGCTCCAGCGGGTCTTGGGAGAACATCCCCGAGTTCAAACCGCCTTCGCTACCGTCACCGGAAGCGCCGCCCGCGCCAAACGGGAAGCCGCCCCCGCCACCGAAGGGAGTTCCTCCCGCTGGGCTGCCACCCAGAGCCCCGGGGAGTCCACCACCGAAGGGTGGAGCACCACCGAAGCCGCCCGTACCCGGAGCGCCCATGCCGGGTGCCCCCATGCCGGGTGCCCCCATGCCGGGTGCCCCCATGCCTGGACCGCCACCAAAGGGGCCGCCAAGACCACCAAAGCCCATCGGGCTGCCCTCGCCGCCGTCACGCCCGCCAAAACCGGGCAGACCGACCGGCTGAAACACCTCGCCATCGCCACCAAACTTTTTGGCAAACTCCGAGGGTTGCCGCGGGAATTTGCCGCGTTCTTGGATTTTCTTGACCTCGGCTTTGAGGGTCTCCAAGGTCAGCGCGGGGTAGTTGTTCCCCTCCACCAGAGCCGGGAGTGGCATCACTAACTTGTGCAAGCCTGCCGGCTGCAGCTTTAAAACTTCCAGCCAGCCTTCATTGGCATCGGCCACCTTGCGTGGCAAGATTTCCTGCTTGTAGCTATCGATGATGTCAATATCTTCCCAGCCGCGAAACTCCGTACCATCGTCACGCAAGATGCGTCGCTGAACCAAGACACCATCAAAGATCGGGTAGACATCAGGCGTGCTAAACACCTCTTGAACGCTACGAAGCCGCAAGGCCCGCTTGAACTCCTCGAGCTGCTTGGCGTAGGGGAACGAGGCGTTCACCACCGCCACCCGCTCGGGATAGATGGTCACCGCCAGTTGCGCTCGAAACCCCTCACGCTCGAGTTCACTCAACGATTTGTAGACCACATCCATGCGTGGGCCATTCGCCCCAAAGCCACTGCCCAAGCCGGGAGGCCCACCGAATCCACCGAGCCCTTCCCCCGAACCGCCACCAGGGCCACCGAGGCCACCACCACCGAGGCCACCACCACCGAGGCCACCGGGGCTACCACCGCCAGGGCCACCGGGGCCACCGGGGCCACCCGGGCCACCCGGGCCACCAAAGCCACCGGGGCCACCCAAGTTCCCGCCGCGCGGAAATCGAGCATTGGGAAAACGCCGCTGGTATATTTTGGCCCACTTTTGCCAGTCGGGGGTCTTGACTTCTTCATTGCGCGCGATCAGCACGCCCAGTTGCGGTTCACCGTCGAGCCGATCAGGCATCAAAATATCATACGACGGAATTTTCAGCGTCACAAAATCAACCTGGCCCTCCACCGGGGTCAACACCTTGGGATTGACGCGTCGGTTCTCCGTTTGGGCATAGGGATCGAACAGTAGGTTGCTCACCAGGTGCTCCTCGACCGGAACCCGGTCGAAGACAAACTTGCCCTTGGCCCAGCTGGGCAATTCCTCAACATCACCGGGCGCGGTGCTACCCATGGCACTGCGTTTGTTGTTCGCCAGACTCTTGAGTTCCTTGGCGATGGTGTCTGAGTCAGCGGTACTGTTCATCTGCATGATGCCTAGGGCAGCCAGGAGTACCAGCAGCCCTGCCCCCACGCCGAGAAGCAGTTTCTCGCCTTTTTCGAGCAAGAGTTTTTGAAAGTCAAACTTGGCCTTGGCCATGGTTTCGCTCTCCGATTCCTAGCTTGCCGCGGGGTTGGCCTCCCGCGGCCCGATGCGGGATGCGCTCAGGGGGTCGTGGTTGGATCAAAGCTCACCCCGGTGGCCTCGGGGGGATTTTCCTGATACTTCTCATACAAGGAGGCGGTGCCATACAAGGTGAACAACACCAAGCTGCCGGCATACTGATCGGTGTCCAGAGTGGTCGTACCGCTACCGGGGTAGCCACCGGGAAAGCCACCAGGAAAACCGCCGGGGACGCCGCCGGGACCGCCGCTACTGGGACGGAGTTGATCTGCGCCGAGGCCATCGCCGCTGGCACCACCAAAGCCGCCTCCGGCACCGCCAAAGCCGCCTCCGGCACCGCCAAAACCAGAAGGCTGGCCTTGGTTTTGCTCCTGCCACTGCTGTTGCTGTTGCTGGTAGCTACCCAAGTAGTTGAGCTGGCCGCGGAACCGCGAGGTATGAAACTGGGTGTTTTGGATGCGCAGCTTGGAGTTGGCAAACGCCACCATCACATCCTGGACGAAGGCCTGATCGACGACAATCGACGTGGCGATGGGCATGCGGCGTACCTGCTCGGTCGTTTCCAGATATCGATCGCGGACCAGACCATTTTTGGTGTAGTCCATGGTAAAGCCCCCACCGGCTCCGCGACCCCCTCCCCCAAACATCATGCCAGGGGGGCCTTCGAGACCAGGGCCACCCACGGGCCCCTTGCCCCCACCCATCCCCATGCCCATCCCCGGCATCCCTCCGGGAGGCATTCCGGGCATGCCTCCGGGAAGCATCCCCGGCATGCCCCCTTCCTGACCCATGCCAGCTGAGCCAGCAAATTGGCTCATAAGCTCGGCCTTGGCCTCCTCACTAAATTTGGTCATCTTTAAGGGCAGCTGCGCGACAGTGCGTGCGCTGGGATAGTAGAGCTGCACCTGCTCAATGCGCTTCACGGGCACCGTGCGACCATCGAACTGCTGACGCACCCGTACAATCTCCTCGACCTGGGCAGCAGTGTCTGGATCCAGCGTGTGCTCAGCCAGTGGCTTGATCGGGATGGTCTCGCCGGCTTCGACCAGATCCCCTTCTACGTAAAAAATGTACGGTTCGGCTTGAGGCGCGCGGTTGAGCCAGACCTCCAGCTTCATGCGGTTGTCAATGGCCAGCACCTGCAACCGGTCCGTGAGGTTTTTCAGGGTTCCTTTGAGCGTCCGCTCGCGGCCATCATCGACCAGTTGAACCTCGAGTTCCCACAGTCGACTGCGAAAGCGTCGATGCAACCGTTGGTCATCCGGAAACTCTTCGACCAGTTGGAACTCGGCAATGGTGTCGTTGACGCGCTTGATGATGTTCATCAGCTCCCGCTGCACCCAGTAGTCTTCCAAGGCCAGCCAGATCTCTTCGTCGGTGGGCGTGGTGGCCCATTGGCCTTTCCGGATGTAGCGCAGGACATTCTCCCAGCGACCATTAAACTGGGTGGGCTCAATCAATTTCGGCAGGGCGCGGTAAGGACGGAGGTAATACTTGTAGCCGCGCTTAAACTCCTCACGCGTACGCAAATTGACCTTGTCACCAAAACTGCGTCCCTTGAGTCCGTCCAAGCCGGTGGGGGTCGTGAATAGGTCCTTTTGATAATCCCAGGCAGTCTTCCACATCTCACCCCGTCGTTGGCTCAGCTGAGTATTTTGCTCTTCCAGCTTGGCCAGAGCCCCCTTCGGCTTGGCCTGGGTCGAACTGAGTTCCGACTTTTGCTGGTCGATCTTGTCTAATTGCTCGGAGGTCGCCGAGGCGACGCCGGTAAAGATGCCAATCACGGCAATCAGCATTATGGGAAATAGCAGAATCAGCAGCACCCAAAAGTGATGCTTGAGCAGAGTTTCCTTGTCAAACTTCATGACAACCTCGGTCGCCGGGAACAGTTGGTTCGCTTGGGAGGAATGTGGCGGGCCTCGCGTGAAGGCCCGCCGCCACAGGGTTGGTCCAGAAGGGCTTACGAGCCAAATTTGCTGCCGCCAGTGCCACCGGTGTCGAAGCCGCTCCCAAAGCCCGTGTCGACGGGAGGTGCGAGGCCCGCATCGGGGTTGGTAGTTACCGGTTCTTTCCAAATAAAGTGCACAATGAATTCAAAGCGGCTTGGCAGCTCTTCATCTTGGCGGCTGCCAAGCGTTCCGCCCGGCGTTCCTCCGGGAATGCTGCCAGGCCCTCCTGGGAGACCACCAGGCCCCCCCGGGGGGCTACCGAAGCGACTGCCGCGTCCACCACCAGGAGCACCAGGAAGGTTCATAGGGGAAAAACCACCGCCGCCAAAGGGGCCGCCCATTCCAGGCGGCGGGCCACCCGGGAACCCACCCCCACCGGGAGATCCCTCATCGCTGGCGCCCCCCGAATTGCCCGATCCCCCCATACCCATGGGACCGCCGGGACCGCCGGGGCCACCACCGCCACCGCCAGTCAAGGGTTGCCAACTCGATAGGCCTGGGGCAGCCATGCCTCCCCCCATCCCGGGAAAGCCCTCATCCTGGCTGGCTCCGCCAAAGGCCGGCGGTGAGCCGCCAAAGCCACCACCGGGGCTCATCGAACCCACACCAGGCATGCCCCCCATGCCACCCATCATACCGCCCATCATGCCGCCGCCACCGCCAAAAATCAACGAATCCAGAAGCGGCTGATTGATGTAACGAAAGACCCTTTCTTGGGGCCGGGGATCTTCATCCACACGGAAGACAAAGAAGTGGGAGACATCGCCAACCACTGGATCCTTTTCCGGATCCACAGACTGCGAACGCCCCACATCGCGACGCAGGTTTTCCAGCAAGCAGTCCTTGATAAAGGCTTCGCCCTCGGTGTGCCAGGTAAAGCCGCGAAGCTCGATCACCCAGCCCGGACCCGTGGGTGGATTCTCCAGGTCGGTTGGGCTAATCCCGTTCAAGGCCACCCCGGTCATCTCTTTGGAGGCTTGCTTGGCGGCAGTAAAGTACCCTTCCAGATTGTCGGTATACCGAGGGTAGATCGCTTCAATATCCACCGTGGCCAGGTGCGGACGCACTTCGAAGTTGACCGGTTCCTCAATCGAGATCCCGCCGGTGATCCGATTGCGATAATCGTTGAGGGCCTGCATCCCTTCGGTGGTAAACCAATAACGGCGTTGCTGCTCGAGCTTCAAATTGCCCTCGGGACCGGGTTGGGGCAAGTTGCGGTTGATGAACTCATTGATCGCGATCCAGTTAAGCCGTTCGTCCTGACCGGCGATAATCGTCTTGACGTCGGACTGCGTGTCGGCGACTTCCCCCTCCTTGGTCGTGATCTGTGAGTTTTGGCTCTGTACGGCACTGACCACCGACTTGCCTTCGCCAATGGCCTGTTCGATCTTGGGATCGGTTACCGAGCCATAGACCACCGCATAGCCATAAGTCATGATCGCCGTCCCAGCCAGGAACATGGCCGCCGCAGCGGCCGCCCATGGCTTCTTGGCGCGGATCTGGCGTTCGACGTGGATTTCTGGCGGCAACAGATTGGTCTTGAGCTTCGCCAAGCCCAGTCCCTGGAGGGCCAGACCATAGGCCACTGGGAAGCTCAGCAGGTTTTCCTTAAAGACGGGGTTATCCGAAAGAGCGTCGCCGCGCATCCGCTCAAACATGCTTGGTTTACGGACTTCCAGACCCAACTTCTCACTGATGAACTTTTGCAGACCGGGCAGCCGCAGCGCAGCACCCAGCCCGACCATATACTCGACCTGGGCATTCCGATGGGTGTTGGTGAAAAAGTTTAGCGATCGCTGGACCTCACTGACAAAGTCGGACAGCACCGGCTTCAACGCTTTGAGGATCTTGGGCAGGTCCGGCGAGGCAGCAGCATTCCGCTTCAGATGCTCGGCTTTGGCAAAGGTCAGTTTCATATCCTTGCTCAGAGCCTTGGTGAAGTGATTACCACCCAATGGGATGGGCCGCTGCCAGATGATCTTTTGCCCATCGGTGACCACCAGGTTGGTGCTCTCGGTGCCGAGATCGAGGGCAACCACACAACGGGGTTTTCCACGAGTTGTGGAGGCTTCAGCCGCTTCTTCGCCGGCGGTGCTACCGTCGGCGTTTTTGCCTAGCAGGTCATAGGCGACATAGTTGACCAGCGCCAATGGGGCCATCTGGATGGCATGCACCTCCACGTTGACGCCTTGGAAGTGACCCAGGTAACGGCTAATCATGTCGCGCTTCATGGCGAACAGGCCGACCTCGGTCTCCATGGCGAAACCATCGGTGACCACGCCGGCGCCAATTTTTTGATAGTCCCAAACCACCTCTTCCAGCGGGAAAGGAATCTGCTGGCGCGCTTCGAAGCGAACAATATCGGGGATCTTCTTTTCCTCAACCGGCGGCAGCTTAACGAAACGGGCCAAACCGCTCTGACCGGGCACACTGATCGCGACCTGGTCGCCTCGCAGCTCATTGCGTTCGAGGAAGGTGGCCAGAGCCTCTCGAGTGAGTTGTTCAGGATCGGCATCGGGCTGGCTGAGGATCTTGGGATGTTCCACATAGTCAAAGGCGGTGGCCACCGCTTGGCCATCGACCAGTTCCAAGCGGATGGCCTTCAGGCCACACTGACCGATATCAATCCCCCAGACCCCCATGTTCGGGACCTTCGGCTTGGCGGCGGCTTGGCTGACCTTTTTCTTGCCAGCCTTGCCTTTTTTCTTCGCGGGGGCTTCCCCAGCCTCGGCGACGGCGGCCGGTTTGGCTTGCTTTGGCATGATCAACGTTCTCCCTGAACCTCAATCTCAAGACTGCTCAATTTGGCGTCGCATATTCCAGAGGATGATCGGATCCGCGCCGACCAAAGCGGAAGTATCCCTGCCAGTACCAGCGGTGAAATTGCGTGACACGTTGAAACCGGAGAGGAAGGGTGGTTTTGCACGCTACCGTATCACGCTGTGTCCGAGACTGTCAATCAACTAAACACGCACCATTCGTTCGACGTTGGCGCGGTCTTAGCGCTTTGCTAGGGGATCGCTGGAACCCTGCAGTACCGTCCTCCGACGATCCTACGCCGGACATGGTCGCAACGGTTCGTGGGCGCAGATGTGTCCTTCGATCAGTGTAACAGATCACCGGGTAAAGACAAGCGAACCAATTTTTCAAATGAATGAATCGTTTAGTGAATGAGTGACTAAGCGATGGCCACATTCAGCTGAGGGCATAGTCCACTGCATAGGGAACAGCCCCGGGGCTAAAGGTGTTCTGCCCCAGCAAGTCCAGGTCGGCCTCCTGATTGACATAACGCACATCACGAACGGCCTCGGCGGCCAGCCGGCCGTGGCCGATCGCCCGGTCATCGTCGCCGAGCCCGACCAAAATGGCGGTCACCGCAAAACCCTGCCGACGTAAGCTGCCCAAAGCCACGGCCGTCTCCATCGGCACCCAGGGCAAGATGGCAATCACAGTTGCGTCGCGCGGTATCCGCGGCGTCACCTCGATCACCAGCCCAGGGAAGCTCAGCCCGTCGGTCAACTCCACCCGGGCCAAGGCCTCGCGAATCCGCTGGAACTGCTCGATGCCTCGACGGGTTTCCACCTGCAGCGGACGGAGCCGAGCGTTCTCCTCGTCCATGCGGACCAGCTCGCGCGCCTGATCGCGGGATTCAAAATCCTCACCACTGGCAGCCTCCTCACCCAAACGCTCGCGGCCGGTAAGCCGCACCCGATCCGCGGCATCCCGACCATTGCTGGCCAAGCCGATCTGCTGGTTGAGCATGGTCACTTCATACGCAAGCGACACGGCCAGTGTCACTGCCAGATCCGAGCGGTGTGGCTCGCCAAAGCTGGGATAACCGGCCTGATCAAAGTCGAGCAGGATGGTGGCCCCGGCCAGGCTGGTTGGCTCGTAAACGCGGCTATGCAGTTCCCCGGTACGGGCGGTGGCCCGCCAGTGGATGCGTTGCAACGGGTCGCCAACTTGATAGGGGCGCACCCCGGCATTGCGGGTCGGATCTTCAAATAAGCGGTTCGCCAGATGAACCTCGCCGATCGGTCGTTCGGAGGCAAAATCGTACTTCGGCAGGGGCAATACCTTCGGGTAAACCAGGACAAACGCGGGCTGGGTGAGCAAACGATGGCGGCGATGCAAACCAAACAAGTCACCGGTCTCGAGCAACACCGGCCCGATCTGATAGTAGCCTCGCCTTTGAAAAGTAATTTTGTATTTAAGTGTCACGCTATTTCCCGCGCGGAGGGCGGCCAGTTTCAGCCGCTTGCCCTTGAGGCGAAGGCGAGGCGGGCGTTGCCGCAGAGCATACTCGGGCAACAAATCCTCCAACAGCACCCAGGCCACCGGTAAGGTGCCGGTGTTCTCTAGCCGAACCTTCACCTCCACACTGGAGCCCGCTTCGAGCGGTTCGGTCGGGCAGGTTCGCTTCGCCCGCAGATGATTCACCCAGGTCCGGGCCAGGTAACGGCTACTCAGCACCACCCCCAGTAGTACATACATGGCAAAGGCCAGCAGTCCCGATTCCAGGATCAGCGCGGTCAGCAAGACCAGCACAATCAGCAGCACCCAGAGCATCGGTAAACTCCCGAGGAAATGATGGGATTGTCATGGTACTGGCAACTCGAAGGGTTCGCAACTCGCCTGCAGGCAGCGGACGCTGATCCCAACCAATCAGACGTACCAACCAGGTTCCACGTTGGTAGCCAACGTTGGTGAAATCCCTGACTTGGGCCGTTCTGCCAGGCGAAGGGCCGCCACTGGCCGTCCATTGCCGCCCTTCTGCCGACAAGCTACAGTACCCTGCGTGGGACTCGCATTCGTTGCCTTGGTTGAGGGTCATGCTATGATGGGTCTGCTCCAGAAAGCTCAGACGAGCTTTGCCGAGTTTGCTACTGATGAATCCATCAAACAGCGGGCCTTACACTACCTTGAGCAATGGCTGACTCAGCCGGAGTATGCCGAGTATCAGCCACAGATCGCCTGGCAGATTGAGACCGGGAAGTGGTCCGCTCTGGTCGATCAGTTCTATCAAGTGCTCCCCTTCGGTACCGGCGGTCGCCGCGGTGCGGTCGGCATCGGTCCCAATCGGATGAACCGGTGGACCCTGGCCGCCAGCGTGCAAGGCCATTGCGAATACCTCCGCGAACGCTTCCCGGGCTCGAAGACGCCGCTGCAGGTGGTGCTCGCCTACGACGTCCGCCAGTTCGAAGACACCCGCGCCGTCTATCATCCGCAGCTGCCCAACCCGGTGTTGCACCTGTCGAGCCGTGACCTGGCCCAGACCGCGGCTTGTGTCTACATCGCCAATGGAATCGAAGTACATATCCTTCCGGGGGATAGTCCTCGGTTCTTGGCCACGCCCGAGCTGTCCTTTGCCATTCGCTATCTCGAGGCACATGGCGGCTTGAATATCTCTGCCTCGCACAACCCACCCGATGACAACGGCGGCAAGTTCTACGAAGAGCGGGGCGGTCAACCGGTGCCTCCAGAAGACCAGATCATGAGTGACCTGGTCGAGCAAGTAAAAAACATCAAGAGGCTTGCTTGGGAAGAGGCCACCCGCTCGGGGAAGATCCACTGGCTGGATGATGCCACGCACAAGGCGTATATCGAGCTGTGCGCCCGCGAAAGCCTTATCTCATCCCCACGCTTTGATGAGTTCAAAGTGGTGTTTACGCCACTGCATGGGGTCGGTGGCATGACGGCCATGGAGGTGCTTGAGACCCAGGGGTTCCGCCCGATTCCGGTCGAGGAGCAGATGGAGCCCAATGGACAATTCCCCAATGTGACCAAGTCGCCCAACCCAGAAGTGCCGGTGTCAATGGACCAAGCCGAGTCGTTGGCCAAGGACGAACAGGCCGACCTGATCCTGGCCACCGACCCCGATGCCGATCGCCTCGGCGGCATGGTCAGCACGAGCCTCGAAGGCGGTGCTCCCTTCCAGTATGTAACTGGCAACCAGATTGGCGCCCTATTGACGCACTTCAAGCTCAGCCAGCTGGCCGAGCAGGGCCGCTTGCCCGCGTCTCCGTTGGTGGTGACCACCGAGGTGACCACCACCCTGATCACCCGCATCGCCCGGCACTTTAACGCCAGTGTGGTCAATAACCTCTTAGTGGGCTTCAAATTTATCGCCGATGTGCTTTGGCAACTGGAATCGACCGGGCAATATGAGGATATCCATGCCTCCCCCAATGACTTTATCATCGGCACCGAGGAGAGCCACGGCTACCTGCTGACGCCAAAGATTCGTGACAAAGACGCCGCGGGTGCGGCCTTGCTCTTGGCCGAGCTGACCCTGGATCGCAAACGCAAAGGTCAAACTATACCTGAATATCTAGATACACTGTATCGTGAGTTTGGCTACTTTAAGAATGTGACCGAAAATATTGCCATGCAGGGGATCGAGGGTCGCCAGCAGATGACCGCAATGCTCGAGGCTCTGCGGCACGCACCCCCCTCGAACATCGCGGGCTTGCCGGTGACCCAGTTCGAAGACCTCCGTGATGAAAATGGCCGCATGGGCCCACTCAAAGGAGCGACCGATGCCGCGGGGCGGAACTTTTTGATCTTTCGGCTTGGCGAGGCTTCCGGCCCGGAGGGATTGATCGCCCGAGTGGTACTGCGGCCCAGCGGAACCGAGCCCAAAGCCAAGGCCTATGTCGAGGTCGGTTGTGCGCCTTGTCCGGCCGATACCTCTCCCGAAAACTGGGCCGCGATCTGCCAGAAGGTCGATGATCAGGCGTCCAAGCTGGGCAAGAGATTCGTCGAGCAGGCACTGGCCACGGTGGGGGTTCGTTAACCCTGCAGCAGTGAAGGAGGACGCATACCCCGAAGTGATTGCGGTAGAGTCAGAGGCGGTTGCGGTGCGGAAGAGGCAGAGGCGATTGCGGGAAGTCAGAGAGGCAGAGGCGATTGCGGTGCGGGGAAAGAGGCAGAGGCGATTGCGGGAAGTCAGAACCCCCGGACTGACGTCCGGGGCTCGCCTTTCGGAGGCGGTTGCGACGACGGAAGTGCTAAACTGCTACGATCTTGATAGCAAGCGTCTGCCTGGGCAGAGCTCCGGACTGACGTCCTTCGCCAGAGAAGAGACTGTGCACTGCGCAGGAACTTACGTTCCTGCGCTCTTGCTCTGCCCTCTTCAGGCGAGCCCCGGACGTCAGTCCGGGAAAGAGGCAGAGGCGATTGCGATGCGGAGAACCCCCGGACTGACGTCCGGGG
>CAYPIE010000027.1:0-61204 GCA_964410665.1 uncultured Alcaligenaceae bacterium
CCGGGGGTTCCCCGCACCGCAAGCGCCTCTGCCTCTTTCCCCGCACCGCAACCGCTTCTGCCGCTTTCCCTGCACCGCAAACGCCTCTATCGCCTTACAGAGGCAGAGCAGAGCTCCGGAACTTACGTTCCTACGCAGAGTGTACAGTCTCTGCTCTGGCGAAGGACATGAGTCCGGGGGTTCCTCACAGCGAAAACGCTCTGGGTCTTTCGTCTGTCGCTGGTTCGGTTGGCCTGTTCACACCCAGACCCGTAGCCGCGCTTTCATATCGTCGCTGAGCTTCTTATCGAGGTAGCGGCGAACCTCGTCGGGGTGGTAGCGGGTACTGAAGTGACCGACGATGATTAGCTCATTTTCAAAACGGTCCCAGCGTTCAATAAAATCATCCAAGTGCATGTGGCCATACTTGTGGATTTTATCGCGCTTGTGGTTGGGCCGAATGAAGCTCATTTCGGTGATCAGGATCTTGGTGCGGAAGATGGGCGGGTAGGCGTCCAGCCCGGCCGGACTGGTGTCGCCAGTGTAGCACAGGATCGGCAGTCGGATCTCGCGGGTGATCTCCACACCAGAAAACTTTAGGTCGCGGATCCGCTCGCCGGGCAAGCCGTGGTATTCCGGCTTCAGCTTGTTGCGACGCTCCCAAACCAGGTAACCCAGCGACGGGATCGTGTGCGTCGTCGCAAACGCGGTGACCACATGCTCGCGCGACAGTTCAATCTCATCGCCGGCTTGCAGGCCGACAATGGTGGCCAGCTGCCGGCCACGGTCCATGCGTTGCATGACTTTGAGCAGGAGGCTCAAGTCGCGGGCGCTTTCGGCCGGGACGTAGATGGTCGGAGGCTCCATCCGCATCATCCGTCGTCGCGCCACATAGACCGGGAGCGCAGCCATATGGTCCAAGTGGGCGTGCGAAATGAACCAGCTCGGCATGTTCATGAAGTCCCAAGGCTGCGCGCCCAGGTCGAAGCCGAGTTTGAGTTCGGGGACTCGCCAATAGCTCTGCACCGCCGCCCGCGAATAGCCCTCGATCGTGTAGCCCGCGTGGTGGCAGGTCAGGTACGGGGCGTTGTCGACGGGTCGGTCAGCGGTCGATGGTATGTTCATAATCAATCACGGTGGACCCGGCGGGACCTTCGTCGCGTCGGGCCCCATAAGCCCGCTCACTCCTTCTTGAAGTCGCCGGCCTCGGCGATATCCCAAGCTTGCCGCGGCAGGAACTTCTTAAACACATCCTGGATCGCCTGGGGCTGAACAGCGTCGATCCGGCGTTCTAGCTCGGCGTAGTACGCAAAGTCGCGCCCGGCCTGGAGGTTCTCGACCAGCATGCCGGCCAGCGTACCATCGTTCGTCCGCTGAACCTTGAGCGATTGCAGGTAGGCCTTTTTGCCCTCTTGCAGCTCGCTCAGGCTCACCCCATCTTCCAAGAAGCGGTCGTACTCTTCCCGGACCGCGGCATCAACCTTGCCGATGTTCTTCGGATTGGTGATGGCGTACAGATAGAACGAGCCACGTGGATCCAGCGCCGAGGCCGTGGTCTGGGAACCGATCCCATAAGAAAGTCCTTCTTCGCCGCGGACCCGGTTGCTTAGCCGCGACGCCAGGGGTGCGGCCCCGAGGAGGTAGTTACCCAGCAGCAGCGGAGCGAATTCCGGGGTGTCATCCGAGAGCGGATAGAGCATCCCTGCCATGTACACGGCGTTGGCCTTGTCCGGAGTCTCGATCACCTCCCGCTGGCCCTTGCCGTCACCTATGGCAGTGAGGGAGACACGTTGGTAGGCCGTCCTGGCCTTCCAGCCACCCAGGATCCGGGTGATCGCGTCCTTGGTGGCCTTCGGGTCAAAGTCGCCGACGACGGCCAGCTCGGCATGCTCGCCGCCGAGGTGCTTCTCATAGAGCTCCTTGATCTGGTCCCGGGTCACCTGATCAATCCGCTCCAGACTCTCCGGGATGGTCGGCACATAACGGACATCGCCGGGCGGGTAGGGGTTCAGCTGTCGACGAATCCAGGTGGTGGCGAGCGCCAGCGGTTCGGTCACGCCCCGTTGATCGCGTTCTTTGAGTTGCCGCTTGAGCACCTCAAACTCATCTTTTGGAAAGGTTGGTTGGCGGAGGATCTGCTCGACCAGCTCGAGGGTCTCAAGCAGGTTGTCGCGCTTGACCTGAACGGTCAGCATCAGTTCGCCCTTATCATTGCCGACCTGCACCTGCGCCCGGAGTCGGGCCAGCTCATCCTGGAGCTGCTGGCGGGTGTACCTCTCCGTGCCGCGCTGGAGCATGGCGCCGAGAAACTCCTCGGCGGCGGCCAGCGGAGCCAACGCCTGCGGGTTGCTGTAGTGCAGAGACAGGCGGAGGTTGACCATCTGGCCGCGGGTCTTTTTGGGCAGGAAGGCGTATTGCACCCCCTGGCCGATCTGGCCGCGCTGAACCCGGGCCTGGATGTTGGCGGGAGTGGGGTCGAAGGCCTCGCCCTGAGCCAGGTCCGTTCGACCCTGGTAGTCCTGGACCAGCTCACTGACCTTGGGAGTCGGCGGAATCGACGCCCGCACGGCCTGCTCGGCAGGGTAGTACAGCCCGACGGTACGGTTGCTCTGGCTGATATACTGTTCAGCCACTCGTTGAACGTCCTCGACGGTGACCTCCTCCAGGCGGTCACGGTGCAGGAGAAACAACCTCCAGTCCCCGGCAGCAGCCCACTCGCTGAGCTGCACGGCCAGGCGGTCGCTCTGCGCCATCAGCTGTTCGTATTGACGTAGGACCTTGCGGCGGGCTCGGTCGACTTCTTCCTGCGTCACCGGCTGGTTCGAAAGGTTCTCCAGGGTGTCGATCAGGACCTGGCGGACCCGTTCGATCGTGTCGGGCCCACAGGTGGCCAGTACTTCCAGGACCCCCGGGTCGTGCCAGGGGTAAGCACTGCCGCGGAGCGAGTTGGCAAGCTCGGTTTCAACCAGGGCTTTGTACAGCCGGCCGCTGGGCGCGCTGGTCAGGATGTCCTCGAGCAATTGCACCGCCGGGTAGTCCGAATGCGGCCCGGCGGGGATGTGGTAGACCGCCCCGACCGCGCCGACCTTGCCGACGCGCCGGAGGACCACCACCCGTTCGCCGTCTTGGGCGGGCTCCTCGGTGTAGGTGTTGGGGAGTGCGCGCTCGGGTTTGGGCAGTTTGCCAAAGTGCTCGACGATGTATTGCAGAGCCTTGTCCGCTTCGAACTGACCGGCGACTACCAGCATGGCATTGTCGGGCTGGTAGTACTTACGGTAGAAGGCGCGCAGGTTGTCCACCGGGACGCGTTCGATGTCGCTGCGGTTGCCGATCGTCGATTTGCCATAGTTGTGCCACTCATAAGCGGTCGCCATCATCCGCTGACTGAGGATCGACTGCGGATCGTTCTCGCCGGCTTCGAACTCGTTACGGACCACGGTCATCTCCGAGGCCAAGTCCTCGCGACGGATCAGACTATTGACCATCCGGTCGGCTTCCAACTGGATACCGAATTCCAGGTTCTCATCGCTGGCTGGCATGGTCTCGAAGTAATTGGTGCGGTCGACCCAGGTGGTCCCGTTGAAGCGTGCGCCGTGGTCGCGGAGGGCCTTGGGCACGTTCGGGTGTGAGGGAGTGCCTTTGAAGACCATATGTTCGAGCAAGTGAGCCATGCCGGTCTCGCCATAGCCCTCGTGCCGCGAACCGACGAACAAGGTCAAGTTGACGGTGACCAATGGCCGCGAATCGTCGGGGATCAGCAAAATGCGTAACCCGTTGTCGAGGTAGTACTCGGTGATGCCTTCTACAGTGGCGCCTTTGGTGAGGCGTTCCGAGATGGCCTCTTCCGCCGAAGCAGCAGCCGAACTTATCACAAACAGAACTCCCAACAAGAACCCGCCACGCATGCAGAGATACTCCCAAAAAGCGAACCAATCAAAGCAAGACTGATCATCCTGGAAGGTTTTGCAGATCGCGTCAAGTCTGCCAGGCTAGCGCGAAGACCAGTACGCCGCGAAACGACCAGCCAAACGTCCGTAGCCAATTACTGCTGACCAACCGTGCGTGAACCTCCGGATCATAGCCTTGATCACTTAAACGCGTATGGAGTGGCACCTGGAGAAAAAACGTCGATGCCCAGAGCGCCCCGATCAGACCCAGGCCGAACCAGGGTGCCCAGGGCGGCCAGGTCGGCCACGGTACCAGGCACAAGATCACCCCAGTACATAATTCGCTGAGCATGGTCGGTAAGACAATCCAGGTGGTCCGCTTTTGGTGGTCCGCGGCAAAAGCCCGGAAGGCCTCTCGCTCTACATAATGAAACAGCGGATAATGCACCAGCTGCACAAACCAGATCACTCCGACCATGATCCAGGTGGCCGCCACATGCACCGACAGCACCAGATCGAACCCGTTCATCCTGAAACCACTCTGTTCAGCCCAGGGTGTGCAAACTAGATCATACGACAGACGCTGCCCTGGGCAGCATCTGGCGGACACATGGTTGATTGATAGGGACTCCCTCGCGTGCGAGAGCAATATGCGGCATGAACCAAGCTTCGAGCACTTCCAAGAACTGGCTCAAGGGTCATCGGTAGTACCGGTCTATCGCCGCCTCATCGGCGATGCCCTGACCCCAGTCGCGGCCTTCTACAAGATTCAGGAAGGCGACTGGTCCTTCCTGTTCGAGTCGGTCGTGGGGGGCGAACGGATCGGCCGCTACAGTTTCATCGGTTCGGGGCCATTCTTATGCTTCGAAGCTTATGGCAGCCGCGTCGTGCTCACCGACCTGCGTCCGAATCCTCCGAAGCGGGAAGAACTCGTTCATTCGAACCCACTGAAATATCTCGAAGACCTCCTTACCCGCTATCACCAGGCGCATATCCCCGCTGATATGCCGCGGTTCATGGGCGGAGCCGTCGGCTATGCCGGGTATGATAGCGTCCGCTATCTGGAGGAGTTGCCGAACCCTCCCACCGATGACCGGCAGTTGCCGGACTTGTGCTTTGCATTCTACGATCGAATGGTGATCTTTGATCACATCAACAAAACGGTGTTGGTGGTGGCGCATGCCCACGTGGGCGCGACCGACCTTCAGGAAAGCTACCGCGGGGCGTGCGAACGGGTCGACCGGCTGGTCGAGCGGCTGCAGCGGAATGTGGCAGATGTCCAGACCACCGACATTGCCCCCGGAGGGAGCAGCCAGCGCACCTTTACGTCTAATTTTCACCAGCCCGAGTTCGAAGCGGCGGTGGAGCGAGCCCGAGAGTACATTTTTGCAGGCGATATTTTTCAGGTGGTGTTGAGTCAGCGGTTACGCACGGAAACAACTGCACGTCCATTTGATATTTATCGTGCGCTACGGGTGCTCAACCCCAGTCCGTTCATGTTCTTCCTGCGCACCGGGACCACCTGCTTAATCGGCAGCTCCCCCGAGGTGATGGTTCGGGTGGTGGGCGACCAAGTGACCGTCCGCCCCTTGGCCGGAACGAGGCCACGCGGAGCCACGCCCGAGGCAGACCGCGATCTGGAGGTCGAGCTGTTGGCTGACCCCAAAGAACGCGCAGAGCACATTATGTTGGTCGATCTCGGCCGCAACGATATTGGCCGCGTCAGTCAGTTTGGCACGGTGGAAATCCCCGATCTCATGCTGGTGGAACGCTATTCGCACGTGATGCATATCTCAAGCACCGTGACGGGTCGCCTAAAGCCAGGAACCACGGCGCTGGACGCCTTAAGGTATTGCTTGCCGGCGGGGACTTTGAGTGGTGCCCCCAAAGTTCGTGCGATGGAGATTATCGACGAGTTGGAACGGCATCGGCGCGGGCCTTATGGCGGCGCGGTCGGATACATCGATTTTTCTGGAAATATGGATACGTGTATCGCTTTGCGTACGCTCGTCCTCATGGGCCAGACGGCGTACTTGCAAGCAGGCGCAGGCATCGTCGCCGATAGCGTGCCAGCGACCGAATACGCCGAAACGCTGGCCAAGGCAATGGGGCTACTCAGGGCCATCGACGTGGCCGAGACGCAGCTCTAGCAATCGATGCGACCGACCAGAGGTTCCGGGCAAACCCGGCCCATCCGAAGCGGTCGCGTACGGACAGGTTGGCAGCGGACGCCAAGCCCGGGGTCGGTCCAGGCTTGACCTAGCCCAGCCGGGTGATGTCGTCCACCGTGATCCTGCCGTCGTGGTTCAGATCGCCAATCAAGATCGGGTCAATGCGCGGGTAAGCAGCGAAACCGGTGGCGGTACCCGCGGCAATGTTGAGCATGGCGATGTTGTCTTCGATCGTGAAGTTACCGTCGCTATTGGCATCGCCGAAGTATTCGATCAGCTGGAGGGCAACATCTCCCTCCGCCGGCCGCGCACCCGCGTTGATCACCACCTGTTGAACGCTGATCAGCGAAGAAAGCCCGAAGGTCGCAGTGTCCGGCACCCGAGCCAGCAAGTTGACAAACTGCAGGTCGCTACCAGTCAGCTCGCTCGGACTGCTGAACGAAATCGTCGCGATCCCAAAGCTCGGCGTATCGAGCGTCACCTGAGTGCCGACGGGAAGCCCGGGAGCGACCTGAGCACCAGTGATGAGTAGCATGGCGGGGTCGTACGATAGTTCCATGGTTACGGTATTGACACCCTCCGCCTCACTGAGGACCAGGGGTAAACCAAGCCCATCGGAGGGTACGCGAACCAACTCCCCGGGTCCACGGGCAAAATCCGGGATCGAGACGGTGACCGCTTGGTTGTTGGCAACCGTGAAGCTGGTCGTGAAGGCATCCCCAGGGACGCCATCCCCGTTGCCATCGAGCAGGTCGCCGACCGGGTCAGCAAACGCGTTGCTGCCACTGACCAGTGTGACCTGGTAGTCACCCGCCTCTAGGGGAGCCCCGGTCGCGATGAACGTAAACTCCATCGCATCTGCGGAAGGCAGGAGTGAGCCCCGCACGACTCCGTCCGGGCCGCTGAGGGTGAGATCAGCCGGACCAAACCTCTTGTCCGCGTCGTAGAGGTTTAGTTCGTCGAGCACAATCGGACGGTTCAATTCGACGAAGAACCCAGTGGGAGTTGGCGAGAATGCGACAACTTGGAGGGTTTCCGTCTGAAACTCAAAGGCTCCGATGTCGGGGATGTCACCCGCAGCGCGGACAAAGCCCAACCCGCGCTGATCGAACGGGTCCGGTTCATCGGTGATCCCGTCTTGGTCCCGATCAAATACATCCAGAGGAATATTGGTCTCCAGACCTGCATCCCGTGCGGGACTACCCTCGCCGAGGGCGTGGGTAAAGGTGCCGCCACCGTTGTCGACTAACGGCCCGAGCAGTGGGTCAACCAGACTCAAGGTGTTGTCGAACGAATTCGCTTCCGATCCATCCTGGATCAAGTTGTTGCTTCCCGTCAAACTGCCCCCACGGTTGACCAGATCTTCTCCTTGACTTCCAGCCACGATTGTATTGGCCAAACGCGCTTCGCCGGGGCGAGAGCTATTAATCCGACGGTTCAACAATCCAGCGCCGACATCGCCTTCATTGTCGGCCACGGTTGCTTGAATCAGCGTGAGGCTACCGATGTTATCAACTCCGCCACCGGCAGTAGCCCGATTCCCCGAAAGGGTGCTCTGGATGAAGAGCGCGGTTCCGGCGTTCGACAAGCCTCCACCACCGGCTTGTTGTGCGATATTGCCCGCAAGCGTACTGCCTTGGATGGTCAGGTTCCCGGCATTGGCTAGGCCGCCACCATAGTAGTTGGCGGTATTGTCGACCACCGTGCTCCCCAAGAGGGTCACGGAACCGCCCGTATTCGCAGCCAGCCCCCCACCGACCCTGGCCGTATTCCCAGACACGCTGCTCCGGATCAGGAGCAACGCGCCTGCCTGATTCGATATCCCCCCGCCTTCAAAGCTCGAGGAATTGTGCTCGATGATCGTATCTTGCACGGTGAGTTGGCCCCAATTGACCAGCCCGCCCCCTTGCAGCAGGGCAGAATTCTCCAGGATCTGACTCTGGGAGATCGCCAGAGTGCCGCGATTGTCAATCCCGCCGCCCATATCAACGTCAGCACCACCAGTGATGCGAAGGCCAACCAGTTCTACGTCGGCTTGTTCATCGATTCGGAAGACGCGACTGGAGCCATTGCCGCGCACGGTAATCTGGTTGGCACCTTGAATCCGAATCGGTTCATCCGGGTCACTGAGGGCGAGTTCTCCCTGTGTCAAGGCAATGGTGGTACCCTGAAGCACGCGGTCAAAAGTAATGGTATCGGCCCCTTGGTCATTGCGGTTGGCCGCATCGATGGCTTCGCGGAGGGTAAGCAAGCCATCATTGGGATCGGTATTGTCGGTAGCTGCGGTGACGGTAAACAGGGCTGGAGTGGTGCGGTTCTCAAGCATCTCCAGGCCAAGGCGAGTGCGAGTCGCAAACGAGTGGCGCATGAGTGTGGCTTCCTCGGACAAGCTTCAGTGCGGACTGACATAGGGACGACGTCAGCTCAGCGAGGCAAGCCTAGCTCGAAAAAGAAACCGAGGCCAACCGAAGTGATCAGCGAAGAAACGAATGATGAAAAAAGCACGAAGCCCTTAGGATGGCTCGACGGGGTGGCTGACAACGTCCGCCAACGCCTCGTCGGGTAAAATATAGGCATGCTTTAGCAAGTCTGTCGACTCGTTCAGTAACTCGGGACAGGCCAGCCCTGGCAGTGCTTGCACGGCAAAGATTTCTTGCACCCCACTGGTAAAGTGCAAGAACGCCAGCACCTCGCCGGTGTCGATATGCACCGCGTACACGCCGCAGATGCGTTCGGTGAGTCGTTCGGTCAAGGGGATACCGCTAAAGATGGCCGATTCTCGGACCTGTGACAGGCCCATAAACGCGACCTTGCCAACAAAATCGAGGCCTCGCGTAAACCCGGGCACGGCGGCCACGCGGCGATACTGCTGAAGCTGTGGATCGACCCAGCCGAGACTGCCATCACCACTCTCTTGCAGCCATAAGCGGTCCTGATACCAACGCGGAGAATGAGGCATCGACAACCCCTCAAGTATCAGCTGCTGGTTGCGAAGATCGATCAGCACCCCGCCTCGCGCTTTGTTGGAACGCCAGCCACCCGGGGTATCGGCAGTCCCGAGCGCGGTCACATAGCTTGGCACCCCATCGACCATGGCCAAGCCATTGAGATGACAGCGATCTTCGGGAGCCAGCCCGGAGAGAAACGAAGGACGCCAGCGTGGCACAAAACTGCTGGTCGGATCCAAGGTGGCCAGGCAGGAAAACCGAGTGTTCACCAACCACAGTTCACCATCGCCGGCGTATGCCATCTCATGGATATCGATATCCCCGGTCACATGAGAGCGACGTGGCAAAAAGCAGGCATCGTGCTTGCCCACCGGTTCCACCTTGGCCGCGACCGCAGGGACGTTGCAAAATTCCCAAACCTGTAAGCCACAACCGATCGCCATGCGACCACCTTGATAAGCCAGTCCCATGGGGCGATCAAATGTGCGAAAGTGGGTATTCAGTTTGTCACCATCGGGCCGCACCAAGACGAGCTTGCCAGCCTGGTAAGTGGTCACGGCCAGGGAGACACCCAGTTG
The DNA here is from genome assembly GCA_964410665.1 of uncultured Alcaligenaceae bacterium. Classification (GTDB taxonomy): domain Bacteria; phylum Planctomycetota; class Planctomycetia; order Gemmatales; family Gemmataceae; genus CAYPIE01. The sequence continues at coordinate 9,564 of CAYPIE010000027.1, forward strand.
GCGAAGCAACTCGGGAAAGTTGCTGGTATGCACACTGGCCAATGGCTCCACTGGTTCACTTGGTTGCGGCGTGACCGGCATCGGGGTGTCAGAGATTGTCATTCTACGCTCCGCGGGCAAATCCTAGACTTCAGTAGGCTTGTTTCATTACTGCAATGCCAATCTCGACCACCGAGACCCAACGCTTGCCAAGCTCCTCATCATATTTCCGAGCATATTCTTTGACACAGCTTAACAAGCTCTGCACCTAATAGGCGGATAACTTGGGATCAACGTTTATTTGCTTGTGAGCATGTTGTCAGGCAGCGACGATGCTAGCCATTCTACGGACCGCCGCGAATCGATGGCATGGAAAACCCAGCCGATGATCGATCTGGATCCCAAGCCCCATCCACGCTATGCATCTTGGCCGTATGGTGGTGCAGGGAGTGCCCAGAATGTCTCGATTTCCAAGCTGGTACGCGTCCATTGGCAGCTTGCTTCTGGTCATCGGTGGTTGTCAAGCCTTGGAGGATCGGATCGTCTTTCAACCCTCCGATCGCACGGATCCACCGACGGATCCGACAACGGGTGGCATCCCGATTGGCCCAGCCGCGTTGGGCTACCAAGCCTACCCGGTTGACCTTCGGACTTCCGATGGGACGCGAATTCATGCCTGGTGGTGTCCACATCCGCAGGCCCAAGCAGTCATCCTATATTGCCATGGAAATAATGGTGATCTGAATGATCGTTTGGAGCCCGGCAGCAAGCTGCTTGCGGAACTCGGCCAATCGGTGCTCGTGTTTGATTATCCGGGGTTTGGCCAGAGCGCGGGCCTGCCCTCTGAAGCAGGTTGCTATACCAGTGCGGCGGCGGCTTATCTGTGGCTGCGAAATCTGGGTTACGCTCCGGATCAGATTCTGGTTCTGGGTGTCTCCTTGGGCGGGGGGGTCGCGGTTGAGTTATGCCGACGCTACCCGGCCGGAGCCCTGATCTTAGTCAAGACCTTCACCAGCATCCCGGATGTTGCCGCTTCACTATTGGCCGGTTTGCCGATCCAAGGACTCGTGTCCAATCAGTTTAACAATATAAATAAGATTGATCAGTGCAAACTCCCCATCTTCATCGCCTCGGGTTTAGAGGATCGACTGATCCCCTATCGGCAAGGGGTAGATCTGTACGAAGTCGCCAAGGCACCAAAACAGTTTTTTGCGATTTCCGGGGGGGATCATGAGGATCCATTGACCGCGGACTTTTTCCAGGCTCTGCGGGACTTTTTGGCCACGCACTCCCAGATCGAAGTGCCGCCCACCCTGACCAGCTCGGCGGGCACGCAAGACTGGTAAGAAGTGCAGAATCCTGCTATTCTCCCCATAAATTGTCGACTGGACGGAACCAGAGGCGCTTGCCCCGCTGGAGCCTGATTGATGCACCACCCATTCGACCTCGACGACCCCGAGATGGCCCTGGCCCAGGCCGCGGATTGGTTGCGGCAAGCGCAATATGTTGCGGTCATGACCGGTGCAGGAGTGTCAGCCGAGAGTGGCGTCGCAACCTTTCGTGGACCTGAAGGATTATGGGAAGGACATCGCGTCGAAGAAGTGGCTACGCCCGAAGCGTTTCATGCCGACCCCAAGATGGTTTGGCGGTTTTACAATTTGCGCCGAGCCAAACTTCGTGAGGTCGAGCCCAACCCAGGACATTATGCACTCGTCGACCTGGAGCAACGTTGGCAAGAGCACTTTGCACTGATCAGCCAAAACGTGGACGGTCTGCACCGACGGGCGGGTTCGCAACGACTTTATGAACTGCATGGTAACTTGACGCGCACCCGTTGTACCCAGTGTGGTCAGCGGCAGGACCAGGGGCTCGACCCATTGCCCGATCTCCCCCACTGCCCAAAGTGTGATGGTCTGTTACGACCGGATGTGGTTTGGTTTCACGAATCATTGCCCGAAGATGTCATACGTGCAGCTGCCGCTTCCATCGATGCGTGTGATTGTCTATTGGTGGTGGGAACCAGCGCCGTTGTCTATCCGGCAGCTGGGTTCATTCCCTTGGCGCGCAAGAAAGAACCCCCCGCAACGATCATCGAGATCAATCCCAACCATACCGAAGCAAGTCACCTTGCGGATGTCCGCTTACAGGCCCCGTCCGGGGAAATCCTTCCGAAGCTCGTTCACCGAATCGAGGCGATCGCATGAGCGCACGGCTTCTCGACGGTAAAGCCTTGGCGCAAACCATCCGCGGCGAAATTGCTCAAGCGGTCGCCGCACGGGTCACGACCGGCCAGTCGATCCCAGGGTTGGCGACAGTCCTGGTCGGTAACCGGCCCGAGAGTCGTGGTTATGTCCAGGGCAAACGCCGCGCGTGTGAAAAAGCGGGAATGCGGTCGTGGTTCCATGAGCTCCCAGAATCGACGCATACCGAGGAATTACTCGCCTTGGTGAATCAACTCAATCAGGATCCACCGGTACACGGAATCCTGGTCCAGTTGCCGCTGCCGCCGCAGATCGACGAAGCTGCCATCATCGAAAGCATTCATCCAATTAAGGATGTCGACTCATTTCATCCGGACAATGTCGGTCGGCTGATGGTGGGTCAACCACGCTACCTGCCCTGCACGCCTTATGGAGTCCAGCAGCTTTTGAAGCGTCATCAGGTCGACACAACCGGCCAGCATGTGGTGGTGGTCGGGCGGAGTAACATCGTGGGCAAACCACTTGCGGTCATGCTGATGCAGAAAGCCACCCCGGCCAACCCAACCGGAGGGAATGCTACCGTGACGGTGGTCCATTCCAAGACCCGCGATTTGGCCGAACATACCCGTCGCGCGGATATCTTGATCGCCGCCCTGGGACAACCACGCTTTATCTCCCCAGCCATGATCAAGCCCGGAGTGATCATCGTCGATGTGGGTACGAATCGGGTGGACAACACGTGGGTAGGCGATGTCCATGAAGATGTTGCCGGATTGGCCGCGGCCATGTCTCCGGTCCCCGGCGGGGTCGGACCGATGACCATTACCATGCTGTTGCACAACACCCTCAAAGCCGCGGAGTTGCAGGCCGGCCTATAGTCTCCGCCCGTCTCGGATCCTCGTATGCAATACCGAACCCTCGGCCGAACCGGTCTATCGATCAGCGAGTTGGCTCTGGGAGGTCTGTACACCTCCTCCCTGGGCGGTGGTGTGGAAGAAACCGGGAAGCTACTCACCCACGCACTCGCCGCGGGCATCAACCTGGTCGATACCGCACCCGCCTATGCCGATAGCGAGGCGACACTGGGTCAAGTGCGGCCCGGGATCGAGTCGCCCTTGCTGCTGTCGACCAAGCTCGGGGGCCGTCCCCAACCATTTGATCCGCGAAATGCCCAGGCCCTACTCGCCTCGGTGGAACACAGTCTGAAACTGCTCGGCCGTGATGTCATCGATATTCTGTTGATTCACGAGCCGGACCGCCCGCAACAGTATTCCTGGTGGAGTCAGCTGGATCCATTAGCGGGTCCCGTCTTGGAAGTACTAGATCAGCTCAAACGACAGGGGAAAATACGCTTCACCGGGTTGGCAGGCACCACGGTCAACGAAATGGCCTACTTGATTCGGCACGGAAACTTCGATGTACTTCTCACCGCATTCAACTTCAATATTTTGTTCCGTGAAGCGGTGCCAGAACTCTTGCCCTTGGCGGCGGCCAAGGGGATGGGGGTGATGGTCGGCTCGGCCCTAGGCCAGGGAGGTCTGGGACGTCGCTTTGATGCCGAGGTACGCAGACGACCGATCTGGTTAGCTCCAGCCCGGCAAGCGCAGTTGCTCGCCCTATATGCTTATGTGGATGAGCTCGACATCGGCTTACCCGAACTCTGTCTCCGCTTTGTTCTCTCGGAGCCAAGAATTACCACCGTCCTGACGGGTGCCAAAACTGCAAGTCAATTCGATGAATGTGTGCGTGCTGTCGAGCAGGGGCCCCTGTCGTTGGAAGTGTTGCAGCGATTGGATGCGATCGCCGCCATGGTGCCCTCCCGTCCGTTTGAAGAGCCGATGATTCTGCCGTTGGGGAAGGACTATACCGGACCAGGGCTCGCCAATCTGGGTGCGGCAGTCCCCGTGGGCAAACTCCCCGCCCAGCCCTCAGACAGCTGAAGCTGATAATCGGAGGCAAACAATCGAGTGAACTCCAGTCGGCGAGCCTCGGCCTCATCCGCAGACAATATCCCAAACACAGTTGGCCCCCAGGAGCTTTGACCCACACCGCGGATGCCGAGCGTGCGTAATCGCTGGATCGTAGCCTCGATGTGCCGCGAGGCATAATTCCCGCCTTGTATATGGGCAAACATGGCTCCTGCTTCCTGATTATAGGCCTCAAGGGCGGTGGCAAATGCAGCAAGATCCTGTTCGAGCAGAGCGGGGATCAGTTCGGTCAGGATGCGTCGACTCATGGTGGCAATTCGCTGAGGAACTTCTGGCCCGGGCTGCAGTTGGTCAAACGCTGCCTGCTCACGCTGACCGTACCATTGGCCGGGGCTCAGAGGCATCAGGAGCAACACCCGCCAATCGGCAGGCCAGGGATAAGCACCAATCAACGGGGAAATCCCCGCCTCGTTCCGCTTGCCCGCTTCCACAATCAAACCGCCATGATCAAAGCCATGGACGCCGATGGCAGAGCGTCGGCCACGGCCGATCCGCGTGGCCAACGCCGTTGCCGGCCAAGGCCCCAGCCCTGCTTGCAGCGCAACAGCTCGCCCAACCGCCAGCCCAAGCTGGGTGCCGACCCCCAAGCCAATATGTTGCGACGGTGTTGATTCGACGACAACCTGAAGCGGGGATCGTGCCGCTTCGGGAATGGTTGCGACCACCTGCTTGGCATAGGCAAGGGCACGATCCGCGAGGGGTCCGCTTGCCGACCAGGCGTCTGCCGCTTCGACGCACACGGCCAGCCCAGGCTGGCGGAGCATGAGCCCGACACCACCAAACATGCGTGGGTCTGGAAAGGGATTGAGTAAGCCAAAATGCAGACGGGATGGTGCCGAAACCTGGATCATGAGACGGCCTGTTCCAGACGCTGACGGAGAAAGCCGAAGGCTTGCAGCTCCGACTCTCCACCGGTCTTGCCCACAATCACCTCGTACTTGTGGAATTCCGCCGTGACCTCAGTTCGGTCGAGCAAATGCAAGCGCGTCAACAGAATGGTAGCTTCCAGCACCGCATGCTTGGCACGGTTGAAGCCAATAAAGTCGCGAAACTGCCGGCGTTGGACGACACGAGCAACCACATGCATGCGTTCTTGGGTATCGTCGATCGATTCGACGATAAATTCCAGGACGCGACATGCATTACTGAGTACAAACCCAGCCACTTGGCTCGCCGGTTGCACCCGAAGTTTGTAGGTTGCGTCCTCGCGCAGATCGCTGGTCCCTGGAGTCTGCTGGGCAAGCGGTTCACCCAGCGCGGCATACGCAAACAGGAGCACATCGTCCGTGATGTGAAAGACCCCTTGACGATCCTCCCGCAGATGTCGATAGGTTGTCGAAGTAGGGAACGGCCGCAATAGAAGATGAGTTTCCTCGGGCGGAACGATCGGTCCCATGGGGGCCAGATGGAGTTCACCATCGCCCGTCCGGGTGGTGACGATCCCTTCCAGAATAAATGGCATCGCTTAGCTTACCTGCATTCCGAGCAGGACGAGGGACTCCTCCTCCTCTTCACCACCCACCACCGGTAGGTTGTTGGGCTGGGGCGGGGTTTGCACGCTTGAGCTAAGAGAATGATTTTCCATGCCGGATGGGAAGTCCGAGCGGAGGATGAGGGATCCCGAATTGGGATCACCAATACCGACTGGAGAAGAACCATCATCGGGCGTGGAGGGGGAGTTGGGCGGCAACGGAGCTGGCCCTGGCCGAACCACAACCCAAGAGGGCAACACGCCCTCGCCTGCATTGTGAAGCACTTCATACGAGCCTAAATCGGGGCGGAAGTCCCGTAGAGCCCCACGTTGATCAATTGCGGGTAAGCTCCGGTTGGCTCCCGAGGACGCATCGATGGCTGGGCTGCCAATCGCCAACGCATAGTGTTTCGTGTAACCTTGTTGAGTCTGGAAAGCGCTGAACATCGGATCGTCCTGGATCACCTCACCCATCCGGAGACTACCGCCTTGGCTGTCGTGGCGTTGAATGAGATTGGTGCCACGAGCATCGACTTGGGCTGAGGTTTTTCCCTCCGAATGATTGTATAAGTCTTCGGAACGGAGGGTGTCGGCCAAGATGGAATTGACTAGCTTGACATCCGCAGTCGCACCGCTGATCCCTGGCATGCGATAGGCTAAGGAGTAGACCGCCCCACCGTGGACCAGCCCCGAACTGGAATCAGGCAGCTCGACAAAGTTTCGGGCCAAGGTGCTATGGACGATGGTGACAATCCCGCTCAGATTGAAGATCGCGCCCCCGAGGGCGGACCCATTCTCGGCCCGTTCGTCTCGGGAATTCTCTCCACCTTGGCCCCCGATCGCGCTGTTGTAGGTAAAGGTGGTGTTGGTCGTGTGGATGTGACCGCCTTGGTTGAAGATGGCCCCGCCGAGCCCAGCACCACCTCCTCCGGCCCCGAGACCGAGAGCACCGCCACCCGCGAAGCCGCCATTTTGCGGCGAACTGATCGATCCACCTCCACCGGCCCCAAACCCACCCCGGCTACTGGTGGGGTCGCCGTTTCCATCCCCCCCATGACCGAAAGGGACTCGGGGGAGACTGACCAGTCCAGCACCCGGATCCGGGATAAAGGCGGTGGTCTTCGCGCCATTTCCGCTCGGGGTGCCACCGCGACCGTACAAACCCGACTCGGGATCACGGTCCCCACCATTGCCGCCGATGGCCTGGTTGTGCAACAAGGTCGATGCCGTGATAGTCAGGCGGCCTTGATTGTAAATAGCCCCACCCAACCCCGCCGCTCCGCCCCCGGCCAAGATTCCAGAGGCACCATCTCCCCCTAACGCTAAGCCATGACTGAGATTGACATTTTGGAGCGTCAAATCGCCGCGTTCGGTGACATGGAACAGGCGCATTGCCATCGTTTCAGGAGCGCGTGTGATGGTTTGCCCTTGACCAAGAATGCTGATCTGTGAAGAGACCACCAGTGCGGATGGCCCCAACGGACTGTCCTCCGCCGATTCGAGCAAGATCTCTTGCATCTCGAGCGCGGGAGCAAATCGGATAACATCGGCATCCGGATCGCGGTTGGCCTGGTCAATGGCCGCGCGCAAACTGCCCGCACCCTCATCCTGGACATTTGTGACCAGTAATTGCGCGGGGACGGTCCGGTCTTCGAGGCATTCCCAACCCCGGAGACTGTCGCGCGGGAACTCCCACGAAGTACGGGTGCGGCGGAGAAGGCGATGGATTGGATTGGGGACACACCATTCCGAAGCAGTCATGAGGGACTCCGGTCGGAACCCAAACAAATCCATTCGCAGGGTTGCGGGAGGATGATCATCATAGCGGATCCATCCATTTCACACGAAACGCACCGAGCAGAAAAGCCGTTTTGCTGCGTTCAGTACAGGAAGAAGTTCAACAACGAATTCCTCCCAGACTTGAGACGGGAACACCCTGGAAAAAGTTTACGAAAACGCAACGGCGGGTGCTCTTTTTGTCCGGCTCGCCTAATCTGCTTGTCGAGTTCCAAGGCGACTGCTTCAATAACAAAAGGTTTTTCGAACTTCTCTTGTTGAGGCAAGCTTATGTCGTGCCGTCACCTGGTGTTTTGGCTGCTTGCACTCACTTTAGGCTGTAGCAAAGAAGAGCCCACGGTGGTGCAGGAAACCGTCTCGGCGGATCCAGCAGCGACTTCCACGACCTCCACTCCAGTCCAAGAGCCCGTGCTACAAAGTTGGACCCGGTTTCTGACTCAGGCAAAGTTTAATCGCAATGTCGATCGCGCCACGGCAGTGAAGGCCTTGCTCGAGTGGATCGAACAAAACCATGAGCCAGAACAGACGGTTGCTGCCAGCCTCGCCGCCATCGCAAGCCACCCGCAAACCAATGGCCTTGGATGGTATTATCCCGGTCAAGTCAACAGTACCACCGAAGCCGTCGTGGCCGTTTTGGCACAATTGGGCCCCGCTGGAGAGATGGCCCTCGACCAACAAGTCCTGCCCTCCATCATCGAGCAGCTGGAATCTCCCGATCCAGCTGTGCGTTATCATATGGCTTGGACATTGCGACGCCTAGGCAACCGCGCGGAGCCTGCCCGCCCCGCCCTGGTTCAAAGGACCGCCGATCCGATTGAGGATGTCCGCAAGGCGGCGTATGGAACGCTCCATCAACTGGGGGTGCCTGCAGAAATGGTCCCCAAGATTACCCAGCATCTCCAGCATGACGACGAAGCCGTTCGACTGGATGCAGCGTACGCGCTATACTGGCTGCCAGCTCAACCCGCTGCCCTGCCCGATTATCTGGTCGCTCTGCGGGATGAGAAAAGTACCATCCAGAACGCGGGTGCCGAAGCGATCGGCAAGCTTGGCCCAGCGGCTGCCCCAGCCGTGCCAGAACTGATCCAGCAAATCCAGGCCATCGAGCCGGACCAGCTGAATCAAATGGGTGTCATCCTCGATCAGGGTCCTCTGAAAGCGCTTGGTCGCATTGGCGAGCCTGCGGTGGCTCCGTTGAGTCAACTCTTGAGCGATCCCAACCCAGCGAGCCGCTACCAGGCTGCCCTTCTTCTGGGCCGGATGGGGCAACCCGCCCACGCGAGCTTAGCCTCCTTGGCAGCTTTGATGCGACGCGAGGAAGCGTTTCTCAGCGTCAAGCTTGAGGCGGCGGTCGCGGTGGTCCAGCTAGGTGGAGATTCCGCAGCAGCGCGGGGAGTGATGACGCCGTTGCTGAAGCATCCACAAGCAAGTGTTCGAGCGCAAGCCGTCTGGGCCCTGGGTCGGGTGGGTCGGGTTGCCGAGCCAGCAGTGCCTGACCTGATTCGCTTACTCGATGATCCTGTAGAGCTGGTCCGTAGCCAGGCAATCCTGACGCTGGAATCTCTCGGCGCCGCAGCCCGGCCTGCCGTCCCTGCACTGGGAGTTCGCATCAGTGACAATGACGTCAATATTCGCGATACTGCCTTACGGATTTTACGCGGGCTTGGACCGGCCGCAGCGGATGCCTTGCCCGATGTGCTCGAATTGATCCGCGACCGAGAAGATCCCGCGGAGAAGTTGGTGCGGGTCCAAGGTGCCCATGTCTTGGCGGCCTGTGGCAAGGTTGCTGCCCCCGCCATCCCTGTGCTCGTGGAGGCGATTCAGAACGGGAATAATCCCCTAGAAGTGCGCACTGCCTTTGTCAAAGCACTCAAGGCCATGGGTCCGGCCGCCAAGGCAGGCATTGCCAGGTTGGCCGAATTGCTGGCCAGTGAACGCGATGTTGGCTTGCGCATTGCCATCTTGGACGCAGTCGGGGAATTGAGGGTGGACCAACCGAACGTAATCCAGGCCATCATCCAACGACTTGATCAAGATCGCAGTTCGGCCGTGCGCGTGGCGGCTACAACCAGCCTGGCTCGGCTCGGACCGCCCGCCAAAGCGGCCATTCCAAGCTTGCAGAAGGTCCTTGAAAGTAAGTATGCCAACGGTCCACGGAAGGTTTGGGCCGCTGCGGCGCTGGTACGATTGCGGCCCGCCCAAGCCAATCAATATATCCCAGAAATATTCAAAGCCCTCGGCGATGTGAAAGCGATTTCCGAGAACGCTCATGAAACGATGCTGTCCACCGCTCTCCAAGCGCTGGCCGTGTTGGACCAAGCGGCAACGCCCATGCTCGCCCGAGTGCGTGAACTTGTCAACGACCGAAATCCCCGAGTACGAATCGCTGCCCTTCAGTGTTTAGTGGCGATCGAACCGGAAGACCCAGCTACGCTCACCGCCCTGATCCAGGGGCTGGATGCGGCGGATTGGACGATACGACGCGAAGCCGTTCAGTTGCTGGGGGAGTTGGGGCCCACCGCCGCCGCCGCCGAGCCACGGCTGCAAGAGGTTCTGCAGACCGAACAGGATCTCCGCGAGGAAGCTCGACGTAGCTTGGCCTTGATTCAGTCCTGAAACGACGGACTGCCCAGCTTGCAGCGGAGCAGCCCGGATCAAAGGAGTTGGATTAGATACGTGAGCTGTAGCGTTTACGTGGCCGGCCAAAGATGGGCTTGGCTGGTTCAACGCTCGCGTCTGAGTCGATCACCGGCTGGGAGTCGACTGGTTGAAAGCCAGGAATGATGTCACGCTCAAGCAGATGGTTGATCGACATTTCGATCGTGGTAAGCAGTCTGCCCTGGCTTGGCAGGACAAACGACACCGCCACACCATCCTTACCCATCCGCCCGGTGCGGCCGATGCGATGAACATAATTCTCAATATCATCAGGAAGGTCATAATTGATGATATGCGAGACTCCAGACACATCGATGCCGCGACTCACCACGTCGGTGGCGATCAGACAACGAATTTTGCCAGCGCGATAGCCAGCCATGATGCGGTCACGGTGCGTCTGCTGTAAATCGCCGTGGATGGCTCCCACACCCCGATACACTTTACTTAGGTCGCGGTGCAATCGATCGGCACCTCGCTTGCGTTGGCAAAAGATAATACACTGGCGTGGCCGCTCGCGTGCTAGGACACGGACCAACAGATCAAACTTGCGATCCTCATCGACCGTAAAATAGAGCTGCTGGATGCGATCGACGGTCAGCGTGGTAGGCGAGAGGTTGATATGGGTTGGATCGACCATATAGCGATGCACCAGGCGGAGCACCGATTCGGGCATGGTCGCGGACATCAATAAGGTTTGGCGATCGCTAGGGCATTTGCGGAGGATTTTTTCGATATCGGGTCGGAAGCCAATATCAAGCATCCGGTCGGCTTCATCCAACACAACATAGCGGATAGCCTGCAGGGAAAGGGTGCCACGTCGGATATGATCCAACACCCGTCCGGGGGAGCCGACTACCAACGAGCAGCCAGCTTTGAGTTCGCGGAATTGTCGATTCAGTTTCTGACCGCCGTAGAGGGCGACCGTACGACAGCGTTTGTGCGGGGTGAGTTTTTTGGTTTCCTCAGCGACTTGAACCACCAGCTCCCGGGTGGGTGCCAGGATCAATGCCAGTGGCCCGGCCGGTGATTCTTCTTGCCAGTGGTGCAAGAAAGGAAGCACAAACGCAGCAGTCTTGCCCGTACCAGTCTGTGCCTGGCCGATGACATCGCGACCGCTTAAAGCTTGAGGAATCAACTGTTCCTGAATCGGAGTGGGTTGGAAATAACCGACGCGATCGAGGACGGCAAGCAAATCCGATTGCAGATCTAGCTTGCGGAACTCCGTCTGGGGTTCCACCATCGTCGCGGTCGTCAAACAAACCTCCTTTAGAAATTTGTAACAAGACCCACTAGCAAAATATTCTGCAGCGGAGTCATGAACACGATTGTCAAGACTAATCTATTAGTACCATCTCGAGAGTTTTTTGTCTAGCGGAGAACCCTCCCCGTTCCGTGACCGCCACTCAACCAGCGTGCGGAAAACCCGATCATTCCCGTTTTGGGGGCCGGCGGCTACAACAGTGAGCAGCCTATGTGATCGCCACCATTTCTCCATGAGCTGAGGTGCTATGCTATGCGTGGGAACTGTTTCGCAGCCATGCTGGTCTCTGTTATGCTAAGTGCTGGGTTCTTGACGGCCGAGGAGAAGGATTTCAGCCGCAAGACCATTGACCTAGGCGTGGTCGTCCGCGACCTGGAGAAGTCGGGCAAGTTTTACACCGACGTCATTGGGTTTACTGAAGCCAATGGTTTTTCCGTCCCAGCAGAGTTCTGCAACCAAGCAGGCTTGACCGACCAGCAGCCGCTCACCATCCGGGTGTTTGTCCTCGGCGCAGGGGAGGATGCCACCAAATTGAAGTTAATGGAACTGCCTCAGGCGAAGCCTAAGCCCGCCGACCAACGATTTATCCATTCCCAACTAGGCGTGAGTTACTTGACTATCTTTGTCAGCGACATTGACGCCGCCTTGGAACGCATTCGCAAGGGAAATGCCAAGCTGGCCAGCAAAGGAGCCGTGGCGTTGCCCGGCAACAACCAGCTCTTTTTGGTCCTCGTCCGCGACCCCGATGGCAACCTGATCGAACTGATTGGACCGAAGAAGTGAGATCCCTATGGCACAAGCGATCATCGATCCGGCAGAACTTCGCCGGTTTGCCCATCATCTCAAACAGTTTGCTGGCGATCTGCAAACCGGGCTTGGGAGTTTGCATGGCCAGATGGTCGCGCTCGGCGAAAGCTGGCGAGATCAGGAGCATGAAAAATTCGTTCAGGAGTTCGAGCAAACACTCGGTGTCCTGGAGCATTTCCTGGCCGCGGCCGAGTTGCATGTGCCGTTCTTGCTCCGTAAAGCCGAACGAATCGAAGAATACTTGCAACAACGTTAACCAATGCTTGTGCAGCGCTTAACGCGCTGAGATGTTCGCGGCTCCGGAGCGACCTCCGGAGCACATACATAGCTATCGCCCATTTGCTGACCTCACTTCCAAAACCGCCGGGGCCTTCGACATCCGAGAGCGAGCCACGGACCCAAGGAGTCACAATGGATCCCAGCGCCGATCTGCATGCGATCGAAGTTTTGCGGGACTGGCTGGCTGCACTCCGGGTTTATCATCATGAATCCCAGGAGGCATTGGCGGCGGTGGCCCTGGAAATCCAGCGGATGCCGAGCTGGATTGAAGAATCACTCGACGAGTGGAAACGACGAATCCGCAAAGCGGAGGATCGGGTGTTCCAAGCCAAGATGGAACTACACCAGCGGCAATACCCGGACTTCTCCGGGCGAGTACCCGATACAAGCCAAGAAGAAAAGGCCTTACGACGCGCTGAGGCCGAACGCGAGTATGCACGGGAACAAGTCCAGGTGTGTCGTCGCTGGCTGCAGCAATTCAACACCCTTGTCGGTGAGATTTTCGATGGTCCGAGCCGCCGGATGGTGAGCTTCCTCGAGAGCGATCTGCCCAAGGCCCTCGCGCGGCTCGACGGCCAATTAGCTGCCCTGGACCGCTATACTCAAACCCCGGATCGTGCATCATGAGTGTCGATGCTGGACGCAGTAAGCTGTATGCCAATTGGAAGGAGCTTCATCAACAGTGGCAGATCACGTGCGAAGTTTGGCGGGATGCAAACCGTCAAGAGTTCACCGACGCGGTGTGGACACCGATGGAAGACCTGACGCGTGATGTCCTGGAGGCCATCGATCAATTGGGACAGCTCTTCCAAGAAATCCACCGGCAATGCCAGCCCGAGGATCATCTCTCTATCTTTGACGAACGCAGGATTCCATGATGGCACAGGCACGTCTGTATCCACGTCAGCGCGAGGCGCTCATGTCCTGGTCGCGCTTGCGTGCGGATCGTGAAACAACCATTGCGTCGCTGCAGTCAAGCTATGGCGAACAGACGCAGTCCGCTGAGCGCGAGTGGAAGCGGCAACACAAAAAGCTGACCAGCGAACGCGATGAAGAACTGAACCGCTTGGACAGCGACTGGCAACAGTCCGCTGCCGAACTGCAACGGTGGGATCAAGAAACCGAAGAGCGGATCCACCAGCAAGACAACCAGGACCGAGCCAAACTACAGCAAACCTATCTCGAGGAACGCGAAGCGCTGGCCACGGCCCTCCAAGATACGCGATGGACACTCGATTCGCTGTTGGAAGCCGGGCGTAAGGAGGCCGAAGGAGAACGGGATCGCTTTCTCCGTCAGCTTAGGCAAGTGCGCAAGCGTTCCGAGACAATCTGGACTTCCGTCCAACCTGCATTTGAAAAAGTCAATCTTGTGTTAGAGGATCCTGAAGAGGAGAGTAAAGTCTCACACGAACTCCCCGAGTCTCCCAAGGCCGAGGATTTGGAAGAGGCACTGGCGGGAGCGGAGACCCTGCGTCGCGACTTAATGCGGCAGATGTTGCTGCGGTGTATTGCCCTACCGGTCGTACTGACCATGCTCTTGGTCATGACCGTCAGCGGTGCAATCGTGGGCCAACTGGCTGGAGGAAACTGGCGGTGGATTGTCGCCGGAGGAGTCAGTGGACTCTGTGTGGGCTTGGTCCTGCATTTTCTCGTCCGGGCGCTGGCTCGCCAACAAACCAGCACCATTGCCGAACAACTCCGCGACAACCTGGCACGAACACTGGTATTCGCCGATGCACTGGACCGGGTTGGCCAGGAAGCATGTGATCGGCAGATCGCGGCGTTGACGCACCGGCACCAGGTCCAACTGGAGGAGGCACGTCGTCAACAGCAACCGGTGAGTGCCCAAATCGACTATCGCCAGGAAATCGCTCTGGAGCAGCTCGATACGCGTTATCAGGACCAGTTGGCCAGTCATCGTCGTGAAGCAGACCAACGCCGCGCACAGATGGAAAGTCGTTCTCGGGAGCAGCGAACCGAGCGTGCACAGTATCATCAGGCTCGACTCGATCAGGCCGAGCAGCACTATCGTCGGCGCATGGACGAAGCCACGGCATTGCGTGATCACGGGCTGCAAGCACTGGAACAGCGGTGGTCAACCGGCTTGAGCGAACTGAGGCACAGTTTTACCGAGTTCACCACGTTTGCGCTGGAGCAGTTCCCCAGTTGGCAACGCGTGGACGGGGAGCAGTTGCCCGAAAGGACGCAAGTGCCAGCGGGAATCGCTTTTGGCGAGTTGGCCCTCATGGATGGGCATTTTGCTCAGGAGGGCTTGCCGTTATTCTTCCCGTTCCCCGACCAAGGAGCAGTGCTGCTCAAGGCCAGTGGGCTCGGCCAACGTGTTGCGATTCCGACCATGCAGGCCATGATGTTGCGGCTGCTTACTGCGTTGCCGCCCGGGAAGGTTCGCTTCACGATTATTGACCCAGTGGGACTAGGCGAGAATTTCGCCAGTTTCATGCACCTAGCGGATTTCGATGAACTCTTGGTCAACCATCGAATCTGGACCGAACCCAGCCAGATTGAACAAAGACTTACCGATCTGACCGAGCACATGGAGACGGTGATCCAGAAGTATCTCCGTAACCAGTATCGCGACATCGATGACTATAACCGTGCCGCCGGCGAGGTGGCCGAGCCGTATCGGGTGCTGGTAATCGCGCACTTCCCAGTCAACTTTACGCAGGATGCCGCCCGGCGATTGGTCAGTATCTTGAACAGCGGCCCCGCCTGCGGCGTGTTTACCCTCATTCATGTGGATCCGAAACAACCATTGCCCCGTGATTTCCGTTTGGCCGAGCTGGAACAACATGCCTGGAACTTTCTCTGGAAAGAGGACCACTTCGAGAGTCGTGAAGCACCTTTCTCGGAGTTCGCCATCACCCTCGAACCCCCACCACCGCCCGACCGCCTGGCCGCCATCGTGCAGACAATCGGCGAGCGTAGCAAGGATGCCCGGCGAGTCGAAGTCCCGTTTGCGTATGTCTGCCCGGAACAAGCGCAAATCTGGCAGTCGGATAGCCGCCATGGTATTCGCGTGCCCATCGGTCGCGCGGGTGCGACCCGTCGACAATATCTTGCTCTCGGTCAGGGCACCGCACAGCACGCGCTGATCGCGGGTAAAACCGGCTCAGGTAAATCTACATTGCTACATGCTCTGATTACGAGTCTGTCCCTCCACTACGCACCGGATGAGGTCGAGCTCTATCTGATTGACTTTAAAAAAGGGGTTGAGTTCAAGGCCTACGCCAATCAGCACTTGCCACATGCAAGGGTCGTGGCCATTGAGAGTGAACGGGAGTTTGGCATCAGTGTTTTGCAACGCCTTGATGTTGAATTGCGCGAACGTGGTGATCGCTTTCGTGCTGCTGGGGTCAATGATATTGCCGACTTTCGTGATCGCTTTCCCGAGGAGCGTTGCCCGCGGATTCTCCTGATCGTCGATGAGTTTCAGGAGTTCTTTGTTGAAGATGATCGGCAATCCCAGGAAGCTGCTCTGTTGCTCGATCGCCTGGTGCGACAAGGACGGGCCTTCGGCCTGCATGTTCTACTTGGCTCCCAGACACTTGGGGGTGCTTACTCGCTGGCCCGCAGTACCATCGATCAGATGGGGATCCGGATCGCCTTACAATGCAGCGAAGCCGATGCGCAACTGATTCTCAACAAAGACAATAGCGCTGCGCGACTGCTTACCCGTCCGGGCGAGGCCATCTATAACGATGCCAATGGTGCCATCGAGGGAAATGATCTGTTTCAGGTCGTTTGGCTGGACGATGCGACCCGTCAACAAGCCTTGGAAGTTCTTCGCGAGCGTGATGGTACGCCGTCGACGCCAATCATCATCTTCGAGGGGAACCTGCCAGCAGAACTCGCCAACAACACTGCCTTTCGCGAGCTTCTCGCCCGCCCGCGACCCACCTCCGAGCCCACGACCGGAACTGCCTGGCTCGGTGAGCCGGTCGCGATCAAGCCTCCCACGGCCGCCAGTTTTCGACCGATGACCGCGAGCAACCTGCTCATCATCGGCCAGCATGAAGAGGCCGCTCGAGCCATGCTGATGTGTGCTCTACTTGGATTGGCTGCCCAGCAACCGGCGAACGGAACCCCCAGCTTCTATCTACTCGATGGCACCCCGGCAGACGAACCGTATGCCGCAATGCTTCGGGAGCTGTCCGAACGACTCGGTGACCTCTGTCAGTGGCTCGAGCGACCGCAGCTGGGCGACGGGCTGAGCCGTCTCGTCGACGAACTCAAGCTGCGGCAAGAGGACCCCCACCGATCGCGAATACCCCGCTATTTGTTGATCCACGGCATGCATCAATTCCGTGATCTCCGCAAAGCCGAAGACGATTTTGGCTTCGGTCGGCGTGATGAGTCACGCAAGAGTAGCCCAAGCGAGCTCCTACTCAACCTGGTTCGGGAAGGACCGATCGTCGGTATGCACAGCTGGCTCTGGTGCGATTCCCTCACCAACACCATGCGGTCGATTGACCGGCCCACTCTGCGCGAATTCAGCATGCGCGTCCTATTTCAGATGAGTGCTGCAGATTCCAGTCACCTAATCGACACACCTATGGCGGCTCGACTCGGCCGGCACCGTGCTCTCTTCCACCACGAAGACCAGGGCCGCTTAGAAAAATTCCGTCCCTACGATCTACCGGGCAAACGTTGGCTCGAGGAAGTTCTCCGCCAGCTGAAGCCTGATCATCAGCAGGTTTATGGTGGCCACAGCACGTGATTCCGTGCACGTGATCCTCAAGGGGGTCATGTCTCTCGATGGCTACATCGACGATGTAAGCCCACAGCGCTTGGTGCTGTCGAGTCCTGAAGACCTGGACCGACTGGATCAATTACGTGCTGAATGTGATGCCATTTTGGTCGGCGGCAATACTCTACGCCAGGATAACCCCCGGCTGCTCATTCGTTCGCAAGCTCGGATTCGGGCTCGGTTACAACAGGGCTTGCCACCTCATCCATGCAAGATGACCCTCACCCGCTCAGGGCAGCTGCCCACAGACGCGCGTTTTTTTCGCGATGGCCAGGGGAAAAAGTTCATCTTCTGCAACCCCGAACGGGCCTCTACGCTGCGGCAACGATTTGGTTCCCTCGCCACCATTCAGGTGCTCGATCCTGCCCTGCCCGATCTCGCAGGTCTGATCCCAGCTCTCACCCAACTCGGGATTCGACGGCTGCTTGTCGAGGGTGGGACGACTCTGGCCACTTCCCTGCTGGAAACCGACCTGGTCGATGAGTTGCAGGTGACGGTGGCTCCGTTTCTATTGGGTCAGGAACAGGCGCCAAGGCTGGTGGCGAGCGGGCGATTTATCGATGGCCCAAAACATCCATTGACCCTGGCCCGGATCCGTCCAGTGGGCCACTTGGTCGAGCTCACCTACCTCAGAAATGCGAGTGACACCGAACGCTGGCTGGTGCAGGCCATTCAACTGGCCGACCGTTGTCCACCTTCGGAAAGAGCCTTTGCTGTGGGGGCAGTCCTGGTCAATGCCGCAGATGAGCTCCTGGCCACCGGCTACAGCCGTGAACGCGATCCGAGTGAGCACGCCGAAGAAGCCGCCCTAGCCAAGGTCCAGTCGTCCGGCCAAAACTGCCACGCCGCCACTCTGTACAGCTCATTGGAACCGTGCGGCCAACGCCTATCTGGGAAGCCGTCCTGCGTCAAGCGCATCCTGGATGCCGGGATTCGACGAGTGGTGTTTGCCTGGCGCGAGCCCCCGATATTTGTCCCAGGGACCGGTGCCGAACAACTGTGCGGCAGAGGCATCGAGGTGGAGGAACTCAGCCATCTTGCGCCGCTGGCCTGCGAAGCAAATCGCGATCTCTTGGAGCGTTACGGACGGTTAGGATGAACTCGGCTTGCCTTCGCAGCAAGGTCCACAAAGTCTATGAGCAAGCGATCGCATCGGATCGCTTACGAGCCATTCATGTTGCCATTTAACAGGCGCACTTCGACATCATTGCCCTGAATATGATGCAATAGCTGTCGTGGTAAGTAACAGCGTAAGCAAACCCGGTCATCTTCTTGGTACTGCTGGTTATAGATTTCGGCGTGAGCGCTCAAGTAGGACAGGATCCGCCCATTCGCAGCATTGGTGATGATCTCGGCGTCGGCGAAGTCGGAGCTGAGCATCTCAATCACGGCCTCGCGAAGTTCTTCGAGGCCTTCGCCCGTGTAAGCACTAATCGCCACGGAATGTGGATGCAGGTGTCGCAACACATCGAGGTTTGAGCGATCGACGATTCGATCGACTTTGTTGAGCACGAGCAAGGTCGGCTTCCCAGCACAGTCGAGCTCTTCGAGCACACTGCGCACGGCACGGATGTGCTCTTCAACAAGGGGGTCGCTTGCATCGACCACGTGTAACAGCAGCCGAGCCTGTCGAGCTTCTTCGAGGGTTGCTTCAAACGAAGCCACCAAGTGGTGCGGCAAATTGCGGATGAAGCCGACCGTATCACTCAACAGTACGCGGCCAAAGTCCTTGATATGCCATTGCCGGGTGCGCGTTTCGAGGGTCGAAAACAGTTTGTCGGCGACAAACACCCCAGATTGGGTCAGGGTATTCATCAAATGACTTTTGCCAGCATTAGTATAACCGACCAGGGAAACCGTGTACTCAGAGCGTCGACTCCGGACCTCACGTTCTTTGCGTGCCTGGACCTCAGTCAAACGATGCTTGAGGTCGCGGATGCGATAGGAGACCAGCCGGCGGTCTTCTTCCAGCTGGGTTTCACCCGGCCCACGTAGTCCGATGCCACCTTTATACCGAGACAAGTGAGTCCACATGCGTTTAAGTCGAGGGAGCGAATATTCGAGTTGGGCCAGCTCCACCTGTAAACGTGCCTCGACCGAACGAGCTCGGGTGGCAAAAATATCCAGGATCAGTTCACTGCGATCGATGACCTTGACCCCGGTCGCCTTTTCGAGATTGCGGACCTGGCCAGGAGTCAAATCGTTGTCAAAAATCACCGCATCCGCGCTGTACACCGTGACACATTGCTGAAGTTCCGCCAACTTTCCTTTGCCGATGTAGGTATTGATCTGAATGTCCTGGCGGCGCTGCGTGATCTCGCCGACAATCTCCGCTCCGGCGGTGGTGGCCAGACCACGAAGTTCCTCAAGGGGATCAGCAGTGATCCAGGGCCGATCCGGTAAGGAGACACTGACCAGGACGGCGCGCTCCGCGCCAACCGACAAATCCTGTCGCGATGCGTTCAGTGCGTGCTTAATTGCTAAAGCTCCTGCGAATGGTTCGCGGATCCTTCGTTCGTGGCGACATTCGAAGTCGCACATTCCCCTTCTCGCATTATAAACAGCAGCTTGTCAAGAAGCGGCTTCGAGATCGGGAATCTGAGCAACCACAAACGCCCTGCGAACCAGGAGGTCCACAGGGCGTTGAAGGTTCACTCGATTGCGTTGGACGGGAAGCGATGGATTATTCTGCTCCCGGGATCAAATCGAGTGGAACCTTCGGTCGTGCATCAACCTCCACCGTTTGATAGATCGGCTTGAGCTCGACCTGAACTTTCGGTCCATTCGGCGTCATGACCGTTCGCGCCTCACCGGCCAGATCGGCGGCCCCACCGACCAGCGGAGCGATCCGGGAGCGTTCCTGCACCCCATCAATCAGTGGGCTCATGCGATTCCCGGGCAGCGCATCCCGCTGTTCGTAGATCGCTCCGGTCCCTCCAGACATCGCCAACGGCGAATCCCAGGTAACGGGATTGGACAGCATCTGGATGCGATTGATCAAGAGCT
Organism: uncultured Alcaligenaceae bacterium; assembly: GCA_964410665.1. Taxonomy (GTDB): domain Bacteria; phylum Planctomycetota; class Planctomycetia; order Gemmatales; family Gemmataceae; genus CAYPIE01. The sequence goes on from CAYPIE010000027.1 coordinate 29,779, forward strand.
GGCTGCGATCCTTGGGCTGTTCCTTGTTCACCAGCAAACTTGATAGTGGCGGTAAGGTGGCCAGATCAGTACGCCGTCCCTGACCCAGCTGAATGTTGACGATCAGCTCGTCCTTGCCCGCGAAGCGGAGGGTGTGGAATTCCTGGGATTGATGATCGGTTCCCTGATGCTTGATGACATGCAGTCGGGCCTTATCCCCAAGAGTCCGGCCAAATATTCGGCGAATCTTCACCTGATAGGTTCCGCTAAAGGCATTCGCCGCGGTATACGTTTCCGACTGGTGATCCCGCTTCTGAGAGAGATCGTCGCCATGCAACACGCCGCCGCCTTGCGATTGAGGAGCATACACCGAACAGGTCGTGCTAATCGGATCGAGAACTTCCAGGTCGAGATCCGCAATCCCGGACCATTCGAGGTCAACAATCAGGTCGCGTTGCCGTTCGCGATCCACGATCTCTTGCAAGCGCTTGAGATCCCCTGGGCGATTGGCTTGACGCAGTCGCTTTTCGAGGAGGCGAAGTTGTTCTTTGGCGTCCCCGTGATAGGTCGCATTATCGATGGCCCAATCCCGTCCCAATAGATTGCCTGCGGCCCAGGCGACGGCATCGGTATCAACCCCATCGGCTTTACCCGCGTAGACCAGTGCGTTGGCGTAGGCATCTGGCAGATTGGGTTCCAGCTGAGTTGCTTGCTGACAGAAGGCAATGGCCTGTTCATGCTGATTCAGATCTGCCAGGGCCTTCGACGCCTGCAGATAGGCTTCCGGACTCAATGGGGCCACATCGATGATCGACACATTGGCGCGTTCGATCTCCTCGGGGTTGGCCTGACTCAGCTCCAAAGCCAATGCTAGCGAGTCATGCACCCAGGGGTTGGTCACCACCCCTTCCCGCAGGGCTGCCTTGATCAGTTCCCCAGCGTGGGCCATTTCCTCGGCGCGTGCTAGCAGATCCGCAGCATCGATCACCATCCGTGGAAGATCCGGCGTGACCTCGGCCCGTTCATCAATGAACTTTGTCCAGAGCTTGGCCGGGTCTTTCTCCTCCAGCGGCCCGGCTGCTTGGGCAATTGCCACTGGGTCGCGTTGCGGCACATCCACGTTCGCGGCCAAACGCGGTGGATTCCCGTTGAGTCGCTGGCCTGGCAGCCCCGGCAGCTTGGGATTCGCTTGACCGAGCGCCCCAAGTCCCGGGATGCCCGCCGGAAGGCCAGGATCGGTACGACGGGTCGGGCGTTCCAGCGGGGAATAGCGTCGCGAGAAACCACGCACCACCAACGCATTTGCCGGCGGATAGAAACCAATGGTATTCAATTGCTCACGCGGTGCCGACGGTTCCGCGGCCGGGTCGGTGAGCGGATCAGGGTTTGCATTGAGGGTTCCCGCGGCACCTTGAATGTCCCAGAAGCCTGGCTCGACCACCTGGGTAATCAGTGCAATCAACAGGTCTTGTGTGGTCCCTCCTTGCAAACCAAATTGGCCGCCGAGGTTCCCAAATTGCCCCTGTTGACCACCACCAAAACCGGTCAAGCCACCGCCAAAGCCTTGGTTGACCTGGCCGCCACCGCCCTGGAAAGGCCCAGCGCCGAAGCCGGCGTTGCCACCTTGGAGGCCGCCACCGGCAATGCCGACGGCTCCCAGACCGCCCGGACCGCCGAAGCCAGCGATTCCGCCGATACCCCCACCACCGAGCGCAGCAGCGCCAAAGCCGCCCACACCCGCAATATTGAAGCCGCCACCAAAGCCGGCATTGCCGACGAAGTTAAAGCCTGTGAATCCCAGCAAGCCTTGACCAAGAATGGTCAGTGACGAGCCGAGCAGCTGCAGGTTCTGGAACAGGCTTTGCTGGTTGACCGCCTGGGGAATCGGGAAAACAAGGTCCGCCACCGGAAACACGCGTAGGACTTTGTCGGTGTAGGCGGTCTTGGCGGGCACAATGTCAATGTAGTCGCGACGGACTTGATACACTGCTCCGATCGGGTCGAGCATCAAGCGGAGGGCGGTGGCCAGAGAGACGTTGTTGAGAACTGGAAGGTTGACCGGCTTATCCAGGATTCGCTCGCCCGGATTGGCCGCCTCAAAGGCCGCCTCGTCGATCAGAATCGTGGCACCGACCCGCTGGCTGATGAGATCCAACGCCGCACTGAGAGGCACACCTTCGACGGCCTGTTGGTTGGTGAAGGGTGCATCCAGCAAATTGCGAAGCCGTAATGTTTCAGGTTTCTCCGGCTCGCCCAGGCCGGCCACATCGTAGCCCTTCCGCGTAAGCGACAATTCCCGCCAAACGGTGGCCGGTGGGAAGTGCACCGGCGGCTCATCTGGGTAAGGAACGTGCGATTTCTCTACCTGGAGCATGGTCAGTAGAAAACGTTCCTCACGCAACCGCTTCAGCTCGCGGATCTCACGGAGGTTGGTCGCGGTGAGGCCGATGATGTAGCTCGCGGTCGTCTCAATAGGAACATTGTAGCCTTCGCTAATGGCTTCCTGCTGCATGATTAACGCTTCTCGATATGCTTCTTCATACCGTGCCTGGTTCATCAAGGTACGGAAGGCACGAATGCGCTCCCGCAGGCGTTCTTGGAGAGCGACGCGTCGATCTTCGCGCGCCAGCCGCTCCCGCGCCCGGGCAATCCGCTCCCGTTCGGTGGCCTGCTGTTGCTTGATCAACGCACCCCGCGTGACGACGTCGCGCAGCAACACCTCCATCTGCGTGCCAAGCGTTTGCTTGAGTTCATCCCGAAGGGCTGGGTTTTCACGAATCGAGTTGATCTGGCGTTTCAGCAGATCCTGAGCCCCATCCGGGTCGCCCTCGCGCAACAACTGACGCGCCCGTTCAATGGTCTCTTCGACGACCAATTGGGTCTGTTGTTCTAGAACACTTCGACGTGCCTGCTCCTGCTGCAGTAGGTCATCCGGATTGGTCCCCAAGGCGGGTTCACTCGGTTGTCCCGGAGGGAAGCCTTCTTGGAGCGCTACCCGGATGGTCTCCGCTTGGCTTTTGCCTTTGCCAATCTGCACTCGTTCGCCAGAATCCTGTGCCTGCTCGAGGAGCTGCTGCTTGGTCAACACACCTTGTTGAAGTTTATCGACCACCTCCAGGCCCAGTTTAGCCTCGACATCGGTTGTATCGAGCACCTTGGCTGCTTGATACAAACGCTTGGCGACCGGAAGGTTGTTGTCCTGAACGGCCCAGTGGGCTTGTGAGAGCAAGTCATTCTTTGCCAAACGGCACTGCTCGTAGGCCAGAGCAAGGGTCCGATCGGCACGTAACAAGGCAGGTGCCTCGGGATGCTTGGCCTGCGACCATTGATCGATCATGGTCACCAAGAAATAGTTATCGAGTTCAGAACTTGGCACCGTTTCCTGGAAGTTGACGGTAACGGCTTTACCCAGCACAGTGCCTTCGATCGTGCCGGAAAGAGTCGCTGGCTTCGCGTTGAACGTACCCAGAATCAACGTGGGAGCATCGGCTCGTAAGGGGGGGAGCTTGGTCGGATAACTCTGCTCGACGCCTTCCGGTAAATTCAGCTTGGTTGGGAAAAGAACCGGAACCTCCAACGCGGAATTGAAGTCTTTGACCAGGGCTGCCACGCGCTTCTCAGCAGGCAAGTGAGCCGGCACCCGCACCACACTGCCGCCGGTGGCGGTCACCAGATGGTTGAGGGTCTGGGTCTGAATCGAGGGTCCCAGCGGGACAGGATAAAAGGCGACCAGATTACGATTCAACTCTGCAGACACTTCCAGGCGATCTTTGGTTTTGAGAGGATTGTAGGCACTTTCGGCATCGCCCAAAAAGAGCAGCACTTGTTGACGCGAGAGTCGTGGCACAAATGCCTTGATCGCCTGGCGGAGACCGTGTTGAAGGTCGGTTGCTCCGGAGGGATACTCATGGGTTCGTAAGGTCTCCAACGCCGTGGCAATCTCGGGTGAGGTAGGTTTCTGAAAGCCATGGCTGAGATCCCGGGTAGCCTTGGGCGTGTTGACCGTCCACAAGCTAATGCGATCCAGTGGGGAAGCATCCTTGATCACCGCTTCGGCGATGTTCTGTGCCATGGCATAGGGCTTGCCGGCCTGGCTCGCCGAGGTGTCCACCATAATCAAGATGTCGCGTGGTCGCGGTTTGACCGGTGCAAGTTCGGGTTGGACTTGGAGAGCAAACAGGTGACTGCCATCCGACTTGGTGTAGGTCAAGACCGGTTGATCGCTGAACTTGGTGGCTTGCACCATTGCTTGCAAGTTCTCGGAGAACGGCGGCGTGTTCTCCAGGGAACGGGATCGGCCCCGTTCGCTGTCCGCGTCGCCCCAGACGACGCAACTAATACATGCGGCGATCCCAAGCAGGATCGTGCATTGCTGGAGTCTGCCGACAATAGTCATGCGTTCCCCTTTCGAGTTGGGATGAGGTTGCAAGGGTATATGGTTCGGGGTGATCGCCATGGGTTGGGGGAGAATAATCTCCAATCGATGCGATGCAAGTGAGCAACCTGCACTGCGACCCTTAATTGTAAATGGCAGCCTTGACACTGCCAGCGAGAATTTCCCGATCCACCCAGGTTCCAGCCGTACTTGCGCTCGGAAACACAAACGATTCCGACTCTAGCGATGTCGTCGATCCCACTTGGCGAGCGTGAGACGATCTTTCCTTGGCAGCAAAGTTTGCGCGACCCCGGGAGGTTCATCTGATTCAACCACGCCCAGACAAGTTTGTTGGCGCTACGGCACGGCTCGGGACGACCCTGCAACAATTCCATGCTAGGTTTGACTGTCTTGCGGTTCGTGTCAGATTCAATTGACTTGCCGCCAGCGCGAACTAGGCTGCATGCGAAGCGTTTTTCTGGATCTGCGTAAGAATCTGGCATGGCCAGAAGCCTTTCGCACACCTTGTTCCCGACGATGGGAGCCTCCAGAGGTCTGGATTCATGAGCGAGCAAACCCCTCCCTCCCCCGATGAGACCCCCCTGGATAACCCCTCCGAGCTCCGTCGGCGGTTGATCGCTTCGGGAGGATCTACCGGCAGTTCCCCCGGCGAGCCCAAGCGGAGTTCCATCTCGTCGTTTCAACGACGCTCTGGGGATACCTCACGCTTGACGACTCCTTCTCGACGTCCGCACACGCCTGTCCCCGAAGAGGGTGACACCGATGATGGCGAAGATCCATCCCGAGGTGTCGATCAATTCCGTCGGATGCGGCGTCATGCCGCCCAACGGATGTCGGAAGAGGAGCTTCTCGAGAATGACATAACCGTGCCGATTGAGTCCATCGTTGAGGCCCAGCCCGATCCGCAGCTGGAAGCCAGCGTCCGCAAGCTCAAAAAAGAAAACAAAGAACTGCGGCAACTGCTCCAGGAAGTCAAGCAGCTGCTGGTTGAAGCCAGTGAGCAAGAAAAGACCTTCCTCGCCAATGAGCAGATGCTGCAAGAACAGCTTCAGCAGAAGGAAGAAGATTTTGACGGCATCCAAACCGAATTAGCCGAGATCAAGGCCAAAATCGAGTCCGGCGAGCTTGGAAGTCCACCGCCTCCGCCCAAAACCCGCGGTGAACTCGAAGAGTGGGCGGACGAATTAGAGAAAGAAAGTTTTAAACTCGGCCAGGAACGTCGGCAGTTTGAAGATGAGCGGTTACAGCTTCGCGAGGATGAAACCGCCCTGGAGAGCCAGATGCGCGAAATGGAACTGCAAATGGCGCGGGAGAGGGCGGCCATGGCCCGGCAAGAGACCGAACTCAAACGGCTGAGTTCCGAGATCCAGCACCAATTGGAGATGATGCAAAAAGGGGATCCTGCCCTCCGTGATATGATTTCCAAATTCCGTCAACATCATCAAGAAATTATGTCCCGCGGTGCTGGAGGCATGCACTCGTCGCAACCGAGTGGCCCGCCAATGGGCGGTCCTCCTCCGGGCGGTCCTCCTCCGGGCGGTCCCCCTCCCACCCCAAACCGGGGCAGTGGATTTTTCCGACGCCTTACCGGAGGAGATGGGAGTTAGCCGATCTTCCTCGTCAGTCCGTCTAGCACACGGTATGATCCTCTCTAGCGGATCAATCCTACGTGTTGGGCAAAACGGACGGTGGCATGAGGTGTTTACGTCGCATCCTGCTTCTGCTGGCTCTGATGCTCTGGCAGGGTGGCTTCATGTTTTACGCCGGGGTGGTCGTCCCGATCGGCAGCCAGGTTCTGGGCTCCGATCTCGCACAGGGTTTTATTACCAAAGAGGTCACCGGGGCGATGCATTGGTTTGGGCTCGCCGCCCTCCTCATCTGGGCCTGGGAGATCTGGGCCGAACCAAGGCATCGAGTACCCCGTCAAGGCGTCTGGCTCCTACTGTTGATTCTGTTGCTCGCCCAGTTCGCTCTTCGCGCGTCCATGAATCAACTGCTCGATTCTGAAGCGTTCCGGGTTATCGACCGGTCCCAGTTCTACACGCTGCACCAAACATATTTAATCTTGACCACACTACAGTGGGCGGCGGCCCTGCTCTTGCTCGGATGGACGGTACGCACCTGGACCCCTCAATCACCGGAACAGACATCGATGGCGGAACTAAGTCCATGACCACTTCGCCAAGCCCCTTCGATTCGATTCCCCTGTAACCAGTCGCCTGCCACACCAAGCCGCTGGGACCTGTGCAAAAGATACCCGTCGCCGCGGGGACTTTCGGCTTGGGCATACCGCCAGCGATGCGCGCTCTGGTACACAGGATTTGGAATGGGCATCCCTAACGCATCTTGGAATGCCGTCTGGAGCGAAACGAGGATGCTCTCAGGTGAGTCCTCTAGATGTACTTGAGACCACTCCGGAGAACCATGCAGAACCCAGCAATCCAGCTGCTTCGGCCGGCCAGGCTTACTGCTATCGCGGGCCACCCAGGATAACGGGGAATCCTCGACAAAGGCCCCATCAAACGGAGCGGGAAGGGGCGACTCCCAAGCGACCAGGACACTCCAACATGGCAGCATCGACACCGGAGCCACTTGCAGCTGCAACTCGGGAAGTTGACCCAGCCGTGCCGCCGACTGAGGCGCGGGCAGCGCAAGCACCAGCCATGCATAGTCACCCCAGCAGTTCCCTGCGTTATCGATCAGTTGCCACCCGTCCGCGCGCTGAGTAAAAGACACAATCTCTGTTTCCGAGTGCACCAGCAAGTCTTGGGCGAGGTGCGTGGCGATCTGGGCCATGCTCGGCGTACCGACATAACAAATCCGGTCGGAGTCGCGCGGACGGGTTTGGCCGTCTTGCAGTTGCACGATCCGGCCTTGCCAAGGGGCTACCACACCCCGTGCATGCCAATCCGCGACGATCGGCTGAAAAGTGGCTGTTTTGACCGTGAAATATTGCGCGCCATGATCGAATTGCACCCCAGTTCGTGACTGGCGACTACACGCACGTCCTCCAGGTCGCCGTCCCTTGTCGAATAGGGTCACCGACCATCCGGCCGCGCGTAGTCGCTGTGCACAGCTCAGGCCTGCGATCCCCGCGCCCACGATGGCGATTGTGGATGTTTCCAATGATTCCTCCTTCCCCTGGATCGGGCTTGGTGCAAGCATGCTGTTCTTATCGTAGGCCAGCATGGGAGATGGCAACCAAGCCGATTGGAACTCACTAGGAGGAAGCATCCTAGAAAACGGCTTCGAAACAGGTCGCAGATTTTCTCATTGAACCTTCATTTATTACGGATTACGATTTGACTGGTTTCCACATACGGATCCGAGGTAGTCCCCGATCCCATCTGCTTCCCTGGCGGATCGCGGGGGATCCCGGTATCGCCGATTGTTCTACAGGATGGACTCACCGAATGCTGCACATTCCTAGCACCACACGGCACCGGAACTGCGCGGGCCAATCCCGCCGCGATTTCCTCCAAATTGGCACGCTCGGGATGACCGGGCTATTGCTCCCTGATCTGCTACGTCTGCGTGCTCAGGCCGCGGACTCCGGTCTTACCTCCAAGCAAACCTCGGTCGTCTGGCTGTGGCTCGGCGGGGGCCCCACCCATGTCGAAACCTTCGATCCCAAGATGGATGCTCCCAAGGAGTATCGCAGCACGGTTGGTGCGGTCAAAACGGTCATCCCGGGGATCGAACTGGGGGGAGTGTTCCCGAATCTTGCTCAGGTCACCGACAAGCTGGCGATCGTTCGCTCGTTTACACACACGAACTCCGGTCATGGCGGGGGCACCCACTGGGTGATGACCGGCTATGACTTCCCGCCGGCCGACAATGGCCAAGCGCCGATTAAACCCAGCCTGGGTTCGATTTTGGCCCGTCATCGCGGTGCCAACAACCCCTCCACCGGACTGCCAAGCTACATTCGCTTAAATAGCATACTTGGCGATGGGCCGGCGTGGTTGGGGGCCCCCTATGCCCCGTTCGATGTGGGTGGCCAGGCGCGGCAAAACATGAATCTGCAAGTTGCCGTCGAACACTTGCAGGATCGCCGCCGGCTGCTAAACCGCTTCGATACCATGAATCGAAATATCGACAAATCAGGACTAATAGATGGGCTAGACAGCTTTGAAACCCAGGCGTTTGACTTGATTATGAGTCGAGCGCGCGAGGTGTTTGACCTCAAACGCGAAGATCCGCGGACGCGTGATCGCTACGGCAAGGGTCTGGGGGAGAAGATGCTCTTGGCTCGTCGACTGTGTGAGTCCGGGGTTGGCTTTGTCACCATCCATCATGGCGGATGGGATATGCATGGGAACATCGCCAACGCGATGAAAACTCGGGGTGGCGAAGTCGATAAGGCAGTGCATGCGTTTATCGAGGACACCGCTAACCGCGGCCTCGACCAGGATCTATTGCTGGTCATCACGGGTGAATTTGGCCGCACTCCACGGGTCAACGGCAATGCAGGTCGCGACCATTGGGCTCCATTGTCCACCTTAGCCTTTGCCGGGGGTGGACTACGCATGGGTCAAACCATCGGCGAATCGACCTCCAAGGCGGAGTCCGCCAAATCGAACCCCATTTCGCCGCAGGATCTGATGGCGACGGTGTTCCACGTTCTGGGTATCCCCCAGGATCTCCACTATCAGGACCCAACGGGACGTCCAGTCCCGATGATCGATGGCGGTCAGCCGATCACCGAGCTTATTGGTTAGCCCCTAGAACGCGAAGACCCGGATGGTTGGTCCGGGTCTTGGTTTAAAGCATTCACCAGATCGCAGTGCAAGCGCCTCGACCGCTTCAAGGCCAGGTCGTGGATGCTGTCGGGCTCAGAATAGGAACATGGAGGCCGCGAAGTAGGCCAAACCGACCAGGGCGATGGTACCGATCAGGAGTCCGGTCTGGCCCAGTTGCAATCGTGGTCCACGATCTTCTGGGACCCACCCACCAGGTCCTTGATGCACATCCCATTGGGGGGCATAAGGAGTATTCGCATGGCTCGAATGCACGTCCGGTATCGGGGGAACCGGAGCGTGCATCGAGCCATGCGCCATGGGCCGCCCAGTCGGCACTGCCTGGGCAGGCATGTTTGGCGGCGCCATCGCGGCTTGCGAAGAGATGCCGGGTTGCATGGCCCCGGGAGTATAACCACCCCCCGGCGTCATGCGACCCGGTGCTTGCCCCGGCATGGGAGCCTGTGCAGGCAGTGCTGGCGCTTCAAAGTCGGCCATGGATCGACGGGGCGACATACCGTTGGCGGGCGTGGCGTGGTTGGGGATTGCATGTGAAGGTGTTGCATACTGGGCCAACCGGCTGCCCTCCATTCCACCCGATAGTTGTCGTGTGGCAGCTGGCTTGGCACTGGGCTGAGCCATGGTGGCATGTCCGGCCAGAGGCTCGAGCAGCTCCACGACCTCATCAGCTCCGGTGAAGCGGCCATCGGTAGCTTTGTGCATCAACCGTTCGATGATGGCAATTAACGATTCGGGTGCATCGGGGCACAATTGCCGCAGATCTTCGGGCTGCTTGGACTGATGCGCCATCATTTTTTCCACTGCCGAACCTTCGGGGAATGGAAAACGCCCGGCCAAGCAGAAATACAGTGTACATCCGAGGCTGTACTGGTCGCCGGCTGGGGTTCGATTCGTCGGCTCGATGATCGATTCTGGAGCGCAACAGTCCAGCCCGCTGGTCAAGCTATTGGAGGAGGACATGGTATCGACTAGCGACTCGCCTTCATTCTCAACGAGCAGCGAGCCAATCCCGAAGTCCAGGATGCGCGCTTGCTGGTCATGCCCAACCATCACATTGGACGGTTTGAGCAGCCCATGAAACAACCCATGTTGATGGCAGATGTTCAAGCCCTGGGCGATCTGCAAACCGACTAGCGCCGTTTGCTCGGGCGTCAATTGGCCCTGGGTCTGCACCAGGGATTCTAAGGTTTCCCCTTCGACCAGCGGCCAGACGAGATAGTGCAAACCGCCCGAAGTGCCAACATCGGTGAACGGCACCACGGCCGGATGGTTGAAGCTGGTAAACGAGCGCACCTGTCGCCGGGCTAAGCGAACATTCCACATACTTCGACGAGGCAATACCTTGACCGCATAAAACTGGTTATCGGTCCGTGACATCGACTGATAAACCTGGCCCATGCTGCCCGCACCGATCGAGTCGATCAAGACATAAGGTCCCAGAACCAGTCCCTGCGTTTTCCCATTCAGAATCCGATCCGCTTGGTATTCGCTGAGAATATCTTGACTGATCAGATATTGGGCCAGGGCATAGGGTTCAGCCCGGGGATTGTGCTTGAGAAACTCGCCCACCACCTGATCCAATTGTCCCCGGTCAATCAGGCCACTACGCTGCAAATCCCATACAAACCATTCACAAGCGCCAAGATCGCTCGTCACCATGAGAACAATCCTTTTTGGACTCGGGGTTCGAGTTCAAGTTTGGGGTTGAGGAACGACCCTAACCGGCCTGGTCAGGAGGTAGAGTGAGGACTGCCCATCACCCCACCACCGCATTCCGAAGGTGTGCCGTTATCACAACCTAGAACGCGTCTGAACCCTGTCAAACCACGGGGACAGAGTTTTCCTCCAACGCCGGAGTTGCTATGGTGAGACATCTCCTGCGTGGCAAAACACACGCAGATCAGGAACGGAACGGGCCACAGCGGGCGGGGTAGGCATGTCGATTGAGCAATATTCACCATGTTTGTGTGGCAGTGGAAAAAAGTTCAAATGGTGTTGTCAGCCATTGATTCCGATCGTCGAGAAAGCCTTCAGTCTGCATGAGCGGGGTCAACATGAAGCGGCCCTTCGGACGCTCCAAGAAGGCTTTCGCCCTCATACCAGCAATCCCCAGGCGTGGGCCTATCAAGCGCAATTTCTCATCAGTATCGGTCGGCTCGATGAGGCCGATCAAGCCCTCGACCAGGCCTTTGCGATCGACCCGAATCACCCCTTTGCCCTCATGCTCCGCGGCATGCTCCGTGAGCAGGAACGCGAACCCGTTGGGGCCTTGCTGCTGTTTCGCAAAGCTGCCGAGTCGTATGACCCCCAAGCACACGAGCAACTCGCCGAGTTGTATGCCCACATTGCCCGGACCGAGTTTACGCTCAATAAACCGATTGCCACTCGTTACGCTCTGGAACGGGCCATCGAGCATAGCCCGACCCAGGATGAGTTACGTCAGAATTATCAACAGCTTTTTGAGCAACCTGGTCGCTTACCAGATGTGGCTCGGCGCGGCTATACCCTACGCCAGCCGCGTGCGGCATTGACCACGGACGCTGCGACCGCGTGGGAGCAGGCGTTGGCCCAGAGCAGCAAGCTGGCTCCACTGGGCCAGCAACGTTCCGCATTTGAATTCTTAACCAGCCGTTACCCCGAAGATGCCGCCGCTTGGTACAACCTCGGACTGATTTGGGCCTGGTTGGGCGAACATCCTCAGGCGTTGGATGCTTTCCACCGCTCGGTCGAACTCGATGGGGAGGAGGCAACCGCCGCCGAAACGGTGGCGATGTGTGAAGTGCTCCGCTGTGGTCGCGGCATGGAGCAACAGAGCGACTACCGGGATTTGCGGGTGGTCTTTCGCATGCGCGACTGGGAAGGCTTGACCCAGCTGATCCAGGAGTGGTCGCAATCCGAACGGGTGCTGTTAACCCAAGCCAACCGTGAGATGCCCTTGGTCGAAGGGCTGATTTTAGAAAGCCCTTCCGAGCTGGTACTCACCGGGAGCAAGCCGCCCATGCGGCTTGGGGCCTACTTTCTAGCCATTCGCGATGTCTTAAGCCTTACCCATCCGCGTCAGGATATGGTGGATCGCATCACCCAAGAAGTTCAGGACAAAATTGGCATGTCCTTGACCGATCCCCATCGGGAGATCGGACCCATCCGTTTTCATGATGTTGTCATCGAAGCGGTGATCTTTCCCACGGCCAACACCAGTCCGCTCGAAGCCGAGCTACAGGCAAAGCAGGTTTCCGAGAACTACTTTGAAACGGTCTGGTACCATCGCCCACTCAAGTCGCTCGCCGGGCTTTCCCCGCGTGATCAATCCGCCAATCCAGGTGCCCGCAGCAAACTGCGTGGCCTAGTGCAATTCCTCGAGGATTGTTATGCCTTGACCTTACGGAATCCCGAAACGGGAGAGATGCAGGCGAATGGGTATAATTTCGATCGGCTTCGCACCAAGCTTGGGCTTTCAAGCACCGTCGAAGTGCCCAGTGGTGCCAAACAACCGATCAGCGAGTTCGGACCGGACGAGCTGGCGGCGCTGTCTTCCGAGGAACTAAGCGAGCAAGAACTTGAGGAGGCCTTTCAACGAAGCCTTCGCCTGGATGACCGCGCACAGGCCGACCGTTTCGCAGAGGTACTGATTGCCCGCCCCGTATCTGCCGAGCATTCTGAGCGATATCGCTATTTCAGCCACCTAATGCAATCGGCACAACAGAACGGCGATTTGGATCGTGTCGAAGCCTTGATCGAGGCTGGAGAGAAGGTGGATCAACTGCACCAACAAAGCAAGCATGCCCTGGATTACAGCATTCGCCGCGGCCAGTTATTGGCCAAACGCGGGGCAGCCGAACAGGCGTACTCCTCGTTCCAAGCTACTCTGGCTAGCGATCCCGAGGATCTCAGGCACTACGGGACCGCAAGTGAAACTATGCTGAGTCTCCGGAATGGCAACGGGGCATTAGCATTTGCCGAGCAGGGATTGGCGGCAGCCCGGCAACAAAACAATCGAGATTCCGAAGGTTACTTTCTGGAATTGATCGAGGCGGCCAAGCGGCAAATGGGCTGAAAGTTCTCAGCGATCTCGGACCATTGCACCGGCTGCTCCACAGCGTGGACTCCCACGGGATTCATCCGGGATCATCCAGCCTGGTTGTGCAACCATCCCTCCCCTTCGTGGACGGCCAATCGGACGTGACGGTTAGACAGGTTGCACCAAGCCCCGTTCCTGCAAGACCCGTAGGATTTCCACGACAGCTTCCTGCGGACTCAACTGACTCGTATCCAGAGTAATCTCGGGATTGACGGGGGGTTCATAGGGATCATCAACCCCGGTAAAGCCCATCCCCTTGCCCTCGGCCAACGCCGCGCGAGCTTTTTTATACAACTCTTTGGGGTCGCGCTGCTCACACACATCTATAGGGGTTGAAACATAGATTTCTAGAAACGGTATGGCACCATTTTTGTCTCGCTCGTGGATGGCCCGCGCAGCGTCGCGGTCCTTGCGATAGGGACTGATAAAGCTTGTGAGCGTTAACAGACCTGCATCCGCGAACAGCTTTGCGACTTCCCCGATCCGGCGGATGTTTTCTTCACGATCCTCCGCAGAGAAGGCCAATCCAAAGCGGCGTGCTACTGTTTCGGGGTAAGCACGATTCTCCATCAAGATCTTGGGACCAGCATTGAGACCAAAGCGGACATTATCTCCGTCCAAAACATAGGCGACTCGGCCTCGTTGCAACAATACCTGTTCAAGTGCCATCGCCAGCGTACTTTTCCCCGAACCCGACAAGCCGGTGAACCACAGGGTCGCTCCTTGCTGCTTGAGCACGGCTTGCCGCTCAGCTCGGGTCACTTGTCCGGCGTGCCAGGTAATATCGGTTGCCTTGATGTCGCTCATGCTTGCTCCGGGCAATTCCCCTAGTTCCTTCACGGTATCGGTTCGATGAATCCCCACGGCTGGGCGTTTCATCGCCGGCTAGCGTGCTCCTGGCATCCGAGCCGGGGTAATACTGAGCACCCGAACTCGGGGCGGCCCATCGCTAAGCAGAATGGGTTTCGCAGTGACTGCTCTGCCGAGGTTGCCAGCGAGGTCGGTCGCATCGATCCGGAGATAAACCTGTTCTTGCAGTTCGGCAGGTAGCACCCAACGATAGCTTCCAGAATTGGGCTGCTGCTCGGCGATCAGAGTCCACGGTCCATCCTGCCTACGAGCATACCATAACGCAATCGGTCGGTCGCCTAAATGCAGGTCGCTCGAGCGCCAGTGGATGGTCATGGCCGGCGGTTTGGGATCGAAGTGGATACTCGGGGGCTGAAGTTCTACCACCGGAGCGATGGTATCAATGTCCACCCAGGCGTCGGCTTCGATCTTGTCGGGGGTCAGGGGAGCATCCGCCGCGAGTCGTGCAGCAATCCCATAGAGCCCATCCGCTGGTAAGGTCAATTGCGCCGGGGTGGTTGCATCATGGTCACGTCCAAACAGCTGCCAGGTTTGTCCCTGATCGTTGCTACAATAAAAGTTCACTTCCATACCGGGCTTCGCCAGAAAATCCTCGATGGCATAATCAAGATGAAAGTGCGGCGTATGTAACAAGAGTGGTTGGTCGGGATCCGGCCTGGTCGGCGTTGCCATCCGTGCAGCGACTGGTACCACAGGAGTCTCTTTCTCGTGCGTCCCTGAAGGGAACCGCGGCAATTGAAACTCGGGTTGGGATAACGCGGTTTCCTCGCTGGACACACTCACCCCACCTGGCAAAGGGGGCGGAGGAACCAAATCCGGGCGGTCGGTAGGCATATCCTGGTCTGCTGAGGGGAGGGCGATCACCCTGGCGACTTCGGAACCTCCAGCCGACAGCGGCAGACGAACCTCCTTCTCCAGTTGATTCCCAGCCCAATCGCGTGCCTTCAGTTTCACGGTGCGATCGATCGCATCCACGGGTGGAAACGGATAGATCGGGGTGGACGAGCTGACGCGTTCGAGGGGTTGCCAGATCCCGGGTTCGGGCTGATAAGCCAGATCGATGCTCTCCGGATCGAGATAGCGATCCTCCACGCGACACTTCAGATACGGGTCACCGTTGGCGAGTGTGAAGCGTTCCAACGTGCCCTGGGGGGGTTGCGTGTCGACGATGACGATTAATCCTGGGGACGCCTGAGCTGGATCGGCTGGAAAACGCTTCCCATCGTTATCCACAGTGACAAAGGTAAAACAGTATTCCCCATCTCCAGTTGCCTGGTAGGTAAAAAACTCTTGAGTGGGAGCCGCAACTTCCACACATCGCCATACGCCTTCGGGGCTGCGCACATGGAACTGGAGTTCCTGGACCACAGCCCGGTCGGCTTCCTGCATGCGCACCGGCATTTTAAAGGAAGTCCGCTTGGTGTAGAGAATCTGCGGTTCAGCAGTAATGAGTCCTGGGAAAAGGCCCAGGAGGCTCAGCAGGCCCAACACAGTCGGTCGTTGCATGCCCTTCACGGTCTCCACCTCCCCGTTGTGGGGGACCTGATGGTGGGAAGTCCGCTCAGTCACCCATCGGGGGTAAGCGTGGACTTCCCACCTGGAATTCGATGGACTTGTGCGCAGAACGCTTGGTTGGGACATCGACGATCCGCAGACGTAACCAGTACCGACCCGGACGCATGGGCACAGGAATGCGATAGCCTAAGGAAAGTTCCGTGCGTTCACCACGTGTCCGTTTCTGATAGGGCTCCTGGCCCCGCCAAGCGATCTGCTCGGGTCGCGTGACATCGCGAATCTCAGAAGAAATCTGTAGCTGGGTTTGGTATTCTGGGAGCCCTTCACGACCTGCCGAAGGTCGATCGCCAACCGGTTCGTTCTTGAAATTGCTTACTTCAACATACAATTCGGCCAATCCACCGGGTGAGTATAAATGATTTTGCGGAAGAGGCTGGTATTCCCGATATTTTGAACCGATCTTCGCGGCAAAACACATTTGCGGAATGGTCAGATTGGCCTGGCGACTCAGCCGTTGCTTGACCCGGTTGAGTTGTTCGACCACCAAGGTCAAATCTTCCGGGCTCGATTCACTCGTTAACTTTCCCTTGAGCGCTTCCACTGCCACGGGCATCAACATCCGCAACAGGTCCTGGGTCAAGGGGTCGTGGCGGCTTAATGCCGGGATAGCCTGCTCAGGCTGCTGCTCCAAATATGCGCGCGGGATTGCTAGCAACTCTTCGACCTTCGAGTCAGCAGCCAATGCGGGTGGATCTGCTATCTCGGTCGACATCGGGTAAGCCGCCACCGACAAAGGATCAGGTGGGTACTCGGTGGGAGTCGCAGGCGCGGCGGCCTCCTGGGGATTGGACGCTGGCCGAGAGGATGGAAGCAATGGGGCAGGATAGGGGGAAATCAAGATCGGGTGCACGGGTAGCCCTGCCGCTTGCGTAGGCCGCGCGTGATAAAGGCTCGGAGCCTCAGCGCTGTTCCCTGTATCGATAGACTGCCAGTCACTGGTCAAGCAGGCCGGGATCGTCAACAGCCCCAGCGCGACACTCAACAGCTGCCAACCGTTGCCCCACGCACATCGCCAGCTCATGCACCACTCCGCTCCCCGGGATCGCGAACCTGGCGAAGCCAGGAATCGAGGGGACTTCTACGGTGCAAGGAGCAGGCTGTCAAGCGTAGACCTGGAGTCTACACCCGCAGCTCGGCGTGTGCCCCAAGTCGACCAACATAGCGGCTGCGGATTGGTGCGATCACCTCGGCAAGAAATTCGTCGACTTGTTCAGCCGCTCGGCCAATGAATTGAGCTGGCTCTAGGAATCGGTCCAGATCGATTCCCAAAAAGGCTGGCTCCACGCGAAGTCGCTCGATGAGTTCCTCGGGGCTCCCTTGGCCATTTTTCATCTTCAGTGTCACCGCATGGGCATGGCTGCGGATCAATTCGTGTACCTTCTGCCGATCACCCCCGCGAGCGACGGCCGCCATCAGGAGGTTCTCGGTCGCCATGTACGGAAGCTGGAGGCGAACATTCCGAGCCACTACCTCGCGGTGAACCACCATCCCTGCAGCCAGATTCAGCCCTAATCGAAGCACTGCATCCGCCGCAAGACAAGCCTGCGGCAAGATCACTCGACGTATGGCACTATCGTCCAAGGTCCGTTCCAACCACTGGCTGGCACTGGTCTGGGCGAGCATCGCCGGTTGGCCCATCAGCAACCGCGACAATGAACACATCCGCTCGGCACGCATCGGATTGCGCTTATAAGGCATTGCCGAGGAGCCGACTTGATCCGCTTCAGTAGGTTCATCGATCTCTTGGAGATGCCCCAGCAAACGCAGATCATTTCCCCATTTGTGCAGTGATTCACCTAAGCCTGCTAGGCTTGCGACTACCTGAGAGTCCAGTTTTCGCGAATAGGTTTGACCGCACACGGGCACCAGCTGGCGAAAGCCAAATTTCTCCGCTAGCCGCGCATCTAGCTGACGCACTTTGCGGTGATCGCCGCGAAACAACGCAAGGAAGCTGGCCTGGGTCCCAGTCGTTCCTTTGGCCCCACGAAATGGCAGATCGGCAATTCGATGTTCTAACTCGGCCAAGTCGAGGACCAGTTCGTAGATCCATAAACAAGCCCGTTTACCAACGGTAGTGAGTTGTGCGGGTTGGAAGTGGGTATAGCCCAGCGTCGGTTCCTCCTTCCAGTTCTCCGCAAAACGGGCCAAGTGGTCAATCAGACTGGCAAGCTGGCTAGCAAGATCCTCCAAGCTCTCCTTGAGTAGGATCAAATCCGCATTGTCGGTGACATAACAGCTGGTCGCCCCAAGGTGCAAGATGTCACCCGCTTCCGGGGCCATTTGGGCAAAGGTATGGATGTGAGCCATCACGTCGTGCCGTAAGCGTCGCTCATATTCGGCCGCCTGGGCAAAGTCGATATCCTTGAGATGCGCCTGCAGTTCTGCCAACTGGCTTGAGCTGATCCGTGGTGTCACCCCGTCCTCGCTGGTCAGCTCTAACTCGGCCTGTGTCTCGGCCAACGCGAACCACAGCTGTCGCCAGGTTTGGATCCGGCGTTGACTGCTCCAACGTTCAGCCATCGTACGACTGGCATATCGAGTCACGAGAGGGTTGTCATAGATTGCATGAGGGTCCGTCATCAGCATCGATCCGTGCGTTGGAAGGGGGTTGGCCAACTTGCCAAATTTGCCTGTTCGACAACACCGTTTCGTTAGCCTAGGAAAAACAGCCCAATTCGGCCCGGTCCGACCACGCGGCGCTATTGATCAACGCAAGACCGCGTCGAAGGGAATCATAGGTACGCTGGCCCGTCCCCGAAATGTGCCACCACGACCCGGGAGGGCCAGGCTTCGCGAAGAAAGGAAGCTCCGATGAAGCGATGGTTGTTGCCCTTGCTGGTGGGTGGCTGTTTTTTCTTGGCCATCCCAGGGTCGCACTCCGAGGCGCGTGCGGATGGGCCTCAGTTGCCCCGATTCTATTACTACCCCTACTCGTATTTCCCGCATAGCTACTGGCCGGCCTTGAGCCCACGCTGGCCGGAGGGGCCGAATGCCCCCTACATGCGGCCGCCGGCCTATATGGCCTACCCCCCGTTTATCGAACCCAACTGGCGACACAACCTCTTTCAGCCCATGAAATACTATCGCGGCCACCACTTCTGGCTGGATCAGTTTTGACCCGCCAAGCCCGTTGAGTTGCTCATCATCCAGGCGCCGCTGTGAGACCCTCGTGGGGGTCTCACAGGGCGAACCTCCACCAGGCAAACGCCCACCCTCCATCCACAATGCTGCCCATGCCTTGACTGCCGCGAGCCCTCTTGGGAGTCGCGTGCCTCGCTCATAGAACCGATGACTTCGGCTCGGCTGACTGAAACGACCGCCGGGGAAGGATCCACACGAAGTTGTGAATAGTTTGCAGCCGCATGAACAGTCCACCCTTGCGGAGGAAAACCACTACGAGCTGCCACCACCCCGGTTAGACCACCAACCACCCCACCCCTTCGTGCGAATTCAGTGGAGCTGCGTCGAGCGTTGCAAGGTAAGTTCCACGGCGTACGGACCAAAAGCGTTCTAGGCAATCGCAAACAAGAGACTGTCGAAGCGAGGATTGGTTGCTTGGAGAGGTGATCAGAGAGTAGGTAGAACGTGTGATATCAGCGCTACGCCCCCGGGGCAACAGGAAGTACCCTGTTGCCCCGGGGGCGTATGCAAGCCAAACTGCTCCGGGCCGTCATCACCGGTTCAACGATACCTGGTTGGACAGGATCGTCTGGTAATAGTAATCGGCCTCGGCGAAGCGACCCATTTCACTCAGCATCTGGGCCAGTCGGAGCTTCGATTCGGCGTTGGTCTTATCCTTCTTGATGCTTCGCTGCAGCAGCTGCACGGCGCGGTCGTATTGCCGCAGCGCTCGCATCACGGAGGCAAAACGGGCCAAGTAGTCGGCCTGAAGGCTCGGCTGAGTCTCCTCCGCGGCATAAATCACATTGGCAATCGATTGATGCGACTGATTGAGTGGGACCTTCTGCTGTACGGTCCCCGCTGCTGCATCGATAAATTTCAACCAATGTTCCGGCTGATTGCGGTTTTGGGAAAGCACCAGTTGGATTTGCTCCAGAGCCTGGGGATACTGTCCGAGCTTGAGTAAGGCATCCCCATAAGCCTTCCGCAGGAGCAGATCATCGGGACGGAGTTTGATCAGTGCTGCGTAAAGGCTCACCGCTTCGCTCGTTTTCTGCATCCACCGCTCATCAGCTTGAGAATACCAGCTGAGCACTTGAGCGAGCTGAAGTCGAGCTTCGGACGAGTTGGGTTGCTCTTGCAGTAATTCCCGCAGCACTGCCTCCGCCGCCGGGAAGTTCTGCTCGGCCGCAAAAAGATTGCTCAACAGCAGCTTGTCCTCCTGCGTATGTGGAATCCCTTCAAGCAAGCTTCGAGCGACCCGGGTTTCCTGCAGACTACTCAGCGTGCCCGCGAGTTCACGGCGAATCCCGACATCCTTGGGCTGCAAGGCGGCTGCCTGGAGTGCGATCTCGGTCGGTGCCACTTGCTTGTTGATACTCGGATACACCCCACCAGCCCGGTGCAACACTTGGGAAAGGCGGGTCAAGGCAATCGCCACATGCTCCTGCACCGGCAATGCGTCCTCGGGCCAGCTGCCCTCTTTGCGAAGACGCTGTTCTTCCTGCTGGCGGGTCTGGGTCAGGAGCGGCACTAGCTCTTTATGTTGTGACAGTTGCACGGCCACGCGAGCAGTCTTCAGCGGTAGGATCGGAGCGCTGGTAGCGACCTCCACCGACGAGCTTGCTGAAGCGGCATTGATAAAGTCGACCCACCATTCGGGATGATTGATGTCTTGTTCCAGGAGCAGGGTATACTCCTCGACGGCCGACTGAGATTTTTGTTGCCAAAGCTCTAGCTGTGCATGTCGGGCATGGAAGCTCTCCTCGCTTGGGTATTGCGTGATCAGCTTCTCTAGCTCTGCACTCGCCAGGACATACTTCTGATTCCAGACCAGCACATCCACGAGCAGATTCTGAGCTTCGCGCTGGAGGTTTACATCTTCCGGCCGCTGCGGACCGACCGAGGAGGGAATTTGCTCGAGCAACTGACGCAGGGTCTGCTCGGCACCTTCGAAATCCTGCTTCGCGGTCAACAACCGGGTCAATTCAAGTTGCTCTTTCGGAGTCAGGTTGGTTTGCTTTTGATACATCGCGATGGCTTCGTCAAACTTTCCAAGCGTGCCCAGTACCCCGGCAATTTGGTGCCGGACTTCGGGCTGGCTGGGGTTGTGCTCGACGACCACTTTGACCAGTTGGTCGGCTCGTTCGTTTTCTTTGAGTTTGGCCATGACCCAAGCCAGACTGGCCATGCTGGGCAAATCCTGAGCTTTGACATCGGTACGGGCCAGCATCTTGTCAGCCAGTTCTTCGGTCATGCTCTTTTGCGACGAGTTCAGCGGCATCTCGGTGGACTGGTTCGCATCGATGCTCGCAGCGACGGCATCGATAAAGCCACTCCAGCGAGTGGTATCCTTCGGGTTCGCCTTGACCAGACCTTCAAAGCGAGCCAGAGCGTCGGAGTAGTTCCCGCTATATTGGGCAATCTGCGCCGCTCGCATCTGGATGTTCTCATCGCCAGGATTGTTCAACAGCTCACTGGCGAAGAATTCTTGGGCCAGCTCATATTCCTCCGCTGCAATGTGCAGGCCGAAGATCATGTCGCGCGCCCGATCGACCGCCTCCGCCGCTTGGAGATCCGTTGCACGGTTGGGTTCATGGGTCGCGACAATCGCCTTACAGATTTCCACCGCCTTGGCATATTCCCCAGCTCGTTCGTGGAAGGCCACGGCCCGGAACCGATCTTCGATCTCTTGCGGTAATCCTTCCACCGTGGCGAGTGCCTTGTCGAATTGTTCCATCGAGGCATAGACTGCAGCAATTTCGCGTCGCACGGTGGCATCGGTGGGCTTCAACGCTGCGGCTTGATCGACCAGGGCCAAGGCACGATCGCGTTCACCCGTTTGCGACAGTACCCAGCCCATCCGCGCTAGCATGGTCGGGTTGTCACCTGGATTGAGCAACAGCTCCTTAGCAATCCGCACCAGATGGTTCTTCTGAGCATCGCTGAGCACCCCGTCGGAGGTAATCACCCCCGCCGCAGCATCGATAAACCCTTGCCAGACCTCGCGATCATCGGGGGTCATCTCGAACAGTTCTTCATAGCCTTTCAAGGCCTCTGCATACCGCTTGGTGTAGAGCTTGAGGTTGGCCAGATCGGTCCGCAATTCCTCCTGGCCAGGCTTTTCCTTGTCGAGCTGCTCCAGGATGACCAACGCACCATCGAAGTTCTTTTGGCTGGTTAACACGTTGGCCATCAAGCGACGGGCTCGGGTGTCGAACGGATTTTGTGCCAGAATTTTCTCGCAACTCCGCTCCGCTTCGTCGAAGTTCTGCTGGGCAAGCTGGATGCTCACCCACAGGTATTCAGTTTCCGGGTCGTCCCCCTCTCGATCCAGGAGCGCCAATGCCTCGTTGAATTGCCGCGATTCCAGGTACAAGCCGAGGAGCTTGCGATACAGTTCGGGATCATTCGGCTGCATGGTCAACGCCCGTCGATAGACCTCCGCACTCCGTTCAATCAGTCCCATCCGTTGCAACGACCAGCCGAGTCGATTTAGAAAGCTCTGGTCAATGGTAAACTCGCTATTGGCTTCCAGACTCCGAGCGATCGACACCAGTACCTCCGGTTGGACCTTGCTTAAGTCCTGCTCATCCAGCCCTGCGGTACTATCGACGTAGCCACGGACAACTTCGGGCAGAGTATCCGCTCGGGCCACCAGGGGTTGCAAAATGTCGAGTGCTTTGGGGTAATCCCGATATCCCACCGCCAACAGCCCAAAGCGAGCCTGCAGTCGGGCATCGCCGATGTTGTTGGCCATCAAGCGTTCGAAGAACGACTGCGCCTGCTGCACCTCGGTACGATACTCCGTCAGCTTTTCGGAGATCCGTTGAGCTTGTAGGTCACCCGGGTTGGCTGCCAAGTAAGCCTGGGCGTGTCGTT
Organism: uncultured Alcaligenaceae bacterium; assembly: GCA_964410665.1. GTDB lineage: Bacteria > Planctomycetota > Planctomycetia > Gemmatales > Gemmataceae > CAYPIE01. Next base: position 52,439 of record CAYPIE010000027.1, read on the forward strand.
CAGCCGGACCGATCTTGTTCTCCAGGCCGTTGGCCAACAGCAGCGTCCAGCGGGCCTTTCCATCCAAGGCCTCGGTGGGGACATCGGCAAACAGATTGATCACATCCCCAGATCGCTTCAAGGAAAGCAGCAAACCCGCCATCTCGTCGCGAACGGTAAGTTCGTTGGGGTAACGTTGCACATACAGATCATAATAACTCAATGCGGAGTCGAGGCTTCCTTCGATAACATCGGCCCGAGCGGAATGGAGGAGGAAGTTGCGACGCACATCTTCGGTCTCCCGGCCATCCTTAATCATCCGCTTGCTTTCTTCCAGTAGTTGCAGATCGGACGGCGGAATTTCGGCACTCATGCTGACGTTGGTCGCCAACCAGGCAGCAATCGACTGCTGCTCGGAAGTTTGATCGACCCGCGATAGAGCATCGAACAGCAGGATCATCCGATCCTCATCCACATAGAAATCACGCGTCGTGTTCTCAAAATAAATCGTTTCAAGCCGATCCAGATCCGCCGCGGTCACCGGTCGGTCCGACTGTGCGAGTTGCCGCAGGAAGAAGTCGTCCGAATAGTACAGTCGCTGCAGGAAGAACGAACCAACCACTAACAGCAGCGACATCAGCGTGATCGAGAACAGATGGCCCCCATAGGGCACTTTCCGCTCGCCGCGTTGCGGCTTGAGGGCATTCGCGACCGGTTTCCAGTCGCTCTTCGAGGACAAAGCCTGGAATTTACTGCGGCCTTGGCTCTCGAACTGACTCGGTTCCAGCACCACACGTTGCAACGTGCGGCCTGCGAGCTGGATGGTCTGGCAGCGAAGAACTTTGGCGGTGCCAGCAATCTCACCCATGGGCGTGGCCAGCGCAAAATGAAACTGCGAGTTGGTCTCGAAACGTTGGTGGGTGTACGCGGAGAACGCCCGCTTATTGACATCTTGGGTGACGCAGGCGTACTCCCGAGCCACACCATTCTCACCCATGGGCCTGAGCAACACCGGCAGATGGAAGTCTTCGCGCGGCAGTTGTCGCTTGGGTAACAGGGTGTGTTTGACCTTTCGACCAAGGGTCTTTTCGCGGGCCAAGGCATACGAGCGATACAGCATGGGCACGCCATAGCTAAGCGTGAAGCGATTGAGCGTATCGACCTGCTGAGGTTGGAGGTCCAGAAACTCCAAGCCATGGCGATAGCCACCGACAATGCCTGCCTCAAATTGGCCGTTGTTATCCATTGGGCTCGACCAGACAATCTTGGCCGTGCAATGGAATTCTTGATCCTGCCAACGAATGATCAGTTGTACTTGGCTCTCCGGAGCGATCGGCTCGTAGGTTACCAGGGACGTGCCAGTTTCACTCAGGTCCATGGTGAGGCCAGCTCGGGGAGCGCTGAGGTTCCCATCAACCATCACTGACTGATACGACACCGGTAGCTGGACCACATGGCGATAAGAGTAGCGTTTATCATCCGGCCACAGCGAACGATAGATCACCGTCCCGGCCAGGGACATATGGAAGATCGACCAGACCGTTGCAAGGATCGGTTTGATATGGTCGAAGCTAATCCCTTGGATGATCGGTAACCAGCCCCAGACAATCGCCGTAACACTCACCAAGATGAGAATGATATGCGGCATGATATACGGCAGTGTACTATTGGACTGTCGTCCCCGTTTGCTGGTGACGACAAAACGCCGGGTCCCTTGGCGAAGCATGGTTCTTAAGCTGGCTTTAAACATGGTCCAGAAGGTGGCCATGTTGAACAACTCACCATTCCAGAACGAAGCAAAGCCATTGCCGATGATTTTGGTGCCAAACACCGACACCGACAAATAGATGGCCATGATGATCCCGAGGGTCCAACTGAACTCACGCACCGGCGGGACACCCGTGAACAGCATCAGGATTGGGGTGGCGTAGATCGCGACTTTGAACACCCCACTAGTCCAGTGAAACATTGAGCCGAAGTAGCTTAGTCGCTGGGCTAGAGTGAGACCCTTCATGAACAACGGCATGTCAAAGGCCATGATGCTCATGTTGCCCATCGCCCAACGCAACCGCTGGGAGTGGAAGGTGGTGACGTCCGGAGCGGCTTGACCGGAGATCAGGCGTTCGCTGATGGCTTTGGACTTCCAGCCTTGGGCATTAATCCGCATGCCGGTGTGCAAGTCTTCCGTAATCGTCTCGGTGGCAATCCCACCGACATCCTCCAAGGCTTTGCGGCGGAACATGACCGCACTGCCGGCAAAGATCGGGCAATTGAAGTGGTTACGGCCGAGCTGAATCACATGATAAAACAGTTGGCCCTCATCCCAGTAATAACCCTTTTTGTGGTCGTGCCGAGCCTGGAAGGAATCGAAGTTATAAAATGCGTGTGGTGTTTGAACATAACCAAGTTTAGGATCGTTGAAGTACCCCAGGATCCGCGTAATAAAGTGGGGTTCCGGGACGTGGTCGGCATCGAGCACGATGACGAATTCGCCGTCGGTGTGATCCAACGCATGGTTGAGGTTCCCTGCCTTATTGTGCATGTTGTCCGGACGAGTGATGTAAGTGACGCCAAGCTCAGCACAGAGAGCTTTGAGTTGCTTGGCCCGAGCCTTGGCTGCTGCCGCCTTGTCCGGGTCGGGATCGTAGACCTTTTGGTCGGTCCCCCCATCATCGCACAAGAATGTACGATGCGGGTAATCGATACTGATACAGGCTTGTAGGGTCGCGCGGAGCAGGGCCACATCTTCGTTGTAGGTGGGCACCAACACATCGACCGTTTTCCCTTCAGGAACCGGCGGGATCGGCGGTTCTTCAATTTCCCACACTTGCAAAAAATACAGCAATAGTGAGATCACGCCAAAGCTTTCCCCCAGAAGGAGGAAAAACGAGGCAAAGACTGCGTACGGCGAAGTCAAATTGAGAGTGAAAAAGATTCGATATCCTAAATAAAATAAGGATACGAATATCGACACGAGGATAATCAGTTTACGCCAAATCGAACGGTTCATCGGGGGTTGACTCCCTTGCCTGAGGCAGAAAATCGGGGATGGAGGGAAAACTCCGGGGCTGCTACTCAGCTCCCAGCGTCTCTCCAGGGGAGGATGTTGGGAGTATAGAATCAAAGATCATGCTTGTCGAGAGGAATTTTGTCACGGATGAATAATTTATTTTAAGCAGAAGATAATGCAACGCATCCCCCGCGACCCTGTTGGCAGAACCGTGGGTGATGCTGTGGTGGTAGAATGATGGGGTCCTGGGAACCAACGCCAGGCTGGGGGGATTAATTCAGTCTAGAATAGAAAAAATACGGCATCGACTAAGTTTGGGACGAGGAAATTGGCAAGAGGGTTCCAGAGAATTCGCATAATCCGCCGATAACGAAGTAGCTGGTCAATTTATCGGCGATTTACCCTTTCTGCGAAACGAGGAAAGCGGCATGCGAACCTTCCCAGTATTCCTGTTGGGCCTCACCTTCGTCGGCCCTACCGTCCCCATCGATGCCCAAACCTCTCATGCCACGAGTCCTCCGCTGAGTCGCTACCATGTGCGATCCCCGGAAACACCCCTCGTCTTGGAACCACTCCCGGTCATCCCACCGCAACACCCGGTCCCAGGCTATGCCACCCTGCCCAACGAACCTTCGGGGGATACGATCGTCCCTTGTCCGCCTCCGGTCGTGTCGAACCAGCCGAGTTGGATGTGCGGTCCCAACCGGCATCAACCCGAGCCGTGTTGGACTGGGATTCTCAACGACTCTCCTTGTGACAACATCCATGCGAGCCAGGCCTTGGACCGAACCGAGATTTTTTCCTGCAAGCCGAGACGCTTTAAGCGGCGACGTCCGCGAGAGGTCGCTGCTGACCCGTCTTCTGGCTACGCTGCCTTCAGTGACTGTGGTGCCGAATTCCTTTCCCAATCGGTCGTTGATCGCACACCGAGTCGACACGGGACGCGTTGGCTGCGCCGGGATTCCTTAGATGTTTGTGCCAGCAACAATGGCGCGGAGCTGCTGCATCGGCCCTTGAATTGGCCGTGCATGAGCAAGAATGGCGTGCAACTGTTTCACCACAAACCGTATTTACCCTGCCCTAGTGACAAGGGCGTGCAACTGTTTCACCGACCCGTGTATATGCCATGTCCCAGTGACAAGGGCGTGCAGCTGATGGCCCACAGTGTGTTTCTCCCCTGTCCGAGTCCGAACAAGCCTCAGCTGCAGTGGCCTCCACGGCCGATTTATCCGATCCGCCACAAGAAAGCCGACCGTTCGCGTCCGGGCTGGTTGTCGTCCGTGGTGGGCGGCTCGATCTTTAGTGGTGGCCGCACCTCGCGTTGCGCCAACGCCACCTGTACCACCCACCTTGCCTGCGATCATCGATCTGATGGGACCCACCCCCCGTGCCCGCCGTGCCCACCCGAAGTCTCCTGTCCCACCGGTGTGTACTACCCAGGCGCGGTACTGGACGGCGAACTCATCCAGGAAGCAATTGCCGTCGAATCGATCGCCGACGGAGCAAGTACGCTGGCGGGTGAGCCCACCGCTCCGGTCGACCAGCCTTCGCCCTATCTGCCCAACCAAGTGGTACCGGTTCAGCCGCCCCCCGTGCCGCCGACCACAAGCTTGGAGGCGTCGATGCCCCCAGTCGACCCTGCGCGAGGCCGCTGAATCGTCGGACGCTTGAGATTATGGTCCGGTCGCGATACCATGCTTGCGGACAGCGGCGTTAGCCGCCCTTTTTCTTGGTCAGACCTGCTGAGATCCCATGCTGCAAGCTGGTATTGTCGGACTGCCGAACGTCGGAAAAAGTACTTTGTTTAACGCCCTGACCCGGACCCGTAAGGCGGAGGCGGCGAACTACCCCTTCTGTACCATCGAACCCAATGTCGGTGTCGTCGAAGTCCCCGATGACCGACTGGCCAAACTTGCAGTCATTGCCAAGACCAATCGTCTGATTCCCGCAGCCATCGAATTTGTCGATATCGCCGGTTTGGTCGCGGGTGCGTCCAAAGGGGAGGGCTTGGGGAACAAGTTTCTGGCCAACATTCGTGAGGTCGATGCGATCGTGCACGTGGTCCGCTGCTTCATCGATGATGATGTCATCCATGCGATGGGCACTGTCGATCCGATCCGCGATATTGAGATCATCAATACCGAGCTGGTCTTGGCCGACCTGGAGTCGGCCCAAAATCAGTTGCAGAAATGGTCCAAGAAAACCCGAACCGGTGATCCGGAGGCCAAAGCGCATGTTGCCTTGCTCGAACGGGTCGTCGGGCATTGCGATCAGAACAAGCCGGTCGTCACCCTCGAAGCCAACGATCTCGAGCAGGCCATGCTCAAAAGCTATAATCTCTTAACCGCCAAGCGGGTCCTCTATGCGTGTAATGTCGCAGAGCACGAACTGGCCGACGGCGCCAACAACTCGTTTGTCCAAGAGGTCGCCCGTTGGGCGGAGGAGCACCACGGCGCGGATTATTGTGTATTATGTGCGAGCGTTGAGGCAGAACTCGGTGAACTCGAGCCGGAGGAAGCCAAAGAATATCTCGAGGGACTTGGGGTCCAGGATAGCGGCGTCACCCAGCTCATCCGGGCCGCCTACCGTTTACTCGGCCTCGCGAGCTACTTTACTGCCGGCGAAAAGGAAGCACGTGCCTGGACATTTTCGGTAGGCATGAAAGCACCCCAGTGTGCTGGGGTGATCCATACCGACTTTGAGAAGAAGTTCATCAAAGCCGAGATCGTCTCCTATGACGATCTCATCGCGGCGGGTTCGATCGCTGCCGCCAAGGCGGCCGGTAAATATCGTCTGGAAGGAAAAGACTACGAATTCAAAGATGGCGATGTTGCCTTGTTCAAAGTGGGGGGATAGGTCCCTTTTCACTCGAAATCACTTCATGCAACGGGCCCCAACGACTCACTGCCAACGCCCCCAGACGAGCCGCGTACGCTGCAGCTCGCACCGGATCATTGCCCTGGCCAAACGCTGCTAAGAAGCCCGCTAGAAAGGCATCACCAGCACCGGTGGGGTCGACGAGCTGAGCCGGGCTAGCGGGTACGGATGCCACCGTGCCCGGTGCGTGCAGACGACAACCCGCCGATCCCAGGGTTTCAATCACAATCTCCAGATTAAATACTTTCACCCATTGTTCTGTGCTCGACTCGAGCCTCTGCTCCAAGGCGGCGACCTCATCTTGATTGCCGACCAACCAGTCGGCGAGGGTAAGAATCTCGCGGACCTGATGCCCCGCCTCTTCATAGGACAGCGAATGGATGCTGACCACCGTTTTGGCCCGTTCAGAAACCCGGACCAGCGCCTCCCGAAGGAAGTCGAGATGGTTGACTGCCAGATAGACCACTCCGTACTCGGAGTCATCCATCAGCCATCGCTCGAGTTCTAAGAGATGTTTGGGATCTTGGCCCAATTCCACACCTGGGGCATAGTACGTTTGCACCTGCGCACCATGGCGGAATTGCACAAAGCGACTCGCGGCCTTGCTCGGCTCGACGATACATGCCATTTGCAGGGTACCGTGCGACTGTTGCAGGAACCCGGTTGCCGCCAGATCGTCTCCGACCACCGTACCAAGTGTGGAGCGCACGCCGAGACTGGCAAGCAAGCGAGCGGTGTTGTACGCTTTACCGCCGATACTCTCGACCAGCGGCTCTAGCACAGCCAGTTCACCCTGCTGGGCAGCCCAGCTCACCGCGCCCAGCAGATCGCGGGTGACATCGCCAAGGACGAGAATCGGGGCCATTTGGGGTTGCCGCTCCATGGGCTCCGCAGAAGAGTCACAACTTCGATTTGCCACCGGACCAATCGAATGAAACCAGGCGAGCAGTGATTGAAATTACAGAAACTAAATACTTATACATTAAAATTTATTCTTCAATCTCTGTGTACCCTCCCGACGATGGATTGAAGATGGCCAGTGTGATGTGAATCGACAACCGACCTGTTGACCGAGTTTGCCACGATCCACCGCCTTGATTCGAGCTTCGCCAACGCTGAGAATCGTCTGCGCAACCGGTCAGTACTGACCAACGAATTGTCGTACAAGCAGTCTGGAAAATGACCAGTACCCCCAGCAGGATTCGAACCTGCAACCTAGTGCTTAGAAGGCACTTGCGCTATCCGGTTGCGCCATGGGGGCAAGAACACCCTCATTGTACTCGATGCCGCCCAAGCGTCCGAGGGTTCGCGCTGTCATTGACCAATTTGCGCTCGGAGCTGACCATACTGCCGATTGCTCGGCCGGCTCATAAGCCGTGTCTGAATCCCCTGGATCAACCGCGTAAACTCCGCCGTGTCCTCAGGTGAAAGATTCTGCATGGTCAAAAGTGCGTTCCCCAGCTGTGAGGCCAATACCCAGGCATTTGCTTCCTGAGCGGTAAAGCCACATTGAATCACTAGCTGGCGCTCGACATTCGGGGGGAGCTGCATTGTAAACCGTGCGGCTTCGGCAGGCTGGTGCTCCGCCAACTGCGCGGTCAAGGCCACCGCCGCCGTGCCAGCGACCGCGGCTTTCAGGGCATCCCGACGGTTGACATCTTCGGACATGGTGCGGGCTCCAACAGACTCCAAGAAGGAAACAACCAACAACGCTAGCCATTTTCATCGGTCATCGCAAGTGCGAAGCCACCCCATCTGGCCTGACCGTACCCGATAAGCGTATTCGGCTCAAAATGGAATAGACGGGCCCGCTACGTCGTAATTCGCTACTCAATAGATGCACCTCACCGACGGTCATCTTGCCGCCGTGCCAGCCGGTGTGTTTGGGAAGGTGCTCGCTCAATCGCTTGCCGTCTGACTCGCCCTTGACCCGACCGAGGGTTAAATGGGGCGTGAAGTCGCGATCCTCCCGGCGATAATAGCCTGCTTCGATCAATGGTGTCGCGAGCGCTGCAAACAATGCCCGCAAGGACTGGGCTCCCTCGTCGATTCCCACCCAAATCGTCCGCGGCCGGCGCAGCGTCGGGAATGCACCGACTCCTTCGAGGCTGAGCAGGAAGGGGGCAAACGGTCCCGCCGCCGTCTCGACGGCCTGAGATACCGTATGAATGTCGCGAATATCGATATCCCCAAGAAACAACAGCGTGACATGCAAATTATCCGCTTCCACCCACTTCACCTGTGCCCCCAATGTGGCGAGCTGTCCTTGCAGAGTCGCGGATTGCCCACGAAGCTCTTCTGTCAAAGGAACTCCGACAAATGTACGCACATAGTTACGCATGTAGCATTCCGGCTATGGAAGGATTTTCGAAAGTCCGGTGGTCTTCTGCGACGGTCTGCATCACTCTTATTGTATTCATGCAAGCCGTCCCCCCCTACCCCCCGCGTTCGTCGAGACCTCGAAGACCCAGAACACCCTGTTCAGCGATATGTGGCTTACGCCACTGCACCTGGAATCATGGCGTTGGCCAGCCGGGTCCACGATCGAGCCTTTTGAGCCGGAATCTTTCGAAGGATGATGCAATAACGCTGATGTGCCCTTTTCTTAGGCCGTGACTAGTTGACCACCTCCATCGAAGTGGCGGCCAAGTGTGCCATCCGAACCTGGCCCGACCAACAGGGGCGAGCATGGACATTCGCAGCGGCGGGTGGGAACCCGCCGAGGGTTGGGCGGAAGTGCCTCGGACCAACGCACCGTGGGAGCACGACCTGCCAAACTCGGGATCTTCAACCGACGCCTGTCCAACCCTCGGTAGGTTCCCACCCGCCGCTCCGAAGGAATCGCCCCCTGTCCAACGCGTCACCCACCCAGCGAGCGCGTGTCAACACTTCCCCGCCCC
>CAYPIE010000028.1:0-21324 GCA_964410665.1 uncultured Alcaligenaceae bacterium
CAGAGAGTTGCAATGGACAGCTTCGAAATACTGCGTCGGGAACTGTCGATCGCCGCTCGGCTGAGCTTCCAGGCGTTCCGCGAGGAAGCGCCGGACGAACAGTTTTATGCCTTTGCGTTGTTCACCTCCGACGATGCGGAGGGAGCGAACACTGCTGCCAATACAGAAGAAGGGTTTCAACGGGCGTTGCAATACTACGCGCGGGAATGGCCCAGTGTGCTTGAGAGAGGCTGTGAAGGCGAGATCAGGTATAGCCCTGGTGAATGGGCCTACGATGGCGCCGGTGGGGATGCTGAACAGTGGACGAAGGTCTGGCAAATGAACGATGCGCTCAAGAAGGACCTTGATTTCTATGCGTTCAAGTTGCAGTTGCTGGAAACCATGGTCCTTTCGCTTCATGACCTTGACCAAGAAGGCTTCTTCGGTGCCGGTGAAGAACGGGACAAGATTACCCTCATGATTGCGATGGGTGACCTCGATCTGGGGCGACGCAAGTGGGTTCAATCAGTCAAACGCCTGAACCCAGCCAGTGTGTTCGAACGCTTCATCGAAGCTATGCCACCGCCACGAGAACGATGGACGGACTTATTGACGGGGCCAGATCCCACCTAGACAGGAAAAGGGGATGCAGACGCATGGCACGGCCCCAAGCCGTAACTTTCTGTGATTTAAGCAGTTGGGAATCGGGTGGGGCTATGGTTTTCCGGCAGGAACCAATCGCGGAGATGCGAAAGTGCAAGGAATTCTGCCACAGCCGTCCCAAATGTCGGCCCAGAGGCTGATCCGTATCTTTCTGCACGAGAGGACTTTACGGCTTGGGGCCGTGCCATTCGGAATGCAGATTTTTTCACATAATCTTCACAATTCGGCGAATGTAGCGTTGGGGAGCCGGAGATTCGGCCCACGGAGTTCGGGCGGTCCAGTACACGCACCCGGACCCCGCCCCCATCTTCTCCGGCTACAATTCCTCCCATGTCCGCCGCCCTCGACACGCTCGCGTTAGCCCTGGACCCGAGCCGCATCCTCGCGGCTCAGGGCATGACCCCCGACCCCTGGCAACGCCGCTTCCTGCTCTCCGAGAACCCCCGGACGCTGCTCTGTTGTTCGCACAGTCGGAGTGGGTGCAACTCCTGGCCCACGGAGGTGGCCCGGAACACCCTCAGTCGCCTGAAGGCCGGCGCGAGACATGCCAAGCTCCGCTCGTGACGCCTCGGTTGCTCAGGGCGCAGCCTTGGGGTAGGGTAGCCTCCTTACCCATCCACGGCGGCTCGCCCCGGCGTGTGATCGATCGTCTCTAAGGAGTCCCCAGCATGAATCGACACTTCTGGCCTTGCGCTTGGCTGATGAGTCTCAGCTTGCTACTACTTGCGACGCTACAAAGTCGAGCTGCCGAGCCGCCCGAGGCGTGGTGGACGGCAGCCAAGACTGGCGATCTTGCCAAGATCACGGCCTTGCTCAAAGCAGGGACTGCGGTCAATGCCAAAACCGAGTATGGTGCCACCGCTTTGTCATTTGCCGCAGCCAAAGGGCATCTGGACGTGGTGCACAAGCTGATCGAGGCGAAAGCAGATGTCAATGTCCGCGACCGCTTTTACAAGGTAACGCCCCTGATCTGGGCCACGATGAATGGACACGATCAGGTGATCAAAGCCCTGCTAGATGCTGGGGCGAACGGCACTACCCAGGCATTCCAAATGGCTGTGCGGCAAGGGAACGTGGACTCGGTGCGGGTCTTGCTCGCAGCGACCAAACCCAAACCAAAGGCGCTAACCCTCACCCTGAAATCCGCCAAGCTGCCTGCCATTCAGGAACTCTTGATCAAGGCCGGTGCGGAACCCACCAAAGACCCCTCGACCAACGCCAACAGGTCCGCCGACAAATCGAAGCCCGCCATCCGACCGACGCAAAAACCGTCTGCAGAGCAGGCCCCACGGATCGCCAAGGCGCTGAATTGGCCGCAGTTTCGTGGCCCGGGCGCACGTGGGGTGGCCGATGGACAGCAGCCGCCAACTACTTGGGATGTCAAGCAAGGGATCAATCTACGTTGGAAGACACCTATTCCGGGGTTGGGCCACTCGTGTCCGGTGATCTGGGGGGAGCAGATCTTTCTGACCTCAGCGGTGAGCGACGGCGATAAGGCCGGTTTGCGACCAGGCCTGTATGGGGATGTCGACTCGGTGGATGATCAGTCGCCCCACACCTGGCATGTCTATGCCATTGACAAGCAGACGGGCAAGATCTTGTGGGATGTGGTCGCCGCGGCAGGCAAGCCGCAAGTCAAACGACATCTCAAGGGGACACACGCCAACCCGACCCCGGCCACCGATGGGAAGCATCTGGTGGTGTCATTTGGTTCGGAAGGGCTATTCTGCTACGACTTGGCCGGCAAGCTCCGCTGGAAACGCGATCTGGGTCGACTCGGCTCGGGTTGGTTCTATGACAACGCCTATGAATGGGGGTTTGCTAGCTCGCCGATCATTTATCGAGACATGGCCATCGTGCAATGTGATATTGGAAAAGGTTCGTTTGTGGCAGCGTACCATCTCGAAGACGGTGGAGAAGTGTGGCGGACCGAGCGTGAGGAGATCCCCTCGTGGGGCACTCCCACGGTCATCGAAGGACCGGACGGAGCAGAGCTGGTCACCAACGCGACCAAGTACGCCCGGGGCTATGACCCGCGGACCGGCAAGGAACGCTGGCGGTTTGGCCCTTGCTCCGAGATCACGGTGCCAACCCCGTTTTACGCCCAAGGCTTGATCTTTGTCAGCAGCGGCTATCGACCGATCCGACCGATCATTGCCATTCGCCCAGGAGCGCGGGGCGATCTGTCGCTCCAAGAAGGTGAGACGAGCAGCGAAGCGATCGCCTGGAGCAAGCAACGCGGAGGGCCCTATTTGCCAAGCCCGATTGTTTATGGCGACTATCTGTACAGTTGCTCGAATTCAGGTCAGGTGACCTGCTACGCGGCCAAGACGGGTGAAACGATCTACGACCGTGAACGGCTGGGGGGTGGTGGGGCGTACACCGGTTCACCGGTGGCCGCGGATGGCCGACTGTATTTCCCGTCGGAGTCGGGCGAGGTGCGTGTCATCAAAGCCGGACCGGAGTTTGAACTGTTGGCGGTGAATCAGTTGGGAGAAGTCTGTATGACCACTCCCGCGATTTCCGATGGCATGCTGTTGATCCGTACCGAGCATCATTTGATCGCGGTCGGGGCTGAGCGTTGACACTCCCCAGCAAAGACGATCGATGCCGTCGAATACTGCGAAGTGGTCCAACAACGAGGGTTGCGACCAATTCATATGCCGCAGTCATCATCGATGATGCAACCAACGTCACCGAGCATTCAAGTGGCATCCTTCTGGGCAACGGGACACAAACGCGTCACCCAACAGGCCGATGTAAACGCGTGGTCGACATTCAGAATGGCGGCCACGCATCATCCGAATGAGACCACTAGCAAACCTGCTGTGTAAAGAAGCAACACCAACGCACTCTCAAAGCCGATTCCCACGACGCCGCGTTTCTCGCGGTAGAGCATCCCCATCACGATCACGCCGATCATCACGATCGATAAAGTGGTGAGGAACCACTCGCGTGGTGCGACCGCGTGATAAATGGATCCACTCGTGTAGGCCACGTCCGCGGCGACCGCGAACATGACATCAAAGGCGTTCCCACCCAAGATTCCCCCGACGGCTAAGGTGAGCGCTCCGCGCCGCACTGCCGCGACGGTGGTCACCAACTCCGGCGTGGAGGTGGCAACCGCGGTAAAAAGTCCGCCGACAACCGAATCCGACAGTCCTGTCTGAGTCGCTACTCCGGCACCCGTCTTGGCCACAAGCCAGCCGCTCCCCACCAGGACCGTTGCCAACCCTGCGAACCGCAGCCACAATCCAAGCAGGCTTTCCAGGTGACTGCCTGGCGCGGGAATATCGGGAAAGGTCTCCTTAGTGCGTCGCGGCAGCCAAGCAGGCTTGGCGTGACTCCGGCGTGCAAGTCTGACCCCACCCAAATAGCCGAGCGCCAACAAGGGGGTGATGGGGTGAATGCCGAACAGCGAGACGTTCGGACCTGTCCCGGCGAGCAAAACCCCAGCCAACAGCACGATCACCAAGGTGCCGTGGATGAGGTTTGGGACCGAGGCCGCCGCGTGTTCTAAGTTGACCCGTCGGTACGCGAAGTCGGCGATGGCGAGGAAGGCCGTCTGGGCCGCGATGCCGCCCATGGCGTTGGAGATTGCTAGACTTGCCCGCCCTGCTAGGGCGGCGGTGATTGAGGTGGTGATACCGGGCAAGGAGGTCGCCGCGCCCAACAGGACCGCACCGGTGATCGCCTCGCCCAAGCCGGTACGGTCGGCGAGTCGGTCAGCGACCCCGGCCAGGCGAAACCCGAAGATCGTGATGACCACCGCGGCGAGCGCGAACACCACGACGTTTTGCCAGAGAGGCCAATCGCTCACTTGTTCTTCCCACCAGCCCTACTTCGTTTCATCTATTGTATCGTCTGCGAACTAGTCTCACTCTCTTTCCTGCGAAGGAGAGCGAATCTTCTCGGCGATCTCTTCCGGGTGGACCACCGACATCAGGATGCGGGGTTCAGTGTGGCCGTAGGTAAGCAAGCGTGTGGGTGGAGGGTTGGGGATTGGGCTCCCACCCGCCGCGCGGAAAAGGCACCCCCAACGCGACTCCCTCGGGCATGCGGATTGAGCCTTCACCGGGGTTTCGCGGTGCCTTGGGTCGCGGGGAAACGCCCGTTCGGAGCTGCCAGAAAGCGAGCCGAAAAAATTGCGCGTTTTGCGTCTCCCGGCGGATATAAATAGATAGGGAGTTCTGTACATACCTGCCAGGGTGACGCGATAAAGTTGGTCGTACTATCTTAAAGTTTTCGGGGACTTTCCCGGAACTTTGGGGGACTTTTCCGGGACTTTTCCGGACAGAAAGGAGTCGTTTCGGCCGTGCAACTCCGCAGGGCTTGGAGGTATGGAACGCAAAGGGGGTTGCAGTAAGTTGATTGTGACTAAGCAGTTACGTTCAAGATGTGCCGGTTGTAAGCCACCCGCGTGGGTGTGTCCTGGGGCGGCTCACCGCGATTGCATCGGTTTTCCGTAAAAACGGGATCCTTCGCCCAGTTTACCTTCGTCGGGTCCGCGACCAGATCGGCAGATACACGACTTGCCCGCCGTGTTCGGCCGATTGATGGGCACAGATGCCGACCCCGGTCCAGTTGGCCGATTCCACCACGTTCGGCCAGGGTTCACGGTCGTTGATAAGAGCGGACACGAACTCGTGCACCAAGTGGGGATGCGAACCGCCATGGCCAGCACCCTGGATGAACGACAGGTGCTCGGCATCTTGAATCGTTGAGGTGAAGCGACGGATCGGTTCGGGGAGCAGGTGCGCGTAATCCGGGACCTCGATGCGCGAGGCGATTTCGGGTTCTGGAAGTTTGGCCGTATGCAGGACGTGTTCCTCACCCTCGATCAGGCTCCACTCAAAGCTCTTTTTGCTGCCATAGACATCGAAACTTTCACGATACTGCCGGGCGGTATCGAACAGGAATCGCCAGACGTGGGCAGCAATATCGGAGTCTTGGATCTTGATGTGACACGATTCGACGGCAAAGCGGTTGCCGGATTTGAGCTGAAGGTCCTCACGGATCGTACCCGAGCCGAAACAGGAGACATACTCGGCCAGCCCGTTGACCAGGCCCAGGACTGGGCTCACCACATGGGTGGCGTAATGCATCGGGATCATTCGCTCCCAGTAATCGGGCCAGCCGTCCATGTCTTGGGGGTGAGATGCGGCCATGTACTGGATCTTGCCGAGTTCACCCTTGGTGTACATCTCCTTGATGAACAGGAATTCACGAGAGTAGATGACGGTCTCGGCCATCATGTACTTCAGCCCGGTTTGCCGCACCAGTTCGACGATCTGCCAACATTCCTCGAGCGTGGTGGCCATCGGCACGGTGCACATGACATGCTTGCCGGCTTGCAGGGCCTTGATGGACATGGGGGCGTGGTCGGGGATCGGCGAGTTGATGTGGACGAAGTCGACTTCGGGGTCGGCCAGAACATCGTCATAGTGGGTGTAGCGTTTCGCGATGCCGAACGTATCGCCGATTTGCTGGAGCTTTTCGGCGTTGCGTTGACAGATGGCATACATATTGGCGTTGGGATGCTGTTGATAGATCGGGATAAATTCAGCGCCAAAGCCCAGGCCGATGATGGCGACATTGGGGCGTTTCTGCTGCAGGATGCGTTCGGGGGAGGCGGTCATGAGTCAGTTCCTTGGTGGCGACATCGGGGCGAAATGTGCCGGAAATGTACCAGGAATGGGCGGACAACGCTACCAGGGAGATTCAGGGCTTTCCCGCCCGCTGCCTGCCCCCACGGGTTCCAGAGCATCCTCCTCGATGGGCACCTCGATGACTTCGCTGAGGCTCGGCTGAGTCGGATCCGCCATCCCTTCAGGCCAGATGTGGAAGCCGCCGCGATACTGTTGGCCATGAAGGTCGAGTTCCCAAGTACCCCAGATACCTTTCCCCTCGTTGAAGCCTTTATAGAAGACATCGTGGCGTTCGATGTAGGACTTGGTCCAGTAGCAGGTGCCATCGCTGAGCTCGTAGCGACCGCGGAGTACAAAGTTGCCGACCCAGTCGCGACCCTCACCCTGCATGACGCCTTGGGCAAAGTTGAGCCGCAGCTCCATCCAGTGTTTGCCGGGGAGATCTTTCTGCAAAAAGAAGCCCACCCACGGGCCACTGGGAAAACGCGGATCGGTTTCGAGTTCGGGGGACGGTTGCTCGTCCATTCGCTCACCTTGGTCAAACATCCGGGGAAAACGCCCGTGGGACACTGGCTCGCCATTATACCCGAAGGATCGCTTGGGGTGACCCCGGGCGTAGGGCAACCTACACTGAACGGAAACTGCACCCCGGCCGAAGGCAAAGGAGAATCCGCATGGCCATCCAGGTTCATACCATTGTGTCGGCTCCCTTTGCCGAGAATAGTTATCTGCTCTGGCAACCAGGTCAACCCGAGGGGGTGGTCATCGATCCGGGCTTTGATCCGGACAGCATCCTGGCCTTTGTGGACGCTGAGCAGCTGACTTTGACACAGATTCTGCTGACCCATGGCCATGTCGACCATATCGCTGGCGTCGATGCGATGAAAAGTCGTTTCCCGGAGGCGAGGATTGTGATTGGTCAAGGGGACGCCCACATGCTCACCGATGCCAACGCCAACCTGAGTAGCGGGTTTGGCGTGCTGGTACTGAGTCCGCCTGCCGACCAACTGGTACATCAGGGAGACCTTATTGAGGCACTAGGGCGGCAGTGGGAGGTTCACGAGATTCCTGGGCACTCACCAGGACATGTGGTCTATCGGCTGCTTGGGGACGAGGAGCCTTGGGTGTTTGGCGGCGATGTGTTGTTCCGTGGCAGCATTGGCCGCTCGGACTTTCCGGGGGGGAGTCTGGAGCAGTTGCTCGATGGGATCCGCACCAAGCTATGGCCGTTACCGGAGAGGACCGTGATCTACCCGGGGCATGGTCCAGTGACGACGGTCGGCCATGAGAAGCAGACCAATCCCTTCCTGCAATAACCGCAACCGGGCATCGACTCCGTTGCGATGCCCTGAGGATGCTTGGTGCGACTCGATGGTTCGCTTAGTCGACGTAAGGATCGGCACCAAGGTCGGCCAAGAGTTCCTGCCGGTTGCGATCGCGGAACATCAAGTCAAGCCGTTGGCGATAGTGTTTGCTTTCAACCTTTCGCTGGGCACGCTCGAACAGGCGGCGGAACACCGACGGGTCCGGGACGTTGCCTTTGCTACCGAGTTCCTTGAGTTTTTCTTGGCGCTTGACGCCGAGTGCCTCAAGAATGCCATCTTCGAGGGAGACATAGAACAGCCCGGTGCCGGGGTCGCCCTGACGACCGGCACGACCGATCAGCTGGCGGTCGACCCGCGTGGCCTCGTGGCGTTCGGTGCCAATGACGTGTAAGCCGCCGGCCTCAGCAACGCCAGGTCCTAGCTTGATGTCCGTACCGCGGCCGGCCATGTTGGTGGCAACGGTGACCTGGCCAGGTTGACCAGCCTGGGCAACGATCTCAGCCTCTTCCTCGTTCTGACGGGCATTGAGCACCCGGTGCGGCACGCCGACCTCGGTCAGTTTACGCGACAGGATCTCCGATTTTTCCACCGAGCGGGTACCAACCAGGACTGGGCGTCCCTGTTTTTGCTTGTCCGCAATGTCCTGGACCACGGCGTCCCACTTGGCTTCTTCGTTGGCGAAGACCTTGTCGGAAGCTTGTTGACGTAGGATCGGTTTGTTGGTCGGAACGGGGACCACCCAGAGTCGATAGACACGGCGCATCTCGCGCCAGTTCTGCACGATCGTCCCCGTCATGCCAGAGAGCTTGGTGTAGAGCTTGTAAAAATTCTGGAAGGTAATCTGCGCGGCATGTGCGGAGGCGAGGGTGATCGGAACCTTTTCTTTGGCCTCCACCGCTTGGTGCAGGCCCTCCCGCCAGTGGCGATCGGGCATGGGACGCCCGGTGGACTCATCGATGATGACTACCTTGTCATCATGTACCATGTAATGATGGTCGCGGATAAAGCGGAAGTTGGCGTGAATCGACTTCTCGACCTGCTCGGTCAGTTTGTCCATCGCCTCGGCATGAGGGCCGGAGGGTGGGTTGGAATAACGAATCAGTTGTCGGCCAGGTTCGGTGAGTTCGATCTTGTCTTTTTTGAGGTTCATCAAGAAGTGGACGCCCGGTTGCATTGATTGGGCAACCCGGTTCGCCCAGTGATAGACCACTTGTTCTTCGGGAGTGGCCATGCGTGTCGGCGAGGCAATGATCAATGGTGTCTTGGCATCGTCAATAAAAATGGAGTCGGCTTCGTCGACGATGGCGTAGTGTAAGCCGCGCTGGACACGGGGATCGAGTTCGCGGCTTGCATCGACGTGATCCATCCAAGGGGACCAGAACGGCGCCTGAGTTGCTTGACCACCGCGTACTTTCATGCGGTCACGCAAGAAGTCGAAGCCAAATTCGCTGCCGGTGCCATAGGTGATATCACGGCGATAGGCGGCTTTACGGCTGCCATCGTCCATCTTCATCTGCAACACACCGATGCTAAGGCCGAGCCGCTCGTACACGGGGCCCATCCACTCGGCATCACGCTTGGCCAGGTAGTCGTTCACGGTGGTGACATGGACACCTTTGCCTGTCAAGGCATTGAGGAAGGTGGGCATGGTGGCGGTGAGTGTTTTCCCTTCACCCGTGGCCAGCTCGACGAGTCCTCCTTCGTGCAAGACGACTCCCGCGGCATGCTGAACATCGAAGGGGAGCATGCCGAGCGAACGCCACAGCGAAATGGCCGCCAAAGCGAACGCCTCGGGTACGAGCGTCGTCAGATGGACGCCGCTACGGGCGCGTCCGCGCAGGTAGTTGGCCTTTTGTTTGAGTTCCTGATCAGAGAGATGGCCAAATTCCTGTTCGTAGTGGCGAATCTTCGGAATCAACAGGGCGGCCCGTGCCAGCCGGCGTTGCCATGGCAAGCCGGCACGGGAGAGCAGCTCGTTGGCCCCCATGCTGCCAAGCCGACCCGAATACGTGCGGACTGGAGGGCAGGGGTCGCGTTGGGGTTTTTGTTGATCTGGTACGGGCGATTCCAGTGCGGTGGCGCTCACGATCCGGTTCCTCATCAAACGGAAAGTCGGGTTTGGCAAGCTCCTCGGGGGCCGCCGAGGGTTCAGGCCCCACCGGGCAAGCGGTGTATTTGGCGCAAATAGAAAAATCGGGCCTTGGTCCTAGTAACCATATCCGCACTCTAGCGTATCACATTCGCGGGTTGGCGTCGTGGGGTTGTGGAGATCGTTGGTAGAGAGGCCGAAAGGCTATCCTTCAACGTCCCACAAGATCAGCTCGCCAGATTTGGCTAAGGCCGCACAGCGTAGACCGTCGGGGGCAAAGCGGATTTCCCGGAGTGGGCCGACTCCCCAAGCAAAGCGGGCACAACGGCTGTTACTGTCGGTGTCATAGAGGTCCGCGCAGCCGTTTTCCCAGGCAAGGGCAAGCAGAGGGCCGTGAGGGTGGAAGTCGAATGCGTTCAAGCGAGCGTTCTCGGTAACTTCGTCAGTTTGTCGGCCGCTGTCCAGATCCCAGATGCCAAGGGTGGTGGCGTGAGTTTGAAAGGCTGCACGGGCACAACGGTCGCCCACCGCAATCCGGCTCGGAATGTCGCGTGGGCGTCGGTCCAGCGTTAGTGTGTGTTGCGTCGCGCCGCTGTCCTTTTCCAGGACGAGTAGATGATTCTGGAAGCGGTGCGGCGCATCGGCTATGCGTTCCTCAAGCAAAGCGGCCAGCGACTCGCGGTGATGGGGCAGGTGTAGCCGGATGGGGCAGAGCGCTGGCGGGAGCTGATGAGCCCAACGCTCATGGAAGGTGGCGTCCTCGCGATCATCGATCCGAATGCTGTCTTGATGCACGATCGTGTGCAGAACTTCGGCGGAGCGAAGAGAATCAATCACGGACAAGGTCACCGACTGGGTATCGACCAAGGAATCAGAGCGGAATAGTGAAATAGCGTTGGCATCCGAAGCATCGCAGAGGCAATCCTCCCAGGCGAGGCTCGGGCAGGGGCGTTCGGGTAGGATTGCTGCTGCAGCGATTGGCAAGACGTATGCTGCGCCCGAAGCCCGCTGCGCGATGAGTGTCCAGCCCGTTGGGGTTGCGATGAAATCGAGCAATCGCCAGGGAGTACCGCCGAAACGATCCCAGTTAAGCAGCTGGCCCATGGTTCCGTCCCAGACGTCGATGGCCGCGGTCTCTCGATCGGTCGTGGCCAGATATCGGCCGTCGGGTGAAAACAACATCTGCGATGGCGTCTCCATCCGTAACGGTATCACCTGCATGGCTTGGCTCCCGCATTTGCAAGGGCGTTTGCTTTCTTTTGCGGCGATCATTGAGTAGTTTACAGGGACCCACCGGCATTTCATCTCGCGAAGGGTTGACCCGATGACGGCACACATGCGTATCTGCTTTGGCCTGCCACTGTTTGGACTACTGATTTCGATGACCGCTCAGGCTGCCAATCCCGTTCCGATTTCGGCGGTGGCCTATGCCCCGGACGGCACGCTCCTTGCCGCCGGCGGCTACGGCAAGGTCAGCCTGGTCGACCCAACCAGCGGCCAGGTGCTCGGCCAAGTCCCAGAACAGACTCTACAAGTGACGGCCCTGGCGTTTGATCCAACCGGCCGTTGGCTGGCCATCGCCAGCGGTGAACCCGGTAAAAACGGTATTATCCGTCTCTACCCGCGTAGTCCCAATGGCCTGCCAACGACTAAACCGGGGCAGACACTCGAGGGGCACAGCGACCTGGTCCATGCGCTGTCCTTCAGTCCAGACGGACGGCAGCTCGCCTCGGGCAGTTACGACCGGACCATCCGGCTCTACCAGGTGGGCAGTGGCGAGTTGCTGCAGACTTTGACCGACCATAGTGATGCGGTCTACGATGTTGCCTTTCAGCCGCAGGGTTCGCTCCTGGCTTCGGTGGCGGCTGACCGGGCGGTGAAGGTCTGGGACCCGGCCACCGGCAAGCGGCTATACACCCTCGGAGATGCCACCGATTGGCTGTACGCCGTGGCCTGGAGCCCGGACGGCAAAGAGCTGGCTGCTGGCGGCGTCGACAAAAGCATCCGCGTCTGGAAGGTGGATGCCCACGGGGGGCGGCTGGTTCGTTCCGTGTTTGCCCACGAAGGTGCGGTGACGCAACTTTTCTACGCTGCGAACGGCAAGCGACTGTTTTCCTCGGGTGAGGATCGCATGGTCAAAACTTGGGACGCCCGGAAGCTGGTCGAGCAGTCGGTGGTCCCAGCCCAGCCCGAAGTCATCTTGAGTCTGGCTTTGCGGCCGGATGCAAAGCAATTCGCGGTCGGGCGATTTGATGGCGAACTGCTGCTCCTCGACCCCGGGAACGGAAAACCAATGAGCGAAGCTATCGTCCCGGCTGATATCGAGGTGGTTCAAGAACAGGAACCGACCGAGTCACCTCGGCGAGCAATGCCAATTGTGTTGGGCAATACCATCTCCGGTGTCATCGAGCGGGCGGGCGATGTTGACTATTTCACCTTTAACGCCAAGGCCGGTCGGGAGGTGGGCATTCAAGTCCGCACCAAGCCGATGGGTTCCGAGTTAAACCCCTGGATCGAGGTGATTGATGGGGCGGGGAACCGGATGCATACTAGCACTGATGGGCTATTGGGCTTCACCTGTCCTGCCG
Organism: uncultured Alcaligenaceae bacterium; assembly: GCA_964410665.1. Taxonomy (GTDB): domain Bacteria; phylum Planctomycetota; class Planctomycetia; order Gemmatales; family Gemmataceae; genus CAYPIE01. Next base: position 12,293 of record CAYPIE010000028.1, read on the forward strand.
ATGGCCAATACGCGGTGAGCATTCGTGATCGCGATTATCTAGGGGCTGCCGATCGACGCTACCACCTGGAGGTTGGGGACCTGCCGATTATCACACACATCGATCCGTTAGGGGCACCGCGTGGACAAGAAACGGTGGTGCGCTTATTCGGAGTGCACCTTGGTGATGCAACCCATGTGTCACTGAAGGTTCCCGCGGATGCCAAGCCCGGCAGTCGGCTGCCGCTGCCTCTGCCGCCGATGGGCCGAGGCCGAAGGCCGATGGGCAAAGCAGAAGTAGTGATCGGAGAATTCCCAGAGGTTCACGACTGGCAGAAGCATGCCAGTCAGCCGCTGACCGCGCCGGTGACGGTGAATGGCCGTTTGACTGCGCCCGGGGCTAGTCAGACTTGGCAGTTTCAAGCCCGTGAAGGCGAGCGGCTGGTGTTGGAAGTGCACGCGGATCGACTTGGGTCGCCGCTTGATTCGGTGATTGAGGTCCAGGACATTGCCGGCGAGGTTCTGGAACGCGCGACCCTCCGCTGCGTCGCCCAGACGTTCTCGACGTTACGGGATGTCGGCAGCAAGCGTGGGGGCATCCGACTCGAGTATTGGAACGAGCTAGCTCAGGATGATTTTCTCTATGTTAACGGTGAGCTGATGCGGATTGCAGCGTTACCGAAGAATCCAGACGATGATTGCCAGTTCGTGCAGGTGCGCGGCCAGAGGAGGGCCTATCTAGGTACGACGCCGAAGCAACATCCGCTCGGCACACCGCTGTATAAAGTGGAGATCCACCCGCCGGGCAAGCGATTCCCGCCGAACGGCATGCCAGTGTTCCGTTTGCCATACCGCAACGATGACGGCGGACACGACACCGGCAAGGATTCGCGGCTGTTCTTTGATCCGCCATCGGATGGGGTATATCAGGTCCGCATCGCCGATAGCCGTGGCCAAGGGGGCTCAGACTACGGCTACCGCTTGACCCTCCGCACGCCTCAGCCCGACTTCCGCCTCAGCTTGAACCCACGTCAGCCGAGCGTGTGGCAGGGCAACGGTTTGCCAATCACCGTCACTGCCGACCGCATCGATGGCTATGAGGGCCCGATTAACCTGGAATGGCATAACTTGCCCCCTGGCTTTCACGCGCCGGCCACCTGGATCGAAGCTGAGCAGACGTCCACACAGGTCAGCTTGTGGACCGATGCGGATGCAAAGTCTCCGCCGAAAAAGCACCCGGGCCTGGAACTCCGCGGTAAGGCAACCATCGATGACAAGGAAGTGGTTCGCAGCGCTCGCAGCCAGACCCCAAAGGTGATCCCGCCGGGGGACTTGGTGACAAGCACAGTCCATGATAGCATCACCATCCGCCCGGGCCAGGAGACGCGGATGACCGTGCGGGTGGAACGTCGCAACAACTTCAAGGGACGCATACCGCTGGCGGTGGAGGGATTGCCGCACGGCGTGCGGGTTCTCGATATCGGCCTAAATGGGATTCTGATTCTACCGAAAGAGACCGCTCGTGAGGTTGTACTGTACAGCGAACCGTGGGTGCAACCAATGCAGCGACCTCTGGTCGTCTTTGCCCGGCGGGAAGGGAAAAATACCCGGCACGCGGCCAAGCCAGTACGATTAACTGTTGAGCCATAGACCACGGATGAGCCTAGCCTTAGACCGCGTAGATCCTCGGAGCAACGAGAAGACTCCTTGCTCCGAGGAAGGATCGCCTGCTGGGCTGCTTACTCCGCCATGGCCGCATAATCACCACGGGTAACGTTGAAGTATCGGGCCTGCGGGTGGTGCACGATCAGGGCAGTGGTCGATTGCTCGGGTTCGAGTTGGAATTGCTCGCTGAGCTCCATGCCGATGCGCTCGGGCTCGATCAGCTGGAACAACAGGGTCTGATCTTCTAAGTTTGGGCAGGCTGGGTAGCCGAACGCATACCGGCAGCCGCGATAGTGTTTCTTGAACAATTTTTGGATGTTGGTCGAGTCTTGATCGGCGATGGCAAGTTCGCGGCGGTAGCGCTGGTGCCAGTACTCGGCGAGGGCCTCGGCGGCCTCCACGCCTAAGCCGTGGAGGAACAAATAGTCCTGATAGCGGTTGGCATCGAACCACTCCTTGGCCACCTCACTGACTTTGTGGCCGACAGTGACGGCCATGAAGCCGACGACATCGTTGGCCTTGCCGTTCGCCGGCTCGAAATAGTCACTCAGACACAGGTGATCGCCGTGGTCTTGCCGCGGGAAGCGGAACCGGCCCCGTTCGGTGCTCCCGTCCTCCTCGAACAGGATTAGGTCATTGCCTTCGGAGGCACAACGGAAGAAGCCGTAGGCGACCGCAGGGCGCAGGATGTCGTTGTCGAGGCAGAACTTGCGGAGTTCGGCCAGCTTGGGCTCGGCGATCTCGCGCATCTGCCGCTCGTACTCGGCGGGCTTGAGCTTGGACTTGCGGAACTGCCACTGCGTGCTGAACAAGGTCCGCTGGTTCATGTACTCAAACACCTCGGTTATCGGGATGTCGGTAACCAGCCGGCTCCCCCAAAACGGGGGCGTGGGCAAGTCGTCGAGCAGCTCGACCGCCGAGGAGCGGATGGCTGGCACTTCGTCAAACATGCGCTGGGCGGCGGCATGGGTCGGGCAGCAGACCGCTTTGTCGCCATTCCCGGCGGTAGAAACCGGCTCCTCGGCCTCGGGGACGATCACCGCGGCGCGGCCGCCGAGGATCTTGGCAGCGCCCGGCTTGGGTGGCTGGGCGACAGGGCCGCGCTTGAGGCAGAGCTCGTCCATAATGCGTAGGCCGGCGAAGGCGTCCTCGCCGTAGAAGAGCTTGCCATGATAAATCCTGCGCAGGTCTTCCTCGACGTAGCGACGGGTAAGGGCCGCGCCGCCAAGGATCACTGGGGTTTGCACGCCCCGTTCGTTCATGGCGATCAAGTCTTCCTTCATAACCACGGTCGACTTGACGAGCAGGCCGCTCATGCCGATGGCGTCCGCCTGGTGCTCCTCGGCGGCGGCCAGGATGTTGTCGATCGGCTGTTTGATGCCGATATTAAACACCTTGTAGCCGTTGTTGGTGAGGATGATGTCGACCAAGTTTTTGCCGATGTCGTGAACATCGCCCTTGACGGTGGCCAGGACGATCTTGCCCTTGGCCGAGCCGTCGGCTTTCTCCATGAACGGTTCGAGGTGGGCGACGGCCGCCTTCATCACTTCGGCCGACTGCAGCACGAAGGGCAATTGCATCTGGCCAGAACCGAACAGCTCGCCGACGACTTTCATGCCGTCGAGCAGGATGTTGTTGATGATGTCCAGCGGCGAGTAGGTTTGCATGCCGAGGTCGAGGTCGGCGACGAGGGAGTCACGGCGGCCCTGGATGATGGCCTGCTTGAGCCGCTCCTCGACCGTGTCGCCGAGGGACTCGCTCCGTGCGGAGCTAGTGCCTTTCTTGTCGGCGTAGTGCTGCATTAGCTGTTGTAGCGGGTCGCCCTGGGCGCGCTCGTTGAAGATCACGCGCCGGGCCAGCTCACGTCCTTCGTCGTCGATGCGAGCCAGCGGAATGATCTTCGAGGCGTGCAGGATGGCCGAGTCGAGGCCGTACTCTTGAGCATAGTGCAGGAACACCGAGTTAACGACTTGGCGAGTGTAGGGCGTGAGGCCGAAGCTGACGTTACTCAGTCCGATGTGGGTGAGTGCACCGGGCAACTCTTCCTTGACGCGGCGGATCGACTCCAGGGTCTGCAGGGCTGAGTCACGAAGTTCTTCTTGACCGGTAGTGACTGGGAAGACCAGGGTGTCGAAGAGCAGGTCCGACGGTGGGATATCGTACTCCTGGGTGCAGATGTCGTAGATCCGCTTGGCGACGCGGAACTTCCAGTCGGCGGTGGTCGCCTGGCCCTCCTCATCGATGGTCAGCGCGACCAGGGCCGCGCCGTAACGCTTCGCCAGCGGGACGACGTCGTCGATCTTCTTGCGGCCCTCCTCGAGGTTGATCGAGTTGATGATGGCTTTGCCGGAGATCAGCTTGAGGGCGGCCTCCAGCACCGGGGCCTCCGTGGAGTCGATCATCAACGGCTTGGTGATAACGCTATTGTAGCGCTTGATCACCTCGGTCATGTCGCGGACCTCGTCGCGGCCGACGAAGGCAGTACAGACGTCGAGGACGTGAACGCCTTCGCGTTCTTGCTCGCGGCCCATGTCGACCAGACCGTCCCAGTCCTCGGCCTCGAGCAAGTTCTTGAACTTGCGGCTACCGTTGGTGTTGGTTCGTTCTCCGACTAGCAGCGGCCGCGGATCCTGCATCAGGTCAACTGCACTGAACAGGCTAGAGACTGAGGGGGACGCGCGGACCTCGCGGCGCGCTGGCTTGAGGCCGCCAACCTTGTCCACGACAGCCTTGAGGTGCTCTGGGGTGGTGCCGCAACAGCCGCCAACGATGTTAAAGCCATACTCGGTGACGAAGCGGTGCATCCAGTCGGCCAATTGGTCGGGCTTGAGGGGAAAGACGGGTTTGCCGTCTACGTTGTCAGGGATCCCGGCGTTTGGCAAGCAGGAGAGTTTGCGGCTGCTGTGATGGCTGAGGTGCTGAACATAGCCAAGCATCCGCTCGGGCCCAGTGGCACAGTTCAGGCCGATAACGTCAACTTGGGGGAACGCCTCAAGGGTAGCGAGGGCGCCGGCGATGTCGGTCCCAGTAAGCATGGTCCCCTGCACCTCGATGGTGACCTGGACCATTAAGGGAAGCTGCTTGTCCAGCTCGGTCATCACATCGGTAGCGGCGATGAGGGCGGCCTTGGCCTGGAGGATGTCATAACAGGTCTCAATCAGAATAACATCTGCACCGCCTTCGATTAGGCCGCGAACTTGCTCGGAATAAGAGTCAAGTAAAGTATCAAAAGCAATATGACCGAGAGTCGGTGATTTGGTACCGGGACCGATGGAACCAATCACAAAACGAGGTCGATCTGGGGTAGAGAACTCATTGCAGGCGGCACGCGCGATCTGAGCAGCAGTTCGGTTGATCTCGCGACAACGTTCGCCCGGCTGATCGTCAGGTGGTGTAAACTCGTTGAGGACGTGGCGTGCCCCGCCAAAGGAGTTGGTTTCCACGGCATCACAGCCCACGGCCAGAAACGAACGGTGGATTTCTTTGATCACATCGGGACGGGTAAAGTTTAGCCATTCAGAACAGTTTTCCATCTCCTTGCCGCCCCAGTCATCCAGGGTCAAATGCCACTCTTGGAGATTACTGCCCATGGCGCCGTCGAGGATGAGAACGCGCTCGTTCAACAGGTCGAGAAACTGCTTCATTGTCTTCCCTTCTCCAGGTGGTGGGACACCTGGATCGCACCTCCGTCAATCACTGAATACCTTTGAGGATATGCAAAAAGAGCAGTAAATTCCAGTCCTGGGATACGAGTGTTCATCAACAAAACGAAACCGACCTATACATTCCCTTGTACAGGTCGGTTTCGTGAATAGGCCTCGCATCCCTGCTTTGAAGGCCCCAACGACTCGAGAACACACCCGCTCACTGAAGAGAACCGTCGCTGAACGGCTCTCTCGACTCGCGCATTCCATGCGACTGCCGGGGAGCTTTCCTTACTCCGGAGCGGATCGGGTATGGCTCGGTCATTGGTCGGTGTGATCGGGAATTGGTGTAGAAGGGGCTGCGATCCACCATCGGATCGAGGAGCCGCAGAATTCCCGGATCAGAATACGGATTAATTCAAATAATTGAACGTTGCGGTCAGATAGGGAAGCATAAAGCGCCGAAGTGGGACCACCTGCGGTTGCCAGGCGAGAGACTCGTGGGTGTGGAGAACCGTTGAGATTGGTCGCGCTGGACTTCCGTGCATGATCATCCTCACCATGAGTTCGGGGGTCATCTGGCGGTAAAGACTATCGCCTTTCCCGCGAATGTCAACGGAAAAACTAGGCCTGCCTGTCCCCGCAACACCTCACTTGAAGAACTCATTACTCGTGAGCGACTTAGGGAGCCAAACAGCACTTGATTGAATCAGGTACAGAATTGTGTCGATATGAAGGGATGCCAACCAATCGTCGAGGGGAATGGAAAAGGGAAGCAACTTGTAAGGTTCTTCTAGCCGGGCAGAGCTCTAAAAACCTCCACCTGTGCCGTGTGGAACGTTGCGTGAGAACCCGTTTTTGAAAGGGGGTGCCGCACGTCCGGGACATGGATCCCACTACAATCGGCCCTCTTCCAGATGGCTTGAGAGACGGATGGGCTTGCAATAACCGAAACGAATGTTGGCCCCCAACGGGTGTGCTTGTAGGTTCTCCACATGGATACGAACCATCACGAACACCGCAGAGGCAGCACTAAGTGCTGTGTCTATCGTAAGCGCGCCTCTCGTTTCCGTCAAACGCTGAATGGTGCGAACTGTACCCTGGCTTGTCGAGCAGCCTCGAAGCCTTATCCTAACTGCTACCGCTTCGCTAATTGATCAAATTCAATCATTCAAGGAGCTTACGACTGTGGCGTTACCCACGTTATTGATTGCGGGTTTGTTGATTGCACTGGGTGCAGTAAGTTACACGCTCTCTGAGAGTAAAAGTTTCACCGCATTCATTCCATCGGTTGTGGGATTGCTGATTGGCCTTTGTGGTCTGCTGGCATTGAAGGAGTCCCTACGCAAACATGCGATGCACGCCGCGGCATTACTAGGGCTGCTTGGCTTCGTGGGCGGGCTGATGCGTCCTGGGATGCAACTCGCAAAGGGGGAATCAATCGACTGGGGATCGCTCAAGGTCGTGACACAACTCGGCATGGCGGGGCTTTGCCTAATATTTGTCCTACTGTGTATTAACTCGTTCATCCAGGTCCGGCGAGCTCGTGCTCGCAGTGGCGCGTGACGTGGTGTATCCCAGGCCCGCCGGTCTTTTTTTTGCCAGGACGACCGGCTATCCGGGTTTAGGTCGGAATGCCGTCACTACGGCAGGATTGGTTTGGAGTGCAGGCCCGCCAATCAGATCGATACAGTAGGGAATTGCGGGGAAGACGGCGTGCAAACACTCTCGGATAGCACTCGGTTTGCCGGGTAAATTGACGATCAGGCTTTGGCCACGAATACCTGCAGTTTGCCGCGACAAAATGGCTGTAGGCACGGCTTGCAAAGACACCTGGCGCATTAGCTCGCCAAATCCAGGCAACAACTTGCTACAGACTGCTTCAGTCGCTTCTGGGGTGACATCGCGGGCTGCCGGACCCGTTCCTCCGGTGGTCACGATGAAACAACAAGCATTTTGATCGGCCAGTTCGCACAAGCACGCCTCGACGATCGCTTGCTCATCGGGGATCAGACGCGTCTCGACCTCAAAGGGAGTTTGTAACATTTCATCGAGAGCTGCCTGGATGGCAGGACCACTGCGATCGGCATAGATGCCCTGACTGGCCCGATCGGAGATGGTGACAACGCCAATGCGAATGGTTCCAGCAATACTCACGAGCAGCTCTCCGTGTGTGATTGAGACTTTTCGCTATCATATACGCATCGTTATTGCAGCACGGTTCGTTGTTGTCGTTGTGCAAGGGAACAGCTCATCATGCCAGATCAATGGTGCTTCGCCTGTGCAGGCCAGCTTATTTTCGGCCAGCGCGCCTGTCAGCGGTTACCAGAGGTCCTGCATAGGCTCGGCGGACAACGCTTGCTTGTGGTCACCGATGCCAACCTGATTGAGCATGGCTTGTGGGAGCAAGTCGGCGATGTTCTGGATGAACATTGGAAGATCGAAGTGTTTGACGAAGGGGAACCAGAACCGTCGTTGGCCATGGTCGAACGCTGTATTACCGTAGCTCGCGACTTTGCTCCGGATGTGCTGCTCGCGTTGGGTGGTGGCAGCAATATGGATACGGCCAAGCTTACCGCGCTGTGCCTGGCTCAAGGCGGCCAACCCCGCGATTACGCCGGCGACGAGCGTGTTACCGGTCCGATGCACCCGCTGCTCTGCATGCCGACCACCGCCGGAACCGGCTCCGAAGTTTCCTCGGCAGCGGTGTACACCGATACGGAAGCGCAGCAAAAAGTCGGAGTACTGAGTCACTTTTTGCGACCACACGCTGCGATCGTTGATCCGCTTTTGACGCTGAGTTGCCCGCCGCAGGTGACGGCGGATGCTGGAATTGATGCCTTAACACATGCAATTGAGGCGTACACAGCCACGCCCTATCAGCAGTTTGACCCGCCTGGCGGTCAACCCTCGGCCTATCAAGGCAAGCATCCATTGGCCGACGCCTGTGCCGAGCGTGCCATCCGACTGATTGGCCAGTACCTGAGCCGTGTCACCCGAGATGGCCAGGACCTGGAAGCGCGCGAGGGTATGGCGTTGGCCGCGACCTTCGCTGGACTAGCCTTCTCTAACGTGGGTGTCGCCCTGGTCCATGCGCTCGAGTATCCGCTCGGAGCGGTTGTCCATGTCTCTCATGGTCGCGGTAATGGCATCCTGTTGCCCTATGTGATGCGCTACAACCTAAATGCTTGCCCCAGTCAATTTGCTGACATTGCCCGCTGGCTTGGGGCGGAGGTGAGCGATCTCGATGTTGACGCCGCGGCACTGGAAGCAGTGGTTGCAGTGGAGAGGCTGCGAGCGGAGATAGGCATTCCGCACACGCTAGCGCCGCTAGGAGTTTCCGCTGAGCAGCTACCTGCCATCGCCGAGCGAGCGTTTACCATCCAACGAATGATGCGGTTAAATCCCCGTTGCCCGAGTGTCGAGGATTTGCAGACGATTCTGTGCGCGGCCTTGTGAGGAGTCATATCCGCGTTCATTGGCGCAAGGTTGGGCAACGATGTCGGATTGCTCGATCGCTTCTTCAATTGCATCCGCTCAGCTCATGGCCCTTGGCTTTTGCCAGCGATGGCATGGAATTTGAAGAATCGTTTGACTTGGGGCCATAGACGCGTTGGCAAAACACCCCATAATCGTTGATAAAGTGGGCGCGCTTGATGTGCTCTGCACCCACTCCTCTCCGTGATGGAAAGGCATGGTTATGCGAAAGACACAGCCGTACCGTCATCGAGTCGTCGTCGTGGGC
>CAYPIE010000028.1:21424-59428 GCA_964410665.1 uncultured Alcaligenaceae bacterium
CTCTATGCCGTTCAGCGGATGTATCATCTTGACGCTGACATTACCTTGATCGACAAACGCAACCATCATCTGTTTCAGCCCTTGCTCTATCAGGTTGCCACCGGTGGGCTGTCTCCGGCGAACGTTGCTGCACCGTTACGCTCGATCCTGCGGCGGCAGAAGAACACACGAGTGATGATGAACGAAGTCGTCGACTTCGATGTTGCCAACCAGGCGGTGATTCTCCGTGATCGGAGTCGAGTTCCTTATGACACACTTTTGCTGGCTGCTGGTTCACATTACTTCTATTTTGGTCATGATGACTGGGCTACCCTGGCACCGGGTTTGAAAAGCGTGGAGGACGCCACTTGTATCCGGCGGCGGATCCTCTCGGCGTTCGAAGAAGCCGAGCAGACCGAAGATTTGGAACAAAGGGTGAGATTGCTAACCTTCGTAGTGGTAGGTGGCGGCCCCACTGGGGTCGAGATGGCTAACGCCATTGCAGAGCTTGCCCATCATACGCTGCGCAATGACTTCCGCGTGATCGACCCGACGACGGCACGCATACTGCTGGTCGAAGGGATGCCACAAGTATTGCAATCGTTTCCAGAGAAACTTGCGCAACGTGCGGTCAGGTCGCTTCGCCATTTGAATGTCGAAGTCTGGACCAATGCCCTAGTGACGAATGTGCAAACCGATCATGTGATCATCAAGCATGACAATCAGCACGACCGGGTAAACACCGAGACCGTGGTCTGGGCAGCAGGAGTGAAAGCGTCTCCCCTGGGGACTAAGCTGGCCGAGGTGACCGGAGCGGAGACCGATAAGTCTGGCCGTGTATTCGTCAATGTGGACCTGAGCTTGCCGAAGTACCCCGAAATATTTGTCATTGGCGACCTGGCCTATGCCACCTATTTGGACGGGAAGACGTTGTTGCCGGATGTCGCTCCCGTGGCGATGCAACAGGGCCGCTATGTCGCTTGAGTGCTACGCCAACGGCAACGTGGTCGGCAGGTATCCCCGTTCAAATACTGGGATAAAGGGCAGATGGCGACAATCGGCCGAGCCTCAGCCGTGGTGGACATGTACTGGCTACGCTTTTCGGGCTTTTTGGCCTGGCTAGCCTGGTTGTTTATTCACCTGATCTATTTAGTTCGCTTTTCCAATCGGGCGCTGGTGTTCATGCAGTGGTTTTGGAACTACCTTACTCGGAATCGCTTTGCCCGCTTGATCACCGGCAACGATCCGCACAAGCTAGACTCAGAAGCCAAGACCCGCCAGGCAGAAGAAGAGCCGGACCTCGCCATGGCCGGGCGTGAGGACTAAGTGAATGGTATTGCCGAGCCGCGAGCAATTGGAAGCCTGGGATCGCGAGCATGTCTGGCACCCTTTCACGCCGATGCAGATCTACGCGGACGAAACTCCGTTAATCATCGAGCGTGCTGAGGGCAACTTGCTCTACGATCTTGATGGACGGGCATACATTGATGGGATCTCCTCCTTGTGGTGCAATGTGCATGGACATCGCGCGGCGGAGCTTGATGCCGCATTACATGCGCAGATCGATCGATTGGCGCACAGCACTTTGTTAGGCATCGGCAACGTTCCCTCGATTCAACTGGCCCGACGTTTGGTAGAACTCGCTCCTCCAGGCCTCAACCGTGTCTTCTATTCGGATAATGGGGCCACGGCGGTTGAGGTCGCTCTCAAAATGGCGTTTCAATATTGGCGTCAGTGTTCAACGCCTCGACCTGAGAAGTCCTTGTATCTGTCAGTTCAGGGTGCCTACCATGGCGACACCCTTGGCGATGTCAGTGTCGGGGACATTGGCCGGTTTCATGAACTCTTTAAGCCGCTGCTCTTCCCGACGGTCCGATCGCCGGGGCATTATTGTTATCGTTGTCCCTTGGGGTTGGAACGGTCGAACTGCGGCATTGCCTGTGCAGGCGAATTGGAACGACTGGTCGAGCAACATGCCGACCAACTGGCGGCGGTGGTGTTGGAACCCATAGTCCAGGGGGCAGCGGGGATGATCACCGCCCCAGACGGTTTTCTACGCCGAGTGCGTGAGGTCACTGCAAAGCATAATGTGTTATTGATCGCCGATGAGGTCGCGGTGGGCTTCGGCCGTACGGGGACCTTGTTCGCCTGCGAACACGAGGGAGTTATCCCGGATTTCTTGTGTGTGGCCAAAGGGATCACTGGCGGCTACCTACCGTTGGCGGCGACTCTGACCAATGACCGGATTTACGCCGCATTCCTAGGACAGCCCGAAGAGGGTCGGACCTTCTTTCATGGTCACACCTATGCTGGCAACCCGCTTGGCTGTGCGGTAGCTCTGGCCAATCTACAGCAGCTCATCGAGGGAGGCGTGCTCGCGGGAACCAATGAACGAGAGGCCATTCTGCGCCATCAGATGAACCAGATTGCCTCGCTATCGATCGTAGGCGAGGTGCGTCAACGCGGCCTCATGGTTGGTATTGAACTCGTTGCCGATCGCACGACCAAGACTCCCTTCCCGCCAGGGATGCGAATGGGTCAGAAGGTTTGTGCTCGAGCCCGTGAACAGGGGGTTCTGATTCGTCCGCTGCGCGACGTGGTGGTGGTGATGCCACCACTTGCGATCGAAATTCCTCTGTTGGAACAGCTTGGCGAGGTGGTGTATGAAGCGATTGCGGCGTCGGCCGGGCCGAATTCGGGATCTACCTAATGCCAGAATGGTTCATTACCGGGACTGATACCGGGGTCGGCAAAACATCGTTCACTTGTGCTCTGTTACAGGTCTTGTCGCAAGACTTTCCGGATCTGGCTGGACTCAAACCCGTCGCAAGTGGAGCTGGAGCAACCCATCGCGGACTGCTGAGTGAGGATACCCAACGTATCGCTGCCGCTTTGGATGTTGACCCATTCAACACACCGATTACCGGCTGGACATTCCCAGACCCGGTGGCTCCGCCTCTCGCAGCTCGTCGAGTTGGAGGTACGCTAGATCTTGAGTCAATTGTGGCGTTCGTACGAGCTCAAACACGGCCGGAGCGTATGCTACTGGTCGAGGGGGTGGGTGGTTTACTTTGTCCTTTGACGGAGCGAGAAACGGTGGCGGATCTCATTGCCACGTTGGGGATGCCCAGCATAGTAGTGAGTCGTCGCTCACTGGGGATGTTAAATCATACCCTGTTAACTTTGGAGGTTGCAGCAAAGCGTGGCTTGCCGGTGGTCGGGGTGGTGGTGAGTGAAACAACCCCTCCGACAAGTCTCGCCGAGGCGACCAATCTGGAGGAACTTCAGCGCTATACCAACGTCCCAATTTTGGGGAAGCTACCCCATGGCGGCGAGCTGCAGTCCATGGTGGACTGGGTCCAGCTGGCAAAAGAAGGGATTGGTTCTGGGATCAATCCCCGACCTTGACGTACGACTTAGCGCCGTTCGCTGAGCGAAAAAGCGGAGATGTCCATCACAGTGGACTCGAATATTGAAGAGCTGCGACGGGTCGCAACACTTGTCGGGACCTTCGTCGAGAGGAAGTGTGTTCGTCCCCCAAAGGCCCTCCGGGAGTACCTCTAGGATATCGCATGCAACCCATCCAGTTTCCTTGTGCAGCCTGTAGCGAACTGATGGCCGTTCCGACGGCGTTTCAGGGGCGAAATGTCCGTTGCCCGAATTGTAAGGCAATCGTGCTCGCTCCCACCGCAGCCACTTTGCCACAAGAAGCTGTCGACCGGAGCGCGGAACTCGTTGCTTCGACCAAAGGGGCTCCAGCAATTGATTTACTTGGTGCTCCTGTTGGGGTAAGCGGTCCAGGCCCCGTTCAACTTCCGGCAATACCTCCGAACAAACGAGGTGGGGTTCCTACTGTCTTGGTCCTCTTGTTGGGGCTGTATGCTTTGCTGGCGACCATTGCCGCGATCTACTTTGCCCTCTTTCAGCCGAAACCCAAGGCGGATCCGTTTGAGAGTATGCCGGATGTCTATGGGGAGTACCGCCGTGCCACCTCGGATCGTCAACGGATGCTCTGGGAGAGCCTGCCTGGACCTTCGGAGGCTCTGCCCGAACATCTGAAGATTCCTCTGGGACAAACGCTTCGGGTCCACGACCTGGAGATAACTCCGTTGAGGGTCACGAGTGGGGAGCCTGAGTACTTTCGCCGTCATCGCGGTGATCTGGTCTGGGGCGAACCGCGAGTAATGCGTTATCCAGTGATGCTATTGTATCTACGCTTGCGCAATTGCTCACCATCAAACAGTTTCTATCCTATGGATCCTGCATTTACACGCCGTGAAGAGCCTGCGGATCCTTCCGCTCCATATACGCGTCTTGAGATAGGCGGAAAAACCTTTTGTGGCCCATTTCGATGGCCTAGCAAACGCTTTGAATATCGCGCCGCCGGTCAGGAGCAGGACTACGAAGCCTTAGGGCCCGGTCAGGAACGGGATACCGTCGTCCTGACTCGGCCGGGAGATAAAGCAGTGCAGGCTGTACGAGAATCCCCAGGGGATTCCTTGCTCTGGCGTGTGCATCTCCGGAGCGGAAGACTTGCATACCGAGGTCAGTGGGTGACGGTGACATCGGTCATTGGGGTGGTGTTCCAGCGAGATCAGGTCGAGTGGCCCGAAAGTACATAACTCATTAGTTCTCAGTGAGTTTCCGAAACAGCCGCCGGGCGTTCTCTTCGAAAACAAGTGAGTGATGCTCCTCGGGGATCACCTGACCAATGAAGTCCCGATATGCCCGCATGGGGACGAGTGGCCAATCACTCCCAAACAAAAACCGATTGGGTCGCTCGGCATAACGAAATGCTTGGCCTAGTCGTTGTTCTAAATCGAGTCGCATCGCGCGGTTTTCCGGATCGTTGAGCTCCTCACTCGATCCCACCAACAGTCCGGACAGATCACACCAAACGTTCACATTCTTATACACCACTTCAGCCGCATCGAGCATCCATGGGTTGCCGACATGAGCCACTACGAAACGCACCTCTGGGTGATCGACGGCCACCTCGTCGACCCCGAGCGGATGTGCAAAGCGAAGCTTGGCGTAGGGCGAATAGGTGTCTCCCGTATGAAAGATCATTGGCAGGTGGAAGCGGGCTGCAAATTCATAATAGGGCCGATAGGCAGGATGATCCGGGGGATAATGTAAATACCCAAGATAGGCCTTGAGGGCGATTACACGACCGTCGGTCAGCTGTTGTTCGGCACGGCGGAGAAATTCCGCATCATCGCGTGTAGGGTCGGCGATGCCAATTGCATGTAGCCCGGGCACACTTTGAGCGAGTGCTAACGTTCGATGCACACCCAGTGGGTCCTCCTCGGAGTTGTTCCAGGAACCCATCGCCAAAGCGTGATTCACTCCGGCGGCGTCCATTTGTGAGCGCAAATGATTGGCAAGTTTGCTCAGTGGCTGTCCCAGGCAAGGATCCATAACCCCGACCCCAGGCAGATTGGGTGGCACGACGTGGATATGTGCGTCAATCATGCGGTGCCTTGATCTACATGATCTACGCTGGGTAGATGGAAACCGCCATTGGGACGATGGAGCGACACAAACCAGGAAAGCAAAGACCTTGGTGGGCGAATGGAGGCGTTGCTATCCGGGGGCGTCCGGGTCCTGCTGGAAGCCCGTGGCTTCCAGTTGCTGCCGCAGACTTTGTGCGGCCAGGCGGGGGTCGGAAGCAGTCGCAATGGACGCGCTGACAGCGATCCGTTGTGCCCCTGCAGCCAACACCTCCGGCAGGTTACTGGCATCGATTCCTCCAATCGCGAAGGCGGGGAGAGTGGTCAAAGCGGTCGCCGCACGAATAAACTCCAACCCTGCGAGTTCGGTAAAAGCCTTCGTTTGCGAGGGGAAAACCGGACCTACTCCGAGGTAATCGGCCCCATCGAGTACTGCTGCTTCTACCTGAGCTAAGGTGTGGGTGCTGACGCCAATGAGCGCGTTTGCTCCCAACAATTGTCGTGCCTGATGAACAGGAAGATCTTCTTGACCAAGATGGACCCCATCGGCTTGGACCAATCGGGCAATATCTGGACGATCATTCAAAATAAAAAGAACACCCGCTTGCCGTGTCCACTCGCGGACCCAGCTTGCCCACTGGAATAGTGCACGGTCGGAGAGTTCCTTTTCCCGGAGTTGGACCATGCCTACGCCCCCGACGGCCGCCTCGGCGATCACCCAGTCGAGCGAGCGCGAACAATGGGCTCGGGTGAGCAAGACGTAGAGTTTCACCTCTTGAAGTCGGTCCTGAACTGCTGTTGCCCGCACCCATGTTCGTTCAATGGTGTAAGCTCGATACCGCAGTTGCTCCAACTGATTCGCGAGGGGACCATCAAATGTTTTGGCATATTCCTCAAGGCTGCGCAAGGCCTCTTGTAGCCGCTTGAGGTTCACTTGGGCGATATGCTGAGGATCGCGACGTTGGCTTTCCCCAGAAGTCGTGATTTGGGTGCCTACATCATGCCGCGTATCGCGAGCCTCAAGAAGCAGGTGTGCTGGAATTCTGGTCAGCCATTCGGCAAGTTCGTGGCGGAACTGTTTGATCTGCTCGGTCAACAAAGGATCCTCGAGCACGAAACGGCAATGATCATCCAGCAGTCGCAACGCTTCGCGCGCTCGATTAGCGTTCACGTCGAGAATGCGAGCGATACTCAGCTGCTCAGAAGACATTTCCAGTTCCAAAGGTTCACTGAGGGGAAAGGTCGCATGGGTGGTTCCGAGGACCATTGTCTCGAGCTCGGCTAGGTCGAGTCCCTGCGAAGTAAGCTGTTGACAAAGCTCAGGATCGCACTGCAGCAGAGCAAGCAGGATCAAATCGGTGGTTACCGCCTCATTGCCACCCGTTTGGGCGAGGAGCCGCGCGGTGTGGAGCAATTTCGCGAGGTCGAGTGGGGGCCGGCTCGTTGGGATGGGTCGTAGCGAAAGGCCGAGCTGGTTGAGTAATTGTGTTGGTCGGCCATCCTTATCGGCAAGCAGGGCGACTAGTATAGCGATGCTGCTGGTTGGCTCTGGACCAAGCTCGTGGAGTAACCGTTGAACGGCTGGACTGATTGAATCGTTCATCATCCCATCTGGTTCTACCAGGCAAGCATTGTGTTGGTTCTACCACCGCCAGCAGAGAAGTCGTAACGGAGGCGTCCGCGCCAAACAATCGTTACAGCCGTTGGGAGAAGTTCTTTCACACCGGCAACCCAGGGGGAAGCCCTCAGTCAGTCATAAAGCGGCAATCTGGTAAATCCGATTCATGGTAGCAGTCAGTTGTGGGCCCGAATAGTACGGGTTTTCGGGATCGCTGGTGAAATGGATGTCTTTCCGGTTCAGGCGGGATGCCTGAGACCGGCCGAGTACGATCGAGGAACGATCATGACGGCACTTTCCCGCCCCAATTTCTGGTTTGGGTCCATCTTGCTGTGCCTACTGGCTAGTTCAGGAGTCTTGCAAGCGCAGCCCGAAATCCCGCTACCGAAAAGAGGCGATAACGGTGAGAATGGCTTGCCCAAGTTGCCGCAAGCCGAAGAAGACTTGGAAGAGGAGACGACGACGCCGTTGCGGCCGGGCTTGTACCTACGCCAAGCTCTCGAGTTCGGCTTGTCCAATTCCCCCAATATAGCAGCGGCGCAGTTCAGCTTACAATCCTCAGAAATATCGTACCAGGCTATCTTGAATCCATCCTTCCTAGCGCGACTGTTGGCCCGAGATCTAGACTTTCGTAAACAGCAGGCTTTGAGGGGGCTTGCGGCAGCCCAAGCTCGGGTTGCGGAGGCACGTTCGGAAGTCATCTACGAAGTCAGCCGTAGCTATTACACATTGATGTACGCCCAGGCACAGAAGAAGGTCGCAGACCGTGCAGTAGAACAGGGCCAATCCTTTCGCGATCTCGTTCGGGATATCGTTGAAAGTGCAGGCAACGAAGATCTCAATAATAATACGGTTGATGTGCTGACCAGTTATGTTTATCAGGCGCAAATCCGTCAGGCAGAGGCAATTGCCGGGATCGAACGAGCCAAAGCCGCGTTGCGTGAAGCGATGAATGTCGACCCGGAATATCCCATTGAGTTGCCGACGGATGAGTTACCTATGGTGCCAGTGGCGATTACCAAGGATCAGGTCATTCAACTGGCGTTTGCACAACGTCCTGAATTAATTCAGACAGCTGTGGCTACAGATCTGTTTCGGCTAGAAGTGTGTGCACAAGGAGCGATTCGATTGACGGCGCAGGCGCGGACTTTCGCAGCTGGAGCGGATCTTCATGCCAGCGCGGTACCAGGACCGCAACGCGGGGCGGAATATCGGCCTGCAGCGCTGGGTCTAGAGATGCCAATTGGTATGTTTGGGCGACCTGATGAACGTCAGGCCAAAGCCGCCGCCCTATCGAAGCGGACCGATATGGTCTATCAAAAAACCCGCAACTTAATCCGTTTAGAAGCCGAAAGCGTTTATCATCGCTGGCTTGCCGCTGCGGAGGCGGTGGAAAAAGCTCAAGAAGCGGATGAATTAATCGACGGTCTGCAAGAACGACTGGAGTTGAAGGGTCAGGCAGGCAAAGCTCCGCCGAACACACGGCAACGTGTCCGGGAATTGTTGGAATATCGTTTAGTGATCGCACAGAATCGGGTGCAGACCAATGAGGTCCTGTACCAGCATCTCTTGACATTGGTCGATTTGGAACGCATCACGGCCGGCGGGATCATACCGCCCTTCCCGGGGCGTTGATTCGAGGACGGACGATGCTGTGGATCGTCCCGAGCCCGAGCCCGATTCGTGAGCCCTGGCAACGTCATTGGCGGGAAGGAGACCAACGTGTTTCAGGCAACGCTCATTCGAATGGGTCTAATCTTGCTGTTCCTTGGTGCAAATACGCGGGCAAACGCCAGCGAATTTCCGACCCCGCAAACGGTCAAGGTCGGCATGCTACGGGGAATGTTCCATGATCTGCCGAGCTCGCTTGTGCAAAGCTTGTCGAAACCCTTCCGCAGCTTGATGCATTCGAGCACGGGTTTTCATGGGCAAGTTGCTGTCTGCACCAGCCCCGATACATTGGCCCAACGACTCAACCAGGGTGAAGTTCACATTGGTGTTTTTCATGGATTTGAGTTTGCTTGGATGCAAAAGAAGTATCCCGAATTACGACCGTTGGTCTTGGCAGTTCCATTTGCCAAGAAGCTCCGGGCTTACATCGTGGTCCGTAAAGATTCATCGCTCAAGCATCCTGAAGAACTTACTGATTGTGTAGTTGCTATGGCGCGGGGGCATAAGGCTCATTGTCGGTTGTTTCTGAATTGCCAAGTCGATCCCGATGATCAAGCCCCAGAATTCCGCCAAATTATTCATCCCTCTTGCTGTCAAGATGCTCTTGACGAAGTCATCAATGGAACAGCTGTGGCGACAGTCGTTGATGAATCTGTGTTGTTAGCATTTGGTGAGCTCAAGCCGGGCCGATACAATCAGCTGAAAGTACTGGCCCGGTCGGACCGGTTTCCGCTTTCTGTCATCGCTTACCGCCGTAACGGACTGGACCATCTGACTTTGGATCGGCTCCGGAGAGGATTAATCGAAGCTCATCGCACTAGCCAGGGGCGGAGTATGATGATGTTGTGGAATTTACGTGGCTTTTCTTCGGTGCCCGATTCGTATGCCAAAGAGTTAGAACAGTCTCTCAAGCGTTATCCTATGGTCCCGTAGACACGTTGACCCACTGCCCCCAAGTGACAACACTAGATGGTGAAATGTGCATGGTAGGGTTAGGAGGCGACCAACCTCTTGGTCGAGTTTCTAGCCCGATGGATCGAATTTTATCTGACCTTTGTTAGGATGTGTCCTGGCGTTCGCTAGCGGACAAACCAGCCTTTACCCGCTGCCGTAATGTGTTAGGGTATAGTTGGCGTTTGTTCAGTATTCGGGCGGGAGATCCCCCAAGGAAATCAACCACACTCCACTATGGCGGAAACTATTCAGACGGTCTCGATTTCCCAGGAGACCCGCGAGCGTTACTTACTGTACGCCCTCTCGGTGATCACCGCGCGGGCATTGCCGGACGTTCGAGATGGGCTCAAACCGGTCCAGCGGCGAATTTTGTATACCATGTACCACGATTTGCATCTGACTGCGGATGCCAAACCGCGGAAATGTGCAAAAATTGTTGGTGACGTCACCGGCAACTACCATCCCCATGGTGATGATGCGGTTTACGAAGCTCTGGTCCGCTTGGCTCAGAATTGGGTGATGTTGGCACCCTTGATCCACGGACAGGGAAATTTCGGTTCAGTTGATGGGGACCGTCCGGCAGCTCGTCGCTACACCGAGGCCAAGCTCACTGCTATTGCAGGACCTCTGTTGGGTGAACTCGACCGGAATACGGTCGAAATGCGACGAAACTATGAAAACACGCGAGACGAACCAGTCGTTCTTCCGGCTCAGTATCCGCAGCTCTTGGTCAATGGTACCTCTGGGATCGCGGTTGGGATGGCGACAAATATACCGCCCCACAATCTCGTGGAGGTGATCAAGGCGGCCACGCTGTTGATCGATAAACCCGAGGCCAGCATCAGCGAGTTGATGCAAAAACTGAAAGGGCCGGATTTCCCACTCGGAGGCAAGATTGTCACCGACAAGGAGACGCTAAAGAAAATTTACGAGACAGGGCGTGGCTCTATTAAAATCCAGGGCGAGTGGAAACTGGAGAACCCGGGCAGTCGAAAAGCACAACTCGTAATCACTTCGATCCCGTATGGCGTGGATAAAGGAAAGCTCGAGAGCGATATTGGTGTGATCATTGAGAATCGCAAACTGCCTCAACTTCTCGGTCTCAATAATGAAACCAATGAAAAGGACGGCCTACGGATTGTCCTGGAGCTCAAGGCCGATAGCGATCCTCAGGTCATCATGGCCTATTTGTATAAGCATACGCAGCTACAGGAAAACTTTGCCTATAACTTGACCTGTCTAGTACCGCAATCCAGTGGAGGTACCAAGCCACGTGTGCTAGGACTGCGGGAGATATTACGCGAGTTCCTGGATTTTCGCCTGATCACTGTTCGGCGTCGTTTTGAGTATGATCTGGCGCAGTTACACCGACGGATTCATATTCTCGAGGGTTTTCGTCTTGTCTTCAATGCCCTCGATGACGCTATCCAAATCATCCGTGCCTCGAAGGGCAAAGCGGATGCCGCTGAGCAACTGATTGCCCGCTTTACGCTCGACGAAGTACAAGCGGAGGCAGTGCTCGATGCTCAGCTTTATAAGATTGCCAGCCTAGAGATCAAGAAAATCCTCGACGAGCTCAAGGACAAAAAGGCCAAGGCCAAGACGATCGAGGGGATTCTGGCTTCGGAGAGCAAACTTTGGGAGGTGGTCAAGCAAGAGATGGGCCAGCTCGCGGAAGAGTACGGCAGCAAGCGCAAGACCCGAATGGCCAGCGAGGAAGATGTGCTGGAGTTTGATCCGGAGGCATACATCGTTCGGGAAAATACCAATGTTGTGTTAACCCGGGATGGTTGGATCAAGCGGGTGGGCCGATTGGCTTCGGTCGAAGGGACCCGTGTCCGAGAAGGGGATGAGGTGATTGCCGTCGTACCAGGGAGCACCCATGAACATGTGCTTTTCCTGGCCGATGATGGGACTGCGTACACGATGCGGATTCATGAGGTCCCGGCAAGCTCTGGCTATGGCGAACCGATTGGCAAGTTTTTTAAATTAGCCGATCAGGTCAAAATCCTTCAGGCCATTACGACCGATGAACGCTTTACACCAGCGACCGTTCAATCTCAAGGCGATGAATTACCTGGTCCCTACCTGATCGCAGTCACACAACTAGGACAGACCTTACGTACCCCCCTGTTACCTTTCCGGTCGGCATCGACCAAAAATGGGCGTCGGTTCACCCGATTATTGGATGGGGACAGAGTGGTCATGGCACGCTTGCAGCGTGATGAGACTTCGGTGTTTTTGGCAGCCGCCTCGGGACGAGTTCTGCATTTCCCCCTTGAAGAGGTGGCTATCCTGGCTGGCGCTGGCAAAGGAGTTCTCGGGATCAAACTGGAGCCGGGGGATCGTTGTTTAGGAGGGGTTTTGATCTCCAGTCGCTTTGATGCATTGACGGTCGAGACCTCCGGCGGCAAGATCATGGAGCTGCGTCGCGGAGCATATCCGCCGACGCATCGTGCAGGCAAAGGCACTGAAGTGGTGAAGCGAGCCGCGCTCGTCCGGGTGGTGCCGTCCCCTGTGGAGGTGCCGGACTGGGATCGGGTAGCGGAGCTGGCTCCACGTGAGAGTAGAAATGGCGATAGCAAGAGCGATCGCTCCCTGTTTGAGTAAGAAGCACCGGTAGGACTGCAAATCGATGACTGACTGGATGGATCACGCGACATGCCACCTGCTGTAGCCAAGCAATATACGGCCGCTGAGAGTATTTCCGTTCTGGAAGGACTGGAGCCAGTCCGTAAACGTCCGGCAATGTATATCGGAAGTGTCGATGCTAAGGGGTTGCACCACCTCGTTTGGGAGATCGTCGATAACTCGGTGGACGAGTATCTAAACGGTTATGCCGACATCATCAGTGTGACCCTACATCGATCTTCGGATGCCGTGACGGTCACCGACAACGGTCGAGGTATCCCGGTCGACCTGCACCCCAAATATCAGAAACCCGGGGTGGAACTGATTCTGACAACTCTCCACTCTGGCGCTAAATTCGGCGAAGGCGAAAGCTACATTCATTCTGGGGGTCTCCACGGGGTCGGCTCTTCCGTCGTCAATGCTTTGTCGCGCAAGTTGGTTGCCTCAATCAAACGCGATGGCTTCGAATGGCGGCAGAGTTATGCTCGCGGCGTGCCAACCTCGCGCCTGGAAAAGCTTAACCCATCCCGGCAACATGGCACGACGATTTATTTTGAACCAGATGACACCATCTTTCGCACGACTCGCCTGGATGGGGAGGCAATTCGCAGTCACCTCGATGACATGGCCTATATCCATGCCGGCTTAAAGATTGTCTTCAAGAACGAAGTAACCGGTGAAACGCTGGATCTGTCTCATCCAGGCGGCCTAGAAGAGTTTCTATCGCGCTTGATCAAAGAGGGGCAAAAAGCACCGATCACGGAATTACCCTTCACCTTGGCCCGCGATGGCGCGGAAAAGATGGAGGTAGCACTGCAATGGACCGAGTCGACCGACGAGACCATCCGTTCTTATGTGAATGGGATTCGTACGGCATCCGGCGGCACCCATGAGAACGGCCTCAAGGCCGCTTTGGCTAAAGCCGTTCGCAACTACATCAATACGCATGACATCAAGCTTAAGGGCCTTGAAATCACGTCGGAGGATATTCGCGAAGGGATCGTGGCGGTGATTTCTGTGTTTGTGCGTGAGCCGCAGTTTCAAGGGCAGACCAAGGAACGCTTGAATAACGTAGAACTAACCGCTCAGGTAGATGCCTTTGTTCGACCCGCATTGGAAACCTGGCTGAACAATAACCCCACCGCAGCCGATCAAATCGTTGGCCGGATTGTTTTGGCCGCCAAGGCTCGCCTAGCTTCTCGGGAGGCCGTGAGCGAGGTCAAACGTAAATCAGTTAGTAATCGCCGTCTGAATCTCCCTGGCAAGTTGGCCGACTGTCGCTCAACCAATCTCGATGAGACCGAATTGTTCATTGTCGAGGGCGATTCAGCGGGTGGCTCAGCAAAGCAGGGCCGGGACAACCGGTTCCAAGCAGTCTTGCCCCTTCGCGGCAAGATCTTGAATTCTGAAGGTTTGTCCACGGCGAAAGTGATGGCCAATGCCGAGTTGAATGATCTTGTGACGGCTATTGGGACTGGTGCTGGGGAGAAGTTCAACCTATCCGGTTTGCGTTATGGAAAGATTATTCTATTGATGGATGCTGATGCGGATGGTCACCATATTTCGACATTACTGTTAGACTTTTTCTTCAGGCACATGCCCGAGCTGATCCGCAAAGGGCATGTGTTTCTGGCCCAGCCCCCACTCTACCGGATCGATGTAAGCAAAGAAACGTACTGGGCCAAGGACGACCAGCATAAGGAGCGTCTTGTGCGTGGTCTCGAGGAGAAGAAAC
The DNA here is from genome assembly GCA_964410665.1 of uncultured Alcaligenaceae bacterium. GTDB lineage: Bacteria > Planctomycetota > Planctomycetia > Gemmatales > Gemmataceae > CAYPIE01. The sequence goes on from CAYPIE010000028.1 coordinate 35,466, forward strand.
GCCGGTACGAAATCACTCGTTTTAAGGGACTTGGTGAGATGGATGCCAAGGTTCTTCGAGAAACGACCTTGGATGTGGCAAATCGAAACCTGCTGCGAGTGGAAATCGATTCGAATCTGAAAGCCGACGAGACTTTCGAACATTTGCTTGGCAAAGACCCGGCGTATCGGTATGGTTTCATTATGGACGAAGCTGATCGGGCTTTACTGGACGAACTCGACGTTTGACGCAATGGCAGGTTGTAAGACACCATGGGACGCGATCATATCCGCTTCCTACACCTGTTTGCGCCTTCGGCACAAGCAACGGAACAATCCTGGATCCCTTCCGCGGATGTTTATTCGACCCCCTATGGCTGGTTGGTGAAACTGGATCTGGCCGGGGTTCAACCCGAGGATGTGGAATTATCCCGTCGCGATCGTTTTTTGATAGTCCGTGGCTGTCGTCGGGACGGTTGCGTCGAAGAAGGGTGCCGGCATTTCCATCTCGAGATTAGCTATAGCAGTTTTGAGCGTGTGATCGAACTAGGCCCTGAGTTGGCCAAAGCACGTCTGGTCCCCGAACATCGGGATGGAATGCTGCTTGTGCGTGTCTATCGGGAGAGTGATGCGTGATCCGCGACGATGAGCCGGACGCTGCCCCTGGCCCTGCAGAAGAAGAAACCACGGAGAACGAGCCTTCGAAGGCTACCGCGGCTCTACCTGAGGCCACGACCACAATCCCTCCCAACTTACTTCCGGTTTTATCACTCCGCAATACGGTGCTGTTCCCGTCACTATTTGTGCCGCTCTCGATTGGTCGAACTTCTTCGGTCGCCGCGGCGGAGAATGCACTGGCTAGTGAAGAAAAGACTTTGCTCGTTGTCGCTCAGCGTGATCAAGAAGTTGAGGACGTTGAACCTCATCACCTGTATCATGTGGCAACCCGTGCAGTCATCAAGAAAATGGCGCGGAACAATGACGCGTTGGAGTTGATTGTCCAGGGAATCGAGCGCGTTACCATCGACGAATATGTACAACAGGAACCCTTCCTAAAGGCCCACTACACGGTCCTGCCGACACCTGAGGACAGCGACACCGAAGTCGAGGCGTTACAGCGGGCAGTGATCGAGCAAGCTACCCACGCCTTCCAACTCGTACAACACGAACAGCCGAATATTAACTTTCAGCAAATGTTGAACAATGCAGGGGATCCTCTGCGGCTTGCCTATTTGTTAGCTTCGATGATGAGCCTCGAGGTCAGCAAGGAACAGGCGATTCTGGAAGCGAGTACGCGTCGGGAGGCATTACGCCTTTTGCATGAGTCGATGACGCACGAGATTCAAGTGTTAGAATTGCGTCAACAAATCGCTAGTCAGGCCCAATCGGAGATGTCGCGGGAACAACGCGACTACTTTCTTCGCCAGCAACTGCGTGCTATCCAGCAAGAATTAGGCGAACGAACTCCCGAATCAGTGGAGATCGCCGCCCTACGTGACCGTCTAGCCCGTGCCGATTTGCCAGAATCGGTGGCCAAGGAGGTGACGCGCGATCTGGAGCGGCTCGAACGGCTGCCAACACAGGCTCCCGATTATCAGGTCACCCGTGCGTACATCGAACTGGTATTGGAACTGCCTTGGAAAAACGCGACTCAGGACAACTTGGATCTCGCGCACGCTCGACAAATCCTTGATGAGGATCACTACGGTTTGGCTGCGGTCAAGGAACGGATTCTGGAGCAGCTCGCGGTTTTGAAGCTCAATCCTGAAGCGAAGGCTCCCATCCTCTGCTTTGTGGGGCCACCGGGGGTCGGCAAGACCTCCCTCGGGCAATCGATCGCTCGGGCCATTGGTCGACACTTTGAGCGGATGAGCTTGGGTGGACTTCATGATGAAGCCGAACTGCGGGGTCATCGCCGCACCTACATTGGTGCGATGCCAGGAAGAATTATTCAGGCGGTTCGTCGGGCGGGGGTGAACAATCCGCTATTGATGCTTGATGAAATTGATAAACTAGGCCGGGATTATCGCGGTGACCCGGCGGCAGCACTGCTTGAGATTCTCGATCCCGCTCAGAATCACACCTTCCGCGATAACTACCTCGACATGCCATTCGATTTATCGAACATCTTCTTTATCGCCACGGCCAACACACTCGATACGCTGCCAAGGCCGCTGCTAGATCGAATGGAGGTGCTGCGGCTTACAGGTTACTCCGAGGAAGAAAAAGTTGAAATCGCGCGGCGATATTTGGTCCCGCGCATTCTTGAGGATACGGGGTTACCCGCCGACGCGATCCACATTGGCCAGGACACCCTGTCAACCGTGATTCACCGCTACACGCGCGAAGCGGGTTGTCGTCAGCTCGATCGGGCCTTGGGGCAACTGTTTCGTAAGATTGCTTTGCATTTCGCCGAAGGGGCAACCCAGGAAGAACACCTCACGCCAGAGCGGGTACCCGAGCTCCTTGGTCCAGAACCGTTTCACCTGGATGCCGTGCGGGCGTCCCTTCCGGTGGGTGTGGCCACTGGGCTTGCTTGGACCGAAACCGGTGGGGATGTGCTTTATGTTGAAGCCAGTCTGCTGCAGTACTCCAAAAAGCTTCGATTAACCGGCCAACTGGGTGGTATCATGAAAGAGTCGGCCAAGGCGGCACAAAGTTATGTGTGGGCTCATGCGTCTGAACTTGGTATCGCTCCCAAAACCATCACCGATCGAGGTGTGCATATCCATGTTCCTGCTGGCGCGGTTCCGAAGGACGGCCCTTCCGCCGGCGTGGCCCTGGTCTCTGCCCTCGCCTCGCTCTATAGCGATCGTCCAGTCCGCTCGGATGTGGCCATGACTGGCGAGATTACCCTCTCCGGGCTTGTCCTGCCCATCGGTGGGGTCAAGGAAAAGGTCTTGGCCGCGCGGCGAGCGGGTATCCATCAGGTGATCTTACCCAAAGCCAACGAGAAAGACTTACCTGACCTCCCCGAAAATGTCCGGGCAGAGATGACCATTCATTTCGCAGACACGGTGAGCGACGTCCTCAATGTGGCTCTGCAAAACGGCAGCTCCCCTTGAATCATCGAAGATTGTGTTGCTCATTGGGCAGTTAGATCTAGAGCGAAGTGGTGCGAGCTGATGCGCATCCGATTGCGCAAATAGAATCGATGCGCGGCAAAGCGTTGTACCCCAGAATCCAAATGGACCTGCTCACATCCGTTGCGGCGGGCTTCGGTCAGGAGCCAATCGAATACTTGTTGACCATAGCCTGTGGAACGATGTCTCTCGACGGTGACCAAATCATCGATATACAAGAACTGACTCCAAGCCAGGTTCTCGAGAATGCGGAAACCCGCCACGGCCACCACCTCCTTGTCGACTTCTAAGAACACCATCTGATAGCCTGCCTGGATCTGCCGAAGTACTTGTGCGACAAAAGTTTCGTGGCACAAGCTCGGACGAAGCTGAGCCATGACCGGAAAACAACGATCGATTTCATCCTCTCGTAGAGCATGTTGGATTGGCATCCGGTGATCTCCCTCTTGTCGATAGCGTGCATGCATTGGAAGATGACACAGTTCGCCTCTGGATCCCCTCCCTACGCCTCCCAGGGATCCCACTGCTTGATCCCGCAACCGCAAGGGGTGTCTCCCTATGAAATACGTCATCATCATACCTGACGGCTGTGCCGATGAAGCTCAAGAAGTACTTCATGGTCAAACACCTTTGCAAGCAGCTCGGACACCCCACATGGATCAGATTGCCCGAGACGGTGTCGTCGGTCGTTCGAATAATGTACCGCCGTCGCTAACTCCGGCCAGTGATGTGGCGACCTTGAGCCTATTTGGCTACGATCCTTTGGAGGTTTACACTGGTCGTGCTCCCTTGGAGACCGTGGCCATGGGCATTCAGCTCGAGCCTCATGACTGGGCGATCCGGTGTAATCTGGTCTACTTGCATGACGGCAAGATGAGCAGTTTTACCGCACATCATATACCCAGCAAAGAGGGTGGCCCGCTGATAGAATCTCTCCAGGCACGTTTGGGTGGTCCAATCCAAATCGATGAACCCCTTAACGTTCGAGGTAGCCTGGAGTTTCATCCAGGGGTTAGCTATCGGAATATCCTGGTCTATCGAGGCAGTGCGGACTCACCAGCCCCGTTTGACGAAGATACACACACACAACCACCACACGACATTCCCGACCAGCCCGTTGTCGAGCACCTGCCCTCGGGGGCGGGAGGTTGGTTGCTGCAGGAATTGATGCTGAAAAGCCGCGATGTGTTCGCTACCCATCCAATCAACGAAACACGGCGTGCAGCTGGGCAAGTACCGGTGACCCAAGTCTGGCTGTGGGGCCAAGGCAAGGCTCCACTCTTGCAACCGTTTGCGGACTGCTATCAGCGTCAGGGTGCCATTATCAGTGCGGTCGATCTGGTCCGGGGGGTAGGTATGCTCATCGGCTGGAAGCGTATCGATGTTCCTGGGGCAACTGGCTATCTGGATACGGATTATGCTGCGAAGGGGCGGTATGCTGTGGCGGCTCTGGCCGATCATGACTTGGTCTGTGTGCACATTGAGGCTCCCGACGAGGCGTCCCATGAGGGGAAGGCGGAAGCCAAGGTTGCTGCCCTGGAAGCGATCGATGAGCATATCGTTGGTCCAGTACACGCTGCTCTACGAGATCAAGGGGAATATCGAATCTTGGTTTCTCCCGATCATCGCACCACCTTGCGCACGCGAGCACACGCTCATGGCATGGTCCCATTCGCTGTGGCTGGGACCGGGGTGTCGAGCCATGGGCAACCCAGCTACGATGAAGTGGTGGCCAATACCAGCCCGCTGGCGTTTGAACAGGGCCACCGATTGATGCCTTGGTTCCTGGGAGAATCGCGATGAACCTGTCCGTGGTGCGGCTCATGTGTCGCCTATGCTTGCCGATGGTACTGATGGTGTTAGCAGTCGCCGGAGGCACCCTCATTGGTCGGGGATCCACGACCAAGAAGCCACAACTCCGTTGGTTTGGGCAGTCCTTCTATCAGCTGACGACCAGCCGCGGTACACGGATTGTCTTTGATCCGCATGGTATCGAGGAGTATGGCATTCATCGGATGTCTGCGGATGTTTGCCTGGTTACTCACCCTCATGAGGATCACAATCAGGTGGCCATCTTGACGAATCGGCAACAGGCGGAGGTGTTAAACGCGCTCAAGGGTGAGGGCCGCAATCAGACCTGGAATCCGATCGATGTTCGTTTCAAAGATGTCAAGATCCGCACGTTGGCAGGGGATCTTGGCACTTATCATGACCCCCTGATGGGGAAGAAGCGTGGCAAGAATGGTTTGTTTGTGGTTGAGGCCGACGGCCTACGCTTTGTCCACCTCGGTGACCTAGGCCACGAACTCAGCCCGGAACAGGTAAAAGCTCTACAGCCGGTCGATGTCCTCATGATTCCCATTGGAGGCATTTATACGATCAACGGTTCGAAGGCACGCAAGGTGGTCGATCAATTGAAGCCGACTCGGTACATCTTGCCGATGCATTACGGCACGAAGGTATATGACTACTTGTTGCCTCCCGATGAATTTTTTGATGACGGTGAGAATGTCGTGAATATGACCCATACCAACCTACTGGAGATCCCAGTCGACGAAAAGCCAGAGACACCAACTGTCGTCCACTTGGGCTGGAAAAGGCAGTGACTGGGTGGTGTCTAGCGAGCGAACAGCGAGGGTTGGCTAGCAAGCAAGGCTTCGGCTCGGCGAATCACTTCCTCGACCAAGGGGGTGCGTTTGAACTGGTAAATACTCTGCTCCAGGTCTTCTGGCAGGCTTGCATCGGTGTGCAGTTGCTCGGAAACGGCCAGGATGTATGGGCCTGGGGCAGCTTCCTTGAGCCGTTCGAGGTGCTTCAGGACAGCCGTTTTTCGCCAAAAGCCGAGGACCTCCAGGTAAACAGGCTGGGGCCGGTTCGGAGGATGCAGCTGGAAGTCAGGGACCCAAACGCCTTTACCCAGTGCGACAATACCTGGCTCCGTGTCTAAGGTCCATCCTCTCCCCGACTTCGCAAATTGCTCCACAAACATCAGCAAGTCTGGCGGCGTCCAGCTGCCGTAGTCTGGCAAATGCGATTGGAGTCCCTCACTCGAGTCGAGCAGAAACACCTTTTCCTTCCGTTGTGGACCCCAACGCACCAAAGCACGCAGATCGAATGTTCGACATTGCAGCAGATGGGGCAGGAACAACGCCATCTGCAACCCATACTTCTGGGTGGCGCTAAACAGACTCAACGGGCCATCTAGCTCCAGTCGATACCCTCCGGTTTCGCGTTCGTGGATGTCACAAATCAGGCGATGAAACTTGATCGCCCGGAAGAGTTGGCGGTAGCGAGCGGGGGATTCCTCGGGCAAGTTCACCTCGACCCGAACCGCCTTAAGTATTACCGCCTGGGCGAGTGCTTCGTTGTAGCGGTGTAGCAGGTAAGTTGGTGTGCAGTCGCGAAAGCGAATCAGGCGTTGTTCGGTCTTCAAGTCGGCAAACATGCTCTGCTCAACTTGGTCGGGAGGAATCTGAAATGCTTCCCCGACCTGGGCGAACACTCGCTCCCGGTCGAAGGCATCTTGCTGGCGAAGCTCGGCGGCAGTCTGAAAAATGGCCGCACGCACCTCTGTGGGCGAGAAACCTGCGTCCATCTCAAAGTCACAACGGTCTTCGAGCAGCTTAACCAGGCCCTGGTGCACTGCGTGGGCCGCACTATCGCCCAAAATGCTTGTCAACTCTTCTTGGAGTTCACCACGGCTTAGGCCCTGGGCACCGCGAAAAAGCTCAAGGAGTCGACCTGCTATGTCCAGCCAGTAGGCATCCTCGGCGGAAAGGTACCGAATCTTGATTCGATTGTTACGAACCATAGTCAGGCGCGGCGAGGCTTGTTTAGCGGAAAGCATCGTGCTGTCTCCGGCGATCGCTGACATATTCCTCGGCAGTCCCGCGGGTAATCACCTCATAGAGGGTCGCCTGCTTGTCGCCGTGTTTGCGAAGTATGCGACCCAGTCGCTGGACGTTCTCGGTGGCACTGCCGGTGCCTGAGAGGACGATCCCCACATTGGCTGCTGGCACATCGACGCCTTCATTGAGAACCTGACTAGTGACGATTGCTCGATAAGTACCTTGATGGAAACGATCAAGAATCTGCTTGCGCTCCTTTGCCTTGGTCTGATGCGTGATCGGCGGCAACAGGAAGCGGCGGGCTATCTGGTAGACGGTGGCATTGTCCGCGGTAAAGATCAACACGCGATCGCGGACATGTTCTTCAAGCAGGCTTTCAAGCTTAGTGAGTTTGGCCGCCGACGCGCGCTCAATACGTTTCTGTTCTTGATAGGCCTGAAATGCCTCCCAGCCTGAGCGGCTGCGGTTGGCCTCGGCCAGAAACCTGGCCCAGCCGTTGGCCCCACTCAGCGAAATACCCCGCTGGGCCAGAAATCCTCGCCAGAATTCGCGAACTTGGCGATAACGTTCTAATTCCTCCGTAGAAAGATCGACATAGACCCGCATAGTGCGATACGTCGCCAGGTACTCGCCTTTCAGCTCCGAGATGTCGCGGCGATACACAATCGGTCCGATTAGGTTCGGAAAGAGTTGTTCGCCGCCATCTGCTCGTTCTGGGGTGGCGGTGAGTCCTAGTCGGAACGGAGCAATGCTGCCAATGGCGATTTGCTGATACGTGGGACCGGGCAAATGGTGGCATTCGTCAAAGATCAGCAGACCATAACGATGGCCCCATTGCTCAAGCCTCAAATGAGCAGAATCATACGTAGTTACAGTGATGGGGTGATACTCATGATTGCCGCCACCCAACGCCCCGATTGGTACACCAAAAACGCGGCCTAATTCGTAGTGCCACTGGTTGAGCAGATCGATCGTCGGTGTCACCACAATGGTTGGACGAGCGGTGCCCTCGATGGCCAGCATGGCTACCAGGGTCTTACCTGTGCCTGTTGGCAAAACGATCACCCCCCGCTTTTGCTCCCGATTCCAAGTCTCGACACTTTCGCATTGATAGTCACGCGGCTGGCGGTCGGTGTTCAAGATCCAGGGAGTTGGTTCGGCAGGGTAGCCACGAGCTTGATCGAGATAAGGGATCCTCTGCTGTCTCAGAGTCTCGACGATCGGTCGATAGGAACGACCCTCAGCACGGTGGGACTGAGTGCGCGAATCCCAGATGACCCCGGGCAGGGAGTTCAGGACCGGTGCATCACCCGTCAAGACCAGCGTTCCGCCATCGAAACTGAGAAGAATCCGGCTAGGTTGGCTCATGCGGCTATTATGCCGCCCCAGCGATCGGAAGGGTATGGCAGATCGCATGGAATATCTGTACGGGCGTTACGAAGCTTTTCCGGTTCGGGATCTCCACGGTTCCTCCTTCGCTTTCCCTTGCATTCTCGAGCATGGTCAAAAGAGCCAGTGTGGCCCAGCCGGTAGCGGCGAAGCTGATAAACTGGGATTTGCCTCCGGGATCACCATTGTCAAAAAACACCTGAACCGGCTGACTATGCGTTGTCACGAGCCACGCACCATCGTCTCGTTGGTGCTCGAGTAAATAACGCATCGCGTTGCGGAGACGCGTATCCGTGCGGGGCACACCGGCTCGACGGAGGGCCACCATGGCCGTGGCCGTCGCGTAGGCATCACTATCTCGGTCCGGAGTTTGCCCCCAACCGCCATCCTTCCTTTGTATGTGAAAGAGCTGACTAATCGCCACGTGCCGCTGGTTCTGTGTCGGCTGAACGGACAGGAGCCCATGTAGATAAAAGACATGATCTTCAGTGGACTTCGGTTGGGCGTTGAACAACCAGTCAGTTGCCTGGTCAATCGTTCGCTTCATCAACTTCGAACGTGGATGATCCTGGGCGAAGTCCTGCAGGGCGGATAGGGCCAGCGCAGTGTCGGTAAACTGACTTCCCTGGCTGGGTGGGCGTGGTGGCAAGGGTTGCCAGTGACCGTCTACTTGTTGGCGTTTCAGCAGGTATTGGATGAGTGCATGGCGTACCGCCTTGTCGGGATGCTCGACAGCGGCAAGCGTCCACAAGGCATAGCCTGCCATGGTGCTTCCACCCCCGACCCCACGTCCCTTGGCAATGTCTGGTAAGCGTGAACGGAAGGTCTCCAGGGTGGCATCCACCTGCTCCTCGAGCACGTCTGGATCAACGGCAAAACCATGCTGTTGGGCGGTTACCAAGGTGCGCACAGTCAGAGCCTGATGGTGACAGCTGAAGCATTGCCGATGCGTCAGATAGCTTGTCGCGCCCGTGGTGACTCGATCGAGTCCTCGTTGCACGGCGTTTCGTACCATTGCCTCGGAGTCTGGTGAGTTCGACGGATCAGGCAGGATACTGAAGAGCAATCCGGCAAAGGCAGTCAGGGGACTCATAGTTTCCTCCCGGTGCGACATCGCAACCATCTGTTTTACGGTACGGCTGAGCCGGTGCGCGAACAAGCAATTTGTCCACGTTTTCGCCGCTTCGGGGCTCGAGAGCTATAATCGGGGGGAACGAGGGGCACAGGGTCCTTCGGCCGTGGACTCGAAAGAAGTAACCGAGGAGTACAGGGCATGCGTTTTGGCGTACTGACACTGGTGCTGTTGGGATTGGCGGCGACTCAGGTGGAGGCGAAGAACCCGATGGTGATCATCGAAACCAACCAGGGAAACATTAAGGTCGAGCTGTTTGCGGACAAGGCTCCCGTGAGTGTGAAGAACTTTCTGAGCTATGTCGATGACAAGTTCTACGACAACACCATTTTCCACCGTGTGATCAGCAATTTCATGATTCAGGGCGGCGGCTTCGAGCCGGGTATGAAGCAGAAAAAGACCAAAGATCCGATTACCAACGAAGCGGGGAATGGCATCTCCAACGAGCGGGGCACCCTCGCCATGGCCCGGACCAGCGACCCCAACAGTGCCACCGCGCAGTTCTTTATCAATGTTAAGAACAATGATTTCTTGGATCGCGCCAAAGCCCAGGATGGTGTCGGATATGCCGTGTTCGGTCGCGTGGTCGAGGGCATGGATGTGGTGGACAAGATTAAGAGTGTCGAGACGGGCTTCAAGAATCGCTTCCAAGATGTTCCGGTGGAAGATGTTGTGATCAAATCGATTCGCCGCGTCGAAGAGAAGAACTAACCATTGCAGCATTTGCAACTGAGGGGGCTGCGGCCTCCTCTACCTCTGGCCTCTTAGTGCACCGCCATTCCCTCGGGGATGTACCGCGCTTCCACGGCATAATTGGCAAATGCCAACGTGTAGTGCTCTTCAAACCACTCTTGGATGGCACCGAGGTGTCCGCGATCGAAGCCCGGCTCGACAAAGTACGTCCTCCCATAGACCTCCCTACGAATCGAACCATCCTCGGAAATCAGCTCGCCGGCTTTGAATACCCAGCGTGGCCGGGCAAACATCGCTTGCCGATCCGAGGTATCGGTATAGATGGTGATGTCGGCGTCCGCTCCCGGACCCAGGTGGCCCTTGTGCGTGAGTCCCAGGATCCGAGCTGGGGCAGCCCGGGTGATGATGGCAATTTCCTGGAGCGAATACGCCCGGTCCAGTTCGGCCACGCACGAGCGTTCGCGAAGCTGTTCAGGCATTTGCTTGCACATGTCGCGTCGATACGCCGGATCCATGAGTAGCTGGATGATCTCTGGGTAGCGATAGAAGGCGCCACCATTCGGATGATCGCTGGTCATGGCGATCCGCCAGGGGTCCTCCATCCGCAAATACCACTCGAGCGCAATCGCCCACTGTGTGGCGTGAATGAGGCTCTTCTCGGGGCGATACTCGATCGGAATGACACCGCAGCTGCTCTCCTGTTCGCAATCGTGAGTAAACCACTTGCGGCCACTCAGTTGGTGCAGATAGTAGCTAAACGGAGCATCCCCAGTCATGGACACCGTCCAGCCCGGGTTGACGTGGCCAACATCCAGAGTGATGTTGGCATGGCTGTGCACGTAGTCGAGGAGTTTGTCGGTGGCCGCGCGGAAGCTACGTGGTTCGTTGGGATCGCCGCCGTAACTATGGTATTGGATGTGCGCGAAGTGCCCGCGCTGACCCTCCAAAGCACGCATAGTATGTAAAGTCGTTTCCCAGTTTCCAGGGATGCCCAGGTTGTTGCAATGAATATGCACCGAGTGCGGGAGGCGAAGTCGGTCCGCACACCCGGCCAATGCCGTGACAATTTGACGCGGCGATACCCCGAACTGGGCCACCGGGGCATCAAGTTCCTGGGTCGTTTTGCGGCTAATCTGCTTCCAGTTTTCCACGCCTCCGGGATTGACCAGCTTGATCGTATAGCCCTTCACGGCATTGAGACCCCAAGCACAGTAAGCATCCAGGGCCTCGGTGTCACCGCGACGGATCTGATCCATGACAAAATGATTGTTGCCAAAGAGCAGGTAGAACCCCTTGTCGAGCATTGGGGTATCCTGGAACTCTTCGTGCGCATGCCGGGCGAGCAGACCAGGAATGGCCGCATCAAACGCGGTGGTGTAGCCCATGCTGGCGTACAGGTAGCCGGTGGTGAAGGTGCTCGGGACGGCTCCGACGATCCCCGAGCGGAGCTTACCAACCCGCGGATGAGCACCTCCTGCCCGATTCATCTCCGGGAGCATTTTCCGGCCGATATTGACTTTGGGCCCGGCGATGTGGCAGTGCATGTCGATGCCCCCGGGCATGATCACATAGCCTCGGGCATCGAGGACTCTCTCGGCGGTCTCTGCCGGGTCGCTCGGGGGTGGGATGATCTTTCCCCCCTCGACCCATAGGTCTCTTACCTCCCCATCGATGCCGTTGGTGGGGTCATACAGGGTGCCGTTGGCAATCAATAAACGTGACATTGGGATTAGCTTGCTCGCAGGACTTCTCGGACAAGCGTTTCATCCACATCATCCACCAGACGAACTTCTCCGAGTCGTGTGGGCAGAATCAAGCGTAAGCGGCCGGCGAGGGCTTTCTTGTCCCGATACATTGCCTGTACCATGTCATCGATCGGCCATTCAGGCTGATGACGGAGGGGCAGGCCAAAGGCTTCGAGCAGCTTGTGTTGTCTTGTGGTGAGACTCGACTCGATAAGTCCTAGGCGTTCGGCTAAGCGGCTGGCGGCCATCATCCCCGCAGCGACTGCCTCACCATGGAGCCAGGTACGGTAACCGGCTACGGACTCGAAGGCATGCGCAAAGGTGTGCCCGTAGTTGAGGATCATCCGGTGACCGGTTTCCTCATGCTCATCCTGCTCGACCACATCGGCCTTGAGTCGACAGCTGCGTGCCACAACGGTACTGATGGTTTCTGGATCGCGCGCCAAGATGGCGGCTTGATGCGCTTCGAGAAAAGCGAAAAAGTCCGCGTCCATGATCACGCCATACTTCACCACCTCGGCCAGCCCACTGCGAAATTCACGCTCGGGCAGGGTATGCAGATAGTCGGGGTCGATGGCAACGCCCAACGGTTGATGGAACGCACCGATCAGATTTTTGCCGCGGGGGTGGTTGATACCCACTTTGCCCCCCACGGAGCTATCGACCATTGCCAGCAGGGTGGTGGGGACCATAACCAGTGACAGCCCCCGGGCATAGGTCGCGGCGGCAAACCCGGCAAGGTCACCCACCACTCCCCCGCCCACGGCGACGACCAGAGTCCGCCGATCAGCCGGCCAGTCGGCCAGCTGATCGTAGAGAAATTCTGCCATCGCCAGCGACTTGCTCCCTTCGCCGGCGGGAACACTGACCAAGTTGGTCGAAAAGCTGTGCAGTGTCAGTTGACGCTCCAAGGCCTCGGCGTGGAGCCGGACGTTAGCATCGGTCACCACCATCGCTTGAGTCGATCGAGGAGCAACCTGCCGGATAAACGCACCTAGATCATGCCCGATCCCAATCTGAATCGGGTAGCGGCGTGAACCGAGCTCGACCTGGATGGTATGCGACATCATGGAGTCTTTCTATGCAATAGGAGGGCAAAGACACCGAGTTGATCCCATCCCGGGCTTCACAGGAGCCCGGACCACAACAAGTCTCCCAACGTGGGTCGCTTAGAAACAGGCAGCATGAGCGCCTCAAGCGAATTCTGTGTCAGGAGTACGATGCGGATCGTCCACAAAGCCCGCACACTGTGCCCGCCAGCGCAGCCAGTGATCGACCAGGGTCAAGGCGACCATGGCCTCGCCCATGGGGATGAATCGCGGTAGCAAACAGGGGTCATGGCGCCCTCGCGTCAAAATCTCGGTGGGCTCGCCCTGACGAGTGACCGTCGATTGGGCCTGCGGCAGACTGCTGGTGGGTTTGATGGCTACCCGACAGATGATCGGCGTCCCACTCGAAATGCCACCGAGCATGCCGCCGTGGCGGTTCGAGGCTGTGGTAATGCCGCCCTGGCCGTCTGGGATAAACTGGTCGTTGTTTTGGCTGCCACGGGCCCGCGCGACCGCGAACCCAGCTCCATATTCAAAGGCCATCACCGCTGGTAGCGACAACAGCGCCTTGGCCAGGTCTGCCTTCAGCTTGTCAAATACTGGCTCGCCCCAGCCCGGCGGGACTCCCACCGCCACCAGTTCGGCAATCCCCCCAATCGAGTCCCGCTCCTTGCGGACTTCCTCGATTTGTTCGATCATTTTCCTGGCTACTTCTGGATCGGGACACCGGACCGGGGTCGCCTCCACTTGCTCCAGTGAGATGGCACTGGGATCAGGAACGTCAGCGCATAGGTCGCCAATTTGGCGTACATAACCAAGCACACGGATCCCTTGCTGGGCCAGGAGCTTCTTGGCAATCGCACCCGCGGCAACCCGGCTGATGGTCTCGCGGGCACTGGAACGCCCGCCACCGCGGTAGTCGCGAAAGCCATATTTGGCATCAAAGGTGTAGTCGGCGTGGCCGGGGCGATACTTATCTTGAATATCCGAATAATCTCGGCTGCGTTGGTCGGTATTTCGAAACAGGATCCCGATGGCCGTCCCGTCCGTCTTGCCTGCAAAGACGCCAGCGATAAACTCAGGTTCGTCTGCCTCATCACGTTGTGTGACAATTCGAGATTGTCCGGGCCGACGACGTTGCAGGTCGGGTAGAAGATCCTCGACGCCCAAGGGCAGTCCGGGTGGACAGCCATCGATGATCACCATATACCCCGGACCGTGACTCACTCCGGCGGTGGTGACGCGGAACAATTCCCCGAAGGTGTTACCTGCCATAGCGTCTCTCGTGTACCGGCCGGAAGAAGACAAACCCAAGGAGATGATCCATGCGCTGGCTTTTCCTCACTTGTATCCTGCTGATCGGCCCCGCGGGGCTCCGGGCGCAGAATCAGGCTATTCCCGCCCGCTTTGAGGTTGAGGCGCTGCCGGATAACTATCCACAAACCTCGCCCAAAGCGACGCTCCAATCGGTGCTGAAAGCGATTGATCGCAATCGGTTTGACTATATGATCGCCCATCTGGTGGAGCCAAGCTTCATCGATCAGCGGATGCAGCAGTTCGGGCTCCCCTTTTCGGGAATTGTCGCGGAAGTCCAGCGGAAACTCAAGCAAGACCCTCCTAGTCTACGCGAACTTCGCCGCTTAGCCCTGGAAGGAAGCGTCGAAGAACGTGATGGTGCTGCCACCATATCATCCCCCGACCTGCCCAATCGCAAAGTCTATCTCAAGCAAATCAATGCACGGTGGTTTATGGAAAATCGCAAAGAATAATCACCTCGTTTCGCGCGGCTCGGGCTGCATCCCCAATGCATCGATCCCCGGCCGCTTTGGGCATCGTCGGCTCTCGACACAACCCAAGGGAGCACCCAGCACAACCGTTTTGATCGCTACAAATTTCCCTTATCGCCAAGATTTGCTGTTCTACCTCGTCGGCTGACTCTTCTCTGCCCATTTCCGCGGTCGATTAATAAGTCATGAAGCCTGTTATTGGGTCCAGTTTGGCCCATCGTCGGGCCGTGCTCGTTTATTCTTCGGAGATGCACCGTGCCACCAATGCTGCGCTTGGAACCGCTGGAGTGCCGCTGGGTCCCTGCCCGGCTCAATATCATCAGTCGCCCAACCTTTGACACCACCGACTGGGCCACGGGTACGCCCGATACCTTGCAGTTTTCTGATGACGGCTTCTTCTACGAACTCGATGTCCGTGCTTCGCCTCCTATCGAGCATACGCTCAATGATCTGCCGCGGAATCGTGAAGGCAGTTTTTCCGCCGATGGATCGCTCCAAGTGCGGATTTCGCCCACCGAGGGGGAATCCTTCGGCGATCGCGTTCGCCTGGAGATTGATTATTTCACCGAAGTGTTCTGGGATCGCAATCCGGTCGGCCCTGGGGGACCTGAGACCCTCGGCACATCACTCGATTTCTCCAACTCGGTTTCGGCCCGATTGAGTCTGGGCGACGACACCTTGGCGGATCTGTCTGGTGGGCATACCCCGACCGATCCGAGTGACTTTGAAGCCCGTGAAGTCGTTCAAGATGTCAATGACCGGCGAGTGATCTTCGCCTCCATCGGCGATGTCATTCGGCTCGACTTTGCCGCGCAGGGTGCGAGCACGGGTAGTTGGCTGGGTGACAACGGCGATGCCTTTGGGGAGGCGGGGGTGTACTTTAATGTCCTCATGGGCGTCGCCCCGGCTGAGGATGACCCAGGGAATGGGCAACCTGTCCCGGACGGGCCTGCCTATGCCGTGGGCAGTGGTGCGGGAGTCATCGGCCAGGTGAATGTCTACGACGCCAGTGGCCGGGAACAGTTCCGGCTGTTTCCGTTTGGAGGCTCGTATACCCTGGGCGTTCGGGTCGCAGTCGCCGATGTCAACGGGGATGGCACCCAGGATGTTGTGACCGCAGCAGGCCCTGGCGGAGCACCCCTCGTCAAGGTCTATGATGGACAAACCCGTCAAGAGATCATGAGCTTCCTGGCTTATGAAGACACCTTCCTCGGCGGCGTGTTCGTGTCCGCGGGAGATCTAAACAACGATGGACTTGCCGAGATTGTGACTTCACCCGATGTGGGTGGTGGCCCGCGAATTCGCGTTTTTCAAGGGAATGATCCTTCCATTATACTGGCGGATTTCTTCGGCATCGAGGATCCCAACTTTCGCGGTGGAGTTCGCTTAGGGATTGGCGATCTGAGTGGCGATGGCCAGTCGGACCTGGTGGTCGGAGCCGGTTTTGGAGGTGGTCCGCGTGTGGCCGGGTTTGATGGACCCTCCCTGTTAAACGCAGGCAACGCTCCCGCCAAGCTGTTTGCCGACTTTTTCGTCTTTGAACCCGGGCTTCGCAATGGAGTCTTCTTGTCGGTCGGAGACCTGGATGGGGATGGCCGTCCCGATCTGATCGCGGGTGCGGGACCCGGTGGTGGCCCGCGTATGTTTGCCATCGATGGACCGGCCTTAATGTCCACCGCTGAACCGCAAATTGTTCAACGCGCCAATTTCTTCGCTGGCAATGTTGAGACACGCGGAGGGATCCGTGTGGTCACGAAGAATCTTGATGGGGATAACCGTGCCGATTTGGTGGTTGGGCCCGGCGAAGGGTCCCCAACGGAAATCAATATTTACGCCGGACGCGATGTCCCGAGTGAAGGGATCCCCACGGCTTTAGACACATTTACGGTGTTTAACCCTAGCATCCCCGCCGGGGTATTTGTTGGCTAATGCCTCTGCCAAATTCGTTGCATCGATCGGGGTGGACCAACCACCCCGATAGGTTGCGACGATTAATTGTCGCCGGTGGAAAATTCACTCGCAGGGATCTTTTCGAGATCCTCCTGCTTGATGACTTCGACCGTCATATACTTCGTATCGTCGGCATAGGCCGTGATCTTGGTCGGACGCTGGAGGCCATTGACCTCTTTGTAGGCCAAGAAAACTTCCGACAAGCTAGCCGGGGCGCCATTTGGGTCGAGACCCTTCCGCTCCGTTTTCACCATGAGCCCCGAATTTGCATCAAAGTAGAGTTTTACTTCGCCAAGTTTCTTGGTCTTGACCAAGACTCCCTTGGCAGCTTTGCCGTTCACATCAATCTCCCCGTCGAGTTTCTCGAGCGTAAACTCTTTGTTCTCTAACAACGGGGTGAGCTGGTAGAGCCGCTGCACCAAGGCGGTTTTCTTCGCCTCGTTCAGTTGCTGATCATCCAGTGGGGTTTCCATGCCGTTGAGTGTCATCATCGCCTGGTCACCATTGATCACCTGGTTGATGGTCACTTCCTGGCCCATTACATTCAGGCGAATGATATTCTTGACCTTATCGGGCATCATGTACATCGAGTCGGCTTCGTAGTCGAAGTCCATTCCCATCACATTGATGGTGCCCCGGCTTTCCATTTTGCCGGCAGGATACTTGTTGAGCAGCTCAGCCCCGCCCGTTGCCTCGATCGCCTTTTCGATGATGGCCTTGGCATCGTCCTGCGCCTTGGCCTGAACCCCGAGGCTCAGCACGATCATGCATGCCCAAAGTCCCATCCGTCGCATGTTTGCTTCTCCCAAAGTAAGGAACGCAACGGCTTCTGATGAACCGTGTGGCTTATTCTCGAATCCTGGCGTGGGGAAGTCAATTCCCCGAACACCTCAGCGATGGACCGGTTGATTCGATTGCGCCCTCCCGCAGTGATCGGAGTCGGATGCTCGAGGTGCACGCCGCACCCTTTAATCTCGTCCGGGTAGCATCTCCGCGATCAACGCGGGGCAGTCATACAGCTTGTCCAGGGCTTCCACGATGCCCGCTGCATGCACGGCGATATGTCGCGCTTGCTCATCGGTATAGACAAAGTTACGGACCAGCCCATGTCGGTTGCGGTCAAAGTTCACCCCTACCAGCTGCCCCTGACGATTCAGGACCGGACTGCCGGAGTTGCCCCCGATGGTGTCGGCGGTCGAGACAAAGTTGAATGGGGTGCGCAAATCCAGCTTGGCTTTCCCGTTTCTCCAACGTGCTGGTAAGTCGAACGGCTCCGTACCGCCGAGGGCCTCGGCCCGGGCGAAGGCTCCCCCCAGGGTGGTGTAAAACGGAATGGTTTCGCCTGCCGCACGATAGCCCTGGACGGTGCCATAGGCCAAGCGGAGGGTGAAAGTGGCGTCGGGGGCGACCGATCGACCCAGCAATTGAAAGCGGAAACGCGACAGGGTGGCATAGGCTTGACGTTCGGGCTCTTCGACGTCTTGCTCGTAACGCTCGCGCAGTCGTCGGGCATCGTTATCGATCAGTTGCGCCAAACGGATCATGGAATCGCGGCTATCATCCAGGGCCTTCAGCCCGCCCTCCACCAAGCGACGCCGCTCCGCGACCTCGGCTAAGCGAGTGTCCGCGATCAGTTCGTCGACGCGGTTGGCCACCGACTTGCCCGCGAGCAGCTTGACCACCAGCGGATGCTCGCCGCCGAGTTGTTCGGCCATATATAGGAGTGATCGGGTGAGCCGTGCCCGTTCGAGGTCCGCGTAAATGGGTGCAGGGGAAAATAGCTGTAACTCGAGTGAGGCTCGATTGGAGTCACGATATTCCCGGAGCCGCTCGTCATTGGGTCGAGTCTGCTCCTTATTGAGTCGGACGATGGTGCGGGCAATGTCGAACAGTTCGGACTGAAAGGCATTCCCGCGCTCAAGGAGCGAATACGGTACCTCGAACTCCGCCAATTCCTGTTGGATCTGGGCGATCCGCTCCTGTGCTTCCTGCGCGTCCCGTTTTCCTTCGGGGCTCAGGCGGTCTCCGGCTTGGCTGAACTGAACCTCTTCTTGCCGTTTCCGTTGCAGGATCGCCGGGTCGAGGAGCCCTGCGTACATGCCTGAATAGGCCTTGCGGGCATTGGCAAAGCGACGCAAGTAGCGACTGGCTCGACGAGAATTTTCCGGGCTCTGCTCGGCAAATTGCCGCAATAACGCCTCCTGGGATCGGATAAACGCCAACGTGTAGGGAAGCGTAATATCCCGGCGATGTTTGAGCTTGGCAAGCGTTTCCAAGCGATTGGTCGTGCCGGGGTGGCCCGTGACAAAGACCAAATCACCCTCCTGGACGGGTTGGCGGCTCCATTCCAAGTAGTGTTCAATTTTCGCTGGCTGATTATCCTCATAGGCTCGGAAGAAAGAAACGTCCAAGCAGTAGCGAGGATACTCGAAGTTATCCACGTCGCCACCAAACGAGGCAATGTCCGCTTCCGGTGCCATCACGAGTCGCACATCGGTGTAGCGCTTATAGCGGTACAGGTGATACAAGCCGCCCTGATACAACACCACGACATCACTACGCAAGCCGGTCTTTTCCAATGACTCCTTCTCAATCCGGGCAATCGCTGTGGAGCGCGCCGCAAAGGCATCCGCGTCGCTCATCTCCGGAGTGACCGCGGCCTGGACCTGCTCGGTCACATCGATGATCTCTTGGAGCACATTGAGTTCCAGATCCGGACATTGCAGCTCCTGGTCCCGGGTCGCCGCATAGAAACCGTTGGTATAGAGGTCGCGTTCGGCAGTGCTCAGTTTCTGGATGGCATCAGCGCCGACATGGTGGTTGGTGAGAATCAGCCCCTCGGGCGAAATAAAACTCCCGGATGCCCCGCTGTTGAAGCGGATCGACGCTTGTTGCACATGCGTCAGCCAGTCATCATCCAGGACAAAGCCATATTTCTCGCTGAGCCGCTGGCGCGGAGGATCATTTAGTAGCCACATTCCCTCATCGGACCAGGCGGTCATCGAGCTACCTCCGAGGATGCACAATAGCAACAACAGTCGCAGGATCATGGTGCGCTTCCCTTTCTTGACTTGCAGGGCGCTAGAACCATCCTTCACAAGCATGTTCTCAAGGGGACGGTGCCCTCGGACCTCCGATCCGAGGCACTCCAAAATGGGCGCCTCGTTGCCTAAATACTTACCCAGCATCAGGTTACAACAGTGATCATTCGCTCCGAATGAGCTCCGTCAGGCCATCCTTCGCATTGGTACGTTGAGAACGGGTCCCCTTCGCCGACCCCAAACGCTGCAACAACGTCCTGAAACTGTCCTGAATCTGTCCTGAAAGTGTCGAGAAAGGTCCCATCAACATAGCATATCTGTCAGAAGAATGTTAGAGTTCATGGCCACTCTATCTGTACGGAAGATCCCTATTACTATATATGGCCGCGAGCGGACCAAAACGTTTGATTTTTTTGGCCAGAGCATTAATAGACATTTTTATTCTATCATTAGTGAGTGTGGCCCACTTCTTGTTCGCAGATTCACTTTCGTGTTTAAATCTTGGAGGTCGCCAATTCCGCCAAGACCTGGTGAGCACAGGCGACCGCAAATGCCCCATCGCCCACGGCAAACGCGACCCGTTTGGTCGACCCCGAGCGGACATCTCCCGCCGCGAACACACCGGGCATGCTGGTCTCCACAGGGCAGGGCGGACGGTCCAGCGGCCATTGCCCGGTGGCTGCGGCCTCCGGACCGC
Organism: uncultured Alcaligenaceae bacterium; assembly: GCA_964410665.1. Taxonomy (GTDB): domain Bacteria; phylum Planctomycetota; class Planctomycetia; order Gemmatales; family Gemmataceae; genus CAYPIE01. Next base: position 55,858 of record CAYPIE010000028.1, read on the forward strand.
ACAAAATAAAGCCTCGACGGTCTCGGGCGATGCTTTGCGGTAACCAATCGGTACCCGGGTGGGCCCCAACAAACACAAACAGGCCGGTACAGGGCATGGTGCGCGTCTGGCGGTGCTGCCGGTGGTGGACGGTGATCTCCTGTAGACAGTGATCGCCATGGGTCACAGCCACTTCCGTGTGTGTGAGTATTTCGATGTTCGGGTCGAGTTCAATCCGCTGGGTGAGATAATGGGACATCTTGGCGTTCAGGTCGTTGCCGCGAATCATCAGATGGACGCAGCAGCCGTGCTGGGCCAGGAACAGAGCGGCTTGGCCGGCGGAGTTCCCCCCGCCAACGACCGCGACGGCCTTGCCTTGGCAGCCGCGCGCTTCGACGGAGGTGGCCGAGTAATAGACGCCGGCTCCTTCGAATTTGCGACAGCCCTCGGCCTCCAGGCGACGGTAGGTGACCCCGGTGGCCAAGAGCACCGAACGCGTGCGCACCTGTTGGCCGGTGCAAAGGTCGAGCAGGCGTTCGCCGGTGGGTTCGCCGTGAAGTCGCAAGACTGAGACGGGGGCGGTGAAATCGGCCCCGAACTTGAGCGCTTGTAAGAAGCCTCGGTTGGCCAGCTCCGCGCCGCTGAGGCCCGAGGGGAAGCCCATGTAGTTCTCGATCCGGGAACTCGTGCCCGCCTGGCCGCCGGGTCCCACGCGATCAATGATCAAAGTCTTGAGTCCTTCGGATGCGGCATACACAGCCGCTGCCAGACCCGCCGGCCCCGCACCGATGACGGTCATATCGTAGACCGTTTCGGGAATGTGTCGGGCAATGCCGAGGTGCTCGGCCAGCACGGTCAACGACGGTTTTGGGAACGTGCCCTTGCTACAGCGGAGGACCGGGGCCTCTTCGGCTTGGTGGCCCAGTGCTTGCAAGGCCGCGAGCCCTTCTTGTTCTTCTGTGTCGACGAACGTAAATGGGAATTTGTTTTTATAAAGAAATTCGCGGATCTCGAGGGTCGGTGGCGAGTGGCTGGGGCCGTAGACGCGGATGCCGACGAAGCCGCTCGCCTCGAGGATGCTCCGACGCATCTGGAAAGCGTCTAGAAGCAGTTCGCTCAGGGCCGGAACATGGCCAAGCACCTGGCGGATCCCCTCCGCGGGGACGCGCAGGACCTGACAGTCACCGCGAGCGATGGCAGAGACGACCGAGGGCTGGCGATTGAGCAGGGAGACATCGCCGGTGAAGTGCCCAGGGCCGTGGGTGACGATGACGCGCGGCTCATCACCGGCAACGTCAATGATGTCCACTTCACCGTCGAGGATGACAAAGAAGTCGAAATCGCGTTCGCCGACGTTGAACAGTGAGGCCCCATCCGCCAGGCTTTCCTGGCGTGCCAGGGGCCTTAGCGCGGCCAATTGCTCGTCATTGAGCCTCGGAAAGGCGAGTTGCTCGCTCAGGTCAATCGCCACGACACACTCCTTGGAAGGGCCAAGCGGGATCCTCTTCTCCAGTATAGGGAGGGGCAGAAGGATCGGAAGCGGAGGTGGTTGTGGCTTGATGATCGTAATAGTCGCATGAATGTAGGTTTGCCAGCGGTGCGAATATGGAAACCCACTTGGCTACCTCGTGTCCGATCAGCCTGTTGGTTGCGCAGGTTGCTAGTGGGCTTCACGGAAGGAGCGATCGCCGATTTTTCCATAAAGAATGTACATTTTGAATATTGATGAATGATCGGTTGGGATCACAGGTCGATGTGGATTCTGCCGCATTTTTTGCGAATTCGTGCGTTCTTGGTCGTGGCGAGCAGCACTTCGAGTAGGGATTGGGCTGAGAATCTTCACAGCGCGCATCGAAGCCGAGATCCAACCCATTCGCGAAGATACGAGGACTCCTCCGACCAAAGTTGATAGACGATCACGGCCATGCCGAATCGTTCCCAATCCCGGCCAACAGATCGACCAGCCCAACTTGATAGATGATCGCCGCAGATCGTAACCGTTCGGATCCGTTCGCGCTGCTGACGGTAAGCTGCCATTCCCCACCCGGTCGTTCACCATTCGATGCACCCACTTTGTTTCTGGACATAGCAATAGCACTCAAGGAACAAATTCACTTTGTTTTGAGAAATATGAGCCTATCAGAATCGCTCTTTCTAGAAGATTCCGCTTGCAATAAAGAAAATCAGCAATAAAATCGACAACCAACGGAAATGTTGCCGAAAATCGCTACATTAATCACTCATAGACTGGAATGTGGCTGGTCGATAGCCATCTCCTGGTAGATGAGTGTCTGGTTTTATGACGCAATATCCCACATTGGGGTGTACGGTGTCGAACCACCGGCCACAAGCGAGTATCGGCGATTTATGTTCCTACCTCAAACTGCAGGTTCACTCCCGTGAAAACCAACATCCCTCTCCGCCTAGTATCGTTCGAGGATCGCATCACTCCTGCCATCTTGCTGAGCAACGATGGTGACACCTTGGTCATTGAGACCAACCTGTCCAACGCCGATGAGTCGGTTCGGGTGCAGGTCGAGCCTGGCTCTATCAACGTTACCAGCACAACGAACTCCGTCATCGACAACACCGCTTCGTCCTTCTTCAACAACCTGCGGATCAATCTTGGCGCCGGCGACGACAACGTGCTGGTGATCCAATCGGTCATCCCGGGTGACCTACTCATTGAGGAGAGCACGGATATTCCCTCAGTCGTTTCCATCGCTGGGAATGACAACGACACCATCATCATCGAGAAGGTGTCGGTCGGGGACGACGTTGGCGTGCACGCTGGTGATGGGGACAACATCGTCACTGTCCAGGAACTCTCGGTCGCGGACGATCTTGTGGTGACCGCGGGCAACGGGAACGTTGACACCGTCACGGTTCAATACCTCAAGGTCGGGGACGACCTGGACGTGCATGCGGGTGACGGGAATAACACGATCATTGTTCAGCATATGTTGGTCGAGGATGACCTGGAGATCTCCGCGGGGGACGGTCCCTTTGACACGGTCACCGTCCAGCACCTCAGGGTGGGAGACGATCTCGCTGTGCACACCGGAGATGGCGACAACATCGTCACTGTCCAGGACCTTTCTGTCGAGGACGACCTCGAGATATCCATGGGGAACGGCCCCTTTGACACTGCCACCGTTCAGAACCTCAGGGTCGGGGACGACCTTGATGTGCACGCCGGTGACGGCGACAACATCGTCACTATCCAGGAACTCTCGGTCGCAGACGATCTTGTGGTGACCGCGGGCAACGGGAACGTTGACACCGTCACGGTTCAATACCTCAAGGTCGGGGACGACCTGGACGTGCATGCGGGTGACGGGAATAACACGATCATTGTTCAGCATATGTTGGTCGAGGATGACCTGGAGATCTCCGCGGGGGACGGTCCCTTTGACACGGTCACCGTCCAGCACCTCAGGGTGGGAGACGATCTCGACGTACATGCCGGTGACGGGGAGAATACGATCATTGTTCAGCATATGTCAGTGGGAGACGACCTCGAAGTTTCCTCCGGTAAGGGCCATTTCGACACGGTCATTGTTCAGAACCTCGGGGTGGGGGATGACCTCGC
>CAYPIE010000028.1:59528-61133 GCA_964410665.1 uncultured Alcaligenaceae bacterium
GACGGGAATAGCTCCACGATCCTTGTTCAACGCCTTTGGGTCGGGGACGACCTCCATGTGCGTGCCGGTGACGGTGATAACGTCGTGACGGTTCAGGAGCTCTCGGTCGAAGACGACCTCGTCGTCACCGCGGGCAGCGGCAACTTCGACAGCATCACGGTTCAGCATCTTCGGGTCGGGGACGACCTGAACGTGCATGCTGGGGATGGCGATGCCAATATCACCGTCCAGGACCTCTGGGTCGGCGATGACCTCAAGATCACCGCTGGCGACGCCAACACCCTTAGCATTATCAATGTCCAGCATCTCTCCTTCCGCGACAACCTCTTTATTGTCACCGGTGGGAGGAACGACCAGGTCAATATCCAGGACGCCCACATACTCCAGCTGAATGTTCAGCTCAGTGGCGGCGACGATGACCTATTCTTCAACAATGTCCACGGCGGGGTGGCCAACCTCGACGGGGGTAGCGGGGACAACACCCTCTCTGACATGTTCTGGTTCGCTACCGTGTACAAATCTGGCTTCTAAGCCGGGTGTCCCCGCGTATGCTCTTCTAGAGGGTGAGTCATGGATGGAAGAGGTAATGACCAGCTCCAACACTAGAGCAAATCGCACCGACTTGTACGGCTTCTCGGTTCGCAAGCCTGTGCGTGGAGCGTTGGTCCTGGGTGCTCCCTTCTTCCTTCGGAGCAGCGGGTGTGAACCCGCCGAGGGTTGGACCGAGTTGGGTAGGGGAGCAGGCATTCGCCAGGGCGGAACGACGTCGTTCTTTCGGAGCGTCGGGTGTGAACCCAAAGGTGTTCAGCACGATGGTTGCTGGTGCCCGGGAGGCACGCTCGGAGTCTGCGACGGGGTGGTCTGCACACCGTCACTCAGGACCAGTGGCCTCGAGCGTCTCCACAGGGGGAGCAGTACTGGATAGCCGTGCTCCGCGGCGGAGTCGTTCCAGAAAGACAACAGCTCAGCTCAAGAGCGCCGCTTGATCCATCGGGGGTGGGCCGCTTGCTTGGAGTTGTTCGCGTCGTAGCCGCTGGACCATTCTCCAGGCCCAGATCAAGACGGTCCGCCAGCCTCCGATGACGAAGATCAGCAGGCTGAGACCGATGAGTACGAGGAGGTCAACTTCGTAATGCGGATCTCCACCGGGGAAATCCCAAAAGATTCGATCGCCAGTACGGTTAGCGAGCCAGCGGCATCTTAGCCGGGACCTCGGGCTCGGTCGAGAGTTCGATCAGCCAGGCAGGCTTTCTCAGGTCTACCCCCGGGTCGACGAGCAACGCCCGCACCCACATACCAGCTGCCCGCTCGAACAGCCCCGCTGCAGCCCAAGCGTGGGCGGCGTGCGCTCGGTACTCGGCCCGCCAGGGAGAGATCGCCGCCAGTTGCTCGAGGTGAAACGCAGCGGCGTAGGGCTGCTTGGCTTCGATCGCTTGGTCGAGCTGGTCGCGATTCCAGGCGGGCTTGGGCCTCGCCCAGCGCGTCAGTCGTTGGCGGTCGTAGGCCTTGCGCTGAGCTTCCTTGGCGATGTCGATAAGGAGTACCTCGTTGCCATCGGCCTCGACTCGGAAACGGCCATCGGGGCTCGTCGCGTTGTCCGTGGTC
>CAYPIE010000029.1:0-47801 GCA_964410665.1 uncultured Alcaligenaceae bacterium
GTAGGAACGTAAGTTCCGGAGCTCTTCTCTGCCTCTCAAGGCGAGCCCCGGACGTGAGTCCGGGGGTTCTGACTTATCGCAAACGCCTCTGCCTCTTTCCCCGCACCGCAACCGCCTCTGCCGCTTCGCATCGCAATCGCTTGGTGTTCCCATCGAAAACGCTCGGTTGCGTTCCGACCCTCTGCTCACTGGGCAAACAGCTTGCGGAGTTCAAGTTTGCGATAGGGCCCCTTGGTTGCCGAGCCTTGGTTGGCGATGGACAGATGCAAGGTCTGGGTGGTGGGAGAGAACACCATGCTGTGCATGGTGGCTCTGCCTTGATTGACCGTGTCGAGTTGCTGAATCACGTCGGGAATCCCTAGCGGCTTGGCAGGAGCCTGCTCCAACGCACTCAACTGCTCATAGCGCCGACAGATCATGTTCCCGGCCAGCCCATCGCAACGGAAATGATTGGTGCACAAGCAAACTCCCTGGTTGCCGCGACGAATCTGGACTTGTTTGGGTGTGATCTCAAACACCGCTCCGCCATTGCGGTCGCAGATGGTGATTGCCGCATACGTCGAGCGGTTGGCGGTGCGCAGAAGCGTCTCTGCCTCGGCGATCGTCTTGCATTCTTCTAGGACGCGGCGATATAGAAAGCTCAAAGGGACGCCTTGTGGATCAATCCCGGGCGAGCCATCGCCGGCTCTGACGATGGCATTGGTGGTGACGCATAAGCCGGCTTCGTTCATTCCGGAAATGATGCCCAGCATGGTCGGGAAGTTGATACTGGCGAAGGCGAGCTTGCCCTTGGGCTTGATAATGCTAACGATAGTGTATTCATGAAGGTTTAAAAACGGCGGCCAATCAAAGTTGCGGCCAAACAGGGGGGCCTGGATACGACTCCGATCGGAGGCAACGATGAGTGTGGAGCAGGCATTCACCTTGTGCAGATCGGGCATGGTATTGGTAAAGATGAAGGTGTCCTCGGCGATCCCCGAGACTTTGGCGGCGGCGTGCAGCTCCGCTAGGTGGTGGGGTGGCAGCTTGTTGATTAAGGTCTTGCCCGCTTTGACCAGAAACGGGTAGACCGGCCCGAAGCCCATTTGTTGGACAAACTCGGGCACCCGCTGCAGCAAGGGTCGGGCCGGTTTGCCCACCAGTTCACCGTAAGCCGCGCCGATCTGTTCGGGGGTGCCTGCGGCGGTAAATACCGGCACGCCCTCCAAGATTTGCAGTCGTCCGACTCCGGATTGGCCTTGGGGATAGACAAAGCCCTGGCCGGCGACGGGAACTGCCCAGAGGCAACAGGCAACGAGAGTCCCTAAACGTTTCATCCTGTGCTCCTGTACTGACGATGACTCGAGGATAGGGCCTGATCGGGTCTGCACGGGCTCATAGTTGGGTCGCCCGGACAGCTTAGCCCGGTTGAGGCTGGTTGGCCAGCGCAATACCCGGTTCGACCGGGGTCCCCTCACCAGCCAAGGCCAGACTCCTACAATGTCTTCGCGAAATGCTGGTACGTGATTCTTCGAAGTCTCGACGAGGACGGGATGCCCCGTGCAAGAACACGATATTGAATTGCCTGCCTGCTTTTATCTGGGCTGTGAGTATGATCTGGACAATCGTACGTTGGCGTGCGATCGGCCCCCGGTCATGCTGGATGCGCGGGATCTCCGCACCCATGGCGTGTTGGTCGGTATGACTGGTTCGGGCAAAACCGGGCTGGGCATCAGCATCCTGGAGGAAGCCGCGATTGATGGCATCCCGAGCATCATCCTGGATGTGAAGGGGGACCTGACCAACCTGCTGTTGCAATTTCCCGATCTGCAGCCTGGTGATTTTCTCCCGTGGCTCAATCCCGAAGATGCCCGGATCGAGCAGCTCAGTGACCAGGCATATGCGGAAAAGCTCGCGAATCGTTGGCGGCAAGGCTTGGCCGAGACCTTGCAGGGCCCGGAGCGGATCGCTCGGCTGCGAGCCGCCGCCGAATGGGTCATTTACACGCCGGGCAGTGATGCCGGGCTGCCCTTATCGGTACTGAAAACCTTTGCGGCTCCCTCTGCCGATTTGAGCCGCGAACTGCTCAACCAGCGGATAGAGGCCACCGCGACTGCCTTGCTTGGCCTGACCGGGGTGAGTGGTGATCCCGTTCAGTCACGTGAGCATATATTGATTGCTCAGTTGTTGTTGCATGCCTGGAGCCGGCAGGAGGATTTGGATCTGCCGCGCTTAATCCAACGCATCCAACAACCGCCGATCCATCAGGTTGGTGCCTTTGACATGGAAACCTTCTTCCCAGAGTCGGAGCGGCTTTCTCTGGCGCTGTCATTGAACAACATCTTGGCCTCGCCGAGCTTCTCGACCTGGATTGAGGGGGACCCCCTGGCCCTGGAGCAGATGCTGTACGCTCCGGGGGATGGTGAACTTCCTGGGCGACCCCGGCAGCTGATCTTCTATCTGGCCCATCTGGACGATGCTCAGCGGATGTTTTTCTTAACCTTGCTGCTCGAAGAGGTGCTCGCCTGGAGTCGCAAGCAATCGGGGACGAGTAATCTCCGAGCGTTACTGTATTTCGATGAGGTATTCGGCTACTTACCGCCGTACCCACGCAATCCCCCGACTAAGTTACCGCTGATGACCCTGATGAAGCAGGCACGGGCCTTTGGCCTGGGTGTGTTGCTGGCCACCCAGAACCCGGTGGATTTGGACTACAAGGCGCTGTCCAACGCCGGGGTGTGGCTGATCGGCAAGCTGCAGACCGACCGGGACAAATTGCGTTTGCTGGAAGGGCTTGAGGGGGTCGCCGCCGAGCGGGGGACTTTGACGGACCGTGCGACGCTGGATCGGGTGATCTCAGGTCTGGGCAAACGGGTATTTTTGTTCCATAACGTGCACACTGCCAAGCCGCGTTTGTTTCAAACCCGCTGGGCCTTATCGTTTTTGCGTGGGCCACTGGGTCGCACCGAGGTGGCCCGCTTGATGGAGCCCTATAAGCAACACCGGGCGTCCAGGCAAGGGCTGGACCCACCTCCGACGGTCGCGGAGCCAGACTGGACGCAGGCGCGGGCGGCCGATTTGCAGTATCGCGACCAGTTACGCCGCAGCGATGCGGCCCGACTGCCGCCGACGCGGTCTACACCACCAAACGATCCTGCCGGGGTCAATCCCCCGTATCTGCCGATCCGGGCCTGGCATCCCGAGCAGAGCGAAGCCAGCAACTCGAGGGGCCAGGAAACGCCCATCCGCAAGATGCTGGTCTATCATGCGCGACTGTTTGGCTTTGCCGAAGTCAGCTTTGTCGATCGCAAGCGTAATCTACAGTATCGTCGCCCCTACCGCTTTCTCGCCGAGCCGCCCAGGCCGTATCAGAATGTGGTTTGGGAACAAGACGAGAGTCTCAACCCAGAGGAATGGACTACACCGGTGTCTGGAGCCGAGTGGAGCGAGCTGCCCAGTGGCTGGGATACGCCACGAAAACTCAAACCGCTCAAAAAAGAGCTCAGTGACATGCTTTATCACCATGCCCGGCTGTCCCTGGTGGAAAATGTCACACTTGGACTGACTAGTGAACCAGGCGAGGATGTTCACAGCTTTCTTGCACGCGCCCAACAGCGCGCTGTGGAACGGGCCGACGCCGAGCGGTCTCCGATCCAAGCGCGGTATCAATCGCGCCTGGAACAGGAACGGCGCTTGTTGCCACCCCGACCGGTGCCACCGCCCGCGGTCCCCCGGACGTTCCTCGATCTCGTCACCTTTGGTCTACTACGCCCACCGCCGCCACCGCCGGTCCCAGACCCCAAGCGAAGCCAGGCCGAACGGAGAATTGCCGCGCAGGAGCAAAAGATCCAGGCCATCGAAGCGGAGTGGCAGGCCCGGCAGGCGGATATTTGTGACCGCTGGCAGCAGCAAGCACAAACGTATACGGAACTCCTTCTCAAACCGCGCCGCGATGACATCCAAGTCACCCACTATGGTCTGATTTGGGCCCCTTACTGGCACTGTATTTATGCCGATGGCCGTGCGGAACGCTATACCGCCTATGGGAACCTCCGCAAGTTCACAGGTTGACTGCGGATTCGCGTTTGTGGGCTTGGTTTGAAGTGTCGGTCGTGGTTGCAACTGTGGGTTTCGAACCGATCGCGGGGAAGGAAGTGGTCTGCATCTCTTCCTATTGAGCGGCAGGTGGGAACCCGCATGTGCGTTGAGCAGAGTTCAGTCGAGTCCCCACGTCAGCCACCCGCCGCTCGGAAAAGGGGAGCCAGCCGTCGTAACCTTAACAGCCCTTCTGGTCCGAAGTTTCGGTCGAAGCTGTGTCTTTTGGCTGGGAACAACAACTTGGAGTCCCACAAGCTTGGCTGGTCCCCTCCGCATCGGCCTTGGCCGGTTCCTCGGTCGCAGCTTTCTTGCCGAAGATGGCGTCGTAGCCATCGGCGAATCCTTGATCTTGCGACAAGCCAACACGCACAATACTCATGAAGGTTCTCCTCGCAACCAACTGGACAATCCACACAGTCGCGCTGGGTCAACCTTGGCTGGACGATCGAGGTCAACAAGCCACAGCGCGATCTACTCTGAAGATAGACAGGTTGTGCCCATCGGGCAATCGATCTGTGATTTAGCTGGGGGTGGACCAAGCCCCAGCGCGGAAACGCAAGTCGGTGATGGTCTGACGAGGCAGACGTTCGCGTAGCCCAGTGAGCAAGCGACGCTTGTGAAAGTGACTGAATTCCTGTAAGAGGACTGCTCCGCGGACTTCGATCTCCAAGACTCCATGCCGCAAGGCTCCCAATCGTGTTTCTGCGGCAAGTTCCGGTCCGACCAGTTCCGTCCAGATCCGTTCAAGCTGCAGCCGTTCCTGTCGCCGGCCCCAGCCCCGGGCAGTGAACAACCGCCCCAGGATCTCGCTCAAGGATTCGGGTCCTTTACGCTCAGCAGTCATGATCGATGGCCTCATCCTCACCCAGGGGCCAGGCAAGCGACACTGGGTGGGGAACACAAACACCTGCTTTGGGGCGAACAGCCGGCTCAGTCATCGGTAAAGCAGTCCGCGGTAAAGGCCTCGGCTGCCAGGCGAGGATTGAGCTCAAGGTCCTGGAAGTGATACTGGGCAATCAACTGATCACCCGCTTTGAGTGTCGAGCTGACTTGCAGCCAGGTTTTCACATCCACTTTGATGATCACCTCGGTCAAACCGTCTTCCTCGGGAGGGACACACATCCGACGCCAGACATGGCAGCGACGGTGATTGACCTCCGGAACCGCTTGAACACCCAGATAGTCGACCTGCCAATGACCGTTGGCCTGGATCTGACGCCAAACCTGGAAGGTACGTTCCATACCACCAGCGATGCCGAAATCATCGATTCGGTAACGTGATTGGCTACGAACCCGGGGATCATCGGGATCCATGGTCACATAGCTCACCAACTGGGCAAACACCCCGCGTGGCTTGACCAAGAGCTTGCCGGAGTTTTCGCCATCGACATACAGCGTGCGTGCAACCCGCGGATTACCGCCTTGAAGCCAATGCATCAGCACACTAAAGGGCTGTTCGCGAAAGCAGACCGCAATGGTCTCGGGCGAGTTTAAATGACCTTCGATCCGTTCTTGCTTGACCAGGGTACAACGATAGCCACGAACCTGCTGCGAGTAGCGAGCGAGTCCAGCGGCCAACATGCGAACCGGATCGGTCTCGGCTAACTGGGCAAACTCGACCGCGGAAAGGAGTTGGCCGTCATAGCGCGGAGTGCGCTTCACCGTTGGAGGCCGTTGGCCCCAGGTCTGGGGTCGGTTGGGAGACAGGCATAAGCAAAGCAACAAACAGGAGAGCAAGCTAAAAAGACGGGACGTCATTGCAACTCCAACAATCAGATCATCCGGGCCGAGCAGGACGAAACTTGGGGATTCCCTCTCGGCCTTAACATCGGACTGGCCGCAGGCGGGCTTATGCCGGATCCGTCAGCATACCTGCGGCAAAGTATTGTTGAGCCATAAGATTCCCGAATGCAAGCCCAGCCCGATCCATCCCGCTCGGAGGCGCACCCGTTAAGCTAAGGCGCGAGCGGCAATGTCGGAGCGATACTGCATGCCTGCAAAAGAAATCATCGCCACCGCGGCATACGCCCGCTGCTGGGCCTCCGCCAGAGTCGACCCCAGGGCGGTGACGGCCAAGACCCGTCCCCCATCGGTGATTACCCAGTCCTCATCCATACGGGTGCCGGCATGAAACACCTTGACATCGGGCAGTTCGGCGACCTCCGCGAGTCCTTGAATGCGCCGACCGGTCTGGATTTTCCCTGGGTAACCGGCACTGGCCAACACCACGGAGACCGCTGGACGCGGGTCCCAGCAGATCTGGTCGGGGTCCAAGTCGTGCAGGCGATCATCCACCACTGCCTCAAGCAGATCGAGCAAATCACTCTGCAACCGCAGCAACAACGGTTGAGCCTCGGGGTCGCCAAAGCGGGCGTTGAATTCCAACACTCGTGGCCCTTGGGGAGTGAGCATCAGACCGGCGTAGAGTACGCCGCGAAAAGGGAATTGACCGCGTTTCATGGCATGCACAATCGGGACAAACACCTCGGCTTCGATCCGTTTGATCAGGGCGTCAGTTGCGGCGGGAGCTGGACAGTACGCGCCCATGCCACCGGTGTTCGGGCCGGCGTCCCCATTCAGCAATGGCTTATGATCCTGCGTCGAGGGCAGAAGCAGAATGGTACGACCGCTCACCAGGGCAAACAGGCTCAGCTCCTCGCCTAGCAGGCGTTTTTCCACCACAATCTGTCGCCCCGCGGCGCGACCAAATTCTTCGCGGGTCATGATGCGGTCGACCGCGGCCAAGGCCTCTTCGGTGCTCTGGCACACAAACACCCCTTTGCCCGCGGCGAGGCCATCTGCCTTGACGACCACTGGATAACGCCGCGACTGGATATACGTCCGAGCATGATCCGGTCGATCGAACAGGTCAAACTCCGCGGTGGGGACATCGGCATGGCGCATCAGCCGTTTTGCGAAGACTTTGCTCGTCTCGATCTGGGCAGCTGCCTGACTAGGGCCAAACACGCGTAAGCCAGCGGCACGAAAGGCGTCCGCCATCCCCGCTGCCAGAGGCGCTTCGGGGCCGATCACCGTCAGCCCGATCCCCTGCTTGCGGACAAACTGGATCAATTTACTGATCTCGTCGTCCCCAATGGGCAGATTGATCGCATCCATTGCAGTGCCCGCATTGCCGGGGGCACAATAAACCTGCTCAACACGGGGGGAAGCCGACAGTTTCCAGGCTAAGGCGTGCTCACGGCCCCCTTTGCCAACCACTAATACCTTCATACCTGCTCCAACCGGGTGGAGATTGCATTCAGCAAGACCCGGAGATTTCGCCGGTTTTGCCCAAGATCGCCGACGCCGATGCGTGACTGACTGCGGGCATGGATCCGTACTTTACTGGCCAAGGGTTCGAGCCGCACGGTGACCTCATCCACAAAGCGAAAAACGCGTGTACGCCGTGTCGCTCGAATAATTCGTTCGTGCGGATCGACCTCAAGGACTTGCCAACGCGGCAGAGTCCGGATTAAAGCGGCAATCTGATTGAGCAGCTGATCTGGATTTCCCGCGAGATCCACCGGTTGCACATCCGCATGCGTTTCCAGTTCGGTGTCGGCAAAGTTTCGGGTAAACCAGTGGATCAAGCCCATCATTGCGCCTCAAAGCTGCCAGCCCATGGTAATTGCTCATGATGCACTCATTGTAGGAAATCGGTCTAGGGCTCGACCAAGCCGCTTTGCGCGGTGGGCGCGGTTTCGCCTTGCTGGACGCCCAACCGGGTTGCTCACAAATAAGCGATTGCACTCGTTCTATGGGAAAAGATTCTGAACCTAATGACTGGAGTGGTTAAAGAAAGTTGCTCACCTGCCTGAGACGGTTATGATTAGACAAAACATCATGGAGGGATCAAAGAAACGGAGTCCCATTGCTGCCGCTCATGATGACTTGGAGTTTCCCGGTATGAACCGAAACGGCATGAATACCATTGCGATTGATATCCTCGAGCGGCGTGACTGCCCAGCCTTGAGCATTTCGCTGTTTTCTAACTTCTTATTAGTATCCGGGACTCCCAGTGGTGACCTGGAGATTGTCAATGATCCTGTCGTCGATAACCGGGTGAGCATCCTGGATGGGGGCAATGATCTTGGCACTTATGACCTTCCCGAGGTGCTGTATATCCGCACCCCACGACGACCAGGCAGTATTGTCGTGGACGCGAATGATCAAACCATTGCCGCGGATGTGTTGATCGACCTTGGTCGGGGCGATGGCTTGGCGGACCCGCTGAATGCCATTGCCCTGGTCAATGGAAACTTCGGAGGAGATGTCCGCATTTTACGAGGAGATGCGGGTGAGTTCTATGACATTGGCGGTGGTACCGTAGCGGATGCAGCGACCGTAGGTGGCCACGTCACCATCCTCGGTCAGTCCGGACCTGAGGTAAACGTTTTCTCGCATACCGATGGCAGTCAAATCCTCGGCGATCTACGCTTGTTTGAGATCGAAGATGTCCTCACCGATGCCACCACGACACCATCGGTGGTCGCCGGCGATCTCCAATTGAGCAATCTTCGTCCGGGCGACAACCTGATTACCCTCTCCGGTGAGGTTCTTGGCGATGTGCGTCTACAAACGCGTGCGAGCGATGATCGCATCTTTCTGGCCCCTACACCAGGGGTCTTAGGCAGTGGGCGGGTGGCCGGCGACCTGGTCGTCGACCTCGGCTCTTACCGCTTTCTCGGCGACGTCGTCCAACTCGACCCCGGCAGCACCGTCGACGGCTCGGTCGACATCCGCGGCGATAATGGCCCGCTCCTCGGACTGTTCCCGGGCTTCGACGTGGTCAACGACGCCACGGTCGGCGGCGACTTCCGCATCGACGTCGGCGACGGCGGTCTGCTCTACTCCGGCCTGTTCGACGTGATCGGCGGCGACTTGGTCATTCGCGCCGGCAACGGTGGGGAGATCCCCGGCGGCAATGCGGTTGGGGAATCCGGCATTGTGCAGGGAGATATCGATCTCGAGTTCCAAGATGGCTTCAATGTCGCCACACTCGATGGCACCGTCGGTGGAGATGTCCGCTATCGCGGTGGCAACGGTGAGAATAGTCTCGTGCTGTTCACCGACCTCCAAGGGGATGTCTCGGTCAACGTGGGCAATGGATTCAATCCGACTCTCTTTACCCTGTCGACAGGTTTCACGATTTCGGGCAATCTCCGCATTCAAACCGGCAATGGCACTAACTCCTCCCAAGTCGAGAATTCAGTGTTAGGCCGTTTTACTTATAACGGTGGGAATGGAGATGATTCGATTGTGCTTATTGGGAGCACTGCGGCCTACAATGTAGATTTTGATCTGAACGGTGGAAATGATGTCGTGAACTTTAACGACAATCCGGTACGGATTCGCGGCATCCTGGATGGGGGCAGCGGCACCAACTTGCTCACCGATAGCGGCTCTGTCGTCAAACAGACCCCGATTACGATCGCGAATTTTATCGAATCATGAGTTCGTCGGATTATACACAGCGAAGCAGCTGTAGCCAGAGCAACTGCGATATGGATTGGATCTGGATCATCTGCGTTCGGTCTGTCCTGGCCAGCTCCTTTTGCCCGAGAGCGATCCGATGAGCACCCGATGCTAAGGGTACGATGCACGGAGGTCATCCTCATTCCGTCGGTTCGCAAACCGGGAGGGACATCATGCGAACACACGTCCGATTCCTGATCACGATCAGTCTTTTCACAGTGCTTGTCCCGCTCGATGCTTCTGGACAACTGTTCCGACGGTTTCGCGAACGACCCAACCCGCAAACCTTTGTGCCGAAACTCTTGAAAACCCTGCAAGCCGACCCGGATGAAGCCCATCGTGCCGAGGCTGCCGAGGAACTGCGTAATTTCGAAGCTCCCAAGTATCCGCAGATCGTTCCCAGCCTGGTGTTCAGCCTGCGGAAGGATCCAAGCTCTTCGGTGCGTTCTGCAGCTGCCGAATCGCTAGGTCGGATCCGACCGATTTCACGCGAAGTCGGTTATGCCCTGGAACAGGCTCGCGCCACTGATGATTCGATGCGGGTGCGTTGGGCCGCTCGCACGGCCCTGTGGCAGTATCATCTGGTTGGCTACCGCAGTCAGGGGGAACCCAAGGCCTCGCCGCCAATTGGGCAACAGACGGGTGAACCGCCCTTAGCCGATCCGCCCGGACGGGCCGGGACCCCCAGCCCGATGATCACCAGACCGGAACCACCACAGACCTCCGGCTACCCCGCTCGAACCCTGAAACCTCGTGTTCCAGTCCAAATCCCGCGGGTGCCGGCTACTTCGAGACCGGCGCGGACAAAGACATACCCGCCCAAGCCGACGGCAGCGAAGGTCACTGCCCCGGCATTCTCCGTCCCAGACGCTGAGGCAGCGAATATCAAGGCACCCATCATCGAACCGACGCCGATGCGGATACCCATTCCGTTGGGGACCACGCCCGTACCAGCTCCCTCGAAGGGGGATCCCGTTGAAGGTCCATCCCTGGATCCACCTGCCTGAATCCTGACAACGCATGGCATCATTGCGTGGACTCGATTTCCGGGCGGCGGGTATCAACCCGCCGTGGGTTGGGCTTCACGACTGCACTGCCATCAGGGCTGGGCGAGGTAAGCGAGCCGTCTTTGGACCTGTCCATCCTGCTGTTGCTTCGGGGTCAGTCCCTTGAGATCTTGCGAAGTGATCGAGAAGGGAATATTCTTGCGTCGATCTCGCAACAGAACTACCGTGTTGAGGATCAACAACGCCTCAACGGGATCGCGGGTCTGAGCCAGCACCTCCTGGAGGACCGGTCGGGGGTCGACTCCCCCGACCAATGCCAAGAATTCCACCGCCCGAGTGCGAACCAGCAATTCAGGATCCTGAGCTGCAAGAGTACGCGCCTGAGCCAACATCCCTTTGGCGGCTTCCCCATGGGCGCTGCAGACGATCAGGCCCCAGTAACGTTGCCAGGGATCTTTGGACTGGAACGCGGCCTCAAGGTTACTCCGAGCGTTGGCAAATGGCATCAGCGCCAAGTCGGCAATGTCGAACAGCTTGGAAATCTCCTCCTGGTGCGTTTGGCCAAACGCCACCGGATTGCCAAAAGCCTGTTGGACGAGCATACTCTCTGGATAAACGCTCAAATCCGGCAACGATTTAACCCGCTGCACCAGCCGCTGTCGCAAGTCGGCCAGGGTGTTCGCATAGTCGGGATCGCCGGCGAGATTCTTGGTCTCATAAGGATCGGCCACGACATCATATAGTTCTTCAGCAGGCCGCGGCTGGAAAAACGCTTGTTGTACGGGGTTGAGCTTGCCCGCTTGAAACTGCTCGCGCCATTGTTGATAGGCCAACATCTTGTAACGGTAGTTATTCTGGAGCCCATCTGGGTGAAACGACTGATAGTTGCGTAGGTATTTGTAACGCCCTTTGCGGAGACTCCGCACCAAGTCGTATTTTTCATCGAAGCGATCGGCATAGCCAAACACCTCGTCACGTTGCCCGATCGCATTCTGAGCAATCCCTTTGCCTAAGAAGGGTTGGCCATCCATGCCGGCGGGTACCTCGAGGCCCGCCAGGTGCAACAGCGTCGGGCCAAAATCCACAAACGATACAAAGCCGCTCTGCCGCGCGCCTTGGGGTAAATCGACCAAATGCCGCCACTTCTTGGGGACCCGAACTACCAAAGGCACATGCAGGCCCACCTCATAGAGATAGCCCTTGCTCCCAGGCAGTACCCCACCATGATCGCCGAAGTAGAAGACGAAAGTATCGTCGAGGAGGCCATCGTGGCGAAGCTGTTCGATAACGTTACCCACCTGGTCATCCATGCGGCGAATGCGATCATGGTAATGGGCATAGGTATAACGAAACAATGAAGTATCTGGATGTTTTGGTGACAAAAAGACCGAATTCGGATCGGTCTGGGTGGGCTGTTGTCGCCAAGCGGCGGCGGGGAAGTGTAGGGAGCTTTCATGGGTCACGCCGAAGCTCTGCATGTGAAAGAACGGCTGCCCAGAGGGACGCTGCCGCCAGCTGGCCCGGTTCGAGGATTCATCCCAAACGCCGGGCCCCTCCATGGCGTTGTAATCCTTTTTTCGGCGGTTGGAGGTATAGTAGCCGGCCGCGCGCAGGTAGGCCGGGAACATGCGTACGCCTTCGGGCATGGGTACCGCTCGGACCTTGCGATGGTACTGGGTGCCAATGCGTGGCGCATAGCAACCGGTGATCAGGGTCGTCCGGGCCACCGAACAAACTGGGGCATTGGCAAAGGCATGTTCAAACAGGATCCCCTCGCGAGCCAGAGCCGCGATGTGGGGAGTTTCCGCCCCGTGGGGATCAAACAGCTTGAGGAAGTGTTTGCTGTTGTCCTCGGAGACCAGCCAGACAAAGTTGGGCCGCTCGGTTGCATCGCTGATGCCGACAAACACCAACAGGATTGCAATCAGCCCGACCAGGCTGCGCATGACCATCATCGTTGCGACTCCGATCGTTCGAGGCGGATGGATAAGCTGCGGCCATCATCCTTGGATCCAGGGGTGAGTCCTTCGATGGTGGTATCAACGGGGCGATCGTGGCCCACCTTGATGGTGTACTTGCCGGCCGCATAGACCGGCGGGCGGAAGTGCTGGGACGGAGCCCGGATGGTGTAGAGGATTTCCTGGTTGGCTTGATTGATCACCTGGACCACCGGTGCCTTACTCCCCTCGATGACGAGCTCGGGCAGGAAACCAACCGGTTGGCGGCCATCGTCGTCTCGCATGTTTACCGTGATCGGCCAGCCCAGGAACTGTGCACCATCGCCGTTGCGGACATCAGCGAAGCGGGGCCAACATTCAAAGGTAACGGTACGTTTCCCCTTGTGGAAGCGAACAATGCCATACCCATCGGCCCGTTTTTGGGGATCTTTGCGATTCTCGGGGTTGGCATAGGCCAGCATGCGGATCCGGTTCCCGAGCCCATCCTGGAAGTCTCCGGTCCATGGTAGCGGACTGTTGGCCACTGGATTGGGACCGGGCTGTTCATCCTCCGGATGCCACCAGCGGCCATAAATGGTGTTGACGATGGCGGGGCTGGTAAAGCCAAAGGGGCCATCACCAGCTTGGTCGATGCCATGCTTGACCACCACTGCGAGGTGCTGATCGCCGCAGATATGGGGTGCCCAGGCACGACGGATCCGCTTGAGAGCTTGATTTCGCCCCGTCTGTGGCCAGCCATTACAATCGAGGTCGGCCAGCAAGCGGTTGTCGGGGGTGCCATGCAGGTGCACCGCGCCACAGAAGGCCGTCTGCGACAGGACACATTTCATTTGTGCTCCGGTCCAGTCCTGGCCCCAAGCATCGAGGAATTTTAATTGCCGCTCACCGAGCAGCTTAAGGCCAGGTCGATCCACCGACTTCCGGTCGTATTTAGGGTTGGTGATATGGTCAGGGCGTGGGCCCATCTTGGGAATTTTGCCCTTGGGGCCGGATTTAAATTTGCGATCCTCAAGGATCGCGAAGTCGATCCCGCCGACTCGGAGGTTGGTGTAGTAGACACCGATGTCGCGTTGGATCGGTGTTGGGTCATAAGGATCGGGTAGATGCCAGGTCTGGCAGCGTTGCACCATATTGACATACTTGACCGGATAGAAGTAGCCGCCATCGGGGCCGGCGGAGTTGCTGGCCTTTTTGCCGTTTTCGCCCCAGATGTTGGCCTGGCCAACGTCGTGATCATCGGGAATAGTGATCACCGGCCGATCCTTGAGCACGTCCCGAAACTGCACGCCGAACTCCAGCCAGCCAAAAGTGTGTTGGGTATGGTGATACGATTGGTCGCCGGCGAAAAACAATAGGTCGGGATCCTGGTGTCTCAGATTCTCGATGATACGGGGCCGCGGCCCGGGCGTCCGCGAGGAGTTACACGAGAGCGAGCCGACGACGATCTCCTCCTTGTCGATGGGGTCTTTGCGGATCAGCCCTTCGAACTGGGCCCGGTCCCCGTGGCGCAGGCGGTAGCGGACGTCTTTGGTGTTGTCCCAATCCTCCACACGGAAGTGCGCACTCCAGCCCAGTTCGTGCACCGGTTGCTCGGCTACCGGTTGCCACTGGCCGTCACGCTCAAACTCGAGTCGCACACGACGGGGCTCATCGGGCAACAGCGGGTAGAGCTGGGCGGAGAGCTTGAGGACGCCGCGGTCATGGGTGTACACGGCGAAGGCGAGGACCTGATCACGCGGGACCATCAGTCGGGGTTGCTTGTTGCCCTTGGGCTGCCACCAGCGTCCGGTTGCATCGCTATCGAGTTTGGGGAACTTGGGGCCGAAGGGTTGTGGCTGGGGTGGCTCGGCGGCAAGCTCGTTTGTCACCAAGCATGCGAGACCGAGCAGCAAACAGAGAAGGCGTGCGAGCATGATCCAGTCGACCTGAGGGTTCGGGGAATGTTTGACCAAACCGAGCATGATTTTGCTAGTTTACCGCGATCGTGCGGGGGTGCCAAACATTCTGGCCGCGACCCTGTTATCCTGAAGAGGAGCTGGAATCCTCGGTTGCCTGGGCCGCTGCCACGAGCTCGCGGAAAAAGGCCATCTGAACCCGAGAACCCGGCATCAATTCGGGATGCCATTGCACACCCACGACCAAGCAATCAGGGTAGTAACCTTCGATCGCCTGGATCAAGCCATGTTCATCGACCGCTACCACCTCCAGATCCGGCGCCACCTCGGCAATGGCCTGATGATGCAGGCTGTTGACCAGATGCGTTTTCTTGCCCGTGCCGAGAATTGTCGACAGCCAACCGGCTTTGAGCACATGAATCGGGCGGCGTAAGCCCGCCCGATACCAGCCGCGTGTCGGCCGAAACCCGGGATAGACCTGACGGGCATCCTGATGCAAGGTCCCGCCCAAGGCGACGTTGAGCAGTTGGGCTCCACGACAAATCCCCAGCACCGGCTTGGCATGGGCAATGGCCCAGCGAATCAGCTCCGCTTCTAGCTGATCGCGCTGCCGATCCACGCGACGCGACGCATGATTGGGCTGGCCGTACAGTGCAGGATCAATATC
This sequence comes from uncultured Alcaligenaceae bacterium, assembly GCA_964410665.1. Classification (GTDB taxonomy): domain Bacteria; phylum Planctomycetota; class Planctomycetia; order Gemmatales; family Gemmataceae; genus CAYPIE01. Next base: position 15,080 of record CAYPIE010000029.1, read on the forward strand.
GGCTCCGCCAGATACTACTAAACCATCCAGGACCTCCCAGTCGACTCGACGTCGCGGCGACAGGCGGATCGGCCGACCGCCCTGCCGGCGGACCGCCAGCGTGGTAAACAGAGCTAACGTCTGCCCAGCCTGGTCGGGACCCGTGACGCCAATGACAGGCTTTCGTCGAGGTGTCGGCATCATCATCTCCGGCAAGCATTGTCTTGGTTCGCGGTTCGATCCTGCTCTCTTACGGTCCAAGGGCGGACGATGGGATCGACCTTGACGAACGATGCATCTTGACGAATTTCAAGGAGGTGCGTCTATCCCGACATGGCTTGGTCCGCGTAAACATTTGCTCTCGCATTTCATGGAGCGATGCAGCCAGGAAAAGATGACGGAACCTGCAGGTTGCAACCATAGAATTGACGACCGGGACGGAATGTGCGTAGGCGATGAAGTGCTGGATCGTAAAGTCGATGAGGAGCTCGATCCACCCATGTGGGCATCGTTGGCATGACGACCCTGTCCGTCGAAGGGCTTCGATGACCTCAGCAACAGTTCCCAGGAGGAGTCTGGAGAAGCGATATGCGCAGAGGGCTCGTTGGCCTGAGGCCGAGTGGCGGAGCCGTTGCCAAGCAACGAATTCTCCACCACCCGACTGGATACGCTAAGGAGTTGCTATTATGCCTTGACCAGGATGGTACCTTCTCCATTGCGCAAGCTGACCCGGGTAGTCGGCGCTCCTAGGGTGCCGTCGGCGTTCAAGGGGCGATACACCCGGTCAAGCTGGTGCACAGTGGCGGTGTTGTCCGCCGTGGTACCAGTACCTTGGCGTAGGGTGTAGGAGAGCGGCTTATAGAGCACCAAAGCGTTCTCATACTCACGCTGGAACACCTTGTAGGCCAGATTGGGTGCTGTGGGGTCTTGCCCCGTGGCAAATTCCGACCAATCTTCCAACGGCTGACCGACATTATAGTCAACTGCATCGGTCCAGTGTCGGGTCCAGCTGGTCGAGGGCTCGTGGCCGCCAAAGAACATCAACAGGGTGTCGTTGGGATCCGCCAGTAGGTAGTAGTAGGCCAACGCAGAGACCTGGGTCCGTGCATCGGTGGGGTCGCCCCCTTGCGGCAGGGTATCCAGGATCAGGTAGCCACGGTCATCCAGGGCCGCGAGGCGGTCCTCGACCAGCTTGGCCATGTCTTCAAACTGGGAGTGATGGTGGGCCAGCGGGCGTAGGGCAAATTCATCGAGGGTGGACACACCATTGGCCACAATCGCATCGGCGCTGCTGCCGGCCCCGGCGATGTTGGCCAGTACCCAACCATCACCCAGGTTGCGGTTGATTGCTCCCAACAGGGCCCCGTACTCCTCCGAATAGTTGTCGATTGACTCATACAATTGGGCACCATCGACCTGGAGGCGGCCAATCGAGTTATCCATAAACAGCCCTGACGCCAATGGGTTGGCGGCCAGCAGCCGTTGCGAGTAATCAATCGTCCAGGCCTGATACGCCGGATCCGCCAAGTTGGTCGCGAAGCGATTTTGGCCGTATGCAGGGTAGGTGAGTCGCGTCTCGTACACAAAGCGAGCATCATGCCCGGTCGCTCGCTGTGCATACTCCGCATCATTGAGGTAACCATCACCATCGCGGTCGGCATTGAAGTCAAAAGCTGGAATGACTCCCTCATCGCCACCACGGGCTTGGACATAGTCGCGACCAAGCACTTGGGTGGCCACCGGAGCGCGGCCACTCCCCGTGGTCAGGAAGCGGACATAATAAAAGCGATCGCTGCCATTGATGGAGGCAGGCACCCAGTCGGCGGGTGGGTCGAAGAGGATCGTACCCGACTGACGCAAGCCTTGTGTACTGTCGCTGGATGGAGTCAAGGGAGCCCAGGCGGTGGGGTTGCCCTCGGCGTCCACGGCGGTGACATACTCCAAACTACTCGACCACGATGGACCGGCCCGGCGACTCAGCTGCACGTTGATTTCGCGGAATTTCTCCAGGTAACCGATGGCGACCGCCTCACCACGTGAGGCGAAGGTCAGCGGATCTCCAGCCGCTCGCGCAGCCGTCGTCCGATTGGTCCAATCCCCTTCCTTACTCAGCTGGACCGACCAAAACCAATTGACTGGCCGCGAAGAAGCACTACTTCCGAAGAAAGGTGTCGCTTCGCGGACATGATAGAAGGCACTTTCACGATCGTGACCATTCTCATCCGCCCAAGCCAACCAGTCGGTCAACAAGCCCAGATAGATGTTGGATACATTGGAATACAGGAGCTGTGGAGTCTCCGGGGACAACTCATTGATCGTTTCCAGGTAGATCGGATTCGGGATCACCAGATCGACACTGTTGCGAAGCAAATCTTCCTCGAACGAGGTAAAGGGTGTGCCAATATAGGCCAATTTTGCAATCCGGATATGATCATACTTTTGTGCCAAATCGGGGCGCGTATCATTACCATCATCGATGATTCGATCGTCCACTACTTCCTGATCGGGCTGAAACGCAGGAGGCGGCGTGACTGGCGGTACCACTAGTGGAGGAGGTGACACAGGGAGCGGGGGTACAATGGGAGGACTGACGACCACCGGCGGCGGTGGTGGCGGAGGCACCACGGGAGGACTGACAACTTCGGGCGGATTGACCAATTCCGAAGGTGGCGGTGTGATCGGGTCTGAGGGGGCTGGTGCTTCGGCGGCGGGCGGTGGCAGCAATGGAGGCTGTGTAGGTGTGGCGATCAAACGCGGACTGATGGTGATCTGATCATAGAGCACCCGACCGAGGCTCGCATCTGAGCGGACAAAGCCGACAAATCCAGACTTCTGAGCCTCGGGCGGAGTCGCGCGAAGGGCTGCCGTGCGATCTGCTTGCCAGGTTCCCTGCTTGGAGAGAAACTCTCCAGTATCCAGACGAATCACCTCAGCCGCTAATTGCCCATCTTCGCCGCGTAAGCGGACCTGTAACCATTGATCGGCCAGGGAGCTTTCGGGACGCATCTCGGCCAGGGTGGTGAGAGTACCCGCATCCGCTCGCAGCAAGGTGATGCTATTGTCGGTGATGCGTACCCCATCGAAGTCCGGCGTCGGGGTGTCCAGTCCTTGGCCATGGATGATGAGCTCCGCCACCGCCCCCGGTTCGATGAATACCGAGGAAGCGAGTTCCAGGTCAGTGGCTTCGATCCCAGGATACCACAGGTGAGCCTGTAGACCCTCCGCTCCGGAAGAAATCAGGATATTCTCCGGATCCAGGGCATTCACGCCCGAGATCCGAAATCGACCTTTTTCCCCATTGGTCCATTGTTGCCAGCCCTCCGGTTTGTCGCCACGAGCTTGGCTGTTCAAGTCCACCTGAACACTTCCAGGGGGACCCTGACGATCGGTGACCGTGCTCACCACAAAGTTGTCAAACACCACCGAACCGGCATAGTTGTCGCTACGGCCGACCCCGACATGACCGGGACCTTGGATGGCGGTATCGGTCAATTGCATGGCCCAGGTCGGGCCGACCTGCCATTGGCCGTCGACATTGAGATAACTCCCGGTCGCAGGGCGGTAAACTTGGACGCCCAGCTGATCGCCGACGCTACGCAAGGTGACCTGAATCCATTCCCCCGTCTGCCAACCTTGTGTGTCCATGCTGGCCAGAACGGTGGTCTCACCATCGATGACCTGCAACAGTTGGAGTTCCAGTCCCCGGGTGAAACTGGCGGCGTAATAGGACGGAGTGTCAGACTCGAGGTTGGAGCCGCGTAATAACACCTGTGCAGGGATCAATGAATTTAAATAGATCGCGGAAGAGACATAAAGATCTTCGGGCATCTCGGCTTCGAGCCAGGCTCGAGAAACCCCTTGGCTGCCACCATAGCTCTCCAGTGCGCTCCCCCCGACCAGAGCACGGTTGGGTGACATCTGGAAACTACTGCTTGGCCGACTATGCCACTCACGCCAACCGTTGGGGATACTTTGGCCGCCGACCGAAGCAAACTGCTGTTCGTGGACCGGCTGATAATCTCGGCGCGGAAAATCATTACTGACCTGGAAGTTGTCAAAGATGGCCTCGCCGGCAACCCGGGCCGACCGAGCCAGCCCCGCCGATCCGGCTTGATTCAAGGAGGTGTCGGTCACTTCGAAGGCATGCGTGGGTGTGCCCTGCCAAGTGCCACTTTCGGTGAGATAGTGCTGCGTATCCAGACGTTGCACTTGAGCACTCAGCGTATCTCCTTCGGCAGTCAACACCAGTTCCACCCAGGTGTTGCTTAGCCACTCTTTCGACGGCAGACTGGCCAGAACCGTGGTATTGCCATCGACAACTTTGAAGAGTTCCAGATCTAATCCACGGGTGACCGAGACTCCGTAAAAACTGGGGGTGGCGGTCTCTAGATTCTGCCCGCGGACAAATAAACTAGCTGGGACCAAACTATCCAAGTACACGGCAACGCGGGCTTGTACGTCAGCTTTGAGAGGCGCCTCATGCCAGGTTCGCGACTCGGTATGGCTGGAACCAGTCGAGGTGAGGCCGGTGGGATCGCCAAGTCCCCCCGCGGTGACGCCGAACGTGGCTTTCTCATGGTTGGACCATTGTGCCCAATTCTGGGGCAAGCCATCCTGGGTGGTCTTGGAAAATTCTTCGACGACCCATGGAGCGGCCGAGGGCAAGTCCCGGCCTTCCAAGTGTTCGATCCGTAGGTGAGCCATCCGCGAATTCCGGAATTGTGCCATCGTCCGTCTCTCGCTTCCGAACATGACGATTTGTGGTCCACCACACGGACGCCCCACCGTCGAGCGTGAGACGTTCCCCCACCGCGGGATGATCCCTGGTATCGGGCGGTTTTGCCCAATAGCTTCAGTCTTTTGTAAAATGCTTTCGCGAACACTGGTCAACGCCCTGGCGTCTCACCAACGAGCGAAGCGGGGAGGCGAATAATGTGCAAAATGCGTTCTGTCAAGTCGCTTCTGGACTGCTCCAGGTAAAAATTGCCGATTGCCCGACAGTTTCTTCCACCTCAACGCGGAGCCGTCGCGGCGAGAAGTGATACTGCTCAAGCAAGTTTTTGCGCAAACGTTCAGCGATGTAATAGGCAATCCGCTCCGCCGTGGTGTTTTCAATCGGCAACAACTTGCAGTCGTCCCGTGGGAAAACCCACTCGCGTTCCTGAAAGCGGACCCGCACCCGGCGGTCATCCACGTCGAGCTCGATCAGCGGATGTTCGAGGGCAAGCAGCATATGGTGATCGAGGTCATCGACGATCGCTTTGGTGGCCTGTTTGAGCGCAACAAAGTCGAACACATAATAGTTTTCATCCAGATCCCCCTCGAGTTCCACGGTGGCACGATAGTTATGCCCATGCAGCCGCTCACATTGCTGGCCGGCATAGGTAATAAAGTGCCCACAGCAGAACACGAGGTGATCTTTGGTGACACGCACCATGTATGGTTGCAAACTCATGCGGTCATCCCGCTGGCACAGAATCGGTGGAGAAACGAAGGATTTATTCTAGCAGTGCGGAAGTGAGGAACAAGTTGGGGCAGGGGGACCCCGCTCTGGACAACGAGATCACCCTCACGGCCCGATGCGAACGGCTCAAAGAATCACGGCTTCCAGTCTTTGCCGAGTTCGACCTGATACTGCGTCTTGCCATCCTCGATGACCAGATCGGGGACATTGGTGATGCTCTGGCCGCGCTTGTCGCCTCCCTTGATTTCCAAGCGGGCCGAGTAGTTACCGATCGGCATTTTGCCAATATCAAAGCTGCCGTTTTCGTTGATAGGGATGCCGAACGACTCTCCGTTCTTCTGGAACACCAGCCGGAGAATGGCCTTTTGTCCCGACTTTAGCGCGATTGGTTTGCCGTTTTGTACCAGCTGGCCGTCGAAGTTATCGACCGTCGGACCGTCCAGGGCATTCTTCGATGGATCTCCACCACAGCCCACGACAAGCAAGGCGAAAAAGGCCGGCAGTAGGTAGCGCAAACGCATGCGAATCTCCATGAAATACCGGTGGCCCGCTCCAGCGGGCCACCGGTTGGGGGTCGATTTACTGCTCAATATTGACCTCGCCGCCCACCGGGGTCAAGAACGGGATCCAAAGATCAAAGGTGACGCCGTAGCGGCGGCTCGACACGCTGCCATCGGCCATGGCGAACAGTCCCCCGCCAGCGTAAGGGCTGCCCCAGCGGTTAAAGGAATCGAGGTCGGGGCGGTCCTGTACAATCTCAAAGGTATTCCGGAACCAGGCGGTCCAGCCCGGGTTCACCTTGAAGCGGTTGCCAGGAATGAAATCGATGAACGGCTGGTTGCCGGAGTGGTCCCCGGCCATGTACCAGGTCGTGTCCGGGTTCAGTGCCCGCATCACGCCCATGGTGCTCGGGCCGCCTTCGGTAATCGGCTCATCATTCTTCCCGCGTAGCGAACCATTGCTCATGGTGAACTCGCCCGCACCACGATCGCCATAGACCTGGGTGGCCATGGCCTTGATGCCGACGATGACCGTGTTCGAAGAGCCGTCGGAGATGCTCTGGATCTTGCGGTTGAACGGGTTCCAGCCTGAAGGATTGCCGGTCCAACCGGGGTTGAAGGTGAAGCTGCCGCCGTTGTTGACAGTGTTCATGCCCGAGCCGATGACCAGGGCGTTGGCCGCGTAGTCGGTGACCGGGCCGGACACGCGGATGCCGTTGGGGCCGTTCATATCCCCGGGATCACCGGAGAAGAGCGCACTCGCCAGGCCAGTACCCGCTCGGCTGGGGTCCTGAAATACCTTGATCCCTGCATCAAAAACCCAAGTGTTGTACAAGTTCCCCTGCTCCAGGTAGGGCAGGATCTTGTAGCACCACGACATCCCTTCCGCGATGGCCGGACGGGGATACCCATTCCAGGGTGCCCCAAAGGCCCACCAGGTGGCTTCCCAGGTACCATTGTGCGGCAATTCGCCGAGCGCGTCTTGGTAATTGTGCATCGCCAAGGCAATCTGCTTGAGATTATTGGTGGACTGCATACGGGCTGCGGCTTCGCGGACCTTTTGGACGGCCGGCAGGAGCAGGCCGATCAGAATGGCGATGATGGCGATCACCACTAACAGCTCGATCAGGGTGAAGCCACTACGGCGTTTTGGTACGGAGAGGAACATACGCATGACCCTTCCATTCTTTAATAAATTCGTGAAAGAGGGAGAGAAAAAAGGTCTCTGATCCGTGAATGATCGAATGCGAGAACGAAATCAGAACCTATTGAGAAGAATATGCGAAAAGAATGGGGAAATCCAGTGAAATCTCTTGCATTAGAGAAGAATTAAACAACCTACCATGCGTAGCTTGCCTAGACGGCTTAGAAATCCAAACGCACCGAACCAGCCGAGAATAGATCCAATATTATATTATGAATATTTGATTTTTAAAATGTTGGCTGAAGTGAAACGAGCATCTTGCTCTGTCTCTGAGGACTGCTCCCCGTCACTGGGACACGCTTGCTTTCACATGCTCTCCAGTGACGGAGTTGCCTCCCTAACACTGTGTTAGGGCAAGGTAATGTCGAACTGGTTGGCTCCCTCTTGGATCTCGGTGGTAATCCCTGAGCTTTCCGGTGCGTTGTACTTCTTCGGCACGCTCACAAATGGGGGCAGCTTCGCCCGTTTGCGCCCCGCTTTCTCCGGGCCCTGGTACGACGCGGCCATGACCCGACTCTGATAGTCCCCCCGGGCGGCATCGGTATTGATGCCGATCGTTACCTGGCCCAGAGGCACATTTTGGACCTTATAGCGCCCGTCGTTTTGCACTTTTCCAGTGGCCGGGGGCTTCGCGCCATCGCCCTGGACGGTGATCATGGCAAAGGGGACTTGTTTGCCGTCAAAGGTGATGGTCCCTTCCAGGGTCGCCCCCGATTCAGGCAGGGCTTCTTCCCGCGGGCCAGGGCGGCAGGCAGTGATGGCCAACAGCGAGCCGGCCACCAGACAGGTCAGGCAACGATAGAGCTTTCGAGGCATGATGACTCCCCTCCCGTTCGGCAATCTCTGAAATGAATGGATCGGTGAATGAATGCAAACACCCCGACACGCCAAACAGCGTGTCGGGGCATGGCAGATTGGACAACAAGCGAGGATCGCTTATGCGTCGATCGAAGCGGGTTCGCCACCGTTGGGGGTCACCCCAGCACTCCACGGGATGATACCGATGCTCGACCGGACAGTGCGGACGCTACCGTCCATCAACAGCATCTGCACGCCAGCGACGTGCAGCGGGTACAGGTTGTAGAAGTTCTGCTGCGAACGGATCAGGCGGCGACGCGGCGGTTGGAAGGTTTCAAATTGCTGACCGCTGAAGAAGCAGTTGGGCAGCGACCACTGCCCGTACTCATCGTCCCAGGTCACACTCGGGTCGTTACACGTGGTACCAAAGAAGGGCAGACCGGTGTCTGGCGTGTCGGTGGTGGCCCACATGTTGATGCCCTGGGGCTGTGCGGCGTCTTCGGCGCCGCGGACGCCCCAGTCCATGTAGTACATCTGGCGATCGCCGGTGACCATTTGCTTATCGGTGACCGCGAAGGTGTTCGACAGACCGTCGCTAATCGTACCGACCTTGGTTTCACCGGCTCCGGCGTGCAACCACGCCACCTTCCAGCTCTCCCAACCGCCTTGGGCGGGCTTGCCGAACATGCGGACGTTGGGGGCGTAGCTGACCAGCTTGTGCTTGTACACCGTGCCACTGCCGGTCCACGGCCAAGACCAATCGACTTCTTGGTACGGGCTGCTGTCCGACGGACAGATATAGGCCTTGGGCACGTCGCTGCCGACGATCTTGGTCGCGTCGCTCGCGCGGACCCCCATCAGAAACCAGGGGTGCCCGGCGATGTCTCTGTGCAGGTTGTCCTGCTCCATGTAGGGCAGCAGGCAGTAGAAGAACGAGGTCTTGTCGCTGCCGGCGGTGGCTGCGTTGAACGGCAGGTACGGACCGCGGTACTGGTTGGCCCCGGCATCGTTGAACGAGGTCCACTGGTTCACTGCGATTGGTGGATAAGCTCCCATAGTGTCATGGGCGTTGTGCAGGGCCAGGCCGATCTGCTTGAGATTGTTCGAGCATTGCATCCGGGCCGCGGCTTCACGCACCTTCTGGACGGCTGGCAACAGCAATCCGATCAGGATGGCGATGATGGCAATAACAACAAGGAGTTCGATCAGGGTAAAGCCGCCACGGCGTCTCGAAGCGGAGAGGAACATACGCATAAACAACTAAATCCTTAATAAATCGTCGAGAAGAATGGGAAAAACTCACGACTAATCCATGAAGAATCGGGATTAGCTTCGGTCAGGACGACCTAACATGAAGGATATGCGAAATGATAACAGAAATCCAGTGAAATCTCTATCATCCAAGCGAATGCTAAAACATCTCAGAACATCTAAATTAGCTCAACTATACAGATCTCCATAACAGCGTAAAATTCCTTAATAACCTAAATTTGCACGGCAGGAGGCACATCGAGCCCATCTGCCAATGAGCAACCCGGTTGGGTTCATAGATCCGGAGTGGTTTGGTGAGGAGCTGGTGGTTTAACGGTCTAGAGATTTACGCACTGCTCAGGATCCTCCGAGGAATGCCGCCCGTCCTTGGGACAAGCTTGGGATCGCTTGTTCCAAACGGACGGACTTCTTTTCCAAAACATTCATTAGGGCAGCTTAATGTCGAACTGGTTGGCACCTTCTTGGATCTCGGTGGTAATCCCTGAGCTTTCCGGTGCGTTGTACTTCTTCGGCACGCTCACAAATGGGGGCAGCTTCGCCCGTTTGCGCCCCGCTTTCTCCGGGCCCTGGTACGACGCGGCCATGACCCGACTCTGATAGTCCCCCCGGGCGGCATCGGTATTGATGCCGATCGTTACCTGGCCCAGAGGCACATTTTGGACCTTATAGCGCCCGTCGTTTTGCACTTTTCCAGTGGCCGGGGGCTTCGCGCCATCGCCCTGGACGGTGATCATGGCAAAGGGGACTTGTTTGCCGTCAAAGGTGATGGTCCCTTCCAGGGTCGCCCCCGATTCAGGCAGGGCTTCTTCCCGCGGGCCAGGGCGGCAGGCAGTGATGGCCAACAGCGAGCCGGCCACCAGACAGGTCAGGCAACGATAGAGCTTTCGAGGCATGATGACTCCCCTCCCGTTCGGCAATCTCTGAAATGAATGGATCGGTGAATGAATGCAAACACCCCGACACGCCAAACAGCGTGTCGGGGCATGGCAGATTGGACAACAAGCGAGGATCGCTTATGCGTCGATCGAAGCGGGTTCGCCACCGTTGGGGGTCACCCCAGCACTCCACGGGATGATACCGATGCTCGACCGGACAGTGCGGACGCTACCGTCCATCAACAGCATCTGCACGCCAGCGACGTGCAGCGGGTACAGGTTGTAGAAGTTCTGCTGCGAACGGATCAGGCGGCGACGCGGCGGTTGGAAGGTTTCAAATTGCTGACCGCTGAAGAAGCAGTTGGGCAGCGACCACTGCCCGTACTCATCGTCCCAGGTCACACTCGGGTCGTTACACGTGGTACCAAAGAAGGGCAGGCCGTTCGAACCAACGTCTGTCGTAGCCCACATATTGATGCCCTGATCCTGGGCGGCGTCCTCGGCGCCGCGGACGCCCCAGTCCATGTAGTACATCTGGCGATCACCGGTGACCATTTGCTTTTCGGTGACCGCGAAGGTGTTCGACAAGCCGTCGTTGACCGAACCGACTGAGGCTTCACCCGCACCGACGTGGCGCCACATAATCTTCCAGGTCTCCCAGCCGCCCTGGTTCGGCTTGCCAAACATGCGGACGTTGGGCGCGTAGCTGACCAGCTTGTGCTTGTATACGGTGCCGTTGCCGGTCCACGGCCAGGACCAATCGACTTCTTGGTACGGGCTGCTGTCCGACGGACAGGTGTAGAACTTGGGCACGTCGCTGCCGACGATCTTGGTCGGGTCGCTCGCGCGAATGCCCATGAGATACCACGGGTGCCCGGCGATGTCTTTGTGCAAGTTGTCCTGCTCCACGTAGGGCAGCAGGCAGTAGAAGAACGAGGTCTTGTCGCTGCCGGCGGTGGCCTGGTTGAACGGCAGGTACGGGCCGCGATACTGATTCGAACCAGCCTCATTGAATGAGGACCATTGATTGACGACCACAGGCGGGTAGGCGCCCATGGTGTCATGAGCGTTGTGCAGGGCCAGGCCGATCTGCTTGAGATTGTTCGAGCATTGCATCCGTGCGGCAGCCTCACGCACCTTCTGGACCGCCGGCAACAACAAGCCGATCAGGATAGCAATGATGGCAATGACGACGAGCAGCTCAATGAGAGTAAAGCCACAGCGCCGTCCGCGCAGGGACAGAGAGGGAGACATGGAAACGATCCTTCACAAAAACGTTTTGGAGAGATAAACGCTTCTGCGGGAATCCGAATGGGAGCGGATTTCCGCGGGAACCGCGAGTTCCATAGTGAAGAATACATAAACACTGAGAGAGTTTCCAGCGTTTTTTCAATTTCGTCCTAGGAATCTTCTTGACGAGACACGTTCGCTTTATAGCAGTTCCCGTGGGCTCAATCCCCCTGGATCCACCTATTCGTCGAGCAGCTCGGCCACTGCCCGGTCAATTGCTCCGGGGTTGGCGCCGACAATTCGCTCCCGTACCACACCCTCGGCATCAATCAGCACCACCGTGGGAAAGGCAGTGATTTGCCAGCGACGCAGCAAATCACTGCTTGCACCGGCGTAGATGTTGGACCAAGGAAGGGGATCGCGGAGCAGGAACTGCTGCAGGTCCCCAGAAGAACGATCCGCGCTGACACCGAGCACCGCAAACGGCTTGTCGCGATACTTCTGGATCAGTTCCTTGGTGTGCGGCAATAAGCCCACACACGGGCCACACCAAGTTGCCCAGAAGTCGACCAGCACCACCTTGCCACGATAGTCGCTCAGGTTCACCGGCACCCCGGCCGTGGTCGTTCCGGATAACTCGGCGGCGGGCTCGCCGCTGGCGATGCCCACACCGGTTTCGACATCGTCGCCGGGCACACCCAAGCCAAGCACCCAGGCAAAGACCACTGCGCTGAGGCCAATAATGAAGAGCAATTGAAAGAAATCACGCATGCTTTGCTCCCTGTTGAACCGGTTCGATCCAGGCGGATCCCACTCCTATCTTAGGATGTAACCACGGCGATGGGGGATTCCGCGGACCTCGGCGGTGGGTCAATTCCCGGCAATCACGATCAGCGGCCGGCGTTCGGGGACTGGTTCGGCCCGACGAATCAGCTCCCGTACCATCCACGGCACATTTCCCTCGCCGAACAGCAAAAAGCCCAGCGTCCCTGACCAAGGCGATTCCTCGGTCCAGCCAAAGTGGATTTCTGGCGGTAGGCCAACCTTGGCCATCTCCAGAGCCACCGCCGCCAGGGTATGAGAGACCGAGGCCGCGTGGGTCACCTTCATGACGTAGCGGCCCTCTTGCTGGGTGATCTCCAGCCGGGGCTCATGGTAGAACTCGCTAGGGTCGAGCGTCTTCACCTGGACAAAGATCATGATCATATCGCGTGGGATCCGGTGTTCGCGGCGAATGACGATCTCCTTTTCCACCAGTGAATGCCGGCCCGGACGATGGGGCACGAGAATCGACAATTCTAAATGTTTGATCGTATCCCAAAACAGCTTGGACTCGACGTCGGGGATGTGAAAACCGGTGAAGCGTAACTCGCGGCTGCGTAACACGCGTGAAATCAGCGAGGTGAGCACAATGGCCACAATAAAACAACCAGCAATCTTGATGCCATCTGGCTTGGTGATGATGATATCGGCGGTGGTGTAGACGAACACGAGAGTGACCAGGCAAAAGCCCCAGTGCAACCGGCGATACCAGGCTCCCGCGCGAAGCTTCCACACTTGAATGACCGAGGCTACCCCAGCACTGGTCAACAGCACCAAGACCCCGGTCGCGTAGGCACCGCCCTGAGCACTCACATCGGCATTAAATACCAGAGTCACCACGAGGTTGATGCCCGTCAGTAACAGCACCAACGGCCGCACTGCTCGTGCCCACTCGGGAGCCATGCCGTAGCGGGGCAAATACTGTGGCACCAGATTCAATAACGCGGCCATGGCGCTGGCCCCGGCGAACCACAATATCACCACCGTACTCAGGTCGTAGATGGTGCCGAACACCCCACCGAACAGCGGCGAGATGGTCTCCGGCCCTTGGCCGTGGGCCAGATAGGCGAGGGCCCGATCCTTGGCGGCCGGCTTGAGCTGTACATCCTCCATCTCGATCAGGGCTTCGGGTGGGATCAAGGTGCTGACGACCAGCGATGAGCCTAACAAAAAGCAGCACATGACGATGGCCGCAGTGAATAGCAGCTTCCGCGTGTTGCGAATGCGGCCTTTCGGGCGATCTGGAGCATCATCGGCCTTGCCGCGAATCAGGGGCATGACGGCAACGCCGGTTTCAAAGCCGCTTAAGCCCAGGGCAAGTTTGGGAAAAAATAACAGGCTTAGGATGAGGATGGTCCCCCAATCATCGCCCGTCAGTGGATACTCACTGAGATACCACTGGCCGGTTTCGAGCCGTTCAAACCAGAGTCCGATCTTGTCGGGGTGTTCCACCAGATGGGCCAGTCCGGACAGGATGACAATGCCATTGATGGTCATAAACACGGCCACGATCAGCACGGCCAAGCCAATCACCTCCTGAAAGCCACGCAAAAAGGTGGTGCCCAGAAGAATGAGCAAAAACATGGTCACCACCAGCCGCTCATCAGCCTCTTTGTCCGGGGTGTCCGTTTCAATCGGCCAGTAGGGATTGTGGATCAGGTGCTCGGCGGCATCGGCGGCGGACAGGGTCTTGGTGATGACAAAATCGGTGGCTGCAAACCCCAACAGCACCAAAATGGTCAGCTTGGCCGGCCAGCCGGACATCAACCGGGCGAACATCCCAATCGAGCCCTGGCCATTGGAGGATTGGCTGGCCACAAACGAGTAGATGGGATATGCGCCCAAAAGCGTCACCAGCACCAGCACCACGGTGGCCAATGGCGCGAGCATGCCGGCGTTCTCAAAGGCGATGGAGGGCTGGTAGCCGAGGGTACTGAAGTAATCCACACCGGTCAGACACATGACCCACAGCCAAAAGTACTGATGGGTCGGTGCGGTCACATGGGGAGCCACCTTGGTACTCATGCAGGATCAACTCGCTCACCAACTCAGCGCTTGGCCTACGCAGGCCAACCAATGTTGTTCAGAATAAAGCCTGCTCCGGCCGATTGCCAATGGACTCCCGCAGCAACGCGGTCAGGGGGAGGGGATAATGTGTGCTATGCAGAAATGCACGAGCCGTCACCGCCGGTAGCAGTCGTCCACCACCACGCTGGCAACGGCTCTCGCGATGTCAAGAAGTGATCGAGCCCAGGACCCGGTTGCCTGGGCTCCACCCGCAGGGTGCCGCTTAGCCAACAAAGAGGCCATCGGCATCCTCAAATGGCATAAATTCTGCCAGATCCGCAGGATCAGAATTATCGATCAGACTGGTGCCATCAAAGGCACGCACGAGTTGTTGGTCGGCCGTGACCAGATCGGACTGCCCGTCTTGGTTAAAGTCCTTGACGGCAATCCGAATGCCGTTGCGTTCGGCCGAGTTGCCAGCAAAGAAGTTAAACACCGGACTCAACCCACCACCACTGAGCAGGGTCGCTCCATCAACGCCAAAGACGCGCGGTCCACTGCCCGGACCGCCCGATGCAACCAGCTCGGCTGAGCCATCGCCATTGAAATCCCCGGCCGAAACGAAGGTTCCATCGCGAACCGTCGATTCAAAGATAAAGAAGTCTGGGATCAGCTTGGGCGGCAACATCCCTTCACCCTCCAGGATGGTCTGCCCGTTGAACAGGGCAATGCGTGGCCCGCCGCCAAAGCCGGCGGCCACAATCAGATCGGTGAACCCATCAGCGTTCAAGTCGCCCACCCCCGCGCGGGCCCCGCCGCGGAAGTTCGGATCTTCGATGCCAAAGAAGTTGGCCAGCTCCGCACCCGTCTGTCCATCAAAAATACTCACCCGCGCCCCGCCGCCCTGATCGGGGGTGACCACAATGTCGGCGGCACCATCGTTGTTGTAGTCCCCAGCGGCGACAAACAGGCCACCAGCAAAGCTGGCCTCAAACGGCATCAGCTCCAACAGGACATCTCCGCTGATCGGATCCGTGACGCGCACCAGACCGCGAGGGCCTGGGCCGGTGGCGGTGATCAACTCCGGCGTGCCGTCCCCGTTGACATCTGCCACGGCACTGCGCGTCCCGCCCGAGGCTTCAATCTCGCTGAACGGGGTAAGATTGCTGACAAAGTTGACCCCATCAAACAACGCCACCTCGAGGCCACCGTTGATTGCATAGAACGACACTTCGTTCTGATCGGCAGTGGCGTCCACTGGGGTGGTTGGGATCGATTCGACATTGGTGAAGGTGATCGGCTGACGGTTGGTAAAGGTGATGCTCCCATCTCCGATGGTCTGGCCCAGGGCACCATTCAGAGTCAGGGTGAGAGTGTCGTTGCCGTCCGCGCCATCATAGTTGACCCCAGCGAATTCCTGGGGCAGTACGTCCAACAGGTCGTTGCCCGCGGCACCGTTGACGTTGATCTGACTAGCCGCGCCACCATCCAGGAGCCGCTCTGGGCCACCCGAAATGGTGACGTTGTCATCACCATCGCCGGCGTTCAGATTGATCGTCGCCGGGATACCCCCATCGGTGTCCAGACCCGAGAACAACAGGCGATCCGCCCCTCCGAGAGTATCGATGGCGAGCATGTCGATCGGGGCTGTAAAGTCGACAAACCCAGGTAACCCTTCCACTTGGAGTTGCAACAAGGCATCGCTGGAGGGGCCACCCGAGAGCGTCACCACTTCCGCGGCGTCCGAATAGCTAAACGCACGCATGGTAGCGGTGAGATTGTCGACCACCTCTTCGAGGCCAGGAACATTGACCGGGACACTGGCGGCTCCCAGGGTCAGGCTGACGATCGCTGCGGCAAAGTCATAGGCGATCGCATCAAATTCGCTGCCCACCCCCGTACTGTTCAACACGATCCGGTCGAGTCCCTCGTTGCCATCGACGGTGATGTTGGTTGGGGTCAGGTCGGTGTCCAAGCCGTTGTAGGTGAAGGTATCGTCTCCGGCCCCGAGGTCCACCAGCAAGTCGCCAACGGGAGTGCTAAACTCGATCAAGATCGGTGTCCCGTCGAGAAGGACCTGGACGCGGCCATCTAGCGCGCCGACCGCGGTCACGACATTCTCCGCACCGTTGGTGGTCGTAAAGCGACGGTCAGTGGCGGTAAAGTTATCGACAAATTCTTCCAAGCTCGGGACATTCACCTCGACGACCTGGCTCTCGATATCGATACTCAGGGTTCCATTGATGAAGTTGTAGTCCACCGCATCTACGGTGTTGCCCAATGCTGTATTCTCGAGCAGCAGGCGATCGATGCCATCCCCCCCGTCAACCGTGATGCTCATCGGCGTCAGATCGGTATTCAAGCCGTTGTAGGTGAAGGTGTCATCCCCGGCCCCCAGGTTGACCGTCAGGTCACCTTCGGGGGTGGTGAAGTCGATGAGGATGGGCGTGCTCGCCAGAGTGACGCTCACTCGGCCGTCGACATCGCCAATGGCGGTAACCACGTTCTCACCGCCGTCGGTGGTGGTGAAGCTGCGGTCGCTGGCGGTGAAGTTGTCGATGAACTCTTCCAGACCCGGGACATTGACCGCGACACTGATGGTGTCCGCGCCCAGGGTGATGGCGCCGGTGGTGAAGTTGTAGTCGACCGAGTCAAGGATGTTCCCGAGCGCAGTGTTGTTTAGGATCAGGCGGTCGGTGCCATCGCCGCCGTCGACCGTGATGCTCGCGGGGGTCAGGTCGGTGTCCAGCCCATTGTAGGTGAAGGTGTCATCACCAGCGCCCAGGTTGACCACCAGGTCACCCTCAGGGGTGGCAAACTCGATCAGGATCGGCGTCCCAACCAGGGAGACCGTGACTCGGCCATCGTCATCACCGATGGCGGTGACCACATTCTCGGCCCCGTCGGTGGTGGTAAAACTCCGGTTGGTGGCCGTGAAATTGTCGATGAACTCTTCCAGCCCAGGGATGTTTACGCTCACCCCAATGGTATCCGCGCCCAAGGTTAGAGCGCCGGCGGTGAAGTCATAATTCACCGAATCGAAGCTACTCCCCAAGACCGTGTCGTTCAGGATCAGGCGGTCGGTGCCATCGCCACCGTCGACCGTGATATTCGTGGGGGTCAGGTCGGTGTCCAGACCGTTATAAGTGAAGCTATCGTCCCCAGCCCCCAGGTTGACCACCAGATCCCCTTCCGGAGTACCGAACTCGATCAGGATCGGCGTACCCTCCAGGGTGACCGTGACCCGACCATCGACATCGCCAATGTCGGTGAGCACATTCTCCGCCCCGTCGGTGGTGGTGAAGCTGCGGTCGGTACTGCTGAAGTTGTCGATGAACTCTTCAAAACCAGGCACGCTAACGCTGACACTGATCGTATCCGCACCCAGGGTGATCGCGCCGGTAGTGAAGTTGTAGTCGACCGTATCGAAGATGCTGCCCAACGCCGTATTATTGAGAATGAGCCGGTCAACACCCATGCCAGCGTTGACGATGATGTTGTCCGGAGTTAGGTCGGTGTCTAGGCCGTTGTAGGTGAAGGTGTCGTCCCCTTCCGCCAGGTTGACGGTCAGGTTGCCCTCGGGGGTGGCAAAGTCGATCAGGATCGGTGTGCCATCCAGGGTGACGCTGACCCGGCCATTGTCGGCCCCAGGATCGGTGACCACGTTCTCGCTGCCGTTGGTGGTGGTGAACGTCCGATCGGTCGCGGTGAAGTTATCGATAAACTCCTCCAGGCCCGGAACGTTGACCGCGACATTGATGATACCAGCGCCCAGGGTAATGGCGCCGGTGGTGAAGTTGTAGTCCACCGAGTCGAAGGTGCTGCCCAGACCCGTGTTCTCGAGCAGCAGCCGGTCGGTACCGTCGCCACCGTCGACGGTGATGCTCGACGGGATCAGGTCGGTGTCCAGGCCGTTGTAGGTGAAGGTGTCATCCCCATCCCCGAGCTCGACCAGCAGGTCGCCGGTGGGGGTGACGAACTCGACAAACACATCAGTGCCGGCCAGGGATGCCCGGGTGATGCCGTCGCTTGCAGCGGGCTGGTCGGGGTCGGTGACAATGTTCTCATCATTGTCAGTAAAGGTGAAGGTGCGGTTGGTGGCACCCAGGTTGTCAAAGGCCTGTTCCAGGTTTGGGAAGGTCACCGAGAAACCATCAATGTCGATCAGGGCATTGCCGACATCGTAGCGGACCGAGGTGACATTGCCTCCCCCAAGGAGGGCCTGGTCGATGTCGTCGCCACCGTCGATGGCCAGGCCCGCGTCCGGGATGGGCACGCCGGCAGAGATATCGACGTCGAACACGTCTGCGCCAATGCCGCCGCTAAGCGCTAGCGTCGTTAGCTGGGTGCCCGTCAAATCCCCCGCCAGCTGGAAGCGATCGGCGTCTGCCTCGCCGTCGGCTTGGATTGAGGTCAGCGTGGTGAAGTCGGTGAGGGAAACCCCGGTCAAATCGATGGTGTCATCCCCGTCCCCGCCGGCGATGGCGATCTCGGTAATGGTGTTCGCGGCGGCTGCCCCGCTGTCAGGGTCATTGCCATTGACCTGGACGTTGCCGCCAACGGTGGTGATGGCAATACTGTCGCTGTCGGCATCGCTGGTAATGGCGAGGACACCGGCCGCGACGTTCGAGGTAACAACCGGGTTGATCCGGCTTTCCAGGGTATCCATCCGCAGAGGACGACGTGACAAGGGTTGCGAAGGCATCGCAGTGGTTCTCCATCAGGGAAGAGGATTCAAGTTCTACCAAGGAGCCTCGCTAGAAACTGGCGAAGCAGATCAAGGTACAGAAGATGGCAAATGAAGAGGCCCCGTTGGGAGTCTAGGCAAGCTCGGCAAAGATTTCCACAAGGTCTCCCAGCAAAACGTTTATCAAACTACCAGGGGATGCAGTCCCTTCCGCGGACGCCGATTCTGCGGCATGGAAGGTACGCTGTGAGGTGAAGGAAGTCAGTTCAGAAAAGGAATTTTCACATATGAACAATACAATTGATTGGATGTATGATCGTTCTGGTTGTGCGACCTGCAAAAAATCTCGTGGGTTTCTCGAGGCCGCGTCGGTGACCGTCCAGGAAACCTGCTCGGCCAACAAGGTGCGTTATGGCCACGATGAGGCCCTGGGGGTACTCGATGGCATCCGCCGGCTGATTGTCATCAAGGGCAAGAAGGTCAGTGAGTTTGATCTGACCGAACAACGCCCCGACGATGAGACCCTACTACAGCACCTCTTGGGTCCGACCGGGAACTTACGAGCCCCGACTCTTCGCCGCGGCAACACGCTCATGGTCGGCTTTCAGGAAGAGGCCTACCAGGCGTGGTTGGCCGAGGAATCCACCTGAGCCGCATTTCTGGCGAAGGATCGGCTCCGCCTGAGACAATCGTTTGCTGACGTGAGCGGACGGATCAGGCGGAGCAGTCATGCAGCCAATCGCGATGGACGAGACCGATGCCCCGGTGCAGCCCGCTGAGGAGCTGCCCGGGTATGAGCGGGGTCTGCATGCCGCCGCCCTGGCTGGCGACACCCAGGCCTGGCAACTTCTCTATGAAACGGCTTTTGCCCGGCTGGACGCCTACATTGTCTGGCGCTGCGGCGGTCGCCGTGACCTGGCGGATGAAATCTTGCAGGAGACCTGGCTGATTGCCGTCCGTCGGCTACGCGATTTTGACGCGGGCCGCGGCCGCTTTCTGCGCTGGCTGCAGGGGATTGCCAGCAACGTCCTACGCAACCGCTTGCGGCGTCTTACTCGGGAGCGGCGGCAGCCGATCGATGCGGAGCCCATCGACCCACGGTACGCCCCAGAAACCTGCCGCCGGCAAGAGCGAGTCATGTGGGCCCTGGCTGCCTTGCCCGAGCACTACGAGCAGGCGTTGCGGGCCAAGTATCTGGACGGTGACTCGGTCGCCAGCATGGCCCGCCGCAGCGGCGACAGCCTGAAGGCGGTGGAGTCGTTGTTGAGCCGCGCCCGTCAGGCGTTTCGCCAGGCTTATGCAGCCGAGGATTAACTCCATGTCGCACAACCGCTTCGACAGCGACCCCGACCTCGATGCCCTGCTGCGGCCGGGCGTCCAGGCCTCGGCCAGCGAACGACTCCGTGAGCGGTTGCGTGCGCAAACCTGTCGCCGCCTCCGCTGGGGCATTTGGCAGGGGCGGGTGCTGCGCGGCCTGGCTTTGGCCGGCTCGTTTATCGCCGGCATGGCTGCCTGGTGGCTCATCGACCGGCCGGTCGCCCCGTCTGACCCGCTTGCCGCGTTGGAGCCGACCGCGACCAAGCCGCGGCAGGGCCCGCCGTTGACGCTGGAGCAGTTGCCGCTGAGCGGCTATCAACTGGAACTCTTGGCCGAGCAAGCGGACGTGCCGGATATGGCCCAGCTGTACCGGCGGGCCGGCGACCGTTTCCTGACGGTTGAGCGTGACTACGAAAACGCCATCCGCTGCTACCGGACGTATCTGGACCTGTCTTCACCGACTGAGGGGGCCAACCCCTCGACCACCGACACCTGGCTGCTCCTGGCCTTGCGCGAGGATCGCCGGGAGGAGATTTCCTATGCGAACTGATCGATTGGTCATGCTGTCGTTGCTGCTGGCCCTGGTCGGACTGCTCGGCTGTCCGCTAGCGGCCGAGGAAGAGAAGAAGGGCGAACCGTCTCCGGAAAAGGCGGCAATCGACCCGCTGTTGCACGACGTGCTGCACTTCAGCCCCGAGGTGCGCGTCGCCGAGGCCAAGTTCCGCAAGGCCCGGGCGGTCCTGCAGCAAGTCCGGTTCAAGGTGATCCGCGAGGCGCTGAGTTTGCGGAGCGACCTGCGCAAACTCGAGGGTCAGCTGGACGCAGCGGAGCAACAGCTGGCGGTCGTGCAAAGGGCGGATCAGTCCCGAGCGGCGATCCTCGAAGCCCGGGCCCCGGTCGTGAGTCTTCGAGCAGAGTTGGAAGGACTGATGCTTCAGTCGGACGCTTTGCAGGGCAAGGGCATCCCTGAGTCTCTGAAGGTGGCTCAGCCCGAGGCCGAGTCCACGCCGGCGGACGGGAAGAAGAAGTCGGAACCGTTCCTGCAAAAGGTCCTCCGCTTCAGCCCCGAGGTGCAGGTCGCCGCGGCCGACCTGAGCGAGGCCGAGGCCACCCTGCTACAAGCCCGGATGACCGTGCTTCAGGGAGCGGTCGAGCTCAAGGGCCAGATCCGGAAGCTTGAGGCGAAACTGGTGCTCGCGGAAAAAAACCTTGGCCACCTGAAGAAGCTGGTGGAGACGGCCATGGTCTCAGACCTTCAGTTAACCAAGGCTGAGACCGAGTTCAAAGAGACTCAGAGCCAGCTCGAAATCCTACGACTGCGGCTCGATGTCATGCGCGGCAAGAGCCTGCCCGGCTTGGAGGGGGCCCGGAGGCTTCCGGGGGCCGCCGACCGAGTGCTGGTGAAACGCTCCGACGATGCCGGCCCCTTCGGAACCGGCCGTGTGTTCCAATACACGTCGAATGCGGCTGGGGCAGCCCGGAAGTGTCCCGCCTGGACCGGGCAGCACGCCGTGGAAAACCTGAACTGCACGGCTTGCCACCAAGTGCCCAAGGCGATGGCCGGTGTGGGGGCCATCGTCTGGGACGTCAGGCCGGCGATGCATAACCCGATGATCGCGCGAGTCCTCAAGTCTCTCAACCAGCCGATCGCGATCGGTGAAGGCATGCACAATGTGGCCACGCCGGATGTACTGAGCTACCTATCCGAGCAGGTGACGAAAACGCTCAAGGAGAAGCTGCGTATCCGCCTGGTGGGCGCCCACGACCGCCTGGGGGGACTGTCCCTAGAGGCAGGCAAGATGCCGCTGGGGGCGTGGCTGCTGCTGATCGAGGACAGCCTGCCGCAGGACCGAGGGGACCCACGATTTTATGTTCGAGAATATGGAATTTTGCTGAGCTATCGTGCCCCCAGCGGCGGCTACCCGCTGGCCAAGGTCTGGCCGGGCCCGGTCAAGGCCGAGGTCAAGAAGTGAGCCGGGGTCAGCCGGCCGACATGACGTTGAAGCTGATCGAGATCCGCTCACCCTCGCCGTGGTAGGGGTTGACGAAGTGGTACAGCCAGCCGGGGAAGACCACCATCAGCCCCACCTCGGGGCGAATCAGGGCGCGTTGCCCGTACGGGTTGCCCGGGACCGGGACCATCTCGGTGTATGGCCGCGGGTCGAGCAACTCCAAGGCCCCGTTGACCGGCTGGTCGTTGCTCAGCTTGCCCACCTCGACGTAGTAGACCCCCGACCAGACGCTCAGCGGGTGGTTGTGGATGCTGTGATAGTGCCCGTCCCGCGACACGTTGGCCCAGGCGATGGCGTGCAGCTTGCCGGCAGGCTGGGCCTGCAGGCCCATGGTGTTGCGGACCATCTCCACGGTGGCACCGATCATGTGGTTGACCGCTTCGAGGATCCAGCCACGCAGGGTGGTGATCACCGGTTCTTTCCAGGTTAGCAAGTCTTGTGCCGAGTGCCAGCCGCCGACGTTACTATAGGTTTGACTGGACTGGGCCTGCTCGCGGGCGAGGATGACGGCCCGCAGCTGGGTGTTGACCTCAGCCGCCTCGGGGATGCGAAATTTGCCGATCGGGGTGGGGAAGGCAAGGCTGACTTGCTTCTCCATGGTGGCTTCCTCACTCGGGGGGGACGTGCTGGGGTTGCTTGCCCCGGAGCACGGGCAGTAAATACTGATCGAAGGCTTCGGTCAGATCATACTGTGGGGAGAAGCCCCAGTCACGACGCGCGGCCGAGTCATCGACGTCGGCCGGCCAGGTATCGACAATCCCCTGCCGCTTCGGGTCGATCGCTGTGGAAATCGTCGCGTCCGCAAAGCGTGCCTTGACCAGCAGGCGCAGCTCGTCCGCCGACGGGTTGAACGCGGCGACATTGTACTCGGTGCGACTCAGCTGGTCGCGGCGAGCGTGGGCCAGCTTGAGCAGGGCCGTGACACTATCGGGCATGGCCATAAACGGAATGCGCGTATCGGGACGAACAAAGCAAGCGTACGCTTGGCCCCGGGCTGCGGCATGGATCATCTCCGGGGCAAAATCGGAAGTGCCGCCCGAGGGAATGGTGGCTGCAGAGATCAGGCCGGGAAAGCGTAGGCAGCGAAAGTCGACTTTGCCCGAGAGGGTGTCGCTGGCCAGCTGCTTGTAGTGTCGGGCGTAGTAACGGCCCAGTTGCTCACAGTAAAGCTTGTTGCACCCGTAGATGGTGGTCGGCTGGGTGTACTGGTCCTCGCTGACCCGGCCGGCTTGCTGCTTGACCACCAGATCGGGCAAGCCATACACGGCGATCGAGGAGGGGTAGAGGAAGATGACCGGCCGGCCGTGCGACTCGCCCTGTTGCTGGGCAAACTCGAGCATGGCCAGGGTGCCATCAACGTTCACCCGGTGGGCTGTCACCGGGGCGAATTCACTGCGCGTCGACAACAGCGCGGCCAGGTGGAAGATCTTATCGATCTCGTATTCGGCCAGGATGCGATCGAGCAGGTGCGGGTCGAGGATCGAGCCGACGAACTGCTGGCGGACCCGGTTCTGGAGATGCGGGGCCAGGGGATTCAAGTCAAGCGTAATGATGCTATGATCTGTCTCCGCGCTCAGTCGGGTGATCAGGCCATGCCCGATCTCGCCACTGGCTCCGGTAATCAGAATCACAGGCTTGCGCATGGCCAGCTATCTCGGAGGGGCTGCACCGGCTTGCCGGTAGTCGCGAATCTCCAGCAGAACCAAGCCTAGGATACCGCCCGGCGTGGCCCTGGCAAGGTCCAACTCCAGCACATTCCGCGGCTGGAGGGCGGCGGTGATATCGATGGCAATCGCCGCTGTTTCGGCCAGTTGCCCGGCGATAACGGTGTCGTTGAGGCGGACGGTGACCGCACCGAGGACTTGGTCGCCGCACAGCCAGACCTGTTCGTGGGCTTCGAGGGTACGTGGCTGACCGAAGCGGCGGCGGTAGCGGACCACGCCGCCGGTGAAGCCGCGCCAGCCATAGGCATCCCAGGTCGAGGGTAACGCGACGCGGCTCGGGCCAGGTGCCTGAGCCAGCCACAGCTGGCTGGGCTCGTCCCAGCCCTCAAGCGGTTGGGCTTCCCAGGGGCCGAGCAAGCGGATGCGATGCGGGGTCATGCGGGCCGGCAGCCTTTCTTGGCCAACTGAAGCATCAGGGTCGACAGGTCATGATAAGGCGCCTTGTCCGGTGAACCCTGCGCGTGGTAGAGAGTACTGCGCTGCATCGGCTCGCGCAGGGCCAGCACCGTGCTGGAGACGGTGCCGCTGCTGGTGCCATGGTGGACGATCGCCGGTTCGGGAGCGGTGTGCGCGCAAAGCCGGCGTAGGCTGGCCACAGCGTCCTCGCTGTCGTCGAACTGGCGGTTGCGTAGCCGCTCCAGGGCAAACTCGACACGTGGGTCGCCCACTTGGTTGACCTCGCCGGTGGACAGCACGTGGACCCCGGGGGGTAGCGCCTGGATGCGGAGCCAGTCGCCGGCGCGGATGACATAGACGCCGTTGCGGTCGGCACAGAGCAGGTTGCAGCCGGCATAGCGGTCCGGCTGGATTTGCTGGCCGGCCTGCTCCATGGCCTCGTTGGCCGAGCGACAGGCCAAAAGGTCGCGGACCAGCAGGCCGCGGCTCCGCCTCGGCTGGGTAGGCAGCATACGTGGTCGGTTGGTGACGGCGACCACCAGCCCGCAGGCATTGACCCCCAGCCAAGTGCCGCCGGCAACCGGGTCGCGGCCTGCGACAAACGCCGGTTCCCCAGCTTGCAGCTCCGGCACCGTGCCCCCGCGGGCATAGGACTCTTCGCGGTTGGCGCCAACAATTAAGTGCGCATCCGCGGTCACCCGAAATAAAACTGCCAGCAGACACATGACCTTCCCTTGCCTTCACGTGTGGGGCGCGTCCCTTACTGCTTGCTTCATTGTAGGGAAGCGGCCAAGCACTGCCTGGGACTTTCTCGCAAATCGCCTCTCTTGACCTTGCATCGTCCGTTCCGGTGTCATTACATCGTTTTATTTATAATTATTGTTATAAAGTTGGCCCCCTGGCTTTGGTCTCGGCCAACCCGATGTGCACCTGGACGCCGACCTCTGAGTGGGCCGTCAGCCACGGTTGTGGTCGGGATTGCTGAGCCAGCGGGACGAGTTTGTTGGGGTGCTGTCCGTGCGGCGCCTGAGTGTTGTGTCCTGGTGCTGCTCGCTTGTGAGGGGCGAGCGACCTGCAGTGAAACGAACGCTGCAGCCCCCTCTTGCCTCAAAGGTGCCTGCGGTCTCGATGGGCCTTGTGGGAGCCAGAACGGGTGCAATCGTTGTTGCTGTATGAACTGAACCGACGTTGGTCGATGGCCCCGCCATTGGATAGCAACCCAATGGCGGGGCTTTCCATGTGTGACGGCTTTCAGGGGAGAGGACTCAGGGGAGACAAACAGCGCCGCCACACATGGTTTCTCAGGGCTACTTCGATGCGGTCACCGGAATTCGCCGGGGTTGCTTCTCGGGCATTTTCGGAATGCTCACGGTGACGACGCCATCGGCACAAGTGGCGCGAACCTTCTCGGCATCGACTCCGGTGGGCAAGGGAACCTGGCGATAAAAGCGACCATGGAACCGTTCAATGCGGTGGACGTCTTTCTTCTCTTCCTTACGTTCTTCCTGACGTTCACCTTTAACGACGAGCATGCCATCGGCTACCGAGATCTCGACATCCTCGGGCCGGATGCCCGGTAGATCTGCCTTGACGAGCAGTGCGTCGTCGGTTTCTTCGACATCGACCCGCGGGGCCCAGGTCGCCAGCGAACGTTGTCCGTTGCCCTCGGCGGGCAACCCGAGGAAGCGCTGAAAGATGCGGTCCATCTCTTGACGAAAGTCACTGAACAAGCCGCGTTCGTCCGTGGTCATGGGAACCAAGCTACTCATGGTCGATCCCTCCGGGAAACCAGGGAAAAGGCGAGTTCACGCTAGGGTCAATGTAGCACCGTGTGCTCTGGTAAACAGTCGGGGAAATACGGATCTGTTTGTCAGGGAAGGCCTGACAAACCGCTCGTCTGCAATCGCTGGTCGCAGGCAGACAATCGGCTCATTCAGCGAAAGCTTGCAACCGTCGCGGACGGGGCCCTTCGCGGTTGGTCGCAGGCTGCCTTCCCTGCGATTCATCGCCCAAGACGTACGGAGGTCGGGATAACCGATGGTCGCGGTCTGATCAGAGTGGCAATTGCGGATCGCCTTGATCTGCGTCCACGTGCCCTTCGCGGCTTGTCACGGTCCCAAGCACTGCCGGGTGGCTACCGAAGAACCAAGGATGGACTTGAGTAGACTCCCGGCGACCGATGCAACATCCTACGATACAATGTCTATATATGAAGCTAAGTATTTGCAGCTTGCCGGCAAGCAGTGGTCCTAGGATCTCGCCACTGCTTTGGGGAGATTCGTTGGACGGGCCTCGTAGAGTGGAAGCCGGCGCGTCAACATTTGCACCGCCAGGGCCAGCTCACAAGCCGAGGGTGTTTCGAGAAAGGCACGCGCTACCATAATGCTTGCTTCATGGAAGTGCAGGCCAGTGGAGGGGGCACTTGGCCCGATGGTGATGACCTTGAGATGGCTCCACTGCCAGGGGTCTTGCCGCAGGCAGTCGAGGACGCCGTCGCCGCCGCCCCAAGGGAGATTGAGGTTCAGGACCAGAACGTCGGGTTGAAACAGGTCCAGCTCTTCGAGGCACTGCAAGGCGTTGTCCACCTGCACGACCAGGAAGCCCTCATGCCACAGGAGCTGTCGCAGTCCCTCGGCCAGGCGGTCATCGGTTTCGGCAATCAAGAGTTTTGACTTCATCCACGCGATCCTCTGGTTCGCCAGGTGTGTCTTCGCACACCGTAGGGCATTTCCTTCGGGTTAATGGGGATGTTCGCATCCTAACACTCAAGGGGCGAGGCCGCTGTCAGGAAGGAAGCGAGCCTTTTTGTCGGGTGAATGGACCCACTCTGAATCCGGTTTTTCCCTACACAATGCGGTTCGCGAAAGGAGGACAAGCTGGTCACGCTGTTTTACACTAGAAGAAAGCTCTATTTGGCATACGCCCCTTCTGCAGTTGGTCAAACTCTGGTCGGAACGGGCTTTCCGAGTCTGTTGGTCCGGCGAAGCATCGTGGTGGCATCGTTCACGTGCAACGCAAATGGTCGGCCAACGACGCGAGCGTGAGCCGGACGGCGAGCGGTGGTCTAGCCGGGGTGGTCCTAGTTCGAGATCCGCCATGAACACACTGCGAAGGGTTCTCAATACGACAAGCGTGGCACTTGTGGTGCTGCTGGTCGGTATCGGTGGCATGAGCCTGGTGAATCGCGTTCCTTGCTGGAGCTTGTTGATTGGTGTTGCCATCGGGATGAGCGCGATCCTGTTGAGCCAATGGCACGCCCATAGCCGCAGTCGTTACCAGCCTGACGAGCACGTCAACCGACTGGCCTTGGCGGTCGAAGTGCACAATGCCACGGTTCGAAACATCGAGAGTGCCGAGGGGGCGTGCGGCTTCTTTCGCCCGTTCTGGCTCGAGTTACTCGGCTACCGGGACGATGAGGTACCCAAAGAGCAGGCGTTTTTCCCCTGGCTACTCGAGCAAGTCGACCCGGACTACCGCCAGCCACTGGAGGCCCACTACGGCTCCTTCCTCGCGGGCAAGTCGGCCGACTACTACCTGGAGTTGAAGGCGAAGCATCGGCAGGGGAAGTGGATCTATCTGCGTTGCCGTGGACAACTGGTGCCAAGCTTCCAGCCCGGGCAGGTGTCGCGCGTGATCGGGGTGATGCTGGACATCACTGCGGAGAAGCAGACTCAGGACCGTTACCAGATGTCCCGGCGTTTGCTCCGCGAACAGGGCAAGAGGCTGGCCGGGATCATCGAGATCGCCGACGAGGCGATCATCAGTATCAGCGCACAAGGAGTAATTCAGGCATTTAACCCCGCGGCCGAACGCATCTTCGGCTACACCGCACAAGAGGTGTACGGCCAGAACGTCTCCATGCTCATGCCAGCCCCATACCGCCAGCGGCATGACGGCTATATCCAGTGCTATCTCGATACCGGGGTGAAGAAGATCATTGGCATCGGCCGCGAGGTGCTCGGCCGCCGCAAGGACGGCTCGACCTGCCCGCTGGAGCTTAGCGTCACTGAGGTAGAGACCCAGTCCGGGGTGCAGTTCATTGGCATCTTGCGCGACATCAGCTTGCGGCGTAACGTGGAGCGTCATGTCCTGGAGGTGGTGACGCAAGAGCAACGCAAAACCGGTCAGGAGTTGCATGATAGCGTAGGCCAAGCGCTGTTGGGGACTTGCCTGCTCAGCGAGCGGCTGGCGAATTCGCTACGCGGGGAAGCTGGGCCGAACCCGCTGCTGGCCGAAAAGATCGCCATCCAGCTGCGGGAGACACTCAACCAGGTCCGGGCCTTGTCACGTGGCCTGATCCCGGTAGAGGTCGACGCCAATGGCTTCATGGTCGCGGTACAGTCGCTGGCCGACCACGTCAGCAGCCTGGGGCTGGTCGAGTGCTGCTTCGATTGCCCCGAGCCGATCTCGATGACGAACAACACCGCGGCCACCCACCTGTACCGCATCGCCCAGGAGGCGGTCAGTAACGCCCTCAAGCATGCCCGGGCCAAGAACATCTCCATCTCCTTTCGGGACGCCGGTGGGGTCAAGGTGTTTAGCATCCAGGACGATGGGGTGGGCTTGGCGGCGGAGGAGGCCAAGCCGGGCGGGATGGGCCTCCACTTGATGAAATATCGCGCCGGTCTGATCGGCGGTCAGCTGAGTGTGACCTCTTCGGAGTTGGGAGGGACCGTGGTAAGCTGTTACATCCCGGAGGAGTTTAACCATGGAGATGGAGCAACCCAGACCGCGACCGTCTCGGGTGATGATCGTCGATGATCACCCGATCGTGCGTGAGGGGTTATCGACCCGGCTCCAAGCCGAACCCGAGTTCGAAGTCTGCGCTGAGGCCGAGGACATCGCCTCGGCACTGAAGCTGCTCGGCGAGGTCACGCCCGAACTGGCCATTATTGACGTAGCCCTCACCGACGGCAACGGCATCGACCTGATCAAACGGCTAAAGGTGAAGCATCCCGAAGTTCAAGTGGTTGTGTGGTCGATGTACGATGAGTCGCTTTATGGCGAACGTGCACTGCGCGCGGGCGCTTTAGGCTATGTCAATAAGGCGGAGCCGACCGAACGGCTGATCGAGGCCTTACGCCATGTCCGCGATGGGAAATTGGCCTTGAGTGAGACCATGACCGAACGGTTACTTCGCGGGGCCATCGGTGGCTTTCCCGATAGTGACTCGCCGATCCATACCCTGTCCGAACGCGAGCTGGATGTGTTTCGTCGGCTTGGTCAGGGTCGATCGATCACGGAGATTGCCAAGGCTTTACACATCAGTCCCAAGACCGCGGAGACCTACCGAGATCGCATTCGCGCCAAGCTGCATCTCAACGGCGGGGCCGAGCTGTTACGTACCGCTCTGCTGTGGGTGCTCGAGCATGGCTGAGCCCGGGCGGATCGGCGAAGGACGGACCCGACGGTGTTGTGTGTTGCGTGTTCGTCACAACAACTGATCGTTTGTTAGGGGGCGGGTGTGAGCCCGTCGTGGTTAGGCTGCACTGCCAGACGGCCCAGGATTGTCTGCCAGCCTCGGACCGCGGTCCGAGGCCCAACCCGACACGCAGGCAGATGCTGACCGAGGTGATTCACGAGCCGACGCCGGCCGCACGCAGCTGCTCTTGCAGCTCGGGCGATCCTTCCTTAGCCAGCTTCTCGAGCAGCTCTGGCGTCCCCTTGCGGCTGCCCTTACATTTGGGGTAGCGGGTGCAGCCGAGGAAAAACCGGCCGCCGGGCCCCTTGCGTAAGACCATCGTCGGCGCCTCACATTCGGGACAGGATTCGTGGACCTCGATGCGAGGTGCAGCAGGTTTTTTCTCGGTTGTCGCGGGCAACTGGTCTTTGAGTTTTTCCTTGAGCTCGGGGGTCAAGGGTTTGGAGTTACGGCACTTGGGGTAGCCACTACAGGCAAGGAATGGGCCGCGTCGGCCGTCGCGGATAACCATGGCGGAGCTGCACTTTTCGCACTTCTCCCCGGTGTCGACCTCGGCCACCGGGTTGCCCTGCTCGTCGACGTTGAGGGCACCGCGGCACTTGGGGTAGCCGCTGCAGGCCAGGAATTTGCCGCGTCGACCATCGCGCAAGAGCATCGGCAAGCCGCACTTGGGGCACTTGTGTTCGGTCGGCTGAGCGGCCAGGACCGGTTGCCCGTCCTCGCCAATATTCATGATCACCTTGCACTCGGGGTAGCCGGAGCAGCCGAGGAAGGTGCCCTTTTTGCCCTCGCGTTTAAGCATCGGCTTGCCGCAGTTGGGGCAGACGTGTTCGGTGACTTCGGGCTCCGGCTCGCCCTCGGGCCGCTGGATGTACTTGCAGTTCTTGTAGTCGGCGCAGCCGATGAACTCGTTGCCGGTCTTGCGGCTAA
Organism: uncultured Alcaligenaceae bacterium; assembly: GCA_964410665.1. Taxonomy (GTDB): domain Bacteria; phylum Planctomycetota; class Planctomycetia; order Gemmatales; family Gemmataceae; genus CAYPIE01. Next base: position 45,719 of record CAYPIE010000029.1, read on the forward strand.
TCCGCTTGACCAGTGGGTGTTGGCCGCAGCGGGGGCAGGTCTCGCCGGTCTCGACCCCCGACAGGTTCTCCATCTTTTCCTGGGCTTCGGCCAGGGCCATCTTGAAGGGATCCCAAAAGCCGTTGAGGACCTGCTCGTAGTGTGTCTTGCCGGTTTCGATCTGGTCAAGGTCCTCCTCCAGCTGGCTGGTAAAGTCGACGTCCATGACCCGCGGGAAGTGATTCATCAAGAGGCCAGTGACCTTCTTGCCCAGAGGGGTGGCGTGGAAGCGGCGCTGTATCTGTTCAACGTACTTGCGTAGTTGAATTACATTAATAATCGATGCGTAAGTGCTCGGCCGGCCGATGCCCGCCTTCTCCATTGCTTTGACCAGCGACGCCTCGTTGTAGCGCGGCGGCGGCTGGGTGAAGTGCTGGCTAGCGACCAGGTCGAGCTTGTCTAACGGCTGTTGCTCGGCCAACGGGGGCAGGATGACATCCTCCTGCTTACCGGCCGGTGGCATCACCTTGCGGTAGCCATCAAACTTCTCGATCTTTCCCTGGGCCTTGAAGGTCCCTTTGTCCGCCGTGACTTCGACGTTGGTCACGGCAAACACCGCCGGAGCCATCTGACTGGCCACAAAGCGGTTATAAATCAGGGTGTACAGTCGGAGTTGGTCCGCGTCCAGATACGGCTGTACACGGTCGGGGGTGTAGACTAGATCGGTGGGACGAATCGCCTCGTGGGCTTCCTGGGCAGTTTTGCCAGAAGCGTAGGTGTGTGGCTTGGCAGGCAGATAATGGCTGCCATGCTGGGTGTCGATGTGCTGACGCACCGCTTTGAGGGCATCATCCGAGACCCGCGTGCTGTCCGTTCGCATATAAGTGATCAGCGCGATCGAGCCTTCAGAGCCCAGCTCCACCCCCTCGTAGAGTTTTTGGGCGGTCTGCATGGTTTTGACGGTCGAAAAGCGCAAGCGAATGTTAGCCTGCTGTTGCAGAGTACTGGTGATAAACGGGGGCTGGGGCCGCTCGTTGCGGTCTTTCTGCTCGATCTTGGTGATGGTGAACTGGGCGGTCTGCAAGGCGGTCAGGAACCCCTCGACGGCCGCCTCGTTGCCGGCCTTGAAGTCCTGGCCGTCCCACTTTACCAGTTCGGCTAGAAACGCACCCGAGGGGACCTCGGGCAGCCCCAGGCTCTCCTTGTTGGTTTTGCCGGTCTCCTCGGGCTTTGCCTCCTTGTCGCCTTCTTCGGACTCGAGTTCCTCACGCTCCGGATCCGGAGTTAGTTCTTCTTTCGCGGGGGTGTCGTTGTCCTGGTCTCCCGGTTTCTTCTTGGCATAAAGCTTGGCTCGGGCGGGGTCAGGCACATAGTTGCTCACCTGGCCTTCGGGAGCGAGCAGGGCGATGACCTTCCAATACTCTTCCGTTTGAAATTGCTCAATCTCGTACTCGCGTTCGACCACGAGTCGCACCGCCACGGACTGGACCCGGCCAGCGCTGAGGCCGTGGGTCACCTTGCTTTGCAGCAGCTTGCTCAGCGGGAAGCCGACCACACGGTCCAGAATTCGCCGCGCTTCCTGAGCTTTGACACGATCCATGTGGATCTTGCTCGGCTGGGCCAAGGCTCGCTGTACGGCCGACTTGGTGATCTCGTTGAAGGTGATGCGAAAGGTCCGGGCATCATCGAGGCGCAGTTCATCGGCGATGTGCCAGGCGATCGCCTCGCCCTCCCGGTCGGGGTCGGAGGCCAGGAAGACACGGTTGGCGCGGTCGGCTTCTTTTTTCAATTCGGCCAGGATGTCCTTTGGGCTGCGGCGGTTCCCCCCCTTGCCACCGGGCCTGGCTTTCTTGTCTTTGTTCTCGGCGACCAGATAGCGGGCCTGCCAGCCGCCGGCGATGTCGACGCCGGCGATCTCTTCATTTTTGAGTTTACGCTCAGCCAGGTCGCGGACGTGGCCGTAGCTGGCCAGGACCCGGAAGCCAGGGCCCAAATATTTGTTGATGGTCTTGGCCTTGGCGGGCGATTCCACAATGACCAGATCCTGGCTCGAGCCAGCCGCGGACCCGTTGACCGAAGCGGCTTGCGCACTGGCGGCGGACTT
>CAYPIE010000029.1:47901-59320 GCA_964410665.1 uncultured Alcaligenaceae bacterium
CCGCGGCCCGTTCCTTTGGCGACACTGGTTGAGTTCGGGGCCGCAGCCTTGGGGCTGGTCTCCTCCGTGGTGGGCTTTTTACGTGCAGGCACGGTTACTCCCTGTTGCGCTTGTACGGCGTCCCGATTCGATTACAATCCACCTCGAGATGCGGGATTTGATCAATCACCCATAGTACATCGTCTCTAGAGCTGTCAAGTCCCCGGTTGCTCGCATGGACCCTGCCGACGTCCCGCAGTTGAGGATCAACCATGGCCTTCAATCCGTTTGAGTCCTTCCGAAAGTACAACAAGGTATTATTTGTGGCCCTCGCCATTCTGTGTATGTTCACCTTCGTACTTTCGGCGGGAATCGGCGGTGGTGGCGACTTCTTTGACCAAGTTTCCGCTTGGATCGGCGGCTCCCCGGCGGGAGGATCTTGGGCCGCGCGCATCAATGGCAAGGAGCTCTCGACCGGGGAGCTTCAGCGTCTCAAGCTGCAACGGGTCGTAGCCAATCAGTTTATGACCTTTGCAACCGGGGATGCGCAGAGAGCCATCTTGGAGAAACTTCAAGGCCAGCTTGCCGATCTAGAGCCCGAGATTCGCGCCCGTGTCGAACCCATGATCGTCAGTCGACGGCAGATGGAGCAGGTTAACCCACAAACAGATATAAATTCATATTTTAATGCCTATCAGCAGTATCAGCAACAACTGCAGCTGTATCAGCGTTTTCCCTCGATCTTCCAGGACCTCATCCGCGACGCCGAGCCCAACTCAACGCAGTTTCAAGTGGTTCGTGATCTCATTCAAGTCCTTAATCGGGATCTCGAACAACTCGCCTTTGCCAGCAATCCGTCCCTGTATTTCACCAACATGCCCTTCACCGACTCGCCAACCGATGAACAGATTCTTGAATTTGCTCTTTACCTGGCCAAGGCCGAGCAAATGGGCATCGTAATGCAAGCGGAGCAAATTGGCGACCAAGTAAGCCGCGAGACTTTCGGTGTGCTGACTGGGGCCGAATACGGCCGTATTGAGCAGATACTGATGCAACGCTATCGCGGACTGGATGCTGCTTTGCTCCGCGAGGCCCTGGGGAATGAGTTCCGCGTCCGCATGGTTCAGACATCGCTTCTCGGCGAAGGGTTCACCAATCGCACACGCACGGCCACACCCGACTATGTGACGCCACGTGAGTTCTGGGAATATTACCGCGAGAATTGTACGCCGTACGATTTTGGTCTGTTGCAGATTGATACGGCCGATTACGTCGACAAAGTCAGCGAGCAGCCTACGGATGAGCAACTCAAAGCACTATGGAATAAGCACAAACGCGAGGAGCCCCAGACTGGCTCGGCAGACCCAGGCTTCAAACAACCCCGTCAGATCAAAGTGCAGTGGCTTGGAGCCGTATTACGTCCAGATCTGTATAAGCAAGCGGTGCCGCTGGTCCTGGAAACTTTTGCCACCCTGGGCGGTGTGCCTTTGTCGACGGGGGGCGGCTTCGTTGCGCCTGCGGTTCACCTGGTGGCCCCGATGCAGTTCGCCGATGCCCTCATCGGGCAACGCGTGCAAGCCGAGTATGATCGCTATCTGGTGCAACAAGCGCGTTTTCCATGGAGCGATGCACTGACGCCGATCGTCCACGATTCGAGTGTGTATGATCCGCGCACCGTGGCCGCGCTGTTTGCAAGTTTCGCGGGCGCAGTGAGTTCGGAGGCCCCATTGGCCTCCGTGGCGGCCAACGCCTGGACCTATGCGGTGCAGGCGGAGCTCACCGACCGCGTCCGATTGGGCATCCCAGGACTGCTGGCGGGGTTCAACCCGGCCGGCCCATGGATCGCCGCGATACCGACGGTGGTCGCGCTGCCCGAGCCGCTGCCGCGCGCGGCTTTTCGGCCCCAAGTGGTTGCTGAGCTAGAGTCGGAATGGATCGAAAATCTGTTCAAGGCCGACCTGGAAAGGTTTCGCCAACGTCTAAGCGAAGTTGCGACGGGCCCCAACCGCCGTCAGGAGGCCAATCAATACTTACAGGAATTCAGTGAAGCACGTGGGTTCCGCACAGGAGAGTCCGAACAGCTACGTTCGCGTTTCGATATTGCCGAGGATCCTGGTTTGGCACCGCTTGCGCAGACGGCGTCTGCAGGGGTGCATGCTGGGCTGCCGGAGCCTCCGAAGTTTGGGGATTTCTTTTTTGAACAGAACCCCGATGCGAAGCGTCATCAAGCGCTGTGGTATCCCAATGGCAATTTCCCCCCGGCCAACCTCGAACTCGGCGAGACCTATTACTTGGCTTGGGTGACCGAAGAGAAGTCCCCGCGTGTCCAGGATTTTGCTGCGATTCGTGCCGAGGTCGTGCAAGCCTGGCGACGGCAGCAGGCGCGAAAACTGGCGGAAACCGCGGCCAACGATCTGGCCAAAAAGCTCCAAGCCAAAAACATCGGCGGGAACCGGGCATCGCTCATGGATTTCGCCAAGTCTGAGAATACAAAATATCTTGAACTCAAGCAGATGAATCGCCTGATCCGCCAGGCCAGCTTGCAACCTGGTGCTCCGGCCAGCTATCGGACCCCCGAAATCCCCGCCGGAACCATCGCTTTTCCAACCGCGAATTTCCTCTATGACCCTGAAAAACCCGAGACGCAAGGGTTGTTCAGTCTCCGCGCTCAACCGGCCAACGCTACGGTCATCGTCCACGACCGGCCCAAGGACCACTACTATGTCGCGACCATCGTCGGCGAACAGCCCCTGACCGAGTCGGACTTCTATCGCGTGTTTGCCAACTCTTCGAGCACCTCGTTTACCCAGGATTCTCTGCTTACTGACCACGCGATGCCCGCCGAACGCGAGCAGCTGACGGAACAAGTGCTCAAGACTCTTAAGATTGAACTTGAGTTTGAAGAAAATCCGCAATTTGAAGAACGGAATTGACCAAGGGGGGGCAGGTGTCGGCTACGCAGCTGCGAGACGCGTGGCTTCGGGATGTTAGATGCCTGGATGAAAAGCCCAGACCGACCACAGAGCCAAACCGAACGAGATGCGCAGACTCATCTGCACGGTGATCCACCACAAGTTGTAGTGAAGGCTTGAGCGCGCCTCAAGCAGGGCTTTGTACACCTCATCGGCGACCATACGCCGCGGATTGATATATCCCAAGGTCACGATTTTCACGACCGGCGCTTTCCACGAACGGAGCCAGTATTCCGCCTCATCCAAATATTGCTCGGAGGCGGAGCGGTCGAACCAACTCGACTGGATGATGCCATACAGATCCAGGGCGAGCATCATGCCGCCTGGAATGCCCAGAGCGAGTGGCAGCCACCAGAAGTCAAGAATGTCGTCGAGCCGCACATCCGCCTGAGGAAAGATCAGCCGTGAGGAAATCATGTACAGGACGGTCACGACGAGCATGACCAGAGTCGGCCACAGGGTGGCCCCGGTGAGAAATACCAGCCGTTGTTGCTTGATGACCTCGAGCAGTTTGGGCCAACGTTTTGGCATCGATGCGATCATTTCGCCGACCATATGATAGAGTCGGTAGCGGCGAAGCATACTGGCCAGGAACATGATCAGCAAATAGAATCCGAACACACGGATCAGATTGAGATCGTTCAGGTAGCTCATCAAGGGGCTCCGGTCCATCGTTGGCAGGGCCGTCGGCGAACGACTTCCTGTGGAGCATCGTAAGCAGGCTGGGCAAGCAAGCCAAGCCAATCTTCACTCCCTTGATTCAGCAAAACCCTTGCCAGACCAGAAGATTGTTTGGCGAACGCATGATTATGCTGGAAAGTAGAGAAACGATGCGCGAACAGAAAAAACCCCAGCGATCCGCGCATCCGGCCAAGGGATTGGAATTGACACGGCCTGGACGTGGGTTAGGCTTGAGAGGCGAACAATTAGCGGCGGCCCACGAGCCAACCCTTCGCCGATCATCGATGGCTCGGACTGATCGAGATGCATGCGATGAGGGCGCCAGGGTTGCTTGGCAAGTTCTCACATGGCCAGCGCCGCTCAGCTGACCGGGATGGATTCCCCCGTTAGAGACTCGGACTTTACCTCGACCTCCGGTACAGCTATCGGTAACTCTATGGAAGATCGTCGCAAGCGGAATATCCCGGTCGCCGTGGATCGTCGCCGCGCCAACAATGCTGCCGAGAAACGCCGCACCAGTGAACGTCGTCGATTGATCGACCCGACGACCTGTGAGCGGGATTATAGTGAAGATGAAACGGAATTCATGAAAGCGATCGAGCGGTACAAACGCGAGAACCGTCGACCGTTTCCGACCTGGAGTGAGGTGCTGGAGATCCTTTACTCGCTCGGTTATCGCAAGGTCGCTGAGCCATCCGCCTTGCCTGGCAAGGCGGCGTCGGAGACTAGCAATTCCACGCCCGATTAATCGCCCCTACACTTTGGACGGCAAGGATGCCCATCATGCACCTGTTTCTGAGTGCGGGGGAGCCGAGTGGCGACCTGCATGGCGCAAACCTGATCCAGGCGCTCAAGCGGCGTGAGCCCAACCTTCGCCTGGTCGGCTTTGGCGGTGAGCGGATGCAGCAGGCTGGTTGTAGGCTGCTCTATCCGCTGTGTCGCTTGGCTGTCATGTGGTTTTTCAAGACACTCTGGTATTTACCTTTCTTTTTGCGTCTGCTCCGACAATCGCGTCAGTATTTTCAGGATGAGCGTCCTGATGCCCTGGTGGTCATTGACTTTCCAGGCTTCCATTTTCAACTCATTCGTCGGGCCAAGCGGATCGGGATCCCCGTGTACTATTTTGTGCCGCCCCAACTGTGGGCGTGGAATCCAGGTCGAGTGGCCAAGGTACGTCGTGACGTCGATCGCGTATTCTGTACCCTTCCATTCGAACCGGCCTGGTATGCCGCCCGAGGCGTCGATGCCGAGTTCGTCGGCCACCCTTACTTCGATGAAACCAGTCAGCGACAACTCGATGCCACCTTCCTGGCCGGTCAGGGGGAGTCTGCAGGCCCCATCATCGGTCTTTTGCCCGGCTCCCGTCGACAGGAGGTGAAGACCAACTTGCCGATGATCCTCAAAGCCGCGGAAAAGATCCATGCCCAGCGGCCCGATACGCGCTTCTTCATCGCGGCCTTCAATGACGAACAGGCGGGCATCGCCCGCGAGATGTGTGCCACCATCAACTTGCCCGTTGTGATTCACATCGGCAAAACGCCTGAGGTGATCGAACTGGCCCATCTGTGTATTTCAGTTTCCGGATCGGTAAGTTTAGAGCTGTTGTATCATCTCAAACCCGCGATCATCGTCTACAAGGTCGGACCGATTGGCCTGCGCATGGCCCGGCTGTTAAAGCGTTGTCGCTACATAACGCTGGTCAACCTGCTGGCCGATGCGGAGATCTACCCGGAATTCCTAACTGACCACGATCAGTCGACCCCGATCGCGGTACAAGCCGTCCGTTGGCTGGAACGGCCCGAGGAACGCGAGGGTGTCATCGATCAACTCAAGCAACTGCGTGCGGAAGTGTGTCAACCGGGCGCCTGCGACCGGGCCGCCGAAGGGATCCTGGAGTCCCTTCGTGGTGACCGGACGAGTGCAGTGCGGGCGGCCTAGTCAGGCCCGGTCGGGTCGACCTGAGTGTGTTAACGGTATGGTCTGCGTGCAACGAGACGTCCTACATGCCTTTTCCGAGCGGCGGGCTCCTACCCAAGGGTGTTCGGCACGAAAGTTGCTGCGGTCCGGGTGGCACGCTCGGAGTCGGCGACGGGCGTGGGAAACGCCCGTTGCGTGGGAGGCATGGCAATGCCCGGGTTGCGGAGCATGCCCTTGGATGTCCGCACGCGGAGAGTCCGGATGGCGGCGGGAACGCCTTCGCCGCTGCAGGGGGAACACCCGGAGGTTTGGAAGGCGTGGGCGTTTCCCACGCCCGTCGCCGACTCCGAGCGTGCTACCCAGCCGGCAACCCTGCGAAGCCGTTGAAAAGCGCGGAGAATCTCCACCAGCAATCATCGTGCCGAACACCCTTGGGTTCCCACCCGCCGCTCGGATGGACGGGCTGAGGCCGCACGCTCTGGGTCGACGCAAGACCGACGGGACGCGCCGGCGGCTGAGCACGCCCGTCGTCGACTCAGGGCGCGCCCGGTCGGGCATCCTCCTTCATTTTTGCTGCTTGGCGATACAGAACAGGTGCCTCACACCGCGCAGATAGATCCGGTCACCGGCGATCGCTGGAGTCGCGTAGGCTTGTTCCCCGATCTCAGGAGCCCCGAGGAGTTGAAATCTGCGATCAAGTTTGAATATGTGTAGTTTACCGGAGAGGTCGATGAGATAGACGCGGTCCTTTACCAGCACCGGTGAGCTATAAAAGCCCTCGTCGAACTCCTGTTCCCAAACAACTTTTCCGGTTTTCGCCGCCAGGCAGGTGACCACCCCGAACGCGGTCGGCACGATCAGATACTCTCCTTCGGCCAGGGGGCTGGCGGCATCGGGCAAGGCGTCGGCCCATTGCCAGAGGATTTTTGGCTCCGAACCGTGGTCGCGGATGTCGATGGCCGTCGCCGAGGCGTTCTCGGCGGCGACGAACACGACCCCATCCGAGTAAGCGGCCGACGGGGCGACTTCCCCGCCGAGACAACCCACGTGCCAGAGCAGCTTGCCGGTCTTCGGGTCATAGCCGTCGACAGCCTTGCTGTTGGCCAGGATGAGCTCCGTCTGCCCTTGGTTGTCGACCAGGATCGGCGATGCCCACGAAACAACGCCGCGTTTCACCCGCCAGGCAAGCTCGCCGGAGGCCAGGGCGAACGCGTACAGGGCCGAATCCTTCCCCTCCTGGTCGTATTGGACGAAGAGCGTGTCGCTATGAAGGATCAGCGAGGAGGCATGCCCGTAGCCGTTCTCGGGAACCCCAAGGTGCTTCGCCCAAACACGTTCCCCGTTGGTGTTCAGACAGACAAGCTCGCCAGTACCGAAGATGGCTGCTACGTGTTGGCCATCGGTCGCCGCGGTCGGAGCCGCATACCCGGTTTCTTCCAGTACCCTTGGTAGCGGGGCGTCGGGCGCCCCGGGCAGGTTGCTCACGTCGTGCCGCCACAAGAGTTTCCCAGTGTCGGCGTGGTAGCAGTAAACCTGCCGGGTCGACGCATCGGCTCCAGTCAAGAACAACCGGTCTCCCCAGACCACCGGGGAACTCATCCCGTGTTTGGGCAGCGCGGCTTTCCAGAGGACGTTGATCCCCTGTTTGATGTCCCAGTCGATCGGCGGGTTCGCGCTGGCGGCGTGGGCGTTGCCCCCCGGCCCACGAAAGCCTGGCCAGGGACGGATGACGGGCTTGGCGCCGCGGGAGTTGCGGTCCGGCGGCGCGGGAGCGGGTTGGCCGGCAGCGGGTCGGGTCGAGGCGTAGAAGAGCAGCGTGAGGGCCAGCAGTCCAATGACGCCGCCGACAACCCGCCGTCCGTTGCGGAACTTCGAAGTCGCTTGCATGAATGTCTCTCGCTTGGTCGCGGTCAATTGGCGACCTTGACGCACTTCATTTGGCTCTGGTCTCGGATTAGCAGTTTGCCTTCGGAAAGGGCGATCGGGGCCCAGTTCTGGGCCGCCCCGCCCACCCGCCGGGCGATCCCTTCGTCGTCGGTCCCCGCCTCCCCGAGCAACTCCGCCGAGGTGAGCGGCTTAAACCCTTCCGGGCTGGGCTCGAGAAGGTACAAGGACTTCGCGCCGTCAGTGGCCAGGATCAAGCCGTCGGCCAGGATCATGCTGCCCTTGTTGAAGCTCGGCGCGCGTTTGGTCTTCCACAGGACCTGCCCCTTCATGTTCATGCAGCACAACCCATCCCGGCGGGTATTGGTCCCGTACTGGGCGTAGAAATGACCCTCGTGCAAGATCGGCGGCTTCGTCTGGTCGCCAAACTCTTCGGTCGTGAACAGTTCGGTCGTGGCATAGGTGCCATCGCCCTTCTTCTCGACCTTGACCATGGTCGCACCGAGTTCGTATCCGCCGACCACCAGGACTTGGTTGTCACCGGCATCAATCGCCGGGGGCACCGAGATGTGGCAGTTCCACTTGTCGTACTGCCAGAGAATCTTGCCCGTCAGTGGTTCCATGCCCACGAACTTGCCGAGGTTGTTTTCGTCGGGACTCGAGCGTCGGAATGGGTTGGTGGATGGCGTGACCATCACCAGATGGTCGTTTCCGTCGATCTTGACAATACTCGGGCTCACATAGCCCACATAGCCAAGCGACGGCGTTGTCCACTTGATGGTTCCCGTGCGTTTGTCGTAAGCCACGACCCCTGCTTCTGGTGCTTGTGAGGCGACAATTAACAGATCTTCGTAGACCAACGGGTTCTGCGTAATGGCCCAGACAGGAAAGCGACCAGGTTCGCTTGGTCCACGTCGAAATCGACCTCCCCGTTCGGTACTCGGCGGCTTCCCACCGAAGTCGGTCCAGACGTTGGCCCTCCAGACCGGCTTGTGGGTGTTGACATCGATGCAATGGAGGTCGCCGTTGTGCCCGCAGGTATAGACCCGATCTTCATGCACGGTAGGCACGCTGCGAGAGCCAGGAAACATCACCGAACCGGGAGCGTCATAAGCGTACGACCAGAGTTCCTTGCCGTCGACGAGGTTCAAGCAGCGAAGCTTATCGCCGACGTCATCATCTCGGTCCAGCAAGTACACCTTGCCGTCCTTGACCACAGGCCCGCCGTAACCTTTGCCAATTGTCACCGTCCACAGGACCTCGGGCCCACCGTCGGGCCACGAACGGAGCAGGCCGGTCTCGGGAGAGGTCGAGTCCCGCTGCGGTCCCAGAAACTGTGGCCAGTCGGCGGCCGGGCTGAGGCTCGCCACGAATACCACCGCCATGGCCGCCAACACCGTTTTCACCTTCATCTTGAACTCCTTTCGCGAAGCGCCGAGAGACTGCCGAGCAAAGCCGCGTCGGCCGGCGACGCGTCCGCCACTCCCGAGTGCTGCTGCAGAGCTTCGATCCCGGTTGCGAATCCGGTCTTCGACCAGAGCGATGGCCGCTGAGTCTCACCGGCCGGATCTAATTCGCATGATGCTCTGCCAAATCACCGAGGTGAGGTAGCACGATCCTGTGGGTTTCTTGCCGAATCCTCCATCGAATCCCGCCCGTTTATAGAACCCTGGTTCACCGAGCAGGTAACGTGCTGGTCGGTCAATCCGAGCAAAATAGAGGGAGCAGGCGAGAGTACCAACGAGCTGGCCGACCTCGCGTCCATTGTCGAGCAGCACACGACCAGGGACGGCATAGATGCGACGGCGTCTCTCCGCACGGATGCTGTACCGCCGCTCGACGCGTCCAGGCGCGTAGACGGTCGTGGTCGAGCCTTCTGTCAGACGCAGAGCAATTCCGGCTGACTGAACTAATATTTATTACAATATTAGTATTTGTTGTTAACAAATGACGAACGGACTTCGATAACCAGGGGCGATGGTCTGTGGTTAGGCCTGCCGGTACTCAATGGGCTGGAGTGGTAAGCCTTGCTGCCGCATGACTTTCCCTGCACCCGCTGAGGCAGTACACTTGGCAAAACCTCTCTGTCGGCGAAGACCACGCGATCGAAGGGATGACCGTGCAACAGCATCGACGCATTTCCCCCTGGGCCCTGGGGCTGACTGTACTCGCCCTGGCAATTCCCCTGTGGACCCATGCGAAGTTGACCGAGGCGGACCTACCCGCCTGGTACAGCCTGGTGCCTCCAGTGTTAGCCATCGCTCTAGCGTTTTTGACGCATCGGGTGCTGTTCAGTCTGATCACTGCCATCCTCGTGGGCGGGTTCCTTACGGCCGTGCCTGGCCAGGCCGCCAGTTCCATGGCCTGGCTCGACGGCCTGGTCGCCAGCGGCGAGCACCTGGAGGGGGCTCTCACCGATGTCGAAAACTGGAAGATCCTTGGCTTCGTTTTCGGCATCATGCTGGCCATCGCCGTCATGGTGGTCAGCGGCGGCTTCCAGGGCATCGTCCGCTACCTGCTGAAGTTCGCCCGCACCATCCGCTCGACACAGCTGGTGACCGCGCTGCTAGGCCTGCTCATCTTTATCGATGACTACGCCAACACCATGATCGTCGGCAACGCGATGCGGCCGATGACCGACCAGAAGCGGGTTAGCCGGGCCAAGCTGGCGTTTTTGGTGGATGCTACCAGCGCCCCGGTGGCGGGCGTCGCCCTGGTCGGCACCTGGACCGCCTACCAAATGGGGCTGTTCAACGACGTCGCCGAGAAGTTTGCGGGCAATGGCCAAACTTTCCCCAGCGACAGCTACGCCATCATCCTTGATATGTTGAGCTATCGCTTTTACTGTATCTTAATGATCGGTTTCGTGCTGCTCAACGTATTCTTCGGTAAGGACTTCGGCCCGATGGCCCGGGTCGAGGAGCAGGCCCGCGCGGGTTCGGACCTGACCGGGGTCGCCACCATCGGGGCCGACGACACGTCTGAGTATCGCGAGGGCCAGGCGGACACGCGGGCGACGGTGTGGGCCCTGTCGGCCATCATCCCGATGGCTGGGCTGATTGGCTTTTTGGTCGCCGGGCTCTGGTATCTAGGTGGAGGAGATCTTCTGGCCGAGCAGGGGGTGGCGGCTGTGGGGAGCTTTGCGGCCTGGCAGACGGTGTTTGCCAACGCGGACATGAACCTGATCCTGGCCTTTGCCGCGAGCTTTACCCTGCTGCTGGCCGTGCTCTGTGCCGTAACCCTGGCCCAGCTGCCGCTGGCCGCGGTCGGCCGGGCGTTGCTCTCCGGGGCGCGTGCCAGCCTGGTACCGATGAGCATCCTGGTGCTGGCTTGGACCCTGAAGAACACCTGTGACACTCTGGACACTGGTGGCTACCTGACTGGGAGTGTCTCCGAGCTGCTTTCGCCCACCTGGTTCCCGGCCCTGGTGTTCATTGTCTCCGGGATTACTGCGTTTGCTACCGGGACCAGCTGGGGAACGATGGCCATTCTGATCCCTCCGGTGGCGGCCCTGTCGCTGAGCCCAAGCTTGGACAATGGGAGCTATGGGCTGATCACCATTCTGTCGCTGGCGGCCATTTTGGACGGGGCCATCTTCGGCGACCACTGCTCGCCGATCTCCGACACTACCATCATGAGCTCCATTGCTTCGGGCTGTCACCACATCGAACACGTCCGAACGCAAATGCCTTATAGTCTCATCGTGGCCATGCTGGCGATCAGCTGTGGCTACCTGCCGGTGACCCTGGGCCTACCGGGCTGGGGCTGCCTGGTCTTGGGCGGCGGCATCCTACTGGCTGGATTCATCTGCCTGCCGATCCGTCCAAAAAGACATAGGGATGGTTGAGAAGCATCCGTCTCAAGACCCTCCGAAGCAGTTCTGCGTAGGCGAACCCCGGATGTGCATCCGGGGTTCGCCTAAAAGTGGCAGCGGCGATTGCGATGCGGAAGAAGCAGAGGCGATTGCGGTGCGGGGAAAGCGGCAG
>CAYPIE010000030.1:0-58983 GCA_964410665.1 uncultured Alcaligenaceae bacterium
TCCTTCGCTAGAGAAGAGACTGTGCACTGCGTAGGAACGTAAGTTCCGGAGCTCTGCTCTCTGCCTCTCAAGGCGAGCCCCGGACGTCAGTCCGGGGGTTCTGACTTACCGCAAGCGCCTCTGCCTCTTTCCCCGCACCGCAAACGCCTCTGCCTCTGCTGCATCGCAATCGCTTCTGCCTCTGCTGCATCGCAATCGCCTCTGCCTCTGCTGCACCGCAATCGCCTCTGCTTCTTGAATCGCAATCGCTCTTAGGTGTTCGTCACGCACAACCTTGCACTTACTCTGGCGCCGCCAGCAGGACTGCAGGGGTGCTGCTGGCAACCTCTTGCCAGCCTTGGTCGCGGAGATATTGCTCCATGGGCGAGTCGACCGCCACCAGGGCTCGCTCGAAGCCGTATTGTTCGCGCCACTGGTCGATCCGTTCGGGATGCTGTTCCATGCTCTCGACGTACCACTCCAGCCACGCATCGCGGTAGAGTTCGCAGCGGTCGTCCATGAAGATGCGCAGATTTGGCGCATGATAAATCAGGTAGCCGCCGAAGTTGGCATCGTTGAAGATCGGCGTGCCGGGCGACTGAGATCGGGCGTAGGCCTGTACCGCATCGTTCATCTCGATTGGCACTTGCTTTGGGTCCAGTCCGGCCCAGCCAGCGCCGATGACCGGTACCGCCACCCCAGTAAGCTTTAGTGTCAACGCGACTCCGACGGTGGCCACCGGGAGTACCAACCACCGCCAACTCCAGGGTCGGCCCGCTTTCACCATTGCCTCTGGCTGGATCAGAGTATCGCCCGAGCGGCGGAGCCAGCGGTACCAGAAGGTTGCCGGTAACAAGTCGGCCAGGCAGACTAGGGCCACCATACAGAACAGCGGGCCCTGGCGGATGCTCTTGACGCTCAACGCGAACCAGACCAGGGGCAACAGCCAGTTGACCCGCGGTCGCTGCCCCCAGGTGCCGGCCAGCATCAGCAGGTAGAAGGCCCCCAACGCGAGCACCACCTGGTCCCCCGTCCGCTCCAGGGTCAGGGGGGAGTGCTCGGGAACTACCCGCGGCAACACCGGTGAACCGACGATACTCCACCAAACACGCAACAGATCGAGGCCGAACGGGTTGACCAGAATGGTGAGGCCACAGCCCAACAAGATCAGAGTAATGGCCGCGAACCGCTGCGGTCGGCTCACCGGGCTATCCCAGCCGAGCAATCGCCACAGCGTCCAACCGCCTAGGGCCAGGCCGAAGGTGGCAATGCCTGCGAGTACGCCGCCGTGCAAGTTGGTCCACAAGATACACAGCGGGATGAGCCCGGCGAGTCGAGCAAGCCCGACGCGACCCCGTTCGAAATCGACCAGGCAACCGACTGTCCAGGCCAGGAAGACCATGGTCCACAAGTGTGGCCGCATAAAGAAGTGGTACGCGGCGACATACATGCCCATGCACGTGATACCCACGGCCAAGGGCACGCCCAGGCCGGCCTCGAGCAGCCGGCGGCTGATCCAGGCGAAGCAGACGGCCAGACCGGTGACCATGGCCAGATGCATCAGGTCCAGCCCACCCACGTCGTGCAAGATCGCCATGCCACATTCGGCCAGCCATTGCTGCGGCAACCAGGCCTGGCCGGCAAAGGTATAGGTAAATGGATCGGTCCGCATGAAATCCTGATGGGCCAGGATCGACTCACCAACCTTGATGTGCCACAGCGCTCCCGGATCGCTAAACGGGTGTGTCCGCAAGCTGACCAGTAATAACCCCCAGAGCACCAAGAAGATGCCGACTTCGGCTCGCCACCAGCGACTCATGCGCGGTTCTCATTTAGATGGTCTTAGGATACGTTTTGCGCAGACAACTATAGAGCATGTTGAGCATCCAGGAGTGGCTGCGCCTTGTCAGGTTTGCACGAAGGCGATAGCGTAAGCGGCATAACAACATGTCGACGGGCGTCTTGGCCGTCGATTTTTTTCGCTTCGACCAATCGACCTTCGCCTGCATCCCGTCGAAATGGGTAGGAACCATGAGCACACTCGGCGTAAGTCCCGCTGGCCAGCCGACCGAGGGCACTCCTCAACCGCGATGCCCCGAGGCGACCCTGGTCCGCGCCTTCAACGAGCTGCGCGATGAACTGATCAGTACCTTGATGTTCCTCCTGGGCAATTCCGACGACGCCCAGGACGTGGCCCAGGATGCCTTTATGAAGTGCTGGCGTGCCCGCGCCGACTTGGAAAAGGTGCAGAACCTCCGCGCCTGGATCTTCCGGGTCGGACTCAACGCCGCCAAGGACCTGCAACGCTCTGCCTGGAAACGTCGGTCCAGGCCATTTGTGGGAGAAGAACTCATGCTGGTCGGTCGGGAACAGGCCCCTGCGGATCGCCTGGAAGAACAGGAATCGCTGGAACGCCTGCGTCAAGCGCTCAATGAACTCCGCCAAGAAGAGCAGGAAGTCTTTCTCCTGCGGCAAAATGGCGGCCTGACTTACGAACAAATCGCCGAGATTCGGCAAAGCCCCGTCGGTACGGTCAAGACCCAGATGCGCTCGGCCTTACAGAAGCTACGCAAAGTCCTCCAGTAAACCCCATCAGACTCGAAATTCCCTGCCAGCCCGACCAATGATGTGTCGTGGGCCTGGCACGGTCAGGAGATAGACGGATGTTGACCCCAGAACAGTGTCAGGAACTGATGCTGGACTACTTGTACGGTTTGCTCAATCCCGAGGAAGTCCAGCAGTTTGAAGCCGCCGTAGCGGCGCACCCCGAGTGCGCGGTCGCCCTGGACAAGGCCCGACGCTGGCAGCAGATGCTGGCCCAGGCGGCCAAGAATGAATTTCCCAATGTGTCCTTCCAAGCCCCAGCGGCTGAGGCGGTCACGACCAAGACTGCCAGCGTCGAGCCTGCCTCGATCTCCACAGCAACCTCCCGTCGCGGCATCTCCGTGGGCTGGTTCTGGTATGCCGGCACCGCGTTGGCCGTGCTCCTGGCGGTGGCGATTCCCATGGGCCTGGCCCATGTGCCGTACTGGAAGCAGCAGGAGGTCGTCGCGCAGTTGCGCACCGAGGTCCGCGACCTGGAGCAACGACGCCTCGAGCTGCGGCGCGAACGCGAGGGCAACCGCGAGCAGCTACTGGCCCAGCAACAGGCCGCCCAACAAGAGTGGCAAGAAGCCGTGCAGGCCTGGCGGACCGCTCTGGACCAGGCGACCCAGGAGATCGAACGCAAATCCTTCCAAGTTAGCCTGCAGGGCCCTGAACGTGTCCAACCGGGCGCGGCCAACACCTTCGACATCCGACTCCGCCGCCAACCGCAGGCCAGGGAACCGGACCAGCCGCCGGTCAAGGTCGAAACCATCGTCCGCGATCAGGGCGGCAAGGAGGTCTACCGCAACGCTCTGGCCCTCAACGACCAGTCGGCCATGCTCAAGTTGCCACTGGACCTGTGGCAGGATCTCAAGTCGGACGCCGTCCTTTCCCTGGATGTAGTGGCCTACGACGATGAAGGTCGACGCAGCGTGGTCCAGGAGAAGATCCCACTCGCTCTGCCGGTCTATGTCACCCACCTGATCACTGACAAGCCGATGTATCAGCCCGGGGAGACGGTCTACTACCGAACCCTGATGCTCGACCGCACCACCTTCCAGCCACCCGCCGAGGAGGTGACCTTCCAGTTCACCATCCACGACCCCTCTGGGGCCCAGGTGCACACCACCGCTGGTACCAGCACGCTGCAAACCGACGATGGCAAGACCGTCCAAGGTCCCGACGGCAAACCCCTTCGCGGCGTCGGCTGCGGCGCGTTCGTCATCCCACCGGAACTGGCCGGCGGCGAGTACACCATCAAGGTCGTCCAAGTCAACACCCTTATCCGGCCCACGGATGCCATCGCCCAGGTCGAGCTCGAGCCGCTCACTGAGCGGAAGTTCCTGGTCAACAAATACACCCCCGACAAACTCAACAAGAAGCTGGAGTTTGACGGCAAGAGCTACGGCGCTGGCGACGTCGTCATGGCTCGCCTCGAGGCCAAGCGGGCCCGCGGTGGCATCCCTCTGGCCGATACCCCAGTGCAGGTGCGCGCTGTTGTTGATGGCCAGGAGTTGCCGGTCACCCAGCCGGGCAAAACTGACCAGGAAGGGGTAGTCCGAGTGCGATTCACTCTGCCCGAGAAGATCGCCAGTGAAGATGCTAGCCTGTCGGTGACCTTCCAGGACAATGAGGGGCCGGAAACGATTGTCCGGCCGATTCCGCTGTTGCTCAACCGTCTGCAGGTTGAGTTCTTCCCCGAGGGGGGTGACCTGGTTGTGGGGGTCTCTTCCCGCGTTTACTACCGGGCCCGCACACCCACCGGCAAGCCTGCTGACCTGGCCGGCCGCATCGTCAGCGGCGACCAGGTGGTGGCTGAGACGGCAACCTTGACGGACGCCGACCATCCGGGAGTCAACCAGGGGTTGGGCATGTTCACCTTCACCCCCGAGGCGGGCAAGCGCTACGAGCTGAAGCTCGACCGACCCAAGCGGATCGAAGGGACCTTCACCCTGCCGCCAGTCAAGGTCGACGGGGTCGTGTTGACCATCCCTGAGGGGGTGATCGAGCCCAACCAGGATATCACTCTGACCGTGCACAGTGCCAACAAGGAGCGGGAACTTCTGGTCGGGGCCTATGTCCGCGGTCAGTTGCTCGACCACCAGCGCATCACCGCCCCGGCTGACCAGGCCACCAAAGTGACGCTCAAGCCCGAGACCGATGCCGGCGGCGTGGTGCGGGTGACCGTGTTCGAGGTGGCCGGCCGGCAGGATTCTGGGCGTCTCGACCTCAAGCCGGTCGCCGAGCGGCTGATCTTCCGCGAGCAGGCCCGGCAAGTGGAGCTGACGGTTGAGCCGGACAAGGAACGCTACAGCCCCGGCGGCCAGGTGGAACTGGCTCTGTCGGCGACCGACGAGAAGGCACAACCGGTCCCGGCAGTGCTGCTGGTCGGGGTGGTGAACCAGAGCGTGATCACCATGGCCGACGATAAAACCGAGCGGCAGATGCCGACCCACTTCCTGCTCGGAGGCGAGATCCAGAAACCCGAGGAACTCGAGCATGCCGACTTCCTGCTGACCGAGCACCCCAAGGCCGAGCAGACGCTGGACCTGTTGCTGGGCACCCAGGGCTGGCGGCGCTTCGCCGAGGTCGATCCTGCGGCCAACCTCCAGGAACCCGAACAAGTGCAACGTCTACTCGCCGCGACCGGCCTCAAGGCGACTACGCCACGAGAGACGGTGGACCGGACTCTGGAGCAGGTGAATGCTGTGTATGCACCGACGGTCACCGCCCGCGAGGAGGAACTTCTGCGGGCGGTGATGGACGTCCAGGCGGCCGTGCAGGCCCCGGCCATGAGCGATAAGGAACTGGCCCTCACCCAGCAAATCCAGTCGGCCGAGGCCGAGCTGGTCGCGGCCCGCGATGAGCTGGACGAACGGGATGAGAACCGGCGAAGTACGCTTGCCTGGATCATTCTGCTCGGCGGTGGAGGGTTGGCTCTGGGGCTGCTCGTGGTCCTGGGCCGGATGGCCGTCCGCCAGGCGGGCCAACCTCGCGGCCGGCTAGCGGGGGTGGGCTTAGTTCTCACTTCCCTGGCGATTGTCTCGGCAGTAGTCCTGCAATGGCTGCAGAAGGCCGATGAAGCGAGATTGGAGATGGCCGTAGCTGAAGGCGCTGTGCCAGGGGAGGTGGAGACGCGTGACGGGAGAGAAGACCAAGGAATGGTCAGGGAACGCTTCGCACCGCGTGGGGAGGAGCCCATCATGGAACGCGATGCGGCCAACAGAGCGTTAAATGAGGATCGATGGTTCGGGCTCGCGCCTCAAGCCGCACAGGCTGGTGGCGGGCCGCTGGATCTTCCGCTGCCGCCGGGGCCCGCTGGCATGCCGCTCGGCGGCGGCGGTGGGCCGGCCCAACCCATGGAACAGTTCAAGGCCATGCTGCCCGGGAGAGTCGGCCAGGCACCGCAATTTCGGCACGATCAGGACCTCGGCCGGGGGACTCGGTTCCCCGTCCCTCGCGATGCGTTGCGCCGCAACCGCGGACTTGTGGCCGAGGCTCGGGTGAAGCGTGAGGAGAAACCGGCCCGGCCGGGCGAACGCTTCTTTGCTCGTCCGAATGCGAACCAACTCGGGATGGTCCCGCCGCAAGACTTCAAAGAACTGAACCTGGCCCGCGATGAACTTGGCCTCGGCGGCTTCCCCGGCGGAGCGGGCATCGGCGGCGGCGGCATCGCTGGGATCGGCGGCGGTATTCAGAAACAGGGCGCCGGGATCGGCGGCTTCGCCGGTGTCGGCGGGCCCGGCTTCGCCCCGGCCGGCGGTCCCATGCCCGGCGGCGGCGAGCCCATGGCTGGCCCCGGCTTTGGCGGGTTCGGTGGACGGCGCCGACTGCGGCTCTCCGAACGCCTCCTGCAGAGCGAACTGCAGCGACGCCGATCCCGCATGCCGCTGTTCGTCCGCGAGTACGCCCACATCTCCACCGATAAGGCGGGTGCAGTCCGCAGCGACTTCGCCGAGACCGTGTTCTGGCACCCAGTGATCGTGTTGCCTGAGGATGGCCGGACCAAAGTGAGCTTCAGCCTGTCCCAGGACATTACCCAGTATCGGGTCTTGGTGGCGGCGCACACCCTCGACGGACGGGTCGGCGCCACCTACCACACCATCGAGGCCCGCAAGCCGTTTAGCGTGGACCCGAAGTTGCCGCAGGAGATCACTTCCAGCGACGTCATCGACGTGCCGGTCCGGGTAGTCAACGATTCCGATGATCAGCGGGCCATCCGCTACACCTTCGACCCCGACCAGCTGGAGTTCGATGCCACCCGCGCCCCCACGGCCCGGGCCCTCGACGGCAAGTGGACCGACGATGTACAGCTGGCCGCCGACCGCAGCACTCGGCGCATCTACCGCTTCCGGGCTGGGATCACCGAGGGGAAGGCCGCCCTCCGGGTCAACGGCACCAGCGACCCAGCGGCCGAGCCGGACATCATTGAGCGGGTGCTGACGGTAGTCCCCGAGGGCTTCCCGGTCAGTGACTCGGTCAGTGGCCAGATCGAGGGCACTGCCGAGGCCGAGATTAACCTGCCCGAACAGACCGTACCGGGCACCCTGACCGTGCGGACGGATGTCTACCTGTCGACCCTTGCCGACCTGCAAAAGGGCCTCGAAGGGCTGTTGCGTGAGCCACATGGCTGCTTCGAGCAAACCTCGAGTAGCAACTACCCCAACATCATGATCCTCGACTATCTGGAGTCGAGCGACCAGGTCAAGCCGGAGGTCAGTGCCCGAGCCAAAGGCCTGCTCGACCGCGGCTACCAACGGCTCATCTCCTTCGAGTGCCAGAAGCCCGGAGGTAACGGCCGCGAGGGCTACGAGTGGTTCGGCGGCACCGCGCCACCGCACGAGGCCCTGACCGCCTACGGCTTGTTACAGTTCTGCGACCTGAAGCGGGTGTACAACCAGGTCGATGAGGACATGGTCGAACGCACCAAGCAGTACCTGATGGGCCAACGTGACGGCAAGGGCGGGTTCAAGCGCAACCCCCGCGGTCTCGACTCCTTCGGCCGGGCTCCGGACTTGATCACCAACGCCTACATCGTCTGGGCCTTGAGCGAGAGTGACCAACATCAGGACGAAAAGCTGGATCTGTCCGTCGAGATCGAGGCCATGCAGAAGCAAGCCGCCGACTCTGAAGACCCCTATTTCCTGGCTCTGGTGGCCAACACTCTACTCAACCGTGACCTGAAGGAGGACGCGGTCAAGCTCCTTGAGCGGATCGCTGACAAGCAGGCCGATGATGGCTCGCTGACCGGCACCAGTACCAGCATCACCCAGTCGAGCGGCCGCACCCTGGTTATCGAGACCACCGCCCTGGCGGTGCTGGGCTGGCTCAAGGCCGAGCGGCCCGACCGGTTCACCAAGCCGACCCGGAAGGCGATCACCTGGATCGGTAAGCAGCGTAGCGGCGGCGGTACGTTCGGGTCGACCCAGTCGACGATCCTGGCGCTCAAGGCGCTGATCCGCTACACCGAGGCCAACCGCCGTCCGCCGGAGGACGGTGAGATGCGTCTCTACGTCAATGGCCGCCAGGTGGCCAGCAAGCCGTTTACCCGCGAGGACCGCGACGCCTTGAGCCTGAGTGTGCCCAACCCCGCAGTGCTCAAACCCGGGAAGAACACCGTCAAGGTGGAAATGACCACCAAGCATTCCTACCCGTTCACGGTGTCGTGGGAGGCCTCGGCCTTGAAGCCTGCTTCAAACGAAGGCTGTGCAGTGGACCTGACCACTACCCTCGAAAAGCAGGAAGTGACCGAGGGTAAGACGGTCCGCCTCAACGTCAAACTGGTCAACCGGCTGGACAAGGACCATGGCATGGCCACGGCGATCATCGGCATCCCGGCCGGCCTGAAACTACCCGAGGACCTCAAGCAGCTCAAGAAGTTGACCGAGATCCCCGAGGACGGCACCGCCCCCCGGCTCGGCTACTTCGAACTGCGAGGTACCCGTGAACTGATTCTGTACTGGCGGACCCTGGCCGCCAAGCAGGAGGTTGACCTGACCCTGGATCTGATCGCCAACGTCCCGGGTCAGTACCGTGGCCCTGCTAGCCGCGGCTACCTGTACTACGACTCCGACGCCAAGGACTGGACCGACCCGCTCGAGGTTACGATCCAACCGGACGCCGCCAGCCGTTAAGGAAGATCCCTGCCCGAACTGACTGGCTGGGGACCGGGTCACTTTGGAAGTGACCCGGTCCCCAGCCAGGTTCGTTTGCTGACTCATCCCCACTCGGGGTTGGTGGTGCAAATGTGCGTCCACAAGGACTGGGCCGCTACCGTTGCTGCGAACCTGCCGACATTCAAGGCGATCATGACGGCGAAATGGCTTGCTTCAGTGCTCTCCACTGCGGTCCAGTCCAGATAACTTGCGATGATCGCGGCATCCTCCTGCGGATCGCTGCCATGGCTGGCTGCGATCTGGGCTGCTCGGGCACTAACCCTAGCGACTTGGAGATTGGCATCCACTCCGCAGGCATGTAGGATCACTCGGCACTTGGCCTCGGCCAGCGTCCGGTGATAGCGTGCTGAGTCCCAACCATGCTCCCAGGCAACCTGCTCGAGGGCGAGTGGAAAATCATCGAGGATGGCTTCGACGAGGGTCAGGCAGACCAGCCGCCACAACTCATCTTGGCGGGGGTGGACTACCTGCTCGATTAGCGAGCGGCACTTGCTGCCCTGAGCCAGTCCCGACCAGCGGATCGCTTTCTTCCAGGCTGCACGATATTCTTGCAGATAGGCGCGAATCCGCCACGCCTCGATGTGTCGTCCATGTTCTTCGAGCCAGTCGGCAAAGACCAACTTGGGCAGGTCCTCCTCAGGTTCGGCGAGACAGGCGGCAATGAAGGCTGATTCATTGGTCATCGTGGGTTCCTGGGTTGTGCAACAGTGTCCATGGGGAAGGTCGAGGAGTGGTGAGGAGAAAGGCATCGGGTGTGTTCGAAATGCGACCCATAGAATAAGTTTGCCGAGGGGCTAGCGTCAAGACGTCCGGGGTGAGGCCTTACTCTGGCGTTCGGTCAGGGTCGAGCTTGCCGGCCATTGCTGGCGTGGGTAGGTGGGGGCAGGAGCAATGCAAACCAACGACGTGCCAGACCGGGAGATTTCCGAGGACCAGCGGCGTTGGCTGCTCGGTGAGTTGCACGAGTGGCAGAGCCGCGCGATTCTGACCGAGGTACAAGCCGAGCAAATCCGCTCGATTTACCGAGCGCCGGAAAGGGCGGCCGAACGGGCCCGTCGACAGACGGTCTTTACCCTGTGGGGCATGGCGGCCTTCCTACTGGGGCTTGCCGTGATGCTGTTGGTTGGCTTCAACTGGGAGGCGATGCCGCGCTGGTCAAAGCTAGGGGTTGTACTCGCTGGCGTGGCGGCGGTCCACGCGGTCGGCTTCTACCTGCGTTTCGGCCGGGGCTGGGTGACTGCCGCGGAGGTCGTGTTCTTCTTCGGCTGTCTGCTGTACGGGGCGGGGATCTGGCTGATCGCCCAGGCGTATCACCTCAACGCTCACTATCCGGACGGCGTCTGGTGGTGGGCGGTGGGGGTGTTGCCCTTCGCCCTAATTTCGACGTCGCTGCTGACCCACTTGCTCTACGTCGGGCTGCTCGTGGTCTGGGTCGGCATGGAGGTGCTGGGTGGTTCCGCGGGCGGGGCGTACACCCTGCCGTTGTTGGCGCTGCCGGGTCTGCTCTGGGCGTACCGCGGGCAAGCTGCGAGCGAGGACTGGCCGCGGCAACCTTCGCTGGTCGGTGTAGGGCTGTACGTCCCCGTGTTGGTGTGGTGGGCGGTGCTGCAGACGGTCACCTGGGGGGTAGAGGACGACATGGCGTTTTGGATCGGTGCGGCCGGTGCCGGTCTTCTGGTAGTTGCCTCCTTGCATCGTGCGGGGGACCCGATGGCGGGCCCGTACTACTTCTGGGGGACGCTGCTCAGTGCTGGCGCGCTGGTGCCGCTGAGCTCCTCGGAGTTTTGGTCGGATGTGCTTGATCGCCAGGAGACTGCGGGAGTCGCCACGGCCGTGGGCATCCCGATTCTGTTGGGCGGGCTCTTGGTGGTAGGGGGGATTCGTGGCGGCTGGCGTCGGGTCGGCTACCCGGCTGCCCTGGCCGTTTGCGTCAGCTTGCTGGCGGTCGGCCACGCCGTACTCCCGCCGACGTTCGACGGCCGGCTCGGGCCGTTGGTCCTGGCCAACGTCGCCATGCTCGCCCTGGCGGTCTACCTGATCCGCGGTGGGGCGCGGCGGGAACGCCTCAGGCCGTTCGCCGCCGGGGTCGGGTATTTCCTGATCTGGGCGTTCGCCCGATACTTTGATTTGTTCGACGAGGAGAGCGGTATGCTCGAGGCGGCCGGGCTGTTCGCGCTGTCCGCGATCGCGCTGGTCGTCGTAGCCCGGTTCTGGGTGACCACCGGCGCGGCCGACCGCGGTGAGGACGACACCCTGGAGGCAACGGCGGCCGCGCTCACCGGCCCGGCCTGGTTCGACCGCGGTGTCCGCTGGGCGGCGTCCTGGGGCAGCGTGTTCATCGTACTCGCGGCCGTGCTGCACCTGGCCGTGCTCGGCGGCATGGTCGCGATCGAGGCGGTCCCCCTGATGCTCGGCAGGACGGTTCGCCTGCCCGTCGAGCCGGTCGACCCACGGGCCCCATTCCGGGGTGATTACGTGACGCTCGACTACGGTTTCAACCGGTTCTCGGTCGATGGGGAGCTGCGCAACGGCCAGACGGTGTACGCGAAGTTGGCAGCCGACGCCGAGGGGCCGCTATGGCACTTGACCGGGGTAACCCGTAAACGGCCGGAGGAAGGCACCTTCCTCCAGGGCCGCTATGACGGCCAGAGGTTTCGGTTCGGCATCGAGGCGTACTACGTCCAAGAGGGGACCGGCGCTATGTGGGAGCGGCTGCGCGACGCCGAGCAACTCTCGGCCGAGATCGCGGTGACTTCCTGGGGGCAAGCGAAACTGGTGCGTTTGCACAGGCGTTGATCCTCCGGAGTCGGTGGATCGATGGCCTCTGGACGGTGCCTCGCCGCCCGCCGGAAGTGCACTGCGGAAACCGCCTTGTGTGGGTGTCCCGTTCTGCCTAGAATCCCGTCCACTACTAGGGTGCGTCCAGCAGTTGGCGAGGCTCCCGGGGCGGTGGCCGAATAACGCTCGGGCCAGCCCCTACTTCTGAATGCAGTACACCCCTTCGACGCCGCGGAGCAGCAGGCGATCGCCGGTGACAGCGGGGGAGGACCAAAACAGGTCGTCGATTTCGTTGGTCGAGAGCAGTTCGAACTCCTCGCCGAGCTTGACAATGTGCGTCTGGCCGCTTTCGCCTAGAATGTACAGCTGGTCGCCAGCGACAAAGGGGTTGGCGACGACGTTGCGGGTCTTGGGCAGGCGCTCGCGGTAGACTTTTTCCCCGGTATCAACTCGGTAGCAGTTGAGAAAGGCATTGTTCACGATATATAGGTAATCGCCGGCCACCACCGGCGAGGCAAAGCCCGGTCCGGAGCCTTTGCGCGACCAGAGCACATAATCGCCAGCGGTTTGTCCCTCGGGCGGGGTGATGTCGCCGCTGCCCCCGGCCTTGATCGCAAGCAGCGGCCCATCACTGCCAGGGCCGCTGTTGCCGAAAAACAGCAGATCTTTGTTACCGATCGGCGAGGAAGCGAACGAGCTTGGGATGCCGGCGAAGGTCCAGTTGACCTTGCCGCTGGCGGGATCATAGGAGATCACTTTGCCGCGGCCACAGGCGATGAGTTCGGTACGGGTGCGGTTGGTCCACAGATAGGGCGTGCTCCAGGAGGTTCCGGTCGGGCGTTTGGCACGCCAGACCTCCTTCCCGGTCTTGGCATCCAGTGCGACCAGAAAGGAGTTCTTTTCGTTGTCGCATTGGACAAACACCTTGCCGTCCTGGGCGATAGGTGATGCGCCGGGTCCAAAACCGTTTCCGGTGGGATAGGCGCCCAAGTCGACTTCCCACACCGGCTTGCCGTCGAGGTCGAAGGCCGCCACTTTGCCGATCACGCCGAAGTAGGTGTAGACCCGTTCGCCATCGGTAGCAAGGGTCTCAGTGGCATAGGTGTTCGATGGGTGCACCGGCAGCTTGGGCTGGCCCTGGGCGACGCGACTCTTCCACAGAGTCTTGCCGGTGTTCAGGTCAAGGCAATGCACCTCGTAGCGAAACACTGTCTTGGGTGGTTCCTTGGCCCCCATCCGGGTGGCGGGGTCGGTGACGCCCGCCATAAACCCCTTGGGTTTGCGCGGCTTATCCGAATCGGCGGTGGCCAGGAACACCTTGTCGCCCCAGACCACCGGCTGTGACCAGCCTTCGCCCGGCACGGCAACTTTCCAGGCAAGATTTTCACTGGCACTCCATTGTTGCGGCAGTGATATCACTGATGCCTGACTGTCACCCCCAGGGCCGCGGAATTGTGGCCAGTTGTCCGCATGTGTGTAGGTAGTCAGGGTAAAGGCAATGCTCAAGCTACATAGGGTTCGGAGATTCATGCAGGGATCCTTGATGGAGGACAGTACCCATCACTCGAAGGGAGTGATTCCAGTTGACCCCCAGTGCGAAGCATCGGGGCGTCAATGTGTTTGAAACGCTTAGATTACAATTTTCTATTTTTTATTGTAAGATCCTGTTTTGAAAGTGTTTCAAGCCGGTTGTTGCGAATCAACCTGCCCTATAGCATGGATCGCATGATTCTAGACCAGCTACATTCGAGGTTTTTCAAGAGAATGCCGGAGCATTCCAGCCAGAGTATTTCCTGGTTCTACCAGGCTGGCTGGGTATCGCGGATATGCGTCCACAAGCTATACGCGGCGGCAGTGACCGCCTCCTCCGCCGCATCCGCTGCCGACCGATCCCCCGCTTCCCAACCAGCAAACCACGCGGCATCCGCCGCATAGTAGGTAGCATAGCCGATATCCTCCTCGGGCAGGTCGCGTTCGGAAGTAACCTCACAGGCAATGGCGACCGCAATGGCACGCTGGGCCGCGCTTTCTGCGCGACGATCATTGGCCTCGCTGGCCAGGTTGGCTCCCTCATCGGCAGCATGCTTGGCCTTGTTGGCAGCGATCAGGGCTCGTTCACGCTTGGCGTCGATGCCACAGGCATGCAGGGTCAGGCGGCAAGCGATCTCGTTGAGGGTTTTCCGGAAGCGGTAAGCGTCCCAGTCGAACGGCCAGTGAATGCATTTGAGGGTCAAGGGGAAGTGAGCCAGGGTTGCCTGGAGGAAGCATAGGTCGACTAGTCGCCATAGTTTATCGTCCCGCGAGCGTACTACCTGCTCGATTCGTTGCAGACATTTGGGATCGAGTCGCATGTTGGATTCGGCGCGGATATGCAAGTGTGGCTGATCCTCGGCCAACCAGTCGAAGGGGTCTTCTTCGCCAAGCCGCATCACCCGATTCCACTCGGGCTGATACACACGCAAGTATTGCCGAATCCGCCAGGCTTCGGTCGTCCGCCCCTCATCCTCCAACCAGTCGGCGAAGATCAACTTGGGCAGGTGGTCCTCGGGTCGGGCCAGACAGGTGTTGAGAAATGCTTGCTCATCGGTCATGGCGGAATTCTCACGCGACATAGACGGCAATGGAGTGCTGATTGTACCAGGCTTGGCCTCCAAAAGGCAGCATGCTCGCCATGGAGTGGGCGCGATGTTAGGATAGAAAGGCTTTAGTATCCGAACGTCCGGCGTGGGATGATGCTTTGGCGCTCCGCCAGGGGAGTGATTGCCTGCGCTTACGTTCGAACGCGACCTGCTCGAGGAGGACATGGCCATGCCTGTGCATGACTGGGCACGGGTAGACGCCGGGACTTTTCACGCTTTCCACACCTCCTGGATCACTCACTTGATGGAGGCGCTCAACGGCGGCGTACTCCCATCCGGCTACTACGCCCTTTCCGAACAGGTCGCTACTCGAATGCAGACCGACGTGCTCACGCTTCGAACCCTTGATCCGGACCAAGTCGGCGATTCGGACCGAGGAGTAGCTCTGTTGGAAACGCGACCATCGGTGCGGCTTAGTGTCCGCCCGGACCCTGCCCGACGCCCCCGGCGGCTGAGCCGCCGGGGGCGTCATCTGGTCATCCGCCACCTTTCCGGCCACCAGGTGATCGCTCTGATCGAGATCGTTTCGCCGGCGAACAAGGATCGCAAGGCCCATGTCCGCGAGCTGGCCGAGAAGGTGGTCCGCAGTCTGGAGACGGGGATCCACATCTTGTTGCTCGACTTACTGCCACCCGGTTCGCATGACCCACAAGGGCTACATAGCGTCATTTGGAGTTACTTCGATACGGCGACCTACTCACCCCCCTCGGCCGAACCATTCACCCTGGCCTCATACATGTGGAATGGTTTGGAGCCGACGGTATTTCTGGAGCCGGTTGCTCTGGCTCAATCGCTGATCGACATGCCCTTGTTCCTCACCGCTGAGCGCTACATCAACGTTCCGTTGGAAACGACGTACCTTGCTGCCTATCGAGGCTTACCTTCCTTCTGGCGTGGCGTCATTGAACAGGGGTCAGCACCGCCAGAAGCTTCTGCTTGAAACCTCGCTGATCGCTCTCTAACTCGAGGGTGGTCGTATCCTTTATCCGAGGGGATCAACACAACAGTGGTCGCGGCGATACTACGATATCCGGGCAATCGGTGCAGGGATACACGCTCATCCACTACACTGCTCAATCAATAAGATCTATAGAATTCTGTTTGATAGGAGCGTTCAGCAACCATTGCGTATCACTGGGACTGACGGCCAGGAAGATTTGGATCATTGAGTTTACCATAATAACGTTGCTCGGACGCCCGGATTTCGGCAAGTCCCACCAGTTCGTTGAACTGGTCGAATTCGATCATGCGATCCTCGAAGGATGCGGGCGTCCCGGTGGTGCGCAAAAGCCGTGCGGTTTCTGCAACCGTCTTTGCGTAGGAATAGGTAAACGCATTTGGGTAGATGACTGCCGCGAACCCCATCTCCTGGAGTTCGACAGCGGGGATGATCGGTGTCGCACCGCCAGGGATCATGTTCGCCATCTGCGGCGCTGGAAGCAGTTTGGGGATTTCGCTCAGCTGCTCGCGCGTGTGCGGCGCCTCGAGGAATATCCAATCCGCACCCACCTCCAGACACAGCTGTGCCCGCTCTACCGCTTCGGACAGGCCTTGCACGGCAATCGCATCCGTCCGGGCGAGAATGGTGAAGTCGTCATCCAAACGCGCATCGACCGCGGCTTTGATCTTGGCCACGAATTCATCTCGCGACACCACCTGCTTGCCGGACATATGGCCGCAGCGTTTCGGCGAGACCTGGTCCTCGATCATCAGGCAGGCGGCTCCGGCTTTTTCCATCAGCTTGACGGTGCGCTGCACGTTGGTGGTATTGCCGTGACCGTTGTCGCCATCGGCAAACACGGGCAAGTCGACCGCCTCGGCCATCCGCCCAACGGCATCGACCATTTCGGAGAGGGTGAGCAGTTCGACGTCCGGGGCTCCCAGCAACGCTGCCGAATTCGCGTAGCCAGCGCAACCGACCACTTTGAAACCGACTCTTTGCACGATTTTTGCACAAAGCGGGTCATGGCAGACCGGAATCATCAGAATCTCCGGATCAAGCAAGTACTGCTTGAAACGCGTTGTCTTTTTCATTCTCACTTTCCCCCGCGGGGTTTTCAGATGCGCGAATGCCGCCAGTTGTTGTGAAGCTGTCAAGCGGTTCGTTGGACGTGATCATTGTGCAGACCGGCGGGTAGAAAAGTAGCCGCACCTCGACGAGCTGACCGGGGATGAATGACCCGACTGGAGTCATCGAAGAGCATGAGAGCGGCTCAGTGTTCCTGCAGGTCGTTCAGTGTCGGGTCTTCCTTCCGAGCAGTGGTTGTCAGTCCGCCGCTCGGAAAAGGCACGGCTGAGGTGCCGAGCAGGCAGCGTCGACTCTAAGTCGGGGATGTCCCACAGTGGGCTCACACCCTGGCACACCCTGGTTTGGGTGGCACGCCCTGAGTCTTCGCAGGGCGTGGGAGAGGCACCCGCATGCGAAGCATCCACCCGACCCGAGATTTGTTGTTCATCGGCATCTCATCCTCGCCGGGTTGTGTGGTCAGATGTGCGACCACAAGCGACCAAGCGCTGATCATTCAGTTTCTAGCTATCGAGATTTCTTATATATAAAAATATGGGTAATGAGATACGCAATCAGCCCACACAGCATACACGCTAGAGGAATCGGTACTACCTCGCTTCCGAGAAAGCCGGCAAAGTTGGAATCCAGTTGGCTGACCACGGCGTGGCCAAGCCACAGGGCAGTCCCTACCACAATGGCCAAGACCGCAGGTCCTTGGCCGCGCGGCTTGAGCAGTAGCCCCAGGGCCAGGGGAACAAACAGGCCGACCAGCGGGAGTTCATAGGCTCCCTCTAGCAATGTGTAGGCGCTTTCGCCGACATAGGCCAGCAGCACACTTGCCAGAGTTACCAGCACGACTGCTAGTTTGACCAGGGTCAATTGACCGATCCCGCCGAGCCGGTTGATTTTAGGGAACAGATTCCAACCGAGCACGCAGGCGGGGGACAGGATGGCACTGTCGATGGTCGACAGAACGGCGGAGACCAACGCCAATAGGAACACGATCAATACCACCGGGGATTTGAGTAGCATCACCGCCAGCGACAGAACCACTGAGTCGTCAGGGTTCACGCCCGGGATCAGCCGTCCGGCCAGACCGAGCATCAGGGGCAGCAGTCCCAGCAGGATGTACATCCCCCCAGCGAGAAAACACGCTTGCCGAGCGACTCGGTCGGATTTGGCCGCGAACACCCGCTGCATCAGATCCTGTCCGGGGATATTGCCCAGCGCCCCAACACACAATACCCCAATCCATGCCCAAATCGCGGTCAGGTTCTCGGTCGGGATCGGCTGGAGCATCGCGGGTTCGGTTTGTTCGAGGAGTGTGACCATGCCTTCGCTCACACTCCCATCTCCCAAGTGAGTCAACGTGACCAGGACCAATACGATCAGGCCTAGGATGACTAAGCAAATCTGAATGGCGTCGGTGAGGGTGACCGACCACATGCCGCCCATCAAGGTGTAGCCCATGCCAATGCCGGCAATCAGCACGATGCCCAGATTCGAATCCAAACTAAAGAGCATTTGCAACACCCCGGCCAGGGCGACCAATTGCGCGGCGATCCACCCGAAATAACTGGGAACCATGATGATGGCCGACAGGACTTCGGTGGTCTGGCCGTACTTCTGCTTGAAAAAGTCCGACAGGGTCAACAGGTCCATCCGCCACAGCGGCCCGGCGAAGAACATCCCGGCCAAGATCAGACACAGCCCGGCACCAAACGGGTCGAGGGCGGCTCGCTGCAATCCTCCAGCTTCGACCTCGTCGGCCTGGGTGAGAATCGTGCCTGCCCCAAACCAGGTCGCTAGCAAGGTAGCCCAGGCCAGAGACAAAGGCAAAGCCCGGGAAGCCACCAAGTAATCTCGGACATTGTGAATCTTTCCGGAACACCAGTAACTGACCAGGAACATCACCAGCACATAGAGCACTAAGGCGATGCCGAGTAGCCAAGTGAGGACAGAGTCAGGCATGGGATCACTCCATAGTATGTCCGAGAGGATGGCAAAGCCCTGAAAGACAGGCCGCTTGCCATCGGATTGTCGAGCAAAAAGGGTTTCTGTTCTCTCGTTGTCGGTCTGGGGCAACCAGCCTTAGTCGTTTTTCTGAATTCGTGGGTTTTTCTACTCGCTTCTGTGGTGTCAAAGCCTTGCGGGGCTAGGATATGCTGCTGGGATACTGGCTGAAAGCTGGCATGGACTACCGAAAAACGAAAAAACTACGGGTCTCGGCCACGACCCGTCAAGGTACGATAAGAAGGGGGCCGGGGATTGGTGGTCCGTCCAACTAGCGATGGGCCAGGTTCAGGCGGAGGTGGTCATGCCCATGACAGACCAGCAGGATCTGACCGAGCTTCTCAACGCCGCGGGAGCAGGGGACGAAGCAGCCAGGAACCGTTTGTTTGCATGTGTTTGTGCGCAACTGGAGGGAATGATTCGCCAGCAGCGACGCCCAGAGTTGCGTAGCGACCGCTGGGACACCATGGCACTGGTTCAGGACACTTTTGTGCGACTTCTCAAAGGGGGTGAAACCCTGACCAAGGGGCGGGCCTATTTCTTCGGGGCGGCGGCGCAAGCCATCAAGCAACTCTTGTGGAAACGGGCGCAGGAACGCCAGCGCGAGAAAAACGCGGGATTGAGTCACCGCGTTCCAGTGGACGGGTTAGATGAATTCCTCCTGATCGTCGAACGCACGAATCAAGTGGACATTCTCGAGCTTAATGAGGCTTTGGCCGAACTCCAAAGGTTTGCCGCGAGGCAACATGAGGTGGTGATGCGTCGTTATTTCCTGGGCCAGCCTTGGAAGGAGATCGCGACTCAATTGGGCGTGTCGGTGTCCACCGTCGAGCAGGACTGGCGGGCGGCGCGGGCCTGGTTGTACGGACGACTGAAAGGGAGGTAGTGCGGTGACCGCCGACCGCTGGGAGCAAGTCATGGCACTTTTCGTGAGGGCAGTCAACTACCCACCTGGCGCGCAGCAAGCCTACCTTCAGGAAGCGTGTCGCGACCCGGAGGTGCGTGGACAGGTGGAAAAACTCCTTGCAGATCACGCTCGAGCGGAGGGAGACCCCTTCTTGGGGCCGCTGCCGATCGACGACCTCCTCGGCAACAGCTTTGTCAGCGGTCAGACACGCACTTACAACTTTGGAACTGCTGTACCAGAAGAACTCCCCGACATCCTCCCGAACTTCGGACATTACAGCCAGATCGAATATCTCGCTGCGGGCGGCATGGGGGTGGTCTACAAGGCGTTTGACCGCAGCCTGGACCGATGGGTGGCGTTGAAGCTGAGTCGCCCCGGCCGCCAGCCGGCTGCCGAGGATGTGCGTCGCATCCACCGCGAGGTCCGCACCTTGGCCAAGTGTGATCACCCAAATATCGTGCGAGTGCATAGCGTCGGGCACTACGACGGCCATCCCTGCTTTTCCAACCAGACCTACTTCACCATGAACTTGGTCCAGGGGGTAGGGCTGGACCAATGTCTTGCCACGTTCATCGAGGCGCCACGCATGGCGGCAGGCCTGCTGGTCAAGGTGGCACGGGCGGTGGCGCATGCGCATAACCACGGGGTTATGCACCGCGACTTGAAACCTAAAAACATTCTGCTGGATCACGAAGGAGAACCTCAGGTCACCGACTTTGGCCTGGCCAAGCAGGTGGTGCCGGATGGGGGGCAAGAATCTCCTCCACCTTGCCCTTCGGGTGAAGCCAGCCAGGAAAGCCAGGGCATGTACGGCACGCCCAGCTATATGTCGCCTGAGCAAGTTGACCTGACGCAGGAGGTTACCTTCAAGAGCGACGTCTATGGACTGGGGGCAGTCCTGTATGAGGTCTTAACCGGGCGGCCTCCGCACAAGGGGGTCACCCTCCAGGAAACCCTGCAGCAGGTTCGGGCTGCGGCTCCCACACCGCCGCGGCGGTTGAATGCGCACGTTCCCCGCGACCTCGAAGCGATCTGCCTGAAGTGTCTGGCCAAGAACCCGGACCAACGCTACGCCACGGCGGCCGCGGTCGCCGACGATCTGGAGCATTATCTCGCAAGGCAACCGGTGCACGCCCGGCCGGTCTGGTTCAACGAACGGCTGGGCAAGTGGGCCCGGCGCCGGCCTGGAGGGGCCGCGCTTGTGGGGTTGACCTTCCTGGCCCTGGTCGGTTTGCTAACGGTGATCCTGGTCGCCCGGGACCAAAAACAGCGTCAGCTCGCTGGCGAGCGGCACTTGCGTTATGCCGCCGAGATGCAGCTGGCCTGGAATGCTCGCAAGCTTGGTCATGCCGAGAAGGTCCGCCGGTTGCTGGAGCGGAACGTTCCGAGCCCAGGCGAGGAGGACTTGCGGGGTTTCGAATGGTATCACCTCTGGCGCTGGTGTCACGATGATGTCTTTTCTCTCCGCGACCACGACGCGCCAGTATACGGCCTGGCCTTCGCCCCCGACGGCGATACCCTGGCGACGGCCAGTGCGGACGGTGTCATTCATTTGTGGGATGCCACCACCGGGGAGAGCAAGGGGCACTGGCAGGGGCACGGGAAGATCATCTTTGCCCTGGCCTTTTCTCCCGATGGTAAGGCCCTGGTCAGCGGGGGGGCGGACGGCCAGGTCAAACGGTGGGACTTGAACGGCAACATCATCGGAGCCCCTTTTGACATCGACGCGGACATCACCGGCCTGGCCTACAGTCCGGACGCCCAGAAGCTGGCCGTGAGCAGCCACCTCGGGACGGTGACCTTATTAAAGGTGAAGAACTGGAAACGCGAGCGAGTGCTTGAGCAGGACGTTCTGGGCAAGGATCCCTGGCTAGTTTCGGTCGCGTTTGCTCCTGACGGCAGGCACGTTGCCGCCGGTGACGTGAAAGGGACGGTCTTCGTCTGGGACCTATGGACCGAGCAGACTCGCATCAAACCCGTACTCAGCAAACCCCTGCACGACGACTGGGTCTGGTCGGTGGCCTTTTCGCCTCACCGGAACCTGCTGGCTTCAGGTAGCTTTGACAACAAGGTGGTCTTGCTGGATCTGGGCACGGGGGAGCCGGACGACCCAATCCACGGGAAGAACCGGGAAGGGCTATCGGTCTGCTTCTCCCCCGACGGTGAGCAGTTGGCCATCGGTGGCCGGGAAGGAACCATCCTGATTTGGGATGTCGGGAAGCGTGAAGCGATTGACACCATCCCCGGACATTCAAGCCTCATCAACGGGATATGCTTCTCGCCGAATGGCCGTACCCTGGCCAGCGCCAGTGCCGACACCACGGTCAATCTGTGGAGCCTGCCGACCGAGGAACGCCCGACCTGCCGCTTTGTCGGTAAGAAGGGGCCAGTCGCACCGAGTCGCGTCGAGCTCTTGGGAGCAACCGGGCCTTTGCATGCTGCCGTCTTCGCGGCCGACGGCGAGTGGATCGTCAGCGGCGGGAAAGGGGCGGACCATCGCGGCGAGCTCCTTATTTGGCACTCGACCACCGGGGAGCTGCTACACCGCGCAGCGGCGGTCGGTGGTGCCATCAACGATCTTGCGTTTGATCCCCGACATCAGCGGTTCGCCGCGGCGGTCGACGACGGAACCGTCCTGGTTTGGGATCTTCGCAGCCCCAACCGGCCGCTGCCCGAGCCACGCAAGCTGCGCGGCCAAGACGGCCATACCGGGTCCGTCACCTCTGTGGCCTTCCGCGGAGACGGAACGCTGCTAGCCTCCGGCGCTCTGGACCGGACTGTCAAACTCTGGAACCTGCGGACTGAGGAATGTTTGAGGACGCTTGAACACTCCGATGGAGTTCGCAGCGTGGCCTTTCGACAGGATGGCGACCTGTTCGCCTTGAGTGCCGACACGACCATCACACTGTATGACATGCAGCGGGTGCTGGATGCCTCGATAGAAACAACCCTCAAGGGCCATCGCGACTGGGTCAACGGCCTGACCTTTTCCCCAGACGGCAACACGCTTGCAAGCGTCGGCGATGACTTGCTGGTCAAGGTGTGGGACGTGCGGCAGCGGAGCCTGATACAGACACTCGAAGGGCACAACGGGTTTGTCTGGGCGGCGACCTTCACACCCGATGGAGAAACCTTGGCGACCGCCGGCGATGACCTGGCGGTGAATCTTTGGGACCTGAGCATCGGTCAGCCTCGCATCCGCATGGACGGCCATACCCGGTTGATCCGGGCCGTCGCCTTTGACAAACAACAGACCATGATGATTACCGCCGGCGAAGACGGTAAAGTCCTCCTGTGGCGCGCGGCTACTAAAGATCAGGCGGGCCCTGGTGGCAAATGAACTGTTGGGGGCTCCGGATCTTCCGACTCGGTTCAGCAAAGCCGCGAACCGGATCCGGCCGAAGGTGTCTTGGAGGATTATTCAGGCCGATGGTTGGCAGAGTGTGATTCGTTTTCAGAAACAGAACCGTGCAACCTTGGTGGTGAACCCCGGATGATAGATTCCCGAGCAGATCACCATGCAAGTGAATAGTCGGGTGTGGTCGATCGGAGGTAACGCTCCAAGTTAGACCAGCAAGGAAACCCGATTGACAACGTTTTTATACACTTCATTGAACGCATCCAACAGGTGTCTACTTCGCATCAACCCGGCTACGCCGCGTTGATGGAATCGGCACTTGTCTACCTGGATGCCGAAGTTGAGCAGTGGTGGGCGGCGGGCATCCTGGAATCAACCGCCGGTAGCATTCCGCCGAAGTTTACCGGAGACACTCGGGTTGCGATCAACGGTTGGAAAATTGGCGTGGATACCAGCGGCTCTACCTGGCGGCGTTACCACATTCTTTACAAATGAGTCCGCCGTGGCATTCCGGTCCAGATAGGGGGAAAGCCCGGACAGTGACAACAGCGAGACCCAACCGGAATTTCGCACCACAAACTAGGACTAGTGACCGCCTACACTTCCGGGCCAGTTCTTGAGCGTGGCGAGCCCGGCGTGCCGGACGGATGGCCGCTTTTGGTGTACCCCTCGCGGATCATCGTGATCGCTTCGTCGATCGAGTCGGTGGCCCGGACCAACTCCAGGTCCTCAGGCGAGATGGTTTCCTCGGCGACCAGAGACTGTTCGATGAATTGTCGGATGTTCCCCCAGAAGTCCTGCCCCATGGCCACAACCGGAAACTTCTCTACCTTGCCGGTCTGGATGAGAGTCAGCGTCTCGAACAGCTCGTCCAAGGTGCCGAACCCGCCGGGCATGACCACGAACGCTGACGAGTTTTTCAGCAGCATCACCTTGCGGACGAAGAAGTAGTCGAATTCCACGAACAGGTCCAGGTAGGGGTTTGGCTCCTGCTCGTGGGGGAGTTGGATGTTACAGCCGAGGCTTAGCCCGCCGGCCTCCTTCGCGCCGCGGTTGGCGGCCTCCATGATCCCCGGGCCGCCGCCGGTCATGACGGCGTACCCCTCGTCAACCAGCCGTTTGCCGAGTTCCCGGGCCATTTCGTAGTAACGGTGGCCATCGGGGAACCGAGCCGAGCCGAAGACGGTGACACACGGCTCCTTGAAGGTCAACGTTTCGAAGCCGCGAAGGAACTCCAAGAAGATGCGGATGACCCGCTCGCGGTCGGTGGACCGGTCACCCCGACGAGCCAAGAACGATTTCTCCACCTCATTGACTTGGTCCAGCAGGCTTGTGTGCGCCTCGGGCTTGGAAACCTTCGGTTTACTCATGATTCACCTTCCACGGTCCCGCCGTCGCGGACCAGATCAAGACGTGGCTTGCGATCACCGACTCCTTATCCGATGCCATCACGTAAACCTGCATGGAGGAACGCACTGGCAGTGGGACAGCTTCGAATCGATCGGCATAGCTCAGGAAGCCTGAGCGAGCAGCTGTTCGATCTCGGCGAGGTATTTCTGGAACACGTCGGAGTCACTCTCGGAATAGTTCAAGTTCTTGAACGCTCCGGTCAGCCGAGTGAAAAAGTCACGAACATCTTCCTTCTCAGGAAAATGGTAAGGCCGATCGACACACCGCACGACCAGATTGAGCATCCGTCGCTGACGGGCCATCGGGACGGCGACGTCCACCGGGTCGAAAGCATCCTGCTGTAGGTAAACCATGTCGACGAAGGTGGCTTTCTGCTCAGTCAGAAAATCCTCTGGAGTTACCCCTTCCTCGCCGGTGACTTGCATCATCTGGCGGACTGTCTCCCCCTCGTGGAGCAGCTCGGTCAGCCGGGCCACCAGGTCGGTCCAACCCGGCTGGACGTGCTCCTCGAGGTAGGACTCCAGCTGGTCGGTGTAGCGCGACCAGGACAGCAGTGGGTCGACGGCCGGGTAGAATCGCTTGTATGCCCGGTCGTAGGACAACCCCAGGAACGTCTTGACCGTACCCAGGGTGGCCTGGGTGACCGGTTCCTCGAAGTTCCCGCCGGCCGGAGAGACGGTCCCGATCATGGTTAGGCTGCCAGTCCCACCGTCGCGGGTGGTTACCACGCCGGCCCGCTCGTAGGCCCCCTTGATGGAGGAGTCCAGATAGGCCGGGTAGGCTTCGTCACCCGGGATTTCTTCCAATCGCCCTGACGTCTCGCGCATCGCCTGGGCCCATCGCGAGGTGGAGTCAGCGATCAGCAGCACGGCATAGCCCATCTGGCGGTAGTACTCGCCGAGCGTGATGCCGGTGTAGATCGACGATTCCCGAGCCGCAACCGGCATCGACGAGGTGTTGGCGATGATAATCGTGCGGTCGATCAGCGAGCCGCCGCGCGGGTCCGCCATCTGCGTAAACGTCTCGATTGTCTCGGCCACCTCGCTGGCCCGCTCGCCACAGGCTACGACGATGGTGATGTCCGCCGAGGAGTAGCGCGAGATCAACCCTTGCAAGACTGTCTTGCCGGCCCCGAACGGTCCAGGGATGCACGCCGTGCCCCCCTTGGGTATGGGGAAGAAGGTGTCGATCAAGCGCAATTGGGTCTGGAGCAACTCCTGGGGATAGCGTCGGGTTACCAGGCCCCGGCGGGTCATCACTTCGGACATCGGCTTGCGGACCGGCCAGGTCTGCCGAATAGTCAGCTCACGCTCGCGGCCGACCGAGTCGCGCACCCGAGCAATGGGCTCCTCAACGGTAAACTCTCCTTCTCGGATAGTCAGGACTTCCAGCTCGTCGCGTTCGCCGAAGGGTGCCATGATCTTGTGCACGAAGCGGCTTTCTGGCACTCCGCCGAGCACGTCGCCGGCATTCACCCGGTCGCCGGCGCGCACGGCCGGGGTGAACGTCCACTTGCGGTGGGTGTCCAGAGCGGAGATCTCCCGGCCTCGCTTCATGAAGAAGCCGTCGAGTTCGGCCAGTTTCTCCAGTGGGTTCTGCAAACCGTCGTAGACGTTGCCAAGCAGCCCCGGCCCGAGGGTGATCGACAGCATCCGGCCGCTCAGCTCGACAGGGTCTCCGACCCTCACCCCCAGGGTGTCCTCGAACACCTGCACCTCGGCGACATTCCCGGAGATGCGGAGTACCTCGGCCTTGAGCCGCTCTTCCCCGTGCACGATGTAGACGACCTCGTTCTTAACGAGGGGCGCGTCCGGGGAGGTGATCGAAACGATATTCCCGTTAACCCCGGTCACCCGGGCCGAAGAGGTCGCTGTGCTCACCCATTGCCTCCGTCACCAGTTGTTCGAATCGTTCGCGGCCGCGCCCCAGGTCGAGGTTGGCCCAGCGCATGACCGCGTCGCGCTTGGCCAAGTAGATGACCAGCGATTCGAACGAGAAGTAATTCACCCGCTGGGCCAACGCCTCGAAGCGGTCCCAGACCACCCCGAGGATGGCCCGCTCGGCCTCGAGTGGGTCGCCGCGCTCCAACAGGCGGGCCACTCCCGACAGCCAGCGGAGTCGGTACCCCAGGCCGAACAGGGGTCGACTCCAGTTTCGCCGGACCGTCTCGCCCCACTCCCCGAAGGTCGGGGGTGGGCCGAGGCTGCGAGCCTGTCGCCGCAAGGCGCTGACGATCAACCGCACTTCCAACCGCGATGTGATCACCCCCCGTATGACGGGGTTGTGGACGTCACGCACTAACTCCTCGAACGCTCCGACGATTTCCTCATCCGTGCGTTCCAGCGGTTGCCGGTCCCAGAGCAGGGAGTCAGCGATTTGCTCCAGGAGGGCTTGGTCCTCCTCACCGATCAGCGACCATCGTCCGCGCAACCGCTGCAGGGTAATCGGAGCAGGACCTGCGTCGAAGCGGCTCGGTAGGGCCGGGAGGCTGGCCATCAGCATGTAGTAGTCGCCGGACATGATGGTTCAGGATTCGATCCCCTCCATCAGCGCCCGGAACCGAGGCAGTAGGTAGCGGTAGAGCAACTCGCCCACGGCCTCGTCGGTCAGGTCGATCTGGATGTCGTCCTCGACCACCCGGACGGTTAGGCCTTGGGCGTGGTCGCCTGCACCGAAGGTCAACCCCTCGCGCAGCGTCTCCGCGGACAGTGCCGCGACGAACCGGCCCAGCTCGCCCTGCCGCCATTCGTCGGGGTCGCGGCGTATCCGGTCGATTTCGACCGGGGGCACGGGCAGTTGGACCTCGAGAAGTTGTTCTTCCGACTCTGGCAGGGACTTCAGCGCAACTACCAGGATCATCCGCTTGAGGAACTCGGGATCCTCGATAGCCTGGCCAACCAGGCGGCGGAGGCGTGCCTGGAACCTGCCGGCCACCTCCTCGCGGAGGGTCAGTACTGCGTCGCGCACGGCTTGCCGGACCGCCTCCTCGCCGGCTTTGCGAGTGCGATCCGCCTCGAGGTAGGCCTCTTCGAGGATGGTTTCAGCCTGGCGACGGGCCTCGGCAACGGTCCGGTCTGCCTCGCGCTGCGTGTCCGCGAGCAGGGCCTTCGCCTGTTCCTCGCCTGCCGTCACCCCCTCCGCCTTGAGGCGTTCGATCAGCCCCTGCACCCCGGTTGACTGGGTCGGTTCGGCCATGCTTATCACTCCCCTCAAGACTTTGGGATCGAACCGGCGATCACCAGGGCGAACACAAACGCGAACACCGCGAACCCTTCGACCACGGCCGCCGGAGTGACCGACAGGCCGAAGATCTCGGGCTTGGACTTGCTGGCGTTGATCGCCGAGGCACACCCCGCCCCCTGGTAGATCGCGGAGACCAGCAGGGCCAACGCCACCAGAGCACCTACCGCGAATAAGGCCGGGGCGTTGCCTGTCGTCACCGGTCGGTTGAGGGTGAACATCAGCACGATGCCATAGATGGTCTGTGAGGAGGGCAGCAGCGACACGCCGACGTAGCGCCCGTAGCCGGATTCGATCTCGAGCATGGCACCGCAAGCCGCCTGGCCGGCGCGGGTCACGCCAATCATACTCCCGATTGCCCCCAGGGCCACCGGGCCAAAGATGCCCGCCCAGCCCAGGAGGATCAACAAGTTGTCCATCTACCGTCCCTCCGGCCGGGTGCCGCCCGCGGCCTTGACCGGCGCTTTGCGCGCGAACGCCCGGAACGAATACCCTTCGTCGGGCAACCCCCAGTTGAAAAACTCGATGCAGTTTAGCCGCAAGCCGTGGACCACGCCGCCCATCACGCCCAAGGCCAGGTTCAGTGCGTGGCCGACTGCCAGCACCAGGATGGCGAACAGTAGACCGACGCCCTCGACCGAACCCGCCTGCCGTGATAGGTCGTTGAAGGTCTGTGCCAGCCGGGCGCTCGCCAGTCCTAAGGCGAACAGTCGCAGGTAGCTGAGCACGTCACCAAAGGCGTTCGACAGTCTCGGCACCTGCATTACCCCCTTACCGAGGCGGCTTAGCCATCCCACCAGCGACTTCGGCGGGAACGGCTCGGGGCTGCTGAACAGCAGCACAGCCGCGGCGCCGATTCCGAGGAGGACCAAACCTATGGCGCGGAGGATGTCGGTGGGCCCCACCCCAAAGTAGCCGAAGCCCACGCCCAGCCCACCCGCGATAACCGCTGCCCAGCCTGCGTACCCAAGGGCTACCGAACTGGAGCGAAGATACCACGCGAATGTCAGGTTCGCGAGCGCGATGTGCAACCCGCCGATGGCGATGGCCAGCGGCATCTGTTGCGACTGGTCGTTGATGTTCAGTATGTGTAGCACCGCCAGCCAGGTGCCCTCGGCGGGTGGGAAGCCGAAGTAGCTGCCCAAGAGGACGCCGTAGCCGACCGAGGTGAGAACCATGAACGCGACCAGCCCGCGCATCCGCCGTCCGTCTTCGGAGGCACCGAACGTCCGCCAGAAGACCGCCAGGATGAGCCCCAGCACCAGCCCGTAACCCGCATCGGCCAGGATCATCGCGAAGAACAGGCCGAACGAGATGAACACCACCGCCGAGGGATCCCAGCTGCCGTAGGGTGGTGTGCGGTAGAAGGTCATGCAGTCGGCGCCGGCCGCTACGCTCTCGGGGTTGTGCAACAGTGTCGGCGGCACATCGCCTGGCCCGGGCTCGCGTACGGTCGTGGCCAACCCATGGGAGCCGGCGAAAGTGAACAACCGTTCGCGGCTCTGCTGGGGGGCCCAACCCTCGAGCAACAAGATGCCATGGTCTCGGACACACCGCTTCGCGGCCCAGACCTGCGCGGCGCGGTCGTCGGCCTCGGCCATCTCCCGCTGAATCACATTGCGCCATGCTGACAGCCGCGCGCGGCGAAAGGTTAGCTCTTCCAGTTCGTAGTCGATCTGTTCGATCTGCTCGCGCAGGTCGAACAGCCCGGCCGGCACGACCGGTGCCGGAGGCACTGGCATCCCACCAGGCTGCGTGCTGCTTACGGCGACGATGTAAACAAACCGGTGGTCCCGGTTGACCTCCTGCCAGGCGACGCCCCCGTCCGGCATGTCGCCAAGCAAGTGGTGCGGTACAGCGTACAGCCAGAAACGTAGCGCATAGGTGTCGAACCAGTCAGGCCGGGAGAAGTTCCCCCAAGGCTCCAGTGCCCGCTCGTGTTCGATGAGTTGTTCGCGACGCTCCCCCAGAACGCGTTCGGTTTCCTTGATTTCGAGGACCTCGTCGATCAACTCGGACAGGTCGTACTCCGGGACGTCTTTGAGCGGGCGGCGTTGGATGGGGGCCCCACGGAGGTAGCGCAGTGCTGCACGGGCCTCGTCGGAGACGACCGGCACGTGCGCGGCGGCCGAGGGTAGGTCCGGTTGACGCGGGTCAATCAAGTGGACACACCCGAGGGCCTGTAGCCCCGTCAACAGCCCGGCTTGGTCGCGTGTGGACCCAAGAAACGTCACCCGGTCGAGTGGAACAATCGACATGAACCGGCCTCAAGCGTGCTTGGCCTTGGCGAACTTCGAACGGACTACCGCGGCCCGCTCAGCATCGCCGAGCGCGACCTGGATCTTGGCAATGTTCTGTAGAGCCGTCGGGATGATCACTTTGTCGAACAGGTTGAAACGCTGGGTTGCCTTGCGGGCGGCGGAGGCGAGAAGTTCGGCCTGCCGATGGGCCACCTGGACCCTCAACCGGAGGGTGATCATCTCTTGTAGGACGATGACTAACCTATCCACCCAGAACGGCCTGGCAAGCGTAGAGTAGGGGAAGGCTTCGACCGAAGCCGACTCGAAGGTAGGCAGGGGAACACCGACCACGTTCCGCCGGCCGAGCTTCACTTCCCGGACTCTCGCGAGCCCCGTCAGGTCCGGCGTGATCGAACCCATCAGGGCGAACAGGCCCTCCGAGCGGTGCTCGAGGTCCTGGGCCTGGGCGTGCAGCGCCGCCTCCTCGGCGCGGACTTGTTTCAACTCGGTGAGCAGTTTTTGCCGTTTCAGATCGAGCGATGGGAGGAACCGCCTTGCCATTTTGAGCCGGTCCCGCTCCTGCTTGAGGGCCGTCTTGTTCAGCTTGAGTGCCATGGATCACTTCGTCGCTGTGGGGTAATACTTGTCGATCAGGTGCTGCTTCATGAGCAATTCCTTGGGATCGAAACATTCTGCGAGAGTCTTCCAGCCAAGGTCGAGTGCCTCGTTGAACGGGATCGACACGTCGATGTTCATGAACCGTTGGCGGAACAAGTCGGCGAACCTCAGCGCCTTCACATCGAAGGAGGACAGGTCGAAGGCCATGGCCTGTTTCTTCTTCGCGTCCAGGCCCTGCGAGTAGAGCCGGATCATCGTGTTCATCAGTTGCGCATGGTCCTCGCGGGTGACCTTGCCGATGACCCGCTGCTTCAGCCGAGACAGCGAGCCGAACGGGTCGAGGTGGCCGTCGTGAAGGTAAAACTGGCCCTCGGTGATGTAACCGGTGTTGTCCGGGATGGGGTGGGTGACGTCGCCGCCGGGCATGGTGGTCACGCCGAGGATGGTGACCGACCCAGCGCCCTCGAACGCACAGGCCCGTTCGTAGCGCATGGCCAGTTGACTGTAGAGGTCGCCGGTATAGCCCCGGTTGGCGGGCACCCGCTCCATCGACACGCCGATCTCCTTTAGCGCATCCGCGTAGGCCGTCATGTCGGTGAGCAACACCAGCACGCGCTTGCCTTGCTCGACCGCGAAGCGCTCGGCGACCTTCAACGCCAAGTCGGGCACCAGCGTCCGCTCGACGATGGGGTCGGAGGCGAGGTTGGCGAACATCACTGTCCGCGGCCAGACGCCCGCGTCCTCGAACGCCTGCCGGAAAAAGTAGTAGTCGTCAAAGATCAATCCGAGGCCGCCGAAGACGATGACGTCAGCGTCAGCCTGGACGCCGATGCGGGCGAGCAGGTTGTTGTGCGGCTCACCAGCCAGGGAGAAGATCGGGATCTTCTGGCTCTCGACCAGACAGTTGAACACGTCGATCATGGGGATGTTCGTCATGATCATCCGAGCAGGCACTTCGCGCCGAGTCGGGTTGACCGCCGTGCCGCTGGTGTCAATGCGGGGCTCCAGTGTCAGGGACGGGCCGCCGTCGATCGGGACGCCCGAACCGGAGAAGACGCGGCCAAGGATGTTCGACGAGAACGGCACCTGGATCGGGTGCCCCAGGAAGCGAACCCGCGAAGCCGAGGAGAGCCCCTTT
The DNA here is from genome assembly GCA_964410665.1 of uncultured Alcaligenaceae bacterium. Classification (GTDB taxonomy): domain Bacteria; phylum Planctomycetota; class Planctomycetia; order Gemmatales; family Gemmataceae; genus CAYPIE01. The sequence continues at coordinate 31,091 of CAYPIE010000030.1, forward strand.
CCGCCCCCGAAGACCTGCAGCGAGACTTCCTCGCCGTCGAGTTGGATAACCTGGGCGAGAGAGGTCTCGCCGTCCGGCGAATGCACCACCGCGGTGTCCCCGAACGCAACGCCCGTCGCCCGAAGCCGCAGGATGTCGCCGACGATGCCGAGGACCCGGGTGTAGTAAATCAATCCCTGCAGCATGGCCGCGCCCTGAACGGAAGGTCGATTGTCGATGCCGCGCAATTCGGTGTATCGGCCGCGATCATTTTTGGCAAGTTATCGGGTGGCCCACGGATGGTGCACTCGATTCCTCATCGACTCTGGTCATGGGCATCAAAAAGGGTTGTCATGCGCTTTTGGTGGAAGACTCCCACGCAGGCGGGACAACCCTTTTTGATGCCCATGACCAGATGTAGACACAAGTGGTAAACGGTCAACACGATCTAAGTGATGTCCGCCCAGGAACCGTGATCAGGGAATGTACATCGGTCGTCACTTGACTTCACATTGCCGTTCCACCCCTCGAATCGTGTACCCTTTAGCAATTTACCAACGAATAGGATTGATGCACGCGCCAAGGTGTACAAAACCATGACACATCACCCAGTTGACTCCCCAACCGATCGTCCACCTTTCGAGCAATACACCATACTGGAGATTGCCGGTACGGTGGCGAGCCGGTGCTGTTGAATGCTGAGTGAAACCGTAGAAAGGCGTGATGCATCGGTGCAAGGAAGTCTGAAATGACATCGAGACGATTCCTTGCGATGAAGCTGAGTCTCTATGGAGGCGAAGCTACCGAGTTTGATGTGATTCAAAAGACGCGACCTGCTTTTTGTATCTATCGCCTGGGCGATAGCACTCCGCATTGATCTGGCTTGTACGGAGCACAGGAACGATCGGGCCTGTTCAAAACATTGTTTCAGAGCGGTGTTAAGTCGAGGTGGTGTGGGTGGTGTCGAGGTGGTTGCGGCGGGCCAAGCAGATCCAAGGGCAAGCGGCGTCCGGGATGGAGCGGTGAGTTTGCTCGGGGGTAGTAGCGCACAACCTGGCAAAGATCGCCAAGACGGTCGCCCAGCGGCGAGCGCAACAGGTGGGCAAAACCGGACCCCACGTAGAGGGAAATCTCGGACGGACAAGGGCGTGACCCGACGGGAATTTCCCACCGCAAACTAGGACGAGTACTAGATGCAGTGGATTGGCGCGAGTAAGGGCAAGCCGTCGACCCGAACGAGCTGGACTGAGCGGGGTGGTTACCGGGCTAGACAGGGTTTTCCCGGTCCAGCCCAGTACTTGACAAGCCTTTTAGCGGCGGCGGGGTTTGGGGGGTAGGCGGAGCATCGTGCCAGGTGGGATGCGCTTGGATGGGTCAAAACTCCGGTTCAACTCCCAGATTTCCTGCCAGTACTGGCCCGAGCCCAGTTCACGCCGGGCAATCTCGCGTAGATACTCGCCTGGTTCCTTTGTGGTGTAGGTTCGCAACTGGGGGGTTGGGTTGGTTGGTCGGGCCGGTTGATTGGTGGTCGGACGGATCGCGGTAACCGGACGAACTGCCGGCGGCGTGACTTGCCTCGGTTGCGGTGGGCGGATGGCCGGCGGCTGGGGCGTGTTTGGCTGGCTGCCATTCGGCTGCGTGGAGCGAGGTTGCGATGTGGTCGGGGCATCTTCCCAGCGAGGTACCAGGTTGGGGTAGTCCTCACGCAGGATTCGAATCGGCGGGATCTGCACCATCATGTCCGGTCGCAGGCCCTGAGCCAGGGTGCGATCCCCAATTGGTGGCCGGTCGAGGTTGTATTGCTCCAGGGCCCGGGCATAGCCCGCTTCCAGGTAGTAGCGCAGGCTGATGGCGGCATAAGTTTCGTTAAGTTGGACGCGGTGGAGATCAACATCGTAGGTACGTACCGGCGTAGGCGAGGTTGCTGGCGGGGTAGGTGTGGGCGTATTGGGGTAGCTCGGTGCTATATTGGGGTTAGGGACAGTTCCCAGCGCAGAATCACGGTTGGCGGGGGGTGCAGTGGGCGTCGGAACATTCCCAGCAGCTGGCTGTGTTGGGGCCATGACGGGGGCACCTAGCTGGGCCGCCGGAGGAGTCGCTGTTCGCTCGGGAACATCGGGCGGAGGCATGACACGAGGGGGTGGCTCTTGCAGAGCGGGATTGCCGCTGGCTGCCGCCGGACTTTCCGGTGGCAAACCCAGACTTTGAGGAGACGATCCCGGAATTAGCGAGGAGGATTGCGGCAGCGATCCCGCTTCTGGGGGCGAGGTAGTGGGCGGTGGCGCAACCGGGCTTTGCGAGGGCATTCCTGGACTTCGTGAGGGTAATGCGGGCGTTTGCGGCACCGAACCTGCCGGGATGGGCTCGGGTATACTTGGAGAATTCGCGGGTGACAGGGCCGGCGGAGCTCCGCTCTGGGGGACTTCCGGAAGGGTGATCCCCGTGGGTGGTTGGTTAGTGCCCCCTGAAATGCCCGGGGGAGATGTTCCTGGCGGTGGAGGGGGTGGCACCTCAGGGCTGGTCAGATTCGGCGGGCTGCCAATACTCCCCATGGTTTCCGGAGCTGACGGAGCCGGGGCAGGAATCGGCATGTCGTCGGCCGCGGCTCCAGGAGTCTCTGGTGCGATCCCTTCTGTGGCAGGAATAGTGTGCATCCCTGGCGCGGTGGACGGATTTCCCACGGGAGGTTCCAGTGGTGGCAGGGCGGGCGAGGTCACTCCTGATCCGGGCAATCCCGTACTCGAATTGGTCATTTCCGATCCCGAACTGGGCGGAGGCGGAGGAGCAGGGATGGTCATACCCTGGGAGGACCCCTGCTCAGCGGGTATTTGCACGATCGCCCCCGTCTGTTGGATCGATCCTGTGTTGGGCTCACCCATGTCGGTGCTATGTTGGGCCAGTAGCAAGGTTTCGGATGCGCTCGAGGCCACGACGCCGAGAGAATTGCTGGGGGATGGGGCTTCTCCAGGCTGGATGAGCTGAACGTTTCGGACTCGGGGTACGGACTCCATGCTCTGGTCGCGAACGTCCAATGGGGGCGGACTCGGTGGCGACATCTCTCCCATATCTGTGTTCAACGGGGCGGTCGTGGTTGGCGGCTCGACTGGGGGGAGCGGCGGCTGGATGACCGTAGTGTTTGGTGCAGGTTCGGGAATCGGCGCTGTTCTGATGGGTGGAGGCGTATTGAGCGGGGTGCTTCCAGAGGGACTCCCTTGCGGGGTGGGCGCTGTTCTGATGGGTGGAGGCGTATTGAGCGGGGTGCTTCCAGAGGGACTCCCTTGGGGAGGTGGCGCTACACTGGACCCGGGTTTCGGAAGGTCCAATTCGGGGAGTTTTACCGGTTGCTGCCAAGCTGGTGGTTCCTGGCTTCCATCGGTCAGTTCGGATACCTCATCGTCGGTTGCCGGAATGTCCTGGGTGCCGGCAACCAGGCGGTTCGGGCTGGGGGTCTGGGCTAGCAACGTCTCGATCCGAAGCAGCCGGGCGGTGACCACACCGCCGACCAAGCAAAGAAACGAGACGGCGATCAGCAGTCCCAGGCGTGTTTCGCGTGTCATCCTTCCACCCTCCGCTCTCCTGACGAGTTTGCCTCCGGTTCAGACCAGGGGCAACGCTCGGCAACGCGTAATCGAGCACTCCGTGCCCGCGAGTTGGTCCGGATCTCTTCCTCGCTGGCCTCGATCGGTTTCTTCGTCAGGGCTCGCCACGGCGGGGACCGAAACGCCTGCTTCACCGGACGATCTTCCAGCGAGTGAAAACTGATGATACCTACGCGACCACCAATGCGCACTCCATCGGGTAACCAGCGGAGGAGTCGCTCCAAGGCGCCAAGCTCATCATTGACGGCAATTCGTAACGCCTGGAACACGCGCGTAGCCGGGTCAATGCGATGGTGACCTGAACGAGGTCTTGGCACGCTGCGGCGTATCAACTCGGCCAGCTGCCGGGTGGTCGTAATCGGCGACTGTTGCCGTTCCTCAACAATGCGGCGAGCAATTCGCCGACTGTAACGTTCCTCGCCATAGATCCAGAACAGGTCGGCCAAGCCGCGCTCGGATAGCCGGGCAATCAGATCGGCCGCCGATTCACCCTGTTCGGGAGCAAGCCGCATATCCAGTGGACCTTCCTGCAGGAAACTCAACCCGCGTTGAGGATCATCCAGTTGATCGGAACAAAAGCCCAGATCGGCCAGAACTCCATCCACCGTAGGGATACCTTCGTGAGCCAGGATGGCGGGCAACTGATCAAAATTGGCTTCGACCAAGGTCACCGTCAGTCCGTGCAACCGGGGCCTGGCCAACTCCAGCATGGTGGCATCCTGGTCCAGGCCGATCAGCCGGCCGGTAGGACCGACCCGCTCGGCCAGCCGTCGAGCATGGCCACCGGCTCCAACCGTGGCATCCACCCAGATTTGCCCGGGTTGTGGATCCAGCCAGGTCAGCACGGCATCGGCCAGCACCGAGACGTGTCGGGGCGTGTCGGTCATGGCCACCTATCTTTCGTCGCCTGCGGAATACCGTTTCCGCTCAAGGCGGTCAAGAGCGTCCATGGAGGAAAGGCAGGGAACCATCATGGTTTAAAGGGGAGGACCGTGCCGAGGGGGAATGCTCGGCACGGTCAGAACCGCGGGAGCGGCCAGCTGGCGGGGAACCAGGTTGGCCGCGTCCGACGTTGGCTGCATCCAAGCGCCGGAGCTGTCCCATCGGTGTCAAGTTTTGTCGCCCGGGGCAAAGGCCTGTTCGGCCACGGCGTCAAAGCCCGGGGCATGTTCTTGCAGATACTGCTGCCAGCGGTTCGCATCCCACAGTTCCAGGTGATCGCGGACGCCAAGGAGCACGACCTCATGGCCCAGCCCGGCAAAGCCAGCTAGCCGCTCTGGGATCAGCAGGCGTCCAGTGCGGTCCAGCTCCACAGCCTCGGTCTGAGCAAAGTAAAGCCGGCGGAACACGCGGGCCTGGCTATCGGTGGCAGGGCTTTGGTCCAAGTGCCCGGCTAGTCGTTCCAGCTCGCCCTCCGTGTAGAGCCACAGGCTCTGGTCGGGTCCAGGCGTCAGGTACAGTACGCTTGGTTCACCAAGCAACTGACGGACCCGTTTGGGCAGGGCCAGGCGTTTCTTGTCATCAAGGGTGCGGGGGTAAGTTCCTGTCAGCAACATCAGCGCGACCACTTCCCCCGATCCCGGTGGGCTTTGCCGAGCCCCACCGAACTCCACCGGGTCCCACCGAGCTCCATCCGTAGCCTACCAGGCCTTGGCTGGGTACGAAAAGCCCGAGGTTGGTCCGGAACGCCGATGTCGCTGGCAAGGCTGCAAAGAGAGAACGATTACAGGGATGCTCCCAGACTGGGCGAGTTTGACTTGGTCCGGTGGACGTGGTACGACTAGCCCAAAAGATTCAGCTGTTGAATCCTCTCCTTATTTTTTCCGCGGGGAGTTTATGCGATGGGGTCGCGTCGGATCCTTTTCGTTGCCGCGTGCTTGGCGTTGATCACGTCGGCATTTTCGTTTCAGATGCGTGCGAATATCTCAGATCAATGGGCGGCCGACTTCAAGCTGACCAATGAGGTGGTAGGCACGGTGTTGTCGGCCGCTTTTTTGGGCATGGCGGTCTCGATGTTGATTTTCTCACCGTTGGCCGAGTTTCTGGGCTTGAGCACCATTATGGTGCTGGGCTGGGTCTGTCACCTGGTGGGCATTCTGGGGACGCTGTTTGCCTCGCCGCTGGGGGACATGTCCTCGATTGCCTGGCTGGTGGACAGCATACGCTCGGTGATCCCCTGGATGTTCGACTGGTTTATCACTTCGCTACCAGGTGATGGCAGTAATCCGTACTGGATTCTGTGGTTTTCGACCTTCCTGGTGGGTTGCGGCAACGGCTTGACCGAAGTTTGGATCAACCCGTTGGCGGCAACGCTTTATCCCAATGAGAAGACGCATAAACTCAATGTGCTGCATGCTTGGTGGCCGGGCGGGCTGATCATCGCCGGGTTGATCGCCATTTATGCCATCGACCCGTTTACGGGCTTTGTGGCCAAGCAGACGGAAGACATGGAGGTGATCACCTACAACTGGCGCGTCAAGATCGGCATGTTGCTGATTCCGATGGTGCTCTATGGCATTCTCTGTTTGGGTCGTCGTTTCCCCGAGACCGAGCGGGTGGAAGCCAAGGTGCCCCTGACGACGACCTTTTTGCAAGTGTTGCATCCGCTGTTTTTGATCTTAGCGGTATGTATGCTCCTGACTGCCTCGACCGAGCTGGGCACCAACAGCTGGCAGGAATCCGTGCTGACGCGGACCACTGCTTCCGAAGAGAATCCCGAAGGTGTGTCCGGGACGCTGATCTTCGTGTACACCAGCATGATCATGTTTGTGCTGCGTTTCTTTGCTGGGACGATCGTCGAGAAGATTTCGCCGGTGACCATGTTGATGGCCTTCTCGGTGCTGACGGCAGGCGGTCTGTTTGCCATGAGCTATGCCAATAGCGCCTTCACCGCCTTTGCCGCGGCTACGGTGTTCGGCATCGGCGTGGCCTACTACTGGCCGACCATGTTAGGCATCACCGCCGAGCGTTTCCCCAAGGGAGGCGCCATGATCATTGGCTTGATGGGTTGTGTCGGGAATCTGGCGATTGCCTTTGCTTTGCCGCAAATCGGCAAGATTTATGATTCGTACGCTGTGGAAAAACTCCCGGCCGAGGTGCGTAGCCTGACCTTCCGCACCGCCGACGGCAATATCGAAAAACTGGTCCAGGATCCTAAGGCGACCGAGGAGGAGGTCGAGACCTTTTTGCCGAAGGAGGTAGATGAGTTTCTCTACCCCGCGGGGACGCAGAAGATTAATCCCAACTTGACCCGAGAGATCGAAAGCAAGCAACTCTCCGAAGAGGATCGAAAGGCCCTGGAGGACGCCCGCAAGACCGGTGCGGCCTTCGCCTTCCGACGAGTAGCCATTTTGCCTGTGATCTTGATTGGCCTGTTTGGGCTAATTGCATTGGTCGACCGTCTACGGGGTGGCTACCGGATTGAGAAGCTTAGTCCCTCCGGAGGTTAATCGGCCGGGTGGATCTTTGATGGTGCAGACAGGGTGCCAAGGTACCCTCCCGCGGACTGTAAAATCGCTCCGGGTGGCGTGTTCTTCGAGGGTCGTATCACTGTCCCCGAAAAGCCCCCGGAGTATTGCCATGTCTTTGCTACGGTATGTGACACTTGTTGGACTCTTTCTACTAGCCACCTCGGTCACGGCGGAACCTTACAAGGCCAAACCAGGCACGTTTACCGTAACCACGGAGCTTACGGAGCTGACCGATACGGCCCGCAACCGGACCTTGCCGGTCAAGATTTATGCCCCAAAATCCGGCGCGGGCCCGTTCCCGGTCGTGCTGTTCTCGCACGGCCTGGGCGGTTCGCGCGAGGCCGCGATCTACTTGGGCGAGCACTGGGCTAGTCATGGCTATGTCAGCATCCATGTGCAGCATCCCGGCAGCGATGAGTCGGTGTGGAAGGGCAAGCCGAACTTTATGAAAGCGATGCGGGAAGCCGTGGGCAACATCGAGCATGCCATCAACCGCCCACGCGATATTCGCTTTGTCATCGATGAGCTCGCGGAGCTGGATCGCAGCCATCCGACCCTGAAGGGCCGACTCGATCGGAAACGTCTCGGCGTCGCCGGGCACTCGTTTGGTTCGTATACCACCATGGCCGTGGGCGGGTTGAAATTTGTCAATCGCCGCGGCCGGGAGTTCAGCTTCGGGGACCCACGCATTAAGGCCATTATACCGTTGAGTCCGACCATCCTGAAGGAACGCGATCGCCTGCCCACCGCCATGAGCGGGATTCGTATCCCGGTGTTGTACATGAGCGGGACTAAGGATGATTCACCGATCAACGATGCCAAGGCTGCAGATCGTCCATTGGCCTATAAGTACACCTCCGAGGCAGAGGCGTACTTCATCAACTTCGACGGTGCCGATCATATGGTCTTCTCCGGCCGCAAGGTGCGCTTCGGCGACCGGTCGAAGGACCCGAAGTTCCATAACCTGATCCAGCAGGCGAGTGTGGCCTTCTGGGACGCCTACCTCAAAGAAGACTCCGCGGCTCTGCACTGGCTCCGTGAGGGCGGCCTGAAAACCACCGTCGGTGACCAGGGCACGGTGCAGCAGAAACGACCTAAGGAATGACCCGACCACTGGTGTTGATCGTCCTGGCCGAGCTGTTCGGCACTTCGTTGTGGTTCAGCGGTAACGCCACCGTCGAGGAGTTGACCGGCCTGTGGCAGCTGTCGCAGGCGGAGCGCGGCTGGTTGCTGATGGCGACCCAGCTAGGCTTCATCCTGGGCACGCTGGGCCTGGCGATCACCGGGCTGGCCGATGCATTCCCGGCCCAGCGGATCTTCGCCAGCTTTAGCTTGTTCGGGGCCCTGGCCAACGCGGCCTTTGCCTTGCTGGCCGGAGACCTGACCGATGGTTTGGTGTATCGCTTTCTTACCGGCGTGTCCCTCGCCGGCATCTACCCGCTCGGCATGAAGCTGGTGGTCAGCTGGGCTCCCGATCGCAGCGGCCAGGCGTTGGGTTGGCTGGTGGGGGCCCTGACCCTGGGGACGGCAACCCCGTTTCTGGTTCGCGGTCTCGATCGAGCCATCCCCTGGCAGTGGGGGGTGTTGACCGCCTCGGGGTTGGCTGTGCTCGGCGGCATGTTGGTGTGGGGCCTGGGCGAAGGGCCGAGCCGCCGATCTACGGGCCGCCTGGACTGGACCAAGGTGGCCAGTTCGTTTCACATCCCCGCCTTTCGTGCCGCGGCTTTTGGCTATTTTGGACATATGTGGGAACTCTATGCTTTCTGGGCACTGACACCGACGTTGGTGGGGTTGGTGTTGAGCGAGCAAGCGACGATGGGATCGCTCGAGGTTTTTTTACCGGCTTTCGGCGTGATTGCCTTGGGGGCTCTAGGTTGTATCCTAGGGGGCAGCTGGAGTCGACGGATTGGGAGTGCCCGAGTGGCCGGCACGGCCTTGGCCGCTTCTGGCGGTGTGTGTCTGGTATTCCCATTGTTGGCAGGATGGTCGGTAGGCATCGGGTTGCTGCTCCTGGCGGTTTGGGGAGTCGCGGTGGTGGCCGATTCGCCGCAGTTTTCCGCCCTATCTGCTTCAGTTTGTCCGAAAGATGCCGTGGGCAGTGCCCTGGCGGTTCAGAATTCGATCGGGTTCTTCATCACGCTATTTTCGATCCAGCTGACTACCATCCTGGTGCCTGCCTGGGGAGCGTACGTGGCCTGGTTACTCCTGCCCGGGCCAGTGCTCGGGTTGTTCGCCCTACGACCATTACTCCGCCCCGTGCCAGCCTGATCCGCGACCGAGAGGAAGTCGGCATGCTACTTCTGGATGTCCGCGAGTTAAGCAAATCGTTTACCTTGCATGCCTTGCAGCGGCAACTCCCTATCTTTGCCGGACTGTCGTTTCAATTGCACACCGGCGAGTTTTTCCGCGTGGCTGGTCCCAACGGGGCCGGGAAGTCGACGCTGCTCCGTTGTCTGTATCGTACCTACCGACCTACGGGCGGGGAGGCGTGGTTGGCGAGCAACTCGGGGCCGATCGACCTGGTCCGAGCAGCGGATGTTGACGTCGGTGTGCTTCGCCGCGGCGAGCTGGGCAACGTCAGCCAGTTTCTGCGTCCACGGCCGCGCGTCAGCGCCCTGGACCTGGTCGCGGAGCCGCTGGCGGCCCAAGGAGAATCCTGGTCGGCCGCCGGTGAGCAGGCTCGTGGCATGCTCGAGCGTTTCGGCCTGAGCCGAAGTCTTTGGGAGGCCTACCCGACCACCTTCTCCGGCGGCGAGCAACAGAAGGTCAATCTGGCCCGTGCCCTGATCTTGCCCCGCCGGTTGTTGCTCCTCGACGAACCGACCGCATCGCTGGACGAGGCCTCACGACAGGCCCTGGTCGAGCGACTCCGCGAGCTCAAGGCCGCGGGGACGGCCATGCTCGGCGTCTTCCACCACCCCGAGGAGGTGGCTGGCCTGGTCGATGGGACCCTCGAGATCCCCAAGCTGGAATCAGACCCCCTGGTCACCAATCCGTCGAACTGAAACCCGGGGGAAGTTGCCGTGGCGAAGCTGTCCTTGCTGGAACAGTTGATCGGTCTGCGCTCGGTACGTCGGGCCGCCGACGCGGTGCTGGTTCGGGCGGCCCGACGTCGGGTTGCGTTCCTTGACCAGGCCAACCCCGTCGCCTTGCAGCAACGGATCCTGGCCCGCCTGATCCGCTACGCCCGGGATACCCATTTTGGCCGTGCGCACGGTTTCGAGTTTATTCGCACGGTCCGCAACTACCAAGATCGAGTCCCGCTGCGTGATTTCGATGCCTTTTGGCAGGAGTACTGGCAACCAGTTTTCCCAGAGATCGTCGGGGCCACTTGGCCTGAGCCGGTGCCCTATTTCGCCCTGTCGTCAGGAACCACCACCGGGACCACCAAGCACATCCCGGTTTCGCGCCAGATGGTTGCTTCCAACCAGAAGGCGGCAATGACCTTGAGTGCACTCTATCGGGCAACCTACCCCGAGGCCCGGCTGCTGACCGGGCAGCTGTTTTTCCTCGGCGGCAGTACCGATCTCAAGCCGATTACCCGCAACACCCTGTGTGGTGACCTCAGTGGGATCGCCGCCCATGAAGCCTTGCCCGGGTTGAATGCCTACATTTTTCCACCGGCCTCCCTGGCTCTGGTCGGTGACTGGGAACAGAAGGTGGAGTTGCTCGCCGAGCAAAGTGCCCGTCTGCCCATCACCTTGATCAGCGGCGTACCCGCCTGGCTGTTGACCCTGTTTGACCGTCTACGGCAACGTACCGGCAAGGAGCACATCGCCGAGATCTGGCCGACCTTGCGGGTGGTGGTACACGGTGGGTGCATGTTTGAGCCCTATCGCCCGACCTTCCGCGAAGTGCTCGGCGATGAGCGGATTCATCTGGTCGATACCTACCCTTGCTCCGAAGGCTACGTCGCTACTGAGGACCCACGCTATGGCCTCTTGCGGCTGATCCCCGACCATGGGATTTTCTTTGAGTTCGTCCCGGTGGCCGAACTGGGTTTTGCCAACCCCACCCGCCACACCGTCGCCGATCTGGAGCTCGGCGTCCAGTATGCTGTGATCGTCACCACCTGTGCTGGCTTGTGGTCGTATATCCTGGGCGATACGGTGGCGTTCGAACGACGCCGACCGCCCCTATTTCGTTTTACCGGCCGCACCAAGTACACACTGTCGGCCTTCGGCGAACACCTGATCAGCGAGGAGATCGAAAAGGCCGTTGCCCGGGCGGCTGATCGGTGTGCGACCACCGTCCGTGACTTCCACGTCGGCCCGGTTTTCCCAAAATCTGCCGCCCAACCTGGTTGCCACCGCTATCTGATCGAGTTTCTGCGGGCGCCTCAAGATCTGCCTCACTTCCGCACCACTCTCGATACCATCCTACAGACCATCAATGACAGCTACCGCGACTATCGCGTGGGCGACGTTAGCCTGGCACCCCCCGAAGTTCTGCCAGTCCCTCCCGGCGGCTTCGCGGCCTGGATGCGCTCGCGCGGCAAGGCGGGCGGTCAGCACAAGGTCCCCCGCATCGACGGCAGTGGCAAGCTGACCGAGGAACTTTCCGATTGGCTGGCCACCTGGCCGGGCGAGACTACCTAGGCAGTGCAGGTTGCAGTCGCCTTTGCGCTGCCCGTGTGGCTTGGGTCAGCGGGTGGTCCGGGGCATCTTGGGCCAGCTTCTTGATCAGCGATAACGTTCGGGTAGGCGGTTCAGCTCCTTATCCAAGACCGTCAGCCGTTCGCGTTGCACCTCTTCGCGAACGGGACCGGTCGGCGTGACTGGTTGAAGGTCTTGTTCATAGCGTTGGCGAGGCCGCTGATTGCGTTGAACTTGGCGGGCTCGTTCTCGGGCGGTGGTGAACAGCCCACCGGCTAAGGACGGTCGGCGGGCGGGGTGTCGGCCATGAGCCGGTGAAGGCCAGTGATCAACGTAGCGTGGGCCATGGGAAACCGTCTCCGGCATGGTGCGATGCTCTACAGGTTATGGCGGCTCAGGCAGCAACGGCGGTTGGAATTTGCCGAAAAGTGTACAAAATTGGACGTGGCTCCTCGCCTGGGAGGGAAAGGAGTATCCATCCACGAATTCGTCACAAGCCCGGATCTTGTTGCGCACCGACAGCGGCGTGCGATCTCTCTATTATCTATATATGGCCGCGTAGGAGCAAAATTGTGGAATTTTTTTCACTGGGTCTGCTCCAGCCGGACATTCGGGACCCAGACCGTCCATAAGATGATGGAAGCGAGCTCGTCCCCCATCGTCGCGCGGGGCAGGCAGGGCAAGGACTGGTGGCGTTTCAGGAGCCAGCGTATGCGGGTATTGACCTACAACATCCACGGCTGGAAGACGATGCACCACCGGCCCAATCTGGCTTCGATTGCCGCGTTGCTGGAGAATATTGACGCCGATGTGATCGGCCTGAACGAAGTGTATCACCCCGAGCCAGTCGAGGAGGGAGTGGCTCTGCCCTGGCTGGCCGAGCGCCTGCGCATGCACTACGCCTTTGGTGCCTGCCTGTTCACGCACCGGCCGAATACGACCACGCCGATTCGCTACGGCAATGCTCTCTTGAGCCGCTACCCCTTCCGCTTTACCAGCTCGGGCTTGTTTATCCCGCTCCCTGATAAGCAGCAGCGCGGCTACCTGGAAGCCCAGCTGGACCTTGGACACGACCAGACGATCACGGTGGTAGTCACGCACCTGGATCACACGGAGGAAGCTGCGCGGCGGGCACAGTTGGATAGCATGTTCGAGGCCAATGCCGGCTGGCCGTGGGACGTGGTGATGGGAGACTTTAACTGCATTCACCCGCAGGACTACGTCGATCGCCCGGATGCCCTGGTCCGTCTGGCCTCCCACCCGCGGGCTCGCCACCTGGCCGCCAATCTGCAGGGCCCGTGGGTCGCCGAACAGATGGAGAACCAGGGATTCACCGATGCGGTGCTGCACCGCGGCTTGCGCGGTCCGGGCACATTCGTACGTGCCGATGAGCCAGCCCGGATGGACTTCATCTGGGTGGCCCCGACCTGGTGGCCGCGGCTCACCCACGCAGAGATCGTCGAAGAGGAGGCCGGCGAGGAAGCGTCGGACCATCGACCGGTGTGGGTGGAGTTTGGTGTGGGTGGTGGTTGATTCCAGGGTACCAGTCTCGCCCAGCCAACGAAAAACCCGGACGTGTCGAACGGGTGGCACGCCCGTCATAAACTCCGGGCATAAGGAACAGGCCATTGCAAGTCGCAATCAACTGCAAGTCGCAACAACAGAGAAGGAGTGGCACGCCCGGGAAGATATCGCACGCCGGGGAGGGGTGGCAGGCCCGTCGCAGACTCCGGGCGTGGGGAGCACCTCGCTTGCCAGTCGTGCCCGCAGGTGATGGAGGGGGACGGATCGCCTCCCACGCCCGGAGTCTGCGACGGGCCTGCCACACAAGGCTGGGTGCTTATCACACCCTGGGAAGAGGCAACTTGTGCCATACGACGCTGACTGCTGTTTACGCCCTCGGAAGGGGCAACTCGTTTCACCCGACCGACGACGCTGACCATCTCGATCTTTACCGGACTCTAGCACTCTGTCACAAACCCGGGTATCGTCGACATGGATGATTCTGTGGATCTCCTTGTGTCGGGAGCTTGCTGCCATGACGATGTCTTTGGATCGCCGGGAATGGCTGGTGTCGGCGGGTGCGTTGGGGCTGGGCTTGGGTTTGACCAGGCGGGCTACGGCCATCGATCCGATCGAGCGTCCGAAGCCACCACTGATGCGATTGAGCCTGTCGGCGTATTCGTTTAACCGCCAGCTGCGGCTGGGCAATGCCGCCAGGTCGCCGACGATGAGCCTCGAGGAGTTCATTGACTTTGCCGCCATGCAGCCGCTCGCTGCGGTGGAATTGACGGCGTACTACTTCCCGAAGACGACGCGTGACTACCTGGTCGCTCGCAAGGGCCAGTGTACTCGGCTTGGGCTCGATGTCAGTGGTACGGCAGTCGGCAACGACTTTTGCGTGGTCGACCGCGATAAGTGGCGGAAAGAAGTTGATCAGGTCAAGCAGTGGATTGAGCATACGTCACTCCTTGGTGGCAAGACCATCCGCGTGTTTGCCGGCAAGCAGCCCAAGGGGGATTCGCTGGAGGCAGCGCAAAAGCGCGCGATCGCCGGGTTGGAGGAGGTGTGTGATCACGCTGGCCAGTTTGGCGTCTATGTTGGGCTGGAGAACCATGGCGGGATCACCGCTTCGGCCGAGCAGCTGCTGACCCTGGTCAAGGCGGTGCAGTCGCCCTGGTTTGGCGTGAATCTGGATTCCGGCAACTTTCGGACGCCCGATCCGTATGGTGATCTGGCCCGGTTGGCGCCCTACGCGGTCAACGTGCAGATCAAGACCGAGATTCACCCGGCGGGCCAGGACAAGCAGCCCGCGGATTTGCAGCGGTTAATCACGATGCTGCGTGAGGTGAGCTATCGCGGCTATGTTGTGCTTGAATACGAGGGAGTGAAGTCGCCGCGGCAAGCCGTGCCCAATTATTTGCAGCGGTTGCGGGAACTCTTGTGAATCCCGTTCCAGGGGAGCGCACTCCAACAGGATGTTCGGTGAAGCAGGTTAGTTCGAGCACCTGCTGCACCGTTTGGGGGATTGCTCGTCGTCATCCCGCACTTGAGTCGGTTGGAGTTTTCGGGTCGGCTCCTACAATGATCCGAGAATTCCACCAGGCTTTGTGAGGGGTGGTGTGGTATGACCGGTTCGCAACCCGACGCGGAAGATCGGTTGCTTTCTCCCGATCAGATCTTTCGTGATTATGCTCCACAGATCTATCATCTGGCTCGGCGCATGGTCGGCAATGATGCCGACGCCGAGGATGTGACCCAAGATGTCTTGGTACAGGTGGTCCGGAAACTGAACACCTTCCGAGGCGATGCCGCCATCAGCACTTGGTTGCATCGGGTTACCGTCAATGCCGCGTTGTCGCTGCGGCAAAAGCGGGCGACGCGGCAACAGCGTGAGCAGCAGGACCCAATGGACCTGTTTCTTGAGGATGGGCATCACTCGCGGCCTGTCCCACGCTGGGAAGAGCGGCCAGATGCATCGATCCTGCACAAAGAAGAACAGGAGCTGATCGAGGAAGCGATCCAGCGGATGCCCGAGTTGTACCGTGACGTGTATGTGCTCGCCGAGATCGAGAGTCTACCCAACGCGGAGATTGCCGATCTGCTGGGCCTAAGTTTACCCGCCGTCAAGACTCGTTTACACCGTGCTCGCCTGTGGATGCGCGAGGCGTTGGCTCCTCATTTCGAGGAGAAAATGGCATGAATGTAACCTGTAAGCAACTGGTGGAATTGCTCATCGACTATGTCGATGGAACCCTCGACCTCGCCCAAAAGGCGGAACTCGATGAGCATTTTCGCATCTGCCCGGATTGTCTGTATTACCTGGAAAGTTACCAGGTAACCATTCAGTTAACCAAAACCTTGCCGCGTTGCTCTTCCATCCCAGCCGAGATGGAAGCTCGCCTTCGCGATGTCTATTGCAAAGCCATCACCGAACACCACCAACAGTGGAGGGGTGGCACCTCGCCCGAGTAACGCGCTCGGCGTGATGCCTTTAAAGCCGTCACGGCTGAATGGCTGTCCCCTCGACCACCACAGTGGGCTTACTGTTGGGGTCCAGATCGGTCACGAACTTGAGTTCGTTTTTGAACGATCCGGCCTTGGTCGGCTTGAAGATGATTTTCACAATCGGAATGGGTGTTGCCGTTGGTGGCAGCGTGACCTCCAGATTGTCATCCGCCCCCTCGACCTTCAGGATGCGAAACGGGCGGCTCCCCTGCAACATGACAAACTTGGATTCTTTCTGACCCACCGGCACTGGGCCAAGCTTTAAGTAAGGCGTCTTGACCTCAATGGATGCCTGTACATGTGCCATCACTTGCATCCGTACCAGAGGACTGGTCGGATCGTTGGTCTTGAGAATGATCTCTTTGGCCAATGGGCCGCTGGCAGCATTTTCTTTGAGCGTGACATAGACGTTGTAGCCAATCCGTCCGGGTTGACGGTACCATTCCTGATAGCGGACTTCAAACTCATCATGCGAATCAGCGCGACCGGTTAATTTCCAATCGAGCTCACCAGCATACTGGAGTTTCACCTTCTCGGTTTTCCGCTTGCCGATCGGGACCGAGCCAAACTTGACCAAGCCTGGTTCGATAGTGACGTCGGCTCGGGCATTGGCGCGAACTTGTAAGACGGCCGTCGAAATGTACTGTGGCCCAAACGTTACATAAATAGTAACAGTTTTGTTGCCGGTAAACTTGCGGGCATCCATGCGAACATCGAGCGTACCGCTTTCACGGGGTTGCAAGGTCTGCTTGGACGCGCTGGCTTCGACACAGCCGCACGAGGAGCGAATATCGGTGATCTGCATGGGGACTGCGTAGAGGTTGGTTAGGGGAAACTTGTGCGACAACAGATTGCCCACCGGAACCGTGCCAAAGTCATACACGATCACCGCCGGCGGTGGCTTCTCACGTGAGAAAAACTTGTTTCCCCAGGGCGTCTCCTGAGCGCATAGCGCTGGAGTGGTCCCCAGGACCAGGTAACCAACAAGCAACCAGCGCGGCATAGCAAACTCCCTCCCGCCGACCCACATAGGACGGTTTAGGGTAACGATTCGGGCAGATTGTAATCGGCCCGGCCCAGGAAAAGAAGGCGACTTTGATCGGCCCTAGATGGCCTGTAAATGGCGGCTGAGTTGGTCGAGGATGGTGTCGACCGGCTCGATGCCTACCGACAGACGGAGCAACCCCTCGGTAATTCCCTGGGCAGCCCTGCCCGCCGGACTATCCGCGCGGTGACTGCTACTGGCCGGGTGACTGAAGGTGGTGGTGGCATGGCCCAACGAAGGGCACAAGGGGATCGGTCCCGCCTGTAGAAAGCGATTCACCGCCGCCCGGTCTCCAGGAACTTCAAAGGCCAGCATATTGCCCGCTCCCTGCGGCAACAGCGTACACGCCAAACCATGATCAGGATGGTCCGGGCGTCCTGGGTAGACCACCTGGACAATTCCCTGCTGCTTGGCCAGGAAGTCGGCCACTTCAGCGGCGTTGGCAGTGGCAGTACGCATGCGCAGATCCAAGGTGTAAAGACTGCGTTCGGTCAGCCAGCACGGGAACGGATCCGCGGTGAAGCCCCAGGTGGTAATCACCTTCCCTAGGGTCATTGCCAGGTCCGGGTCATGGCCCGCCACGAGCCCGAGGGTCACATCCGAATGACCACCAATCATTTTGGTCAGGCTCTCCATGACCAAATCGGCCCCGTGCGCGAGCGGCTTGAGCAGGATCGGCGTGGCAAAGGTGTTATCCACGAACAACTTGCATCTTTGTGCTCGACACATTTTACCTATTTTATCTACATCCACAAGACGCAGCATTGGATTGGACAAGGTTTCCACCAGAAACAGCCGTGGCCCGGCGGCCAGGGCGTTCGCTACCTGGTCCAGATCGCAGGCATCGATCACCGCGGACTCGACGCCAAAGCGCTTGAGCTCCTGACGAACCAGCACGGTCGACTTGCCATACAGCCGGTTTGACAGCAGCACTTGTTGCCCTGGACGCACCAGGCTCAACATGACTGCACTCAAAGCGGCCATACCCGAACTGGTGATGTGGGCCCAAGCAGCACCTTCGAGTGTGGCCAGGTGCCCGGCCAAGTGGGTGGCATTGGGATGGGCGTCGCGGGCATAGGCAAAGCCCGGAGTTTCATTTCCTAACACCGCATCGCAGGTGTCGGCATCGCCCACATCGTAGACCGAAGCCATATAGAGCGGTGAACTCAGTGGCTTGCCCGGGCCAAATAGGGGTTGTGCCATGGGGACTTTTCCTTACACGAAACGAACGCTATAACGAAACCACGGACGACTACTGGGGCATCGGCCGCCCCGGCTCGCCGCACGCTTGCCCTCCTCTGTTGTAGCAACCGGACGTCATACATGAGTCAGAAAACCTGGGGTGGGCGCTTCAGTGGTTCGACCGATCAGCGGGTCGAACAATTCACGGAATCAATTTCTTTCGATCAGCGTCTGTATGCCCACGACATCCAGGCAAGCCAGGCCCATGCTTCCATGCTCGCAGCGATTGGCATCCTCACCACGGCCGAGGCTGAATCGATCGCTCGCAGCCTGGATGCGATCGGCCAGGAGATCAAAGCAGGTAGCTTCGCCTATGACATTGCCCTGGAAGATATTCACACACACATCGAGCAAAAGCTGATTGCTCGCCTGGGCGATCTTGGCCGCAAGCTGCACACCGGGCGTAGCCGCAACGATCAGATTGTCACCGATGTCAAGCTTTGGGTCCGCGACGCGGGCGATCGCATCGACGGCCTACTTGGTGAGTTGCAAGCCGCGTGGCTGGATTTTGCTGAGCGAGAACAGGAGGTGATCCTGCCAGGGTACACGCATCTGCAGCGGGCTCAACCGGTGCTGGCGGCCCACTATTGTCTGGCCTATGTCGAAAAGTTGCAACGTGACCGTGAACGGCTCGCCGATACGCGCAAACGTGTCAATATCCTTTCGCTGGGTGCAGCAGCCCTCGCTGGGACTTCGATTCCCATCGATCGCGAGCAAGTACGTCAGCAACTTGGCTTTGACCGGATCGCAGCCAATAGTCTTGATGTATCTAGTGATCGAGATTTTTTGCTAGAATTTGTCTTTGACCTGTCGTTGATTGCGCTCCATCTGAGCGGTTGGGCGGAAGAGTGGATTGTCTGGGCGACCACCGAGTTTCACTTTGTCGAGTTGCCCGATGCGTTTTGTACCGGCTCGAGCATTATGCCACACAAGAAGAACCCAGATGTGCTTGAGTTGATCCGGGGGAAGTCGGCCCGGGTGGTGGCCGATCTGCAGCAGCTCATGTTTCTGGTCAAGGGGCTACCACTGGCTTACAACCGCGACCTCCAAGAAGATAAGCCGCCGCTGTTTGATGCCTGCGATACGGTCGAGGCGATGTTGGCTCTGGCCACCCCGCTGATTCGAGAGACTCGCCTGCGTCGGGACCGCATAGCCGCGCGGCTTGAGGATGGCTTCCTCGATGCCACCACCTTGATGGAATTCCTGGTTCAGGTCGGTCTGCCGATGCGTTCCGCTCACGAGACAGTTGGGCAGCTGGTCCGCACCTGCGAAACCCGGGGCATCCGCTTGGCCGATCTGACCGATGCGGAGCTTGAGGCGGTTTGCCCGGGGCGGGTCACGGAGCTGCGGGGTGTGCTCGGGGTGCCGAATACCCTCAAGGCGTTTCGCTCGGTTGGCTCGACTGCTCCGGACCAAGTCGCACAACAACTGGCTGCCTGGCGTCATCAACTGGGAACCCGCTAATGGACCACTTTCACTATCGCGACAACGCATTATACTGTGAGGATGTTTCTGTTCCTGACCTGGCGGACCATTATGGTACACCGCTGTTTGTCTACAGTGAGGCGACGCTGTTGCACCACCTGCGGCAGATTCAGGAGGGGTTTGCCGCGGCCAAGCCGATCATCGCTTACAGTGTGAAATCCAATGGCAATTTGACTATCTGTCGGCTGATGGCCGAGTATGGCTCCGGTTTTGATGTGACCTCGGCAGGGGAGCTGTATCGTGCCCTGAAGGCGGGTGGGCAGGGGGCCAAGATTGTCTTTGCCGGCGCGGGCAAGACCGATGCCGAGATGCGCTATGCGCTTGACAACGATGTCTTCCTGTTCAACGTCGAGAGCGAGGCGGAGCTGCACGCTTTGGGGGAGGTCGCCAAGGTTGCGGCCAAGCCGGCCCCGGTGGCGTTGCGCGTGAACCCCGCCTTGCCGCCCAAGACACACATCAAGACCGATACCAGCGTCAAGGGCACCAAGTTTGGTCTGGACATCGAAACTGTCCTGGAGGTCGCCGCGAAGGTGGTCGATCATCCACATCTGCAAGTGGTCGGGCTGCACATGCACTTGGGCTCCCCGATCTTGGACACCACGCCCTATCGCGAGGGTGCGGCCAAGGCTCTGGAGTTGATTGCTGCGCTCAGACAACAGGGTCACAAAATTGCCTATCTGAATATGGGAGGTGGGTTTGGCATCCACTACCGCCATGAGGAGGCGCTGCCTGCACAATCGTTTGCCGAGGTGATTCAGCCAGCGGTCGCTGCATCGGGGTGTCAGTTGGTGCTTGAGCCGGGGCGGTTTATCGTCGGCAATGCCGGCATTTTGGTCAGCCGGGTGCTCTATCTCAAGGAGTCGGGGGGCCGCCACTTTATCATCCAAGATGCGGCCATGAATGATCTGCTGCGACCTACCCTGTACGATGCCTTCCACCGCATCTGGCCGGTACACCCAGGCGCCGCGTTCCTGCCGCTACCTGAGGACTTTGAGGCCGCCGTGCCTGGAGCATTCGCGCAAGATGTGGTCGGGCCGGTATGTGAGTCAGGCGACTTCCTGGCCAAAGACCGGCCGTTGCCGCGGGTCGAGCGGGGCGACCTGCTGGCGACCTTCAGTGCCGGGGCGTATGCCATGAGCATGAGTTCCAACTACAATTCTCGACCGCGGGCGGCAGAGGTGCTCGTTACCGGCGGTAGCCATCGCCTGATCCGTCGCCGCGAGACCCTCGAGGACCTAGTAGCGGCCGAGGTTGACTGTCCATAATGCAAGCGGCAACCGTGCCTGGAGGGACTAGCCGTCCAGGCACGGTTGAAGGCTGATCGTGGGCCTTGCCGCCAACGATGCAGTCAGTGAAGGTTCTGATGAGCCTGGAACTGGAGTCCGACGTTTGTGACGGTATGCCCAACGTGAACGACCGTTGGGATGAATGCACGCGTCAACGGATTTGGACGTTTCTCAAAGAACCCTTCGGATTGTCCCTCGGCCGCGAAGCACTGCGTACGATCACATTCTGCGTCTGCCAACCCGCGGCCTAATGGAGATCGGACATTGTGAACAAATGGGAAGATGAAATCCGAGCATTCGAGGAAGCCGACCTCAAGCGTCCCCCGACCCAGCATTCGATCCTGTTTACTGGAAGCTCAACCATTCGTCTGTGGAAAAGCTTGCCCGGGTGTTTTCCCGGAGAATCTGTTCTGAATCGAGGATTTGGTGGAGCGTGTATCGCGGATGTAACCTGGTTTCTTCCACGAATCCTCGGTGCCCATCAACCAAAAGCAATTGTCTTCTATGCGGGAGGGAACGATTTGGCTTCGGGGCGTACCGTTGAGGCGGTTATTGCAGACTGGAGGGGATTTATTGAAACAGCGGTTGCGCATTGTCCAGTGGCGCATTTAGCCATGATCTCCGTGTTGCCTCACTTGGCTTTCTGGAAGTTTCGCGATCGACTTCAGGAAGGGAACCTCGGTTTACAGTCATTGTGCTCTGAATACAATACAGTCGAGTTCATTGATGTTTGGGCTGCCTTTCTTCGATTAGGAGATCCTCCTCCAGATCACTTGTTCCAAGCAGACCAGATCCATCTGTCCGACACCGGATATCAATTGTTCGCGAGCACCATACGCAAGGCGGTCGGTTGGCACGCTCGGAGTCTGTGACGGGCGTGGTAAGTAGCGATTGTGACAAGCATCCGCGTTGGCGAGCTCCGCTCAGAACTTGTTCTCAACGGGTGCTACCCACACCGATGGCCAACCATTGTCCGATCACTGGGTTATCCACACGATCGAGAGGATCCCCTAAGAGATCCTTGAGGAGGTTTAAGCAGTGGGTTCGCGATGAACAGGATGAATGCACAGATCTTAGTGATTTTACTCAAGATGTCCCGTCTTCACGACTCCGTTTGGAGCGGGGACGGGATCTCTGCTTGGGTGAGGACAGCCGCGTAGCCCAACCGCTCGGTATAACCGGCGAAGCAGGGAAAAAAACTGCGAATTTACCGCAGAAAAGGTCCCGAAGTGCGCGAAAGTCTTGGATAATTGGGAGGTCGATTGCTTCTTGGGGCCCTCAACCAGGAGATCCTACCGGTGTATCTGCGTAGCTTCGGTTTGTTTCTGGTCCTCGGGATGCTGCTGGGGGTTGCTGGTTCCGCCATGGCCCAGCCGCGGCCCTCGGAATTCTATGAGGCTCCGGAAACACCCCAAGAATTTTGGCGTGCTCTCCGTTTTGAAACCTCTGTAGGCAATTATGAATTGGCGGCCCGTTACCTCCGCCAGTTTCTCGCCAGTAAGCCCAATGAGGATGTGTACCTAGAATTGCTCGGCGAAAAGGGACCCGATGCCGATCGCACCGGGCTGGCCCCGTTTCTGGCCCTTCGCAATGTTCCTACCTGGTCGGTCGATCCCGAACTGCAAAAGGAAGCCAAGCAAAACGTCGAGACAGTCATCGCTCAGGCGACGGTGGCGTTACGAAACTTTCTCGGCAATCCCAAGCGTCTGGCCCGGCTGGTGCAGCAACTAATTGCCTCGCCGGAAGAGCAGATCTATGCCGAGCAAGAGTTGCGGCGGGCTGGAGTTGCCGCGATTCCGATTCTGCTGGATACGCTGCAGTTTGAACCGAACAATGAGCTGCGTAGGAATATCTTGCTGCTGCTGCCTTCGCTGGATGAATCCACCGTCCCGGCGACCTTGGCGTTTCTGGATACGACCAATCTTCGCTTGCGACTTGGGGTTCTCGATGCCCTGGCCCAACGCCGGGACATTCTGGCTTTGAGCGGCCGGCCCGAGACCGATCTGCGGCCAACGTTGTGGTACTACGCCTCTTTGCCGGGGCCCGATCCCAATCTTCTCCGGGATCGGGCCCGCTCGTTGTTGGCGAATTTGTTCGGCAAGGATCCCGCCGGTTGTGATCCCGTGCAAGTGCTGTTGAGTTTCAGCCGCTCGCTCTATGATGGTAAGGCCAACTTTGCCAATCCCGACCAGATACCCGTCTGGCGGTATACGGCTGCAACACGGCAGCTGATTCCTCCACCGGACCAACCACCGTTTTATACTGCCTCCCGGGCTGCGGAGTATTTTGGTTTGCGTTATGCTCGCTGGGCCCTCGAGCGTTCGGCCGATCCGACGGCGGCGCAAGTCCTATTCCTGAGTCTGGCCTTGGACGGTGCATTTCAGCGGGCGCCTTTGGATAGTTTTCTCATTCAAACCTCTCCCGAGGTCTATCGGTTGGCAGCGACCGCTCCGCTTGAGATCCTCCTGCATACCCTGGCTGCCGCTCTCACGGCGGAACGCACCCCGGTGGCCCTGGGGGCCTTGCAGGTCCTGTCCGAACGACGCAGTGATCTGGCTGGCTTACCCTATGCCTGTCCAGGCCCCAACGGCAAACAAATTGTTTCCGAATCGCTACTGGCTCAGGCACTCAATTACAAGCCCGACTTCCGCATTCGTTTCTACGCGGCGGTGACCCTGCTGCGCATTCCCGAGCCACTGCCGAATGTACCACGCACCCGGGTGTTGGAAGTGTTGCGGCAAGCCTTGCTTGCCCAGCCCAACGACGTGCCCACGGCCCTGCTGGCCGACCCCGATCTGGTCCGCCTCCGGAGCGTAGAAAAACTTCTAGGGCAACTGGGATATCGCGTGGTAACGGCACGTACCGGCAAACAACTGCTGCGACGGCTGCAACACGAAGGGCTGCAACCGGATCTGGTCGTCATCGATCGGTACTTGGCTTATCCCCCCTTACCGGACCTGTTAGCCAACTTGCGGCAAGATGCACGCTTCGCTGCGTTGCCGCTGTTGCTGATGGCATCGCGGGATGTTTCGACACTGACATTTCCCATTGAGGGGGCAGATCGGATTACCCTGTTTTTGCGTCTGGGTGTCCTGGTAGCGGCCACCGATCCAGTCGATTTTCCCGCTGACAAGATTTTGAATCCGGAGTTTCTCCAAGACGCTCAGGTTCGCCTGGAGAATGAACAGCTGCTGGATCGGATCAACCAGACGCTTCAAGAGCGTCTCGACCGTCTCAGACGACTGGTCGCCTCGACGGGGATCGAACTCAGCCGGCCGGTCGAGAAGAAGTTGGAATACCTCACGCTGCTGGTGGCAGCGGAAGACTTCCCGCTACCAGCCTTGCCCAAGGCACGGCTGGAATCGCTGCGGGTGAGTCCTGATGTGGTGACGCCGGTGGTGATTCCGTTCGCCGAGCAGATCGATCGTCGACTGATCAATCTGGTGGCACAGATTGATGAGGAGATTAGTCCGGCAATTCAAAAGCGGGTCGATGCGTTGCGGACGACTTTGGACACCACCTTGTCGCGGACGGCGACCACCGGGCCACGTGATCTGCGAAACGAACTTCGTTTACAGACGCTGGCCGAGCCGTATGACCGGATTCGGGTGATCGCCGAGCCCTTTGCTGCCCAAGCACTGGCCGGGGAGATTGCCGCGTTGCAAGCCAGCCCAGAAGCCACGCCCTCGTTGTCGCCGGCGGCACAACGCTACTACACCCTGATTGCCCTAGGATTGCTTGGAGAGATGGCCTCCGGAAAAATTCCCTGCTACCAGGTGGAGTTGTTGGAAGCGGAGGTGCGTCAACAATCGCGGGCGCCCGAAGAGGGGGTGGTCAATCTGGCGCTAGAGGTTTTGCAATATATTGGCATTCCTGAATGTCAGTGGGAGTTGGCACGGGTCAGTGCGGATGTCAATCGTCCAGCGGCCCTGCGGGTCAATGCCACGGCGGGCTTGATCGGTCATATCCAGCGGTTTGGGATGCTGTTGCGACCCGAACAAGTGGCTCTGATCCAGCAGCAGTTGCCGAGTATTCAGGATCGGGTGTTGCGTGGTCGTTTGGAGGTGCTGCTTGGGATTGTGACTCCCAGCGAACAGAGCACACGGGAGCAGATGGAAGTCTACACTCCACCGCCGCCGATGCCTGCGGCTCCACCAATGCCGCCGAAGCAAGACCCGAACCAGCCTGCTTCGCCTCCAGTCAACCCCTCCTGATTCGGAATCAGGCCGGTTTTCCACAGCGTTCGCGCAAGTTATGATCGCTTTTGGATCCTGTTGGTGATGAGATGGGTCCAAGGGTCAGCGGTCGCGGCGTTGTGGACAAGCGGAGGCACAATGATGACGGTTCATTTCAATTCTCCCCAAGGGAAACTGCCTAGCTTGGAGGACTTACTGGGTCAGTTTCTCCAGCAGCCGCCGGCGCTGTCCTCAACCGAAGGGGTGGAGCCCTATCAGGTGTCCACCAGCTTTGTCAGGGATCCCCAAGCCACGTGGCAAGGTGCGTTGACCGCCGTGGATCTTCTGCTGGCCCCCGATGCCAGCCGAGCGCCGATCCCATCCGGCTGGTCGATGCTATTGCAGCAATCGGTGCATTTGCCGGCGTTGCCCATGGCGGTGGGACATTTTCCGCAGCTAGTGCGTGACCATCAGCCGCTGCTGCAGGTAAGCCGTCTGGCGGAACTGCAACCGGATGTGAATTCGGTGATCGGGCTTGAAACCCAAGGGCTAACCCTGGAGCACCCCGATCCGCAGGTTGTGCAATTGCTTCAGGCAGGCATGGCGCGGCTTGGTGGGCGGTTTGCCGAAGCAGAGGCTGTGCTGGCGGGCTTGCCTGCGGAGCTGGCGGCAGTGGTCGCGAACGAACAAGCGGCGGTGCAGTGGCTGGCCGGGGATACGCATGGGGCACTCACGCGTTGGCAGGCACTACCTGAGAGCATTCCGGTCCGCTGGAATCGGGCGCTGGGCTTGTTGTTTGGCGACCAAGCCCATGCGGCGGTGTCCATGTTTCGTGGGTTACAACTGGAACTCGGCGAGGCCAATCCCTGGTTTCATCTGACTGGGCTGTATGCCGCTTTGGCGGAGATGCATGCGTCAAGGTGAATGCAAAACAGGAAGGCAAACCCCTCGCGATATCGCTGATCGCGAGGGGCGTCTATGATTAACCCGCCTTGGAGATCGGTTCATTCAAGGGTGGCCATTCCTTTTCCACGCCTTCGGTGACGATCTGCTCGAGTTGGTCGTTACTGATTTGGAATTGATCCATCACATGCTTTTTGGAATCCCGGACACTCATGGTTTGGGTATCTTGGACATCCACCAACGCGCGAAAGATTTCCCGGCGTTGTTGTACGGTCAAACGCTTGCTCGGCATGGTTGCTCCTTCGCTGGGTTTCGGGGGAACTGGTCGAAAACCAGTGGATAGACAATTCAGTCCTATCGGACGGTTAGGTCCGCTCAGCACATTGCCAGGCCATAGCGTTCGAGGGGAAACGTGGATGCGGATCTGTCCTTGACAAGGAGAGGCAGAAACCCGCACGAAACACTTGCACCTGAACAGGGCAATGACTATCTAGTATCCAGTATACGTGTTCAGTCCCGCCAGGAAGTCAAAATTCGGAGATTTTTCCCGTTTTTCGCGAGGAATATCCGTTACGCTCGTCCAGCCGGGGGACATCCGCCTTATCTCGTCCTAACTGAGATGCACACCTGATCGGAGAATCGTGCATGAGAGCACGCATCGTTTGTGGGCTTGCTTGCGTATTCGTTCTGACCAATACCGCATTTGCGCAAAAGACACCCGCGATCCTGACGGCGGTGGATGCTCAAATTAAGACGGAGCTACCCGAACTCATTGCGCTGTACAAAACCCTACATCGGCAACCGGAACTATCCCTAAAGGAAGTGCAAACCGCCGCGCGGCTCGCCACGCAGATGCGCGAACTCGGCTTCAGCGTGACCGAGAAGGTTGGCGGCACTGGACTGGTCTGTTTACTCAAGAACGGCGAAGGGCCCACCATCCTCGTCCGCACCGATATGGATGCCCTACCAGTGGTGGAACAGACGGGGTTGGCCTATGCCAGCAAGGTCCGTGCGCGGAATCCCGCCGGCCAGGAAGTCGGAGTGATGCATGCCTGCGGTCATGATGTGCATATGACCGTTTGGGTTGGCACCGCTCGAGTGCTGACCGCCCTCAAGAACCGCTGGCACGGGACGCTGATGTTCATCGCTCAGCCGGCCGAAGAGATTGGCACGGGGGCACGTCAGATGCTAGCCGATGGTTTGTTTAAACGCTTCCCTCGACCGGATTATGCCTTGGCATTGCATGCCGATGCTCTGCTAGAAGTCGGCAAAATTCGCTACAGTGAGGGGCTGGCTATGGCCAACGTGGATACCGTTGAGGTGATTGTGCGTGGCCGCGGCGGCCATGGGGCCGCGCCACACACGACCATCGATCCGGTGGTGCTGGCCGCCAAGATGATCCTGGACTTTCAAACGATTGTTAGCCGCGAAGTCAACCCGATCTACCCAGCAGTGGTCACCGTCGGCTCGATTCATGGCGGCACCAAGGCCAATGTCATCCCCAACGAGGTCAAGTTGCAGCTGACCGTGCGTACCACCACCGATCAGGTGCGTAAGCAGGTGCTCGATGCCATCGAGCGGATCGCCAAGGGGGACGCCAAAACCGCAGGGGCGCCCGAACCGACCGTACGAGTGGATCCGGGCGAATTTACGCCAGCACTGTACAACGATACCCAGTTAACCCGACGTGTGGTGCAGCTGTTTCGTCGCATCTTTGGCCGCGAACAGATTGAGTCCCGCCCCCCCATCATGGGCGGCGAAGACTTTGCCCGTTATGGGCGGGCCGGCGTGCCGATCCTGATGTTCTTTTTGGGCACCATCGATGTCGACCGCATGGCTGCCTCGAAAAAAACGGGCGGCACTCCGCTGCCGTCGATGCACTCCGACTCGTACTATCCTGTCCCCGAAGCATCGATCAAGACAGGGGTGCGGGCCATGAGCATGGCCGTGCTCGATCTGCTTGATAAGTCTGAGAATTGAGCGGTCTGGAGGTTAAGCGACAGACGAAAGACCCAAAGCGCTTGCAGTGCGGGGAAAGCGGCAGAGGCGGTTGCGATGCTGGAAGCGGCAGAGGCGGTTGCGATGCGGGGAAAGCGGCAGAGGCGA
>CAYPIE010000031.1:0-51224 GCA_964410665.1 uncultured Alcaligenaceae bacterium
CTCGGGCTGGTCAGCCCGAACAGCAACGTTAGCAGCACGCAATGACGCATCGGGGGTTTCTCCATTCAGTTGCATTCATCAGAGGTGACGTCAGCGAACACGAGGAAACGGACCACAAGGCTCGTTTACCTGTAATGTTGTAGGAAAACCGAGACAGTAGTGAATAGATTGGAGTAGGAAGCAGCGATGGGCTCAGCGAGTTTCAGACAGGTTGCGCACAGTTCCCTGGTTCTGCTGGGCTAAACGCCCGAGCGCCGGCCGATCGTTGGGCGAACTCCCAGCCCGGCCAGGCCGCACCACATGGATGACACTTCGCCCGGCGTTCACGCGGGTCAACTGGTCGACCTCGGCCAAGGTCAACCCTTCGCCATCGCTAATCAGAAACAGAGCATCGGGCCGTGCGGCTAAGCCACGCCGTAATGCCACGGCATGGGCGGTGCTGCCTTCGGCCCGTACCCAGGCCAACTCCGCTTCGAGGGTGCGCAATTCTTCGGAACCGGCGTGCCACCAGTTCCCTGAGCTCGACGGCGACCGCAGTGGGGTGACCCGGCGGTTATACAGCAGGACTTGGAACTGAACCCGCGCATCGCCCTGGGCCAGAGAAGCAACAATCGCTTGCCGGGCCTGGTCGAGCCGACGGCCCAGCCCCATGCTGGCCGAACGATCGAGCAGATAAACAATTTGTTGGCCGGCTTGAGCTGGTTGATGCAAGCGGGGGATGATGGGCGGCTCAGGCCTGGGAGGCTCGGCGGACTTGGCGGGCAGGACCTGCTGGGCCGCCACTTCTGCCGCGGCGGGCTCGGCTTGTTCCTCGCCCGAAACACGCGTTGGCCGCTCGGATGGCGTTGGCAGTGGGGCGATCACTTCGGCGGGCAGAACAGGTTCGGCTTGTGGAGCTGGGGCTCGCGTGGTGACCTCGACGAGTCGTAGCTCGAGCTTGGCCCGGGTCGGTTGCTGGGGACTGTTGGCTGCCATGAAGGCCTGCCAGAACACCAGGGCGAGCAAGCCCAAATGCAGCAGGCCAGAAATGGCGAATGGCAGGCGGAATGAGCGGGAGCCGGTGTGGGCCATGGGCTGCCTCGGAGTTCACCCAACCGAACACAAGGTTGGCGACCCTAACCAGCAACCCCCCGCTTGTCAATCAGGTCTTGGGCTCGGACAGTTTGCTCAACACCGCGTCACCTACCAGCGGTTCCTGACAGACCCGGTTTTCGCAGATGTACAGGGTTACCTGCCCATCCACTGCCGTGCGGTTTTGGAACAACTCCTGCACCAGCGCCGGTGGCTCCCCCTGGGCCGGGTCGTGGAAGGCGATGATGGCGTTGGGCGCATACCGCCGGGTGAGCTTGGACAGCACTTCTTGGGTCTGAGCGGCCTGGCTCGGACCGACCAGCACATACTCGCGCACCGGTCCCAGGAACAGGTCCAGCGCAATCAACATCTGGGCATGAGCCGCGGGCGACTGCTCCATCGATTCGCCGAACGCGTTCAGGGTGCGTTCCACCGCCGCACGAAAGTCGCTACGTCCGGTCAAGACGGCCAGTCGGGCGAATGCAGTCGCCGCCATGGCGTTGCCCGATGGAGTCGAGCCATCGTGCATGTCCTTCGTGCGGGTGATCAGTTCCTCATGGTCGCTGGGCGTGTAAAAGAAGCCGCCGCCGTCAAGGTCGGCAAACTGAGCCAGCATCGTCTCGGCCAGCAGCACGGCCGGCTCGAGCCAGCGCGGCATCTGCGTCGTCTCATACAGCGTGATCAGGGCATCGACCAAAAAGGCATAGTCTTCGAGATAGCCATTGAGCTTGGCCGGGCTATTTTCGCCGCAGGTGCGGAACAGCCGGTGGTCCGGTGTGCACAGGTGTTTGAGTACAAACTCCGCCGCCGAGCTGGCCGCTTGGGTGTAGCGAGGTTCATCAAGCGCCCTGCCGGCCCGAGCAAAGGCTGGGATCATCAGGGCATTCCATGCGGTCAGGATTTTCTCATCCCGGCCAGGCCAAACCCGCTGGCTGCGCACAGCCAGCAGCTTGGTCTGGGCTTCGGTCAGTTGCTGACGAAACGCTTCGACCGACAGCCCTTGCACTCGAGCATCTTGCTCATCGGTCTTGGTCCGGTGCAGGATGTTGTGACCCTCGAAATTGCCACCCTCGGTGACGCCATAGGCATAGTTGAACACCTTGGCCAGGTCGGGGCCGAGGATGCTCTCGATCTCCTGCTTGGACCAGACGTAGAACTTGCCTTCCTCGCCCTCGCTGTCGGCATCCTGGGTGCTGTAGAAGGCCCCGCTTGGACTGGTCATCTCGCGCAGCACATAATCCAGTGTCTCGGTGACCATGCGGCAGAACCGCTCTTGACCAGTAAGCTGATAGGCGTCGAGGTAGGCCTGGGTCATCAGTGCATTATCATAGAGCATTTTCTCAAAATGTGGTACCAGCCAGCGGGCGTCGACGCTATAGCGATGGAAGCCGCCGCCGAGCTGATCATAGATGCCGCCGTCGGCCATCTTGTTGAGCGTCACCGCGACCATGTCGCTTGCAAGTTCGGCATCGAAGCGCTGAGCAATTCGCAGCAGCAGCCGCAGCTCAATGGCGTGCGGAAATTTAGGCGCGCCGCCGAAGCCACCGTGTACGGTGTCAAACGCCTGGCGCAGCGTGCTCAGCGCCCCCTGGAGCAAGTGCGGCGACAGTTTGGTGTCACCGGCTTCCAGCTGAGTGATCTGTTGGAGGTAATCGGTGACCTGTCCAGCTTGTTGATCGATGTCGGAGCGTTTGTTCTGCCAGGCCTCGACCAGGGCCAGCAGCAAGCGGCGAAAGCTCGGCATCCCTTGTGCAGCATACCGTTCATCCGGCGGGAAGTAAGTGCCGGTATAGAAGGGGCGCAACTCCGGGGTGAGAAACACCGACAGCGGCCAGCCACCGCCACCGCGATTCATGATCTGGTGGGCAGTCATGTAAATGGTGTCGATGTCTGGGCGTTCCTCGCGGTCGACCTTGATCGACACGTAATGGTCGTTGAGGATCTGGGCGATCGCCGGATCCTCGAACGACTCGTGCTCCATGACATGACACCAGTGGCAAGCGGAATAGCCGACCGACAAGAAGATGGGCCGGTCCAGCTGGCGCGCCCGCTCGATGGCTTCCTGCCCCCAGGGGTACCAGTCCACCGGGTTGTTGGCATGCTGGCGCAGATACAGGCTCGTCTCGTGAGCCAGTCGGTTGGGAGTCACAGTCATGATCAGCCTTGCGGGTTGGAGTGCGGACAGGACCGAGGACTCCCCTCATCGTAGGCGCTGCCTAGGACAGGCTCCACCCTTTGCGGTACTCCTTGCCAACCAGCGTCTTGGCCTTGGGAGCATTCTTGGGCGTCAGGCTCGCGCCGTCCCAGTCGAACGCCTCGCCACTGCGGTAGGCGACGGAGCCGAGCAGTACGGTCTCGGTCAGCGCCCCGGAGTAGTCAAAGTTGCAAGTCGTTTCGCCCCCGTCACGGATGGCATCGAGCCATTCGCGGTAGTGGCCCACCGAATTCGGGATGAACGGCTCGGGCCGCTTGAAGTCGCGGAACTTGTCCTCGGGCAACAGTCGGTATTTGCCGTAGTCGGCGAGCAGCATCCCTTGGTCGCCGACAAACAGGGTGCCGTCTCCCCATTTGGGCAACAGCCCCGCCTTAGCGAAGTAGTCGGGTCGCTTGCCGCCGTCGTACCACTTGAGGGTCACCGGCGGAAAGTCGCCGCGAGCTGGGAAGTCGTAGGTGGCAATGATCCACTGCGCAGAGACCTCGGGGTGCACCGGCGTCCCCTCGGCCGAGACACGCACCGGGTGGCGCAACTTGAGGGCCCAGAAGGACAAATCCATGTGGTGACAAGCCATATCATTCATGGTGCCGCCGCCGAAGTCCCACCAGTTGCGCCAACGCGCCGGCAGGTAGGCCGGGTGGTAGGGACGGTAAGGGGCCGGTCCGACCCACAGGTCGTAATCGAGCCCGGCGGGAACCGGCGGCGTTTCCTTGGGGCGGTCCCCCTTGATGCTCCAGGTCTTGCCACACCAGACATGCACCTCACCGACCTTGCCGATGGCGCCCGACTGGATCAGTTCGACCACACGGCGATAATTGTTGCCCGCGTGGATCTGCGTGCCCATCTGGGTGACCCGTTTGCGCTGCTTGGCCGTCTCGGCAACCAAGCGGGCCTCCTCGACCGTATGGGTCAGAGGCTTCTCACAGTAGACATGCAGGTCGGCCCGCAATGCCTGCAACGTGGGCAGGGCGTGCGCGTGGTCGGGGGTGGAGATGACCACCGCATCGATCCCGCCGGCGTCGATGAGCTTACGATAGTCTTTGAAGAATGCTGCTTTGGGAAAGGCCTCGCGGGCTCGGCCGGTCTGGCGATCGTCGACGTCACACAGGGCAACGACCTCGGCGCCGGCGGCAGCGACGCCCCGCCAGTTGGACACGCCTCGACCGCCGACGCCAATGATGCCGACGCGGATGCGTTCATTGGCGTTGCGAGAGCCGGCTGGGGCCGGGCCGGCCAGCCAGCTGGCCGAGGCCCCGGCGACGGCCGCGGTTTGCAGGAATTGCCGTCGATGTAGCTGGGTATGCATGCCCATGCTCCTGAGAGTGAAGGGGAAACGTGGGTGGGATCGCCGCGGGTTATCATAGAAAATTGCTTGCCGCCGGGCAGAGCAGCCCGAGTCTTTCTACGCATAAGCAAGCCAGCGCGGTGAACGCTACGCCGTTCTTAAGCGTCCCCCAGGAGGTCACCGGGCAGCGGCGTGTTCCAGAACTTCGGCCAGCTCTTCGCGGCGCGGCGGCTTGACCAAATGCGCGTCAAAGCCCGCAGCGATCACCGCCTGGCGGTCCTCGCTACGGCCATAGCCGGTTAGCGCGACCAGGTAGACCTGAGGGTCGGTCTGCTGCTGGCGTACCGCCGTGGCCAGCTGATAGCCGTCGAGGATCGGCAGTCCTAGATCCACAAAGGCAAGCACCGGCATAAATTCACGGATTAGTTTTACCCCTTGTTGGCCGTCCTCCGCCGAGCGGACGTCGAACCCCTCCAGGCGCAGATAGGTCTCGAGCATTTGCCGGCTGTCCGCGTTGTCCTCGACGACCACCACTCGCAACGGTTCGCCGGCGTTCAACTCGCAGGGCACAATCGTGGCCGAGGTGGGTGCTTGCGCGGTCAATGGCAAGCGGACGACAAACTCGCTGCCCTGATGCGCCCCAGCGCTGTAGGCACGGACGCTGCCGCCATGGAGAGTGACGATCTTCTGCACCAGAGTCAATCCCACGCCCAGGCCGCCGTTGCGACGGTCGAACGTGTCGTGGGCCTGGACGAACATGTCAAAGATTCGATCGAGCATCGATGGGGCAATGCCGATCCCTGTGTCGGCGACGCGAAGCACTGCCTCACCCTCCGCGTGCTCCAACGCCACCCGGATCGTCCCCTCGTCCGGGGTGTACTTGACCGCGTTGGTCAGCAGGTTGATCAAGATCTGTTGCAGCCGAACTGCGTCGCCGTAGACGCAGCAGGGCTCCTCGGGGAGGGTCACCTCCAGCTGCAACCGCCCCGCGCTAAAGAGCGGTTGAGCCACACTTAGAGCCTCGCGGATCACCCCCTGTAGAGCCACCGGTTCCTCACGTAGGGCCACCTTATTCTGGGCGATCCTCGACACGTCCAGCAGGTCGTCGAGCAGCCGAGCCATCTGGGTAGCCTGCCGCTCCACCGCCGCCACGGCGTCCTGGCGAGCCAGGTCGTCACTGGCCGCCTCCTGCAGAACGTAGATCGCGTTGAGGATGGCCCCCAGCGGGTTGCGTAGCTCGTGCGAGAGCATGGCCAGGAAGTGGTCGCGCCGGGTCAGGGCCTCGCGTACTTCGGTCTCGGCCCGCTTGATCAGGGTGATGTCGGTGGCGATGCCACCGATGCCGTACACCTGCCCCTGGGCATCGCGCAAGGGGAACTTGACCGTCACGTAGGCGTGCTCACCGTCGTTATGGCGAACGGTCGCCTCGCTCTGCAGCACGGCCTCGGTCACCAGCACCTCAGCGTCGTTGACACAGTAGGTTGCCGCAAACGCCGGTGGGAAAAGCCCCTCGTCGGTCTTGCCTAGGATCTGCCGCGGGTCCAGGTCGTGCAACTGCATCAGGTAGTGGTTCATGAATAGGTAACGGCCCTGGCGGTCCTTGGCAAAGATGGCCGCCGATGAGTTGTCCAGGATCGCCTGCAGCAGCTGCTGGCTTTCTTGGAGGGCGCTGCGCATCTCGTGCCGCTCGGTGACGTCAATACAGACGCCGACCATCCGGACCGGCCGCCGCTGCTCGTCGCGGTCGATGTCGGCCCGAGTCAAAAGGTAGCCGACGCTGCCATCGGGGCGGACGCGGCGACAGTCGATCTCGATGCGCGGTTCGTGGTCG
This sequence comes from uncultured Alcaligenaceae bacterium, assembly GCA_964410665.1. Classification (GTDB taxonomy): domain Bacteria; phylum Planctomycetota; class Planctomycetia; order Gemmatales; family Gemmataceae; genus CAYPIE01. The sequence goes on from CAYPIE010000031.1 coordinate 6,403, forward strand.
AGCGCGGTCTGGACCACGTCGCGGAAGCCGGGTCGGTCCTGCGGGTGCAGCAGCCCGACCAAGCCCTCAAAGGAGTGGATCACCTGCCCAGGGGGCAACTCGAAGAAGGCTTTGAGCCCCTGCCCAGCGGTGAAGCTCCCTTCGGCCAGGTCCCACTGCCAGGTACAAATGTGCCCCGCCTCCAGGGCCAGCTTCAGCCGCCGCTGGTTGGACTGCAGCGCCCGCTCGGTCTCCTTGGTGGCCGTGATGTCGATGAAGGTCAGCACCGCACCGGTCAGGACGTTGTTGGAGGTCTTGTACGGGTGCACCCGCATCAGGAAAGTGTCGGTGCGGACGCTGGGTAACTCCTGCTCGCTGGCCTGGCCGCTGGCTAGGGTCTGTTCGATCCAGGCGTGTAGCTTCTCGTACTCGATGGAGATGTTGCTCGAGATGTGCCGCAGTGGCCGGCCGATGTCCTGGGGCAACAGGTTGAAGATCCGCCCGATTGCCGGGGTAAACTTGCGGATGTTGAGATGGCTGTCCAGAAAGAGGGTGCCGATGTCGGTGCTGCCGAGAAGGTTGTCCATGTCGGTGGTCAGCTGCGTCAACTCATCGATCTTGCGCTGGTGCTCGGCGTTGACGGTGTAGAGCTCCTCGTTGACCGAGTGCAACTCCTCGTTGGTCGATTGGAGCTCCTCGTTGGAAGCTACTAACTCCTCGTTGGTGGCCTGCAGTTCCTCATTGGAGGTTTCCAGCTCCTCGATGGTCGACTGCAGGTGCTCGCGATTGAAGGTGAGTTCCCTTTCGAGATCACGGATGCGTTGCGCTGCTTCTCCCTCGTAGTCAAAGGGGTCACTATGCGTGATCACCGGCGTGGGGGTTTCGACATCCTCGTGCAGACAAACCAGATACAGCAGTGAGCGGCTGCGCCGCTCGGGCAGGGGCAGTACCATCAGCTTGACGGGAATCTCGAAGTCACCCAGGCGCGTTCGTAGGCCAGTGTAGACCACCTCGCGCTGCTCCTTGCTTGCACGGTGAAGAGCCGAACTCAGAGCAATACGCAAGCCCGGTTCAAGCATGCGTAGCACATCACTGGTCGCTTTGCCCTCAGGGACTTGCAAAAACTTCCGGGCATCACCAAAACTATGGAGCAAGTGATGCTGCTCATTGATGAGCAAACTCGGCGGAACAAACCGCTGCAAGAGCAGTTCAAACGCTTCGGGCACATGCAACCCGCCCCGTTCGCGGCTCAACGGATCGAGCCGCTCGCGGATCTGCAAGGTGGTTTCCGAGAGCGGTTGCAGAGTCGCCAAACGGCTGGACACCCCAAACCGGGCATCCCGCTGTTTGCGAAAAACCTTCCAATGCCCATCGATCAGATCAAACTCGGTCTCCAGATCCGCCACACTTTCGCTGGGGCCCAGAAACAACACACCCCCGGTTTTCAGACCAAAATGAAAAAGCGTGAGAATCTTTTTCTGAATCACGGAATTCAGATAGATCAAAACATTGCGACAACTGATCAGGTCCAGCTTGGTAAACGGAGGATCCTTGGTCAGGTTATGTGGCGCAAAGATGACCATATGTCGAATTTCTTGGGCGACAACAAAATGATCGCGACGACGGGAAAAATACCGTGTTTGGAAATCGTCGGGGAGTTCGCTGACGCTCTGCTCGCCGTAGATCCCGGTCGAAGCGACTTCCAAGGAGGCACGGTGAACATCGGTGGCAAAAATCTTGACGTCGATGGCATGGGGACGACTGCGTGTCTGTTCATGAAACAGCATGGCCAACGAATAGGCTTCTTCCCCGGTCGCACAGCCGGGCACCCAGACACGCAATTCACCATCTTTGGTCTGATCACACAAAAGCGGGATCACCTCCCGGCGTAAGATCTCAAACGCCTCACGATCCCGGAAAAACTGGGTCACCTCGACCAACAGATCGCGGTACAGAGCATCGAGTTCCTCGGGGGTCTCTTCGAGGGAGCGGACATAGCGTGTCAGGGCACTGACGCCTAGGAGTTTCATGCGGCGTTCTAGCCGCCTGGCAATCGTACCGGGCTTGTACAGAGTAAAGTCCACGCCGAATTTGCGACGCAACAGGGCGAACAGCGTCCCGAGTTCATCCTCATGCACACTGGGATCTTGCGGCAGTGCATCGGGAAAGAAGGGGCGATGCCGGACATACTGCAGAAGTTTGTCCGGCATCGCCTCGGGGGCCAGCACAAAGTCGGCCAGGCCGGTGGCGATCGCTGCCCGCGGCATGCCATCGAAGGCTGCGGTCTCCGGCTCCTGAGCGATGACCAGCCCACCGGCTTCGTGGATTTCCTTGGCGCCGCGCGAGCCATCGGTGCCCGTGCCCGAGAGGATCACGGCAATCGCCTTGTCGCCCACATCCTGGGCCAACGAGCGGAAGAAGATATCAATGGGCAAATTGAGACCGCTTTTCTGATCTTGGTCGGTCAGCAGCAGGCGGCCCTCACTGAGAAACATGTTTTTCTTCGGCGGAATTAAATAGATGGCGTTGGGAGCAACCGGCATGCCATCGGTCACGCGATGGATGGCGATGTCGGTGTGCCGGGCCAAAAGTTCGTCCATGAGGCTGCGAAAATCGGGTGAGAGGTGCTGCACCAGGATGAACGACAGCCCGCTATCGGCAGACATATGATCAAAAAATCGTTCGATTGCTTCCAGCCCGCCGGCTGAAGCACCAATGCCCACCACATAGTGGCAAGGCGCATTGGCCAGCGACAGTACGTCCGGGAAGGTGGCGTGCGAGTCCTGCATATTGCCGACCTCCAGAGAAACGCTCACCCACGTGCAACGATGGGGAGTTCGCCAAAGGTTCCTGAGAAAAAACCTAGGGCGTATTGTAGAATTTCCGCAGGCAAGAGCATCAGGGGCAACATCCCGGTCTCAGCTCGACTTGCGACGCTGCGGCTGAACGTCTACACTGCCGTTTGATGTCCAACCCCGGGTGACCGTCCGGATCTAGTTTCGTCTTTTAACGACCAGGTGCCATGCCCGCTTCCAGGATGACCGGCGGCACGCCGACCTACGATCCTCTTAACCCATTAATTGTTCAGGGTGACCGTTCCATCCTAGTGGAAGTCGATAACCCTCGCTATGTGGCAGCCCGGGATGCTCTGGCTCCGTTTGCCGAGCTGGAAAAAAGTCCCGAACACATCCATACTTATCGGATCACCAACCTGTCGTTGTGGAATGCCGCCGCGGCGGGTCACACGGCGGCGGACATTGTCGAGGTATTGGCCCAATACACCAAATTTCCACTTCCACCCAGTCTCCCGACCGATATTCATGAACTGGTGGGCCGTTACGGCCGGGTCCAATTACAACGCCTTGACGAGTCCACTTTACAGCTGGTCAGTGACGATGTCCCACTTTTGGAAGAATTAGCCCGGCAAAAAAAGCTGCAGCCCTACCTCGGCCAGCGACTTGACCCCCAGCGGTTTCAAGTCGATCCCGCTCATCGCGGCGTCCTCAAGCAAGCGCTCATCGCCGTCGGCTACCCGGCCGAGGATCTGGCTGGCTATACCGCAGGCACCGATCTGCCCATGGAACTGCGGACGGTGGCTCGGACGGGGATGCCATTTCAGGTTCGTGATTACCAGCGTGATGCGGCTGCGGTGTTTCATGCCGGCGGCGATGTCCGCGGCGGTTCCGGTGTGATTGTGCTGCCCTGCGGCGCAGGCAAAACCATTGTCGGCATCGCCACCATGGCCTTACTGCAAAAATCCACCCTGATCTTGACTACCGGGATCACCGCGGTCAAACAATGGCGACGCGAGATTCTCGATAAAACCAATCTTCGCGAGGAGGATGTCGTCGAGTATACCGGGGAGACCAAGGAGATCGGTTCGGTCACCATTGCCACCTACCAGATTGTCACCTACCGCCCCGACAAGGATGAAGATTTCCCCCACTTCAAGCTGTTTCAGGAACGAGATTGGGGTCTGATTGTTTATGATGAGGTCCATCTCTTGCCTGCCCCGGTGTTTCGCGTCACCGCCGAAATCCAGGCGCGGCGTCGGCTTGGACTCACCGCGACCTTGATCCGTGAGGATGGCCGCGAAGGGGATGTCTTTACCCTGATCGGCCCGAAAAAATACGATGTGCCCTGGCGGGAGTTGGAGTCGCGCGGCTGGATCGCGACCGCCAATTGTAGTGAGATTCGGGTCGCGTTATCCGAGGAGCAGCGGATGGAATACGCTGTGGCGGAATGGCGAAACAAATACCGCATTGCCAGTGAAAACCCCGCCAAGGATGAGGTGGTGGCCCGACTGCTCGAACGCTACCAGAACAAACGCGTGCTGGTCATCGGCCAATATCTCAAGCAGCTGCGGCAATTGTCCAAACGCTTTGATTTACCTCTGATCACTGGGCAGACCAGTAACGAAGAGCGGGAACGGCTGTATCAGCAGTTTCGTAGTGGCCAGATCCGCCATCTACTCTTGTCCAAGGTGGGCAACTTCGCGATCGACTTGCCCGATGCGAATGTCTTGATCCAAGTTTCCGGGACCTTCGGTTCGCGTCAGGAAGAGGCCCAACGGCTCGGACGTATCCTGCGGCCCAAGCCGAACCAGGAGCAAGCCCACTTTTTTACCCTGGTCACCCGAGACACCCGGGAACTCGACTTTTCCCACCACCGCCAGATGTTTTTGACCGAACAAGGCTACAGTTACGCGATCCTGGATGAATCCCAGGTCCGGGTCGATGGTGAGCTCCCGGTGACCGCACAAGGCTAACCTATGCAACCGAGCCGCAGCACCCGCCTCCCGGTCAAAATCCATCGTCGCGTCTGCCTGATCCGTTGCGTGGATGCCATCCTGACCGAGGAGCTGTTGGCCCGCAAGAAGCTGCTCCCGGAGATCGCCGGTCGGCTGAGCGATCGCGTCTTGCTGGTCCGCCCTGGGCGGGTCGAGGCGGTGGTCGAGGAGTTGCGACGGATGGGCCACACCCCCCAGGTCCTAGGCCGCACCCTTTCCCTCGCGGAGTGAGGCATGTCCGCACCGGTTGCTGTCCCTTCATCCGACGCCGACGTCGCCGCCACCCAGCGCATCCGTGCGATCCTGTCCCGCTATGCCGAACCACTGTTCCGCGAGGTTGCTCACAAGTTGCTGAAGCCGCGGAACCGCTGGGCCAGTGACGAGCTGCTGGAACGTATTCTCCATCTGCTCAGCAACCCTCCCATGTTGGACCGCCGGCTCCGCGAGCTGCCGGATACTCCCCGTCGCGTCCTGGCCTTAATGGCCCTGACCCGTCAAGCCTGTTGGCGGGTCGCGACCTTGGTCGAACTCTTGGCTACCCTGGGGCACCATGAAGGGGTCCAGCCGATCTTGCAGTTGCTAGAGATGGGGCTGTGCTATCCTCTGGAGCTTGAGGCTCCGGGACCGGAGGTAGACGATCTGGTGAGCCTGCTCGGTCAAGAGGGCATTTTGACCGCCCAGGTCTGGGTTCATCCCCGTGTACTGGCCCGCGCGGGCGGGGTGGCCTGGGATCTGCCCGCGTTGGTCGCTGCCGAAGCAGCGCCGACAACGCATCCGCGTTCCGCCGATGGCCTGGACTGGCCACTACGCATGGCCGTAGTCTGGCAGCAGGTCCTGGCCATGCCCCTACGACGCACCCAGACCGACACCTTGTTCAAAAAAGACTGGCAGCGGCTCCAAGCCGATGAACTGCTCAATGCCCCGTTCGTCGAAGAACTGGTGCCGCTACCCGACAAAGGATTGCTGACCTTCGCACTGGCTCGTCAAATCGGCTTGCTCCAGCCACTCGAAGCCGAGCTGCACGCCGGCGCCATCCCCGCAAGCTGGGAACAAGGCCTTGTTCCCAGCTTGATCGAACTGTTCGCCAGCTTACCGAATCTGGATGACTGGGACCCACTCCGCGGCTCCCAGGCCGAACCCTACCAACCTGCCCTGCTTCCCGTCCTGGGCATCACCAGCTTATTGCTACTCAGCCAACTCCCTGCCGAGCACTGGACCACCGTCCCACTGCTCACCGACTGGTTGCGGCAACAGCATCCCAGCTGGACCTCGATCCTGCCCGAACTGGCTCAGGCCGAGGCCTGGTTGCAAGCCTTTTTCCTCGGCGTGGCTTTTCCGCTGCGCCTGGTCGAGGTTGTGCCCGAGACCTCGCCGCCGCTGATCCGTCTCAGTGATCTGGGCGAGCATCTACTCCGCGGTCAGCCGGAGCCAGCGCTGCAACAACCCTTCCCGCAGACGCTGTTGGTCCAGCCCAACGCCGAGCTGATTGTCTACCGTCAAGGCTTGACCCCTGGGCTGATCGGCAAGCTGGCCCACGTTGCCGCCTGGAAGTCCCTGAGTACCGCCTGCACCATGGAGTTGACCGCCGAGCAAGTCTATCTCGGGCTTGAGCGCGGCATGAATTTAGCAGCCATTCTGCAGGTCCTGCAACAACATGGCATGCGGCCGGTGCCCGAACCGGTGGCCGATCTCCTGGAAGGCTGGGCCACTAAACGGGAACGAATTACCGTTTATAGCGCCGCGACGCTGCTTGAGTTTGCCACCCCGGAGGATCTGGACGAGGCGGTGGGGCGGGGCTTGATTGAGGTGCGGGTGACCGACCGTATTGGCCTGGTCGCCGATGAAAGCCAAATCGACTACCGCCAGCTGCGTCAGGTTGGTAATCGCGATTACGAAGGCCGGCCACAGCAGTGCCTAAGTTTCGAGGCCGATGGGGTGACCTTCAACGTGGATGCGACGCGTTCGGACTTGCTTCTGGAAACGGAATTGCGTCGCATGGCCGAACCGCTGGAGTCAAGTCCGACGCAACGTCGCTATCGACTCACCCCCGAGTCGCTGCACCAGGCCCGCTCCCTGGGCGTGAGTTTGACGGATCTAGAAACCTGGGTGCAGGACCGCGCTGGCGAAGCGCTGTCCCCAGCCGCCCGGCTAATCTACCCCCGGGACACGGTCACCGAGTGTAACGCCGAGCCCAAGCTGGTCGTGTTTTTGCCCAGTGAAGAAGTCACTGATGGAATCCTGCAATGGCCCCGAACACGGGCCTGGATCGAAAGCCGGCTCGGCCCGACCACCATTAGCCTGGCCGAGAACCATCTCGACGAGCTACGCCTGGTACTCGAAACGCTTGGGATGGTCATTACCTGGGCCTCCGGTGCGGAGCTGTCGAGCCGTGACATGGATGCGCCGGAATAGGCCTGCAAGCCAACGTCCTTTGCAACCCCTCCATCCCTCATCGCCCGACCCCCACCGATCTCACCACCGCTGTGAACCACACCCAGGCTGGGCCACTCCGCTTTCGAGCCGCTCTGGCCGGTGATGATAGGGACTGGTATGGTGTCAGAACGGCTACCGGACCGTCTATCACGGCCAACGTGCGGCCCGTTCCGGCGAGTGCCCCGTCCCTTCCACCTGGGAACTGCATGATGGCATTGAGTCGGGAGACCATCGCACAACAGTACCTCGATTCACTTCCCTACCCGCCCTACCCGGTGCAGGAAGAGGCCATTCTTGCCTATTTCACCAATGACCAGGGCGTGTTGGTCTGCGCACCCACCGGCACCGGCAAAACCATGATCGCCCAAGCGGCCCTGTATGAGGCCCTGGCGACCAACCGCATGGCCTACTACACCACCCCGCTCATTGCCCTGACTGAGCAAAAATTCCACGAGATGCAGGACGCCGTCGAACGCTGGGGCTTTCGACGCGAAGACGTCGGCTTGGTGACCGGGAATCGCAAGGTGAACCCGCACGCTCGCCTGTTAATCGTCGTGGCCGAGATCCTGCTCAATCGCCTGCTCAACCCCGAGGAGTTTGACTGGAACCTGGTGTCGGCCGTGGTGATGGATGAATTTCACAGCTTCGCTGACCCCTCCCGGGGCATCGTCTGGGAATTGTCTCTGGCCATGCTGCCTACGCACATCCGCTTGATGCTGCTCTCCGCCACGGTCGGCAACGCCCAGGAGTTTCTCAGCTGGCTGGATCGCTGCCATCATCGCAAGGTCGAACTGGTGGAGGGGACCGAACGCAAGGTGCCGTTGACCTATCACTGGATCCCGAACCGCTTTCTCGGTGAATTACTCGAGGAAATGGTCGTCGGCGATGAGACGCAGCGGCGCACCCCTGCTTTGGTCTTCTGCTTTAACCGCGACGAATGCTGGGCCGTGGCCGAACAGCTCAAGGGCCTCAATCTAATCACTTCAGGAAGCAAGAATGCCTTGATTGATGAAGTCGAAAAACACGACTGGTCTCAAGGCGCCGGCACCAAACTCAAACAAATTATTCGTCGTGGCGTCGGCGTGCACCATGCCGGGCTGTTGCCTCGGTATCGACGGGTGGTGGAAGACCTATTTGAAAAGAAGCTCTTGAGCGTGGCGGTCTGCACCGAGACCCTGGCTGCGGGCATCAACCTGCCGGCCCGCTCGGTGGTGGTGACCAGCTTGATGAAGGGTCCCTACGGCGAGGAGAAGCTGATCGACCCGAGCACCGCGCACCAGATTTTCGGCCGGGCTGGCCGACCGCAGTATGACACCGAGGGATTTGTCTATGTCATAGCGCACGAAGATGATGTACGCATCCTACGCTGGAAAGAAAAGTACGACCAGATCCCCGAAGACACCAAAGACCCGATGCTGATCAAAAAGAAAAAAGAACTGAAGCGCAAGAAACCCTCGCGCAACGAGAATCGCAACTACTGGAACGACACCCACTTTGAAAAGCTGAAAAACGCCCCACCCGGGAAGCTCTACAGCAAGGGTCCCCTGCCCTGGCGGCTCCTCGCCTACCTGCTCAAGAAATCGCCCGATGTCAATCTGATCCGCGGAGTGATTCGCAAACGACTGATGGACGGAGCTCGGGTTACCGCCGGCGAGAAAAACCTGGTCCGCATGTTGCGTGTGTTAGCCGACAGTGGCTACGTCAACTTGGACCCGCCGCCGCCGCCCCCACCCCCCGAAGAAAGCGTTGAGCCCCCGCCGCCTTATGAGATTGTCCACGCTTATCCCACCGAACAACTCGATCGCCTGCTCGCCTTTCGCAGCGTCCATCCGCTGTACGGGGCTTTTCTGATCGATCAGCTCGGGATTGCCAACCAGAACGAACGTGTGCAAGCATTTGAGAGTGTTCTAGAACTACCCCGGCCGCTGTTGAAGTTCGTCCGGGTCCCTTGGGAGATGCCGCGCGGTCCGCTGGCCAGCGAGCGACTCGATCCGGAGTTGATCCAACGTGGCTTGGTGTCGCCGGAACTGTTGATGCAGCAGGCCGGCAACGAAGACGAGGACGAGGAGGAAGATCGCCGCCGCTCGCGTGGCCGCGATCGCGATCGCTTCGAGGAGCGGCCGCCGCACCTGGCGGAGAAGCTGCGGTTGTACTTTGATGCCTTGCGACCCGATGTCACCGATGTCACTACACAAGCAGTCTGGTCGGCCGGCGAAGTCCTGGCACTCGGCAACTTCAATTTATATGTGCGCAATCACGATTTGATCAAACAGGAAGGCATCGTCTTCCGCCATCTGTTACGCTTTATTCTGCTCTTGAGTGAGTTTATGGAACTCTCGCCTCCGGAAATCTCCCTGGAGACGTGGCAAGCCGACCTCCATGAGCTCACCGAACGACTGACCACCATCTGTCGGGCTGTCGACCCAACCAGTACCGAAAAGACCATCCAACTTGCCCATGCCGCGGATGCGGTCGAGGGTGAATCCTACAGCAAACGGTAGCGAAGGAACTCTCATGTTCTTCCCACTGTATGACGACAACTCCGATCGCCAAATTACTCCCTGGGTCACCTACATCCTGGTGGCCCTCAACGTGTTTGTGTTTGTGGTGATCCAGCAGGGTGGGGCCAATCAAGACATTGTGCTCGAGTACGGCCAAGTCCCCGAAGAGATCATCACCGGTAGCGATGTGGCCGTGTCCTCGGTCACGGTCGAGGATCCGATCACCGGCGAGAAAGTCGAAACCGAAACCGGTCCCAAGCGAACACCGATCCCGGTCTATCTCACGCTGTTAACCTCGATGTTCCTGCATGGCAGCTGGTTGCATTTGTTTGGCAACATGCTGTTTTTGTGGATCTTTGGTGACAATGTGGAAGACAAGCTCGGCCATTTCCGGTACACGATCTTTTACCTCTTGGCCGGGCTCGGTGGCTCGTTTGCTCATATTGGCCTCACGGTTTGGGCGGGGCAAAATACCTTGGTCCCATGCATCGGCGCCTCGGGCGCCATCTCGGGGGTGCTGGCGGCTTATGCCTTTTTGCATCCTAAGAAAAATGTGGTGGTCTTGATTGTCCGCTTCCTGACCACGATGCCCGCCTGGATTGTCATTGGTGTCTGGTTTGCCTTCCAGCTGATCAACAGTATTGTGGCCTTCCAACGCAGCGGTTCCGGCGGAGTGGCCTACGGCGCCCACGTCGGTGGCTTTGTCGCGGGCGTGGTGTTGTTGTTCCTGTTGATCCCGTACCAGCGATCCGGAGCGATTGAGCGTCCCAACTTCTTGACCCGCAAACGGCCTTGAGGCAGCCATGCTCGATGTCACCCGCTACAGCCCCGCCATCGCGGATTTGCTCCGCGACGATCGGCTCCCCGAACTCGGCCCCGGCAAGCCCAACACTGCAGTCCACGCCGGCTTACGCCAGCTGACCCTGGCCGCGGCCTTCCCCAAGCTCCAGGATCGCGACATGGCCCAGGCCTGCCTGGCTGGGCTATGGCTGTGGCATGATTACCTGGACGAGTCACACACCCTCAGCCAGGACCTGCACACCGCCGAGGGCAGCTTCTGGCACGCCATCATGCACCGACGCGAGCCGGACGCCTGGAACAGCAAGTACTGGTTCCGGCGAGTGGGGCAGCATCCGGTGTTCGAGCGGCTGGTCACAGACGCCCTAGCGCTTGGCTATCGCTACCGCGACCCACCGACGTTTGTGGACTTCGTCGAGCAGGTCCGCGGCTCCGGGTCGGCCGACGAGGAGCTGGCCAAGCGGGTCCAGCGGCTTGAATGGCAGTTGCTCTTCGACCACTGCTACCAGCAAGCCACTGGTAGGTAGCAGAACCGAACAAATCCCGTCAAAAACTCACGAACCTGGTCAAACTCCTGGCCCTGGCAGCATTGCTCTCCGTGGAGCAGTCGCCTGGGCGTTTCCCACGCCCGTCGCAGACTCCGGGTGTGCCACCTTACGCTTGAGTGATTGAAGGCTCCCTTCGAAGATCATCCAGACAACTACCGAGACGACATGGTGACGTTACCCAGCCAGCGGCATCGTTGCCGGCACCTCGGACTTGGCCGTCAGCTCAACGAGCCAGGCGGGCGCGGTCAGATCGACCGTCGCGTCAAGTTGGTTTGGGCGGAGCGTTCTATAGACGACTCCTGGGCAGCGCTGAAATGGCAGACAGGGATCCATATATGCTAGGAGGTGCCAAGAATGTGGGCAACTTGCCATGCTAAGACGTGCAAGGGGCTTTCTCCATCTCCAGGGCCAGCCCCAACAGGCCGGCAATGGATTGCCCTTGCCCCGAAGGTCGATGTGCGAAATAACCATGCAGAGACCCATAGGCAAAGGAACCTGGCACCATTCTGTGAACCATCCTCATGCGCAAAAAACTGACCCAGACCGACCTCCGGCAACTCGTTCGTTTCCTGCAATCGCTGTCGGTCTGGCAGTTCGTCTTGCTCGTGCTGGTCGCGGCCATCATCGTCTGGCTGGTCACCCACGAGCGCCGGCCGACCCCCACCGACCGTGGCCCCGCCGGAAGCCTTGCTTTCACCTTCTGGAATGTCGAGAACCTCTTCGACGATCAGGACGACCCGCTCAACGACGATGACGATGAGGACTGGTACGCCCGGAACCCGAAGATGGTCGACGCCAAGCTCGAGCAACTCGCCCTGGCTCTGTCCAAGATGAACGGCGGCCAGGGGCCGGACATCCTTGGGCTGTGCGAGGTCGAGTCGCGCTACTGCCTGGAGGTGCTTCGGGACAAGCTCAATGCCCGTCTGGGGCCGGCAGGGTACAATCAACGCTCCTATAAATATATTGCCTTTGAACCGAACCGCAGCGGTCGTCGCTTCGCGCCGGGCATGCTCAGCCGGGTGAAGATCGACGACGCCCAGGTCCGCCGACCCGAGGTGCGCGGCCGCGCCGACCGCCTGCTGGTCGCGCCGATCCTGCTCAACGGACACCAACTGAGCATCATTGCCGCGCACTGGACCAGTCGACGGACAGACCGCCAAGGGGATCGCCGCGCGGTGTATGCCCAGGGCATGCGTGACCTGCTGGCGTCCATGCAGCGGGACGATCCCGATGCCGATGTGCTACTCTGCGGCGACTTTAACGACGAGTTCAACAACGACTCGCTGCAGCGCCACCTCAAGGCGACCGCCCTTCCCGAGGTGTGCCGCAACGGCATCCGCGACCCGTTCCCCTTGTGCTTGTCTGCCCAGGTCGAGATCGACCAAGAGGGCACTTACTACTATCGCAGCAAGTTCCAGATGCTCGATCACATCTGCGTGTCCCGGGGCCTACTCGACGACCAGGGCTGGTCGGTATTGCCAGAGACGTTTCGCATCATCCACCCCGAATGGATGCAGCTTCGCAACGGTGCCCCCAAGAAGTTTGGTGCCGCCAACCATATCGGCGAGCGTGGCTTCAGCGATCACTTTCCCATCGCGGTGTCGCTGCGCTGTGCCGGCCCCGTGGCTGCGGATTTGCCATGAACTCCCCTCGGACAAGAGCTTTGCGGTACCGACGGAACCCGCATTCTGGCTAGACAGTTTCTTAACCAACTAATCATTATCTAATTTTTTATATCTCCCTCACGTTTGGTTTGCCTTCCCGTCAATCGCGTTCTAGGGAAATGGTGCACCTAGATCGCTTCGCCTCGGGCAGGAATGGCTCGGCTCGCGGGCCCGCTACCGAGACGATGGGTTCGAATCCCATACATCACGATTTTTTTCTTTCGAAAGCGTCCCCTTTCCGAGGCGCCCAACGACCGCGCTGCCCGTTTCTGTTCGAGCAACAGCGCTGGCATCGCTGTGCGGTGATAGGAGTCCCATGCACACGCATCACTTCGAACGTCGGTCTGTGACACTAGCTTGTCTAATTCAACTGGAACAACGTTGCGTTCCCGCGCGGCTCATCCTGGATGCCTCTGGGCTACTCAGTGTCATGGGCGATTCCGGCGACAACGCCCTTGCCCTGTGGACCCCGGCCGATGGGCCAGCGGACACCGTGGTCGTCAGGGGCGACCCGGACACCCCCTTCCAGACTCCGGGCACTCCGCCAGGAGTGCCGACGCAGGAGGGCGCCTACGCGATCCCGGATGTCCGCTCCTTGCTAGTGTTTGGCGGCTCGGGCAATGATCAAATCGACGTTTCGCGAATACAGAATCCCAACTTGCCGATCACCGTGACTGGGAACTCCGGCGAGGATACCCTCATAGGCAGCCCAGGCGATGATTTTTTGCACGGTGGTTCTGGGCGAGATGTTCTGAATGGCGGGCTTGGACAAGACACCTTGTTCGGCGGATCGGATGCGGATGAGCTTCAGTCCGATCCCAGCGATGTGCTGGATGAACCGACGTCCGTCCCACCGCCGACTGCGGATCCGCAGCCGGGTTCGGATCCGCCCCCGCCTCGCATCAGCGAACCGGAGCCGCTACCCCCAGAGGATCCCGCAATCCCTGAAGAAATCCAGGTACGCGTCCCAGAACTGGCTGCTCCCTTTGCCGTGGCAACCGGTCGTGGGGCTGCACCATCGGTACGGCTCTTCGCTGGCGTGGATGCCACCCCGGTGGCCGAAGTGGTGCCTTATGAATCCTCGTTTACCGGCGGTAGTCGAGTCAGCACCGGCGATGTCACCGGCGATGGCATTGATGATCTACTGGTCGCCCCCGGACCCGGGCGCGCGCCCCTGGTGCAGATCTTCGATGGGGCAACCCAAAAACAAATTCAAGCGTTCAATGCTTTTGAATCTAGTTTCACGGGAGGGGTATTTGTCACTGCTGCCGACCTGACCAACGATGGGGTAGCCGAGATCCTGCTGAGTCCCGATGTTGGCGGAGGACCGCGGATCCGGATTGTCTCTGCGGAAGATTTGGTACCGGTGGCGGATTTCTTTGCTTTCGAGGATCCAACCTTTCGCGGGGGGGTGCGCCTGGGCATGGCCGACCTGAACGGCGACCAAGTGCTCGATCTACTGGCAGGTGCAGGTGCGGGTGGCGGTCCGCGGGTCGCTCTATTCGATGGGACTGGCCTCCGCGAAGATGCTCCGAATGGCATGCCGCGAAAATTGCGTGCGGACTTCTTTGTCTTCGAAGAACGGCTGCGTGATGGTGTGCACCTGACCGGCGGCGATGTCGATGGGGATGGTGCGGCGGAATTGATCGTGGGCGCCGGTCCTGGCGGGGCGCCGCGGGTGTTGATCCTGGCCGGCCAGGATCTGCTCGATGGCTCACCCACCGTGATGGCCGACTTTTTTGCCGGTCCCACTGAGGAGCGTGGCGGCGTTCGCGTCCACGCTCGCGACCTCGATGGTGATGGCATGAGCGAATTGATCGTCGGCAGCAGTCAGCGGCCTACGGTGGCCATCTATTCCGGGCCTGATCTGCAAGCCAAAGATCGACTTGAGCCGGTCCAAGACTTTACTGCCTTTGTCTCGGGGGAAACGCGTGGGGTGTTTGTGGGCTAAGCGTCCCTTGCCGGTCGGGATCTTGGCCGCTAGCATCGTCTTGTCCGCCTCGATCCCTCCTGCCCCGGAGAGCCCATGAAACAGTCTGCCGTCCTGTTGATCGACTGCCCCGATCGCAAGGGGATTGTGGCCGCGGTCAGTGAGTTCTTGTACCGGCACAACGCCAACATTCTGCACGCCGACCAACATCAAGACGCCGAGCGCGGGCTATTCCTGATGCGGGTCGAGTGGGATCTGCAGGACTTTGATCTGCCAGCCGAGCAGATTGCCGCACACTTCCAACCAATCGCCGAGCGGTTCCAAATGCGCTGGCGGCTGGAACAGTCGGTCCAGCCGTTTCGCGTAGCACTGATGGTATCGCGCTACGACCACTGCCTGGTCGACCTGCTCTATCGCCAGCACACGGGCGAACTGGCCTGCGAAATTCCGCTGATTATCAGCAATCACCCCGACGCACAAACCTGGGCCGATTTTTACAAGGTCCCCTTCCACCACCTGCCCATCGCCCCGGGGAAGAAGGCTGCCGTCGAGCAACAGCAGTTGCAGCTGCTGGCCGAGCATGACGTCGACCTGGTGGTGCTGGCTCGCTATATGCAGGTCCTCAGCGACGACTTCGTTCGCGCCTACCCGCAACGCATCATCAACGTGCACCACTCGTTCCTGCCTGCCTTCAGCGGCGCCCGCCCCTACCACCGGGCCTTCGAACGAGGCGTCAAGCTGATCGGTGCCACCAGTCACTACGCCACGGCGGATCTGGACGAGGGTCCGATTATTGAGCAAGATGTGACTCGGATATCGCACCGCGATGGATTGGACGATTTACTTCAAAAGGGCCGCGACCTGGAAAAAGTAGTCCTGGCCCGCGCCGTCCGCTGGCATATCGATCATCGCATTCTCGTCTATGATGGCAAGACAGTGATCTTCGACTAACCGGTGGCAACAACCTCCTCCAACGCAGCCCGTACTGCCGGTTTCACCCCCAACAACGCATCGTATTATTCAGATTTGATTCTGCAAAACCTCCCCGAAGACTAGACCCGCAAGCCTGTGTGTGGAGCGTTGGTTTTCGGCCTGTGTTCCGAGCGGCGGGTGGGAGCCCTTGGACAAGATTTAAAAAACTTCTTGCGTTGTCAGGTATCACTCGCAGGGTTGCTGATCCTGAAAGGTTTGCTTGGCCACACGCCAACGAGTTACTTCCTCGGGGCGTACAAGCGCGGCATACAGCTCGATCAGGCGGCTGGCGGCTTCCAAGAGACGAGGACGGCCGACTTGGGGAATGGCTTCCAGACGTTGATGCATGCCACGGTACCCCTCGAGTAAGAGCGGCTCGGCTTCCGCGTAGCGCTGTTGTCCCAGCAGGGCCCCACCCAACATGGCCATGGCGTTGAAGGTGGTCCAGGCATTGGGTTGCTGCTGACGGCGTAGTCGCAAGGATTCGCGTAAGAGCGACTCGGCCTCGGCCCAGACACTCGATTGCAACCGGGAGAGTCCCTGCTGGGCGAGTATGCCGGCCCAGCGGGTCGAAGCGGACGGAGGCCGGATGGCCAGGGCAGTGCGTTGCTGCTCCAGAAGCCTGAGCGTTGCCTGTCGCTTGCCCGCTTTGAGGTAGCCGAGCAAAAGTTGACCGCCGACCCAGTGCAGGCGGGCATAGCGATTGCTGGCCCAATACGCTTCTTCGAGCAGCGGTAGAGCTTCGGCCGTCCGACCTGCATCCTTGTAATTCACCCCCAGGTTGGCCACGGTGAACTGCGTGTCCGGGTGGTCGCGGCCCAGTTTCCTGTCCCGACGCCGCAAGGTTTCTTCGAGTAACGGGACCGAACGGTCCAGCCGCTTCGCCGACCAGTAGGCCGCGCCCAGGTTGTTCATGCTGGTAAGGGTCTCGGGGTGGTCGGAGCCCAGGTGGGCCTTGCGTAAAGTCAACGTCTGCTCGAACAGCCCGAGCGCCCGGTCGAGCTGGCCATCTGCCCGGTAGGCGACCCCCAGGTTGTTCATGGAGGTGAGGGTGTGCGGATGATGCGGCCCCAGAACTTGGCGGCGCAGGGCAAGAGCCTGCTCGAACAGCGGCAGCGCCCGGTGCAGCTGCCGCATCACCCGGTAGCCGTCAGCCAGGTTGTTCATGCTCATGAGCGTGTCTGGGTGGGTCTTGCCTAGGTGGGTTTGCCGCAGCGCCAGGGTTTGTTCGAAGAGCTCCAGGGCCGGGCCGAGCTGGCCGTCGTCCTTGAGGGCCACGGCCAGGTTGTTCATGCTGTTCAACGTCGCCGGGTGGTGCGGGCCCCGGTAGCGCTTACGTAGTGCCAGGCCTTGTTGGTACAACTCCCGAGCCCGGGCCCAGTCGCCCGCAGCGCGGTAGGCATCGGCCAGGTTATTAAGACTTTGCAACGTCTCGGGCGTCCCCGTAGGGTACCCGGCTTGGCGGGCACCGTAGGCTTGGTTCAGCACCCCGATCGCCTTGTGTGGGTAGCCGAGGTGGAGCAGGGCTAAGCCGAGGCGATCCTGCAGACGGCTCATCATCCGGGGCTCACTCAACGGCCGGCGGTCGAGCTGTTCAGCGGCCTCGACCAGCCGCTCGGCCAGTAGCGCCCGCAAGGGGCGGTCGGGGCGGTCTTGGGCGTGGGCGTCAAGGTCGACAAAAATCCCCGCCAACACACCAACGGCCTGCTCCCGCTGCTCTAGCCGCTCCTCGGCAATCCACCGTTCCCACAGCGTCCCGGCCATACCGGCCAGCAACACCAAGACGAACCCGGCCCCCCAGCGCAAACGGGAGCGCTGGCGTGCCTGCGCCTTGCCCCGCTCGAGCCGCTCGTGCTCGAGCCGGGTCTGCACCCCGTCCTGATAGGCCGCGACGGCAGCGGCCACCGCCGCGGCGTCTTGCGGACGGTCGGCCGGCTCCGGGGCAAGACAAGCCTTGGCCAGCGCGATCAACTCCGGGGCTGCCCCGCACCGATCCAGCCGGGCGAACGCATCCCCGACCAAGGCCTCTTGGGCCTGCCATTGCACCGATTCCGCTTCGCGGCAATAAACCGGGCCGCCGGTGAGAATCTGGCAAAGAATGCCCCCCAGGCCGAACACATCGCTGCGTGAATCCACCGCGGCAAGGTCGCCCCGAGCTTGTTCGGGCGGCATGTACGCCAGGGTCCCGAGCACCGCCCCGGCGTAGGTCCGCTCGCCCCGTGACTCCTCGGCCAGCGGAGCGTCGGTTGACCCGGCCGCGGGATCGGATGGAGCGGCCGAGCCAGGCCGATCGAGCCGTTTGGCCAGCCCCCAGTCCATCACCTGCACTTCGCCAAAGCCGCCGACCATGACATTGGCAGGCTTGAGGTCGCGATGGATCACCCCCTGACGATGGGCGTAGCCCACCGCCTGAGCGACCTGCTCAAACACCCCCAGCCACTGGGGCAACGCCTCCCCGGGATGCCTACGGGCCTCGAGCAAGGTATCCAGCGTACACCCAGCTACCAACTTCATGGTGAAATAGGGCCGGCCATCGGGGAGCCTGCCCAATTCGTGCACCGGCACGATCCCGGGGTGCTGCAACTGGGCCGCAATGCGCGCCTCGAACAGAAACCGTGCCACCGCCTCCTCATGATCCCGAAATCGACCCTGGAGAATCTTCACCGCCAACTCACGCTGCAGATGCTGGTCGTAGAGCCGATAGACCACCCCCATGCCCCCACGGCCGACCCGGCCACAAACGCTGTAGTGGGCGAACGCGGCCAATGGCTGCTCGCTGGTTTCCCGTTGATTGACCGTGGACGGAATGCCCTTGACGAAACGCGTGCTCAAGCCGACGGGCTCCGACCGAGCGGAACTCTCCACCAGACTTGCTAAGGCATCTCCGTCGAGTTCCGGAAAACGTGCCGCATACTCGGCAATTTGCGGGTGCTCCCCGGCTTGGTGACGGTAGATCGCCTCTAGCCGAATCAGTTCGCCAAGGAGCGGTCGACGGACGCGATGCGGCTGTTGTTGCAGCACCTGTTCGATAGTTGGTGCACGCCCCGACTGCCAATCTGCCTCAAACTGGTCGAGGATCTCCTCCATGAGCAGCCATTGACTGACCGATCCATGTGATTCCATCGTTGAGCCCTCGGAGGAAGCAAAACCCGCGGTGGGATTCTAGTGGGGTGGTTCCATCCGGCCAACAGAGTATGCGAAGTCCCTGACCAATCGGACTACAGCGCGGCGTGGCCCGAAACGTTGACCGCCGATGTCCGCTGTGTCAACAGGCTATGAAGTATCTCACCGTCGCTGGGGTAGTCGCTCGGCAACATGACGCGGAGGGGAATCGGGACCTCATCCATCCGGTAGGCCGTGCCCGGACGGTGGACACCATAGACGGCTGTGGTGAAGCGGATGGTCGGGGGAACAATCGATTCGGTCAGCGGTGTTTCCAGAGCGATAACCGGGATGTTCTGCAACTGCTCGAGCGCAGCAGCCGGAAAATCCTCACTCCCCTCGCTGCCTACCAGCAAGCAAACATCCACCTCGCCGCGAGCCAGCATCGCGGGTCCGGAGAATTCCTCGGGGTTATAGCGCGGGTAGCCCGCGGCGAAGTTGACCGCGAACGGGTAGCCGGTCTGCCAGGTCAGCACGCTGTCGGCCCCGGCCACGTCGCCCAGCCGTCGCATCCGCCGGGCGTAGAAGCGGGTTTGCCGGTGCAGCTCGGTGACCAGGCTGAGCAGGGCTTCGACCTGGTGGTGGCCGAGCCCGCCACGGGTCAGCTCCACGCCGAAGAACAGCACGCCCCAGCGAGCCCGCTGCATGGCCTCGGCCAGCCAGGTCAGGTCCTCCAGTGACGCCCCGATCGGGCTATCCGGATGCGGCTTGAAGCCGCGGATCAGGCCGTGCAGCGTGCGTAAGGCCTCCCAGTCACGGCCAGGTTCGACCGGGATAAAACGGTCGGCCAGGCCGCTGGTCGCCGTAGGTTGCTGGTCGACCACGACCACCGTCCGGTCCGCTCGCCCGTTCGGCACAAAGCGACCGCGCGGCTCGACCGTATACCGCTCGAAATGCCGCGGGTGGCTCACGGCCGGGTCGGAGGCCCAATAGACGACAAGATCGGCGCGGTTTTTGACCTCGCCCAAGGTGCAGGTCGATTCGCCGACCTCCTGGAGGGCCATGAGCGACGCCGCATGCCCGGTGGAGGCGGTGGTGTCGATGGTGGCCCCAAGCTGTTCGGCCAGGGCCACGGCCGCGCGTTGCCCCTCTGTGGTGCTGCGCGACAACCCATAGATCAGCGGCGAGCGGGCGTTGGCCAGTAAAGCCGCGGCATGTGCCAACGCGGCATCCACCGTGACCGGTTGCCCATCGACCAAGGCGGCTGGGGGTTGAGTGCGATTCTGAGCGCGGAACCACGGCTCGGCCAGCCCACAGGCACGCTCGCTGGCGGTGATCAGGCCGTTGTCCACGGTGATCCGCAGATCATCGCAGACACAGGCACAAACCGTGCAGGCCACATGCTCGTGGATTTGTCGTGTCATGACGCATCCCAATCCGAGTCGATCTCGGCAGCTTGCTCAGCCGCCGAGGACAAGCGACACTTGGGTGAGAATTGGCCAACGCTACTCAGACAACCCTTAAAGTTTATCCCTGAAGTCACCAGGAGCAACCACAACTCCGAACGTGCCCGACCAGAAGCAGGCGATCCCGCTCCCAGGCAATCTTGAACCTCCTGGCAGGCGTACGATCAATGCGCTCGCTAAAATGCTTGCAGACACTCCACAGCTGACTTCTGCCCTTGGCCCTGATTGGATTCCCACGCATGACCCAGCCTGACTGGCAAGCCGCCCGAGCGGCCATGATGCTTGACCCGACGATTATTCCTCTGAACACCGGTTCCTTTGGCGCTTCGCCCCGCCGTGTGTTTGCCAAAGCGGCGGAGGTGCGGGCCATGCTGGCTGCCAGTCCAACCACCTTCTTTATGCGTCGCCAACCCGCTTTACTATGGGAGGCCCGCTCCCGCCTGGCCGCGTTCCTCGGAACCGATCCACGCCGCCTCATGTTTGCCACCAATATCTCCAACGCCCTGAATTTGGTCGCCGCGGGACTCCCGTTATCCTCACCCGGCGAAATATTACTGACCGATCATGAATATCAAGCCATGGTCTGGCTCTGGGAGCTGACGGCCCGCAAACGGAAGCTGACCTTTCGCACTTTCGCCATCCCCGCGTTGCCCGAAGCACCCGGCGAGATCCTGGAGGCCTTTGAGCGAGCCATCACGCCACAAACCCGGTTGTTGTTTTTCAGTCATGTACTGTCGCCGAATGGAACGGTCCTACCCGCCAAAGAGATCTGTGCCTTAGCTCGCCGCAAAGGCGTTCTGAGTGTTGTCGATGGGGCGCATGCACCGGCGATGCTCCCGCTGAATATTGATGCGATTGATGCGGACTTCTATGCCGGGAACAATCATAAATGGCTGATGGCTCCGACCAACTCGGCCTTTCTGGTCATGCGGGCAGGCAACGAGGAGCTATTGCAGCCGCTCCAGATCAGCTGGGGTTGGCCGATCGAGCGACAGAATCGCTATGAACCGGACATTTTTGGTTCGACGCCGCGGATTCGCCATCTGGAAATGGAAGGGAGTCGGGACCCTTCGGCTTGGCTGGCAACCCCGGAGGCGATTGACTTCCAGAGCCAACTCGGTTGGGAGGCGGTACGTGCCCGCCAGAAGGAACTGGGAGCGTATAGTCGTCAGGTGATTGGGGAGCGTTTCGCTTTGTCGCCAGCCACGCCCGGCAACCCCGAACTCCATGGAGCAATGACCGCATTCTGGTTACCCGCAGGGCTTAACCCGGAAACGGTACGCCATCAGTTGTGGGATCGCCACAAAATCGAAGTCAACATTGTCGAACGACCGCACGGGGCGTTGCTGCGACTGAGTACGCATTTTTTCAACCAGACCTGGGAGATCGACCGGCTTGCCGAGGTGCTCCCCGAAGTGCTCGGCAGCGGGTTGTGATTGCCGCAATATCGTTCTGGCGATACCTTGATCTAGAATGAGGCGACGCTTTCTCGACCTCCTGAGACAATCACGCATGAACCCACCAGCTCCGTTCCCGCCGACCAACTCGTTTGCGGGTCAGACTACCGGGATGACCTCAAAGTCGGAGTCGACGGCGTTGTTGCCCGAGATTCCCGGCTACGAACTGGTGTCCGAACTCGGGGAGGGGGGCTTCGGGGTTGTCTATCTGGCCCGGCAATTGGAGGCCGGGGGCCGGCTGGTCGCCTTGAAGATGATGCTGGCCGGCAGCCGGGCCAAGCCCGAAGAGGTACAACGCTTTCGTAGCGAGGCCGAGGCGGTGGCCGCCGTCAAGCATCCTCATGTGGTGGACATCTACGAAGTCGGCACCTGTGAAAACCGGCCCTTTTTTACCATGGAGTATGCCGAGGCCGGCACGCTAGCCGACCAGCTCCAGCCGGATCAACCCCTGCCGCCCCGGCAGGTAGCCCGGCTGGTGGAGCAG
This sequence comes from uncultured Alcaligenaceae bacterium, assembly GCA_964410665.1. Taxonomy (GTDB): domain Bacteria; phylum Planctomycetota; class Planctomycetia; order Gemmatales; family Gemmataceae; genus CAYPIE01. Next base: position 28,526 of record CAYPIE010000031.1, read on the forward strand.
ATTGCCCGCGGCGTGGCTGCAGCCCATGCCCAGGGGATTGTGCATCGCGATCTGAAACCCGCCAACGTGCTGATGCTTGCCGATGGGACCCCGAAGGTCAGTGACTTTGGTATCGCCAAACGCCTGGAAACCCAGGCCACCGGCTTAACCGTCACGGGGGAACGTTTTGGCACGCCGACCTACATGGCCCCGGAGCAGGCCGCCGGGGAGGCCAAGCGGGTCGGGCCTGCAGCCGATGTGTACGCGCTGGGCGTCCTGCTCTATCGTTTGTTGACCGGCCACGAACCGTTTCGCGGCCCTGCGGGGATCGTTTTACTCCGCGTCCTCAACGAAGAAGTGAAAACGCTGCGCAAGGTCAACCCCAAGTTGCCCCGCGACTTGGAGGTGATTTGTCAGAAAGCCCTGAACAAGGATCCGGCCAAGCGCTATGTCGGTGCTGCCGAACTCGCCGAAGATCTCCGCCGCTGGCAGGCCAACGAGCCGATCATTGCCCGGCCGGCGGGCCCCCTGGAACGCACAGTCAAGTGGGTCCAACGCAATCGTGGTCTGAGTGCTGGCCTGGCCGCGGCGGTCCTGGCCCTGGTGGCCGGGACACTGGTAGCCTGGTGGCAAGCCGACCTCGCCCATCAGGCACGCAACCTGGCCGAGCAGGAACGCAACCTTGCGCAGAAGCAACGCAACCTGGCCGAGCAGGAACGCAACTTGGCCAACAAGCGACTGGCTCAGATTGAAGAACTCAATCAGATTTTTTTTGACATCTTCAAAGATCTCGACCCAAACGCCAAGGACAAACCGCTCAAGGAGTTGTTGGCCGATTGGCTAGTGGATGCCGCCAACAAGCTGAACCAGCAGTCGTTCAGTGACGTTTTGAAGATCGCGGATTTGCAGCACCGCCTGGGGACCTCGCTCACCTACTTGGGCTATCCCGATAAAGCCATTCCGCTGTTCGAGAATGCCCTGGCCATCCGCCGAGAGGACCTCGGCGAAGCCGAGAGCAGCACGCTGCAAAGCCTCAACAACTTGGCCGTGTGCTACTATTCGACCAAGCAGTATGCCAAGGCATTACCCCTGTTTACTGAGGCCCTCAAGGTCCGTGAGGACCAGTTGGGGCGGAATCACAAAGCCACCCTGAAAAGCCTGATCAATCTGGCCGCACTCTACTACCAAGCGGGGGACCCCGAGAAAGCACTACAGCTGTTCGAAGAGGCGTGCCAGCGGCTCAAGGTTCATTTCCCCGCCGATGATCCTCTCTTGCTGACCAGCCAAAACAACCTGGCGTTGTGCTACAAAGACACGCAGCAATTCGATAAGGCTTTGCCCCTATTCGAAGAGACCCTACGACGGCGCCGGAACAAGCTCGGCGAGCAGAATCTCGAAACCTTGCTGAGTCTGCAGAACCTGGCGGATGCCTACCGCGAGCTCGGCCGCTGGGAAGAGGCGCTCGAACTGCACCAGCAGGCATTTGACCGACGTGTGGCCCGGCTCGGCCCCGATCACAGCGACACCCTGATTAGTATGCACGACCTGGCCCGGGACTATCTTTGCACCGGACAGTGCACCCAGGCGATCGCCTTATTCGAGGACACCCTCCAACTGCACCGAACCAAGTACGGTAAGAAGCATCGCCAAACTCTGATGCCCATGCTCGGCCTGGCCGAGAGCTATCTGGCCTGCGGCCAGCGGCACAAGGCCGAAGCGATATTGCGGCGATGTCTCGAACTGTGTCAAGCAACCCAGCCCGATCAATGGAGTACCTTTACCGCCATGACGCTGTTAGGAGGCAGTCTGCTCGACCAACAGCGCTATGCCGAGGCCGAGCCCCTCCTGGTCCAGGGATATCACGGCATGGACCAGCGGCTGGACTCGATCCCATGGTCCCGCCGGGCTCATCTGAGCCAAGCCGCCGGTTGGCTCATCGAGTTATCCGCCGCCCTCGGCCGTCCCGATCAAGTTCCACGTTGGCAGGCAGAAAGAGACCGGCTCCGTACCTTGCTCGCACAAGTGCAAGTGGATTGATGCTGTGACCAACTATCTGTACTGGTACAGGCTTGTCGCATGACCGCCTCGAAGCTCGTGACCGAACCCACTCCCGAATTGCTCGCCGAGCTGGCCATGCTACGGGCTGAGTCGGCCCCTCTCCCGCTCGACGAGCTCCTGGCCGATCAACGGCGTCGCTGGCAAGCTGGCCAGCCGATCGGGGTGGAAGTTTACCGCTTCGCCTTCCCTCCGTTACACGATGATCCAAGCAGTACCATGCAGCTGATCATCGCCGAATGGCGGTTGCGCCAGGCGGTGGGCAACCCCCTTGGTCTCGAGGAGTACCGTCAGCGGTTCCCCGACTTGGCCGAGACATTGACACCGCAACTCTGGCTGACGCATGTCGATCATCCCGCCACTACCCCGTTCGTCCGGCCGGCTCCCAGCGACGTGACCGAGCCCGAGACCATCGCGCGGCTCAGCCAAAAGGGCACCAAGCATGACACCTCGCCAATGCTGGTCAGCGAGAGTCGTTCCGAGCATGCCCAACCCGGCCGTCCCCTAGCCCAGTTTCGCTTGCTCCGCGTGCTTGGCGAGGGTGGCATGGGCATTGTCTACGAGGCCGAGGATACCAAGCTTCGCGTCCGCCGTGCCGTCAAACTCTTGCGACCGCATCTGGCCGCGCGTTCCGATTGCCGCAAACGGTTTTTACGCGAAGCGCGAGCCATGGCCCGCGTGGAACACGAACGGATCATCCCCATCTACGAAGCCGATGAGGTGGCTGAGGGCCCCTATCTGGTGATGCCGCTGTTAAGTGGCGAAACATTGCGCGATCGCCTCCGCCGCCCACCTCCGTTGCCGCCGGCGGAGATCTTCCGGCTGGCGAGCCAAATTGTCGAAGGTCTGGCTGCCGCACACGCCGGTGATCTGGTCCATCGGGATATCAAACCGAGTAACATCTGGCTCAAGTCGAACCATGACCAGCCTCCTCAGGTGATCCTCCTTGATTTTGGGCTGGCCCGGGCCGCCAATCCGGAAGGGACTTCGTTACTCTCCGATCCTGGGACGATTATGGGGACGGTGGGCTACATGGCGCCGGAACAGGCCATGGGCGAGGAAATTGATCACCGGGCCGATCTCTTCGCGTTGGGCTGTGTACTGTTCGAGATGACCACCGGGCATGGGCCCTATCATAGCACCGACACCTGGGCCAGTATTTCCCGACTGATGTATGATCCGCCGCCCCGGATCGAACGGGCTCGCGTTGACCTGCCGGAAAGGCTGATCGGTCTGATCCATGATCTCATGCACCGCGATCCGAACCGCCGGCCCGCCAGCATCCAAGAGGTGGCCACCCGCTTGCAAGCCGCGCAGGTGGAGCCTCCAGGGCGAGCCACGCCCAACCGCCGCTGGTGGAATTGGTGGCGGCATTGACCCTCAACAACCATGCCGCTCGAGGAATGCTCAGGAGCACCTCCACGGCTGCTCTCAGCGCAAGCCATTGTCCTGGACACCATTCATCCGCTAAAACCATCTTAGGCATTGTTCATCCACCGGGAGTCGCCATGCGCTTGCTAGTCTGGCTGACCGCCATCCTGCTCGTATTGCCCAAGCCGTGCCCCGTTGCTGGGCAAGATCTCGATCAGCACGAGCCGTTCCAAAACGCCATCGATCGGGGGCTTGAGTACCTTCATCTCCATCAGAATAGTGATGGTTCCTGGACCGCAGGCGATAACCAAGGTCGGGACCCGGCGATCACCGCCTTGTGCGTCATGGCCTTTCTCTCGGCCGGACATGTCCCCGGGGAAGGCCCCTACGCAGAAACCGTCCGAAAAGGCATCACCTATGTCATGGGCACGCAATTGCGTAACGGGCTGATCTGCCGGCCCAACGCCGGTAACATTGAAATGTATTCGCATGGCATCTGCACTCTGATGCTGGCCGAGGCCGTCGGGCTGATGCCTGAGACCAGTGCCAAACCGCTACGCAAGCAGCTGGCCATGGCCATCGAGGTGATCCTGTCGGCCCAGCGGCAGCGCGGCCGGGACAAGGGCGGCTGGCGCTACCAGCGCCGCGGTTCGGATGCCGATATTAGCGTGACCGGCTGGCAAGTCATGGCCTTGCGGGCCGCCCGCAATGTCGGCTGTGATGTGCCCCCCGAACGCATCGATCAGGCCGTGGCCTACATTCAGAAATGCTTTGATCGCCGCACCGGAGGCTACCGTTACCAAATCCATAACCGCCGCGTCACGGTGGCCTGTACGGGTACCAGTATCCTGGCCTTAGAACTGTGCGGCAAGCAATATCATCGTTCACCCGAGGCCCTACGTGCCGGCGACTACATCAAACGGACGCCCTTGTTGCCCCGGCAAAATCACTTCTTTTACGGCATTTACTACACTGCTCAGGCGATGTTTCAACTAGGGGATGGCTTCTGGAAAGACTATCGCCCCATCTTGCACACGTTGTTGCTTCAGGAGTTGCCCCAACGAGCCAATGGGTCCTGGCGAGGGCGTGGCTGGGATGATCGTAGCTTTGGCCCCAATTATTGTACCGCCATGGCCATCCTGGCACTGACGGTCGAATATCGCTTCTTACCCATCTATCAGCGGGGCAAGGATACTGCAGAATAAAACGGTTTTTCGACTACCTTCGGCTTGAGACGGGTGCGGGGCTTCGCTATCCTGCCGGCGGGTTCATTCCTCATCCTATCGAGGTCGGGTAAGCATGCATCGACGCCGTACCCGCATTGTCGCCACCTTGGGTCCGGCCACCGATTCGCCCCAGGTGCTCTATGGCATCCTAGACGCCGGCGTGGACGTGGCCCGGATCAACTTTTCTCACGGCAGCGTCCGCGAGCATCGCCAACGGATTGCCGATTTCCGCACCGCCGCCCGCGAACGAGGACGGATCGTCGCCGTGCTGGCCGATCTGCCCGGACCCAAGCTACGCGTCCGTGCCCTGGAGCCTCAGCACCTGCACCCCGATACCGAAATCGCCTTCGCCTGTGATGAAGACGCCCCCACCCATGCGTTGCGACTTACCGAGCCCGAAGTCTTGCATGAGGTGCAGGCCGGCCACCGCATCCTGCTCGACGATGGCCGGCTTCAACTTGAAGCGGTACGGTTCGAACCTAGCCAGTTGATCGCCCGGGTTACGGTCGGTGGTCCGCTATTGCCCAATAAGGGCATCAATCTCCCCGACACCCCCATGTCGATCCCGGCCTTGACGCCGCGCGACCGCGAGGCCATCCCCGTGGCAGTCGAAGCAGGCGTCGACTGGTTTGCCCTGTCGTTTGTCCGCGGCCCGGAAGCCGCCAACGAAGTCCGCGCCGAGATCGAACGCTACAGCACACCCCTGCCGGTCTTGGCAAAAATCGAACGTCCCGAGGCAGTCGAGGCCGCCGAGGACATCATCCGCGTCTTTGATGGCATTATGGTCGCCCGCGGCGATCTGGGAGTGGAAATCCCCCTCGAACGCGTCCCCATCGTCCAGAAACAACTGATTCGTCTGGCCCGCACCGCCGGGAAACCCGTGGTGACCGCCACCGACATGCTCGACTCGATGCGGCAAAATCCCCGGCCGACGCGCGCTGAGGCCAGTGATGTCGCCAACGCCATTTACGACGGAACCGATGCGGTGATGCTCTCGGGCGAAACCGCCGTCGGGGAGCATCCGGTGGCCGCGGTCGCGTGCATGCACCGCATCGCCCTGGAAACCGAGGCCCACCTCGCCGCCATTCAAGATCGCTTTCCCGTCGAACGCCTGCCCGAAAGCCAAGACGGCTTGGACGAAGCGATTACCCGGACCGCCTGCGCGCTAGCCCGTGAGACCGGCGCGGAAGCGATCATTACGCCAACCTTATCCGGACGCACGGCGCGACTGTTGGCACGCCATCGCCCCTGGGCCCGCATCATTGCTCCAGCTCCGCAGGAAACCATCGTCCGCCAAATGGCGCTGATCTGGGGACTCTGGCCGGTGTGGATGCCCGAGCAGCTCCAGCTGGGTGCCGGTCGCCTCGAGGCCGCGGTCCGCTCCGCCTTTGCGGCGGGAGCGGTACGTGCCGGGGAACGCGTCGTCGTGCTCGCCGGCCACCCGCTCGAGGGCGGCGAACGCTTACCCACCTTACGGGTCCTGAAAATTGGTGAGAATGGGCGGATGCGCGAGCCGTAACCGCCGCCCCCGGCACGATTCGGAACTCTTCATGGCCAACCCTCGAATCAACTCCCTGGATCAATTTCGTGGCTACACCGTCACGGGCATGTTCCTGGTCAACTTCTTGGGTGCCTACACGGTGATGCCGCTTCTGTTGAAGCATAAAAACAACTTTTGTAGCTATGCCGATACCATTATGCCTCAATTCTTCTTTGCGGTGGGCATGGCGTACCGGCTAACCTATCTGCGTCGCCGCGACCGGGATGGCGTGTGGCGTGCACGAGGCATGCTGATCCAGCGCTGCCTAGGATTGTTGTTATTAGGGCTGGTAATCTATGGCGTCGATGTGCAGGTACAGACTTGGACAGAACTGGAGGCGCTCGGCTGGCGGGGCTTTCTGACTCAGGCTTTCGAGCGAAGCTACTTTCAAACCCTGGTACACATCGCCATCACGTCGCTCTGGGTGCTGCCGGTCATCGCCAGCGGTATCGGCACTCGGATTTGCTACGCACTATTCTCCGCGTGTTTGCATGTGGCGCTGTCCAAAGCGGGGTATTACGACTGGGTCATGCAGCGGCCAGGAATCGATGGTGGCCCGCTGGGTTTTCTGACCTGGACCATCCCCTTACTGTTTGGCTCGCTGGCCTATGACGTGGTGGTCGACCATCGCCCCTGGGCAGCCGCCTGGCGGTTGCTCCTGGCCGGGAGCAGCCTGTGTGTGGTCGGCTATCTGCTTTCCTGCATCGGCCAGATCAGCCCGGGAGTGCCCGCCGAGCAGTGGCTGGTCGCGGCCCCGTTTGTGCCACCCAGCACAACCAGCGATTTGTGGACCATGAGCCAACGGGCGGGCAGTGTGAGTTACCAAACCTTCGCCGCCGGATTCGCTGGCGTGATCTATGCGGGATTTGTCGTGCTCAGTGACCGCTGGCGGTTTCAGTTACCCCTGTTTACCACCCTGGGCACTAATGCGCTGGCTGCTTATTTGATCCATGGGCTGGTCGAACAAAGGATCGGCCAGTTTACCCCGACGGATACACCGCTCTGGTATGTACTGACGATGTTTGGAGTTTTCTTCGCCATCACCTGGTTCTTGGTCCGTTACCTCGAACGCAACCAGATCTATTTGCGGCTTTAGAGCGGAGACCGAGGTTAGCGCTGCGTGGATTCTTCCGGTTCGGTCCACCACGGACTCAAGCAGTGAATCTTGTAGAGAAGCTTGGCGCGATCCTCGGGCTTGGTAGTGGTGGCCAATTTGGCCTTGAGTTTGCGCATCTTCTGCTTGCGGTGATAACGGCGACGCAGTTCCTGTTGACGCTCAACCATCGATCGGTTCCTAGTCGGTAGATTGTCGAGAATATATTTGCCCACGATAGCGGTCGACTCGGATCTTGACAAGCGCTTCCGCGAGCGGGAAGGAGGCTCTCGGTGCCCACATCCCTGTTGCTCATCCTCGGTGGCGGCATGCTCGCCCTGCTGGTGCTCCTGGCCTTGCTGGGTCAAAGCATCCGTCACCAGCGACAGCGGCGGCAACAACGCATCCAGGAAGCCATCAATGACTTTCCGGATCAGCGGACCGCCTTGGCCGAGGCCATTGTCCAGGCCATCGCGGTCACCGGCAAGCCACGTGGCTTACGTTGTTATGCCTGCGAGTTGGGCAGGGAGGTGCTGCCGACGATGGACACCCAGACCGGACAGGTGTGGATGCTCGCCCCGGCGGTTCTGCACTATCAGGCCCTGCCTGGTAGTGACATGGAAGACAATCCCAACGTCGGCCTGCCGAGGCAGGCCACCGTGGTGTTTCGCTGGGCCGATCCACACTGGCAGCCAACCGGTGCTCCGGTCATGAATCTGACCCCCTGGCAAACTCTGGAACAGTTTGCCAAGCTCAAGGCCCTTTAACTCTCCGGTTCGGTCGGGTAGTACTGGTCACGCCAGCCGCGGATGCCGCCGTCCATCGACAGCACGTTGGTGTAGCCCATCTTCTGCAGGTTGTCCGCGACCATCGCCGAGCGGTAGCCGCCGCCGCAGTAGACAACGATGGGCGTGGCCGGGTCAGGGACGGTTTTCTCGATGTCGCGTTCGATGATCCCCTTGCTCAGGTGGATGGCCCCGGGCAGGTGCCCGCCGGCGAACTCGCTCTCCTCGCGCACGTCGATCAGCGTGAACGCCTCGCCCACGTCGAGCCGCTGCTTCACGTCCTCGACCGAACACTCCTTGATCCGGGACCGCGCGTCCGCGGTGATCTTCAAAAAACCAGGGGAATGTTGCATAACCCTCACCTCAGGTAGCGGTTGATGATGTTTTCAAGCATCTCTTGCCGGCCCGACGGATTCGCTGCGGCTTCGCCCTTCTCGAGCATATATTGCTCCAGCTCGGCCAAGCCCACTTCTCCCTTCTCGATCTTGCTACCGATGCCGGTATCCCACGAGGCGTACCGGCTCTGAACAAAATCCCGTAACACCCCATCGGCGCGCATCTTGGCGGCAATCTTCAGACCATGGGCAAACGCATCCATCGCCCCCACATGGGCATGGAACAAATCGACCGGCTCAAAACTTTCGCGGCGAACCTTGGCATCAAAGTTCAACCCCCCTGGAGCAACGCCCCCCTGTCCGAGCACCACCAACATCACCTCGGTGGTCAAGTAGACATCCGTGGGAAACTGGTCGGTGTCCCAGCCCAGCAACATGTCGCCCCGGTTGGCATCAATCGAGCCCAGCATGCCATAGGCCGAGGCATAGGCCAGCTCGTGCATCATGGTGTGACCGGCCAGCGTGGCATGGTTCGTCTCGATGTTGAGCTTGAAGTGAGGCTCCAAGCCGTAGGTCCGCAAGAATGCCACCACATTGGCGGCATCGAAATCGTACTGATGCTTGGTCGGCTCCTTGGGCTTCGGCTCGATCAGAAATTGACCGGTAAAGCCAATCTGCTTGGCGTAGTCCACGGCCATGTGGAAAAACTTGGCCAAGTGATCCAGCTCACGCTTCAGATCGGTGTTGAACAGATTGGCATACCCTTCTCGACCGCCCCAGAAGACATAGTTCTGGCCGCCTAGCTCCTTGGTCACTTCTAGTGCTTTTTTGACCTGCGCCCCGGCATAGGCAAAGACATCGGCATTGCAGCTGGTCGCCGCCCCGTGCATAAACCGTTTATTGCTGAACAAGTTGGCAGTACCCCAAAGCAACCGAATGCCAGTCCGCTCTTGCTCTGCCTTCAACACTTTGACAATACGATCCAGATTGGCGTTGGTCTCACGGAGGGAAGTCCCCTCCGGAGCCACATCCCGATCATGGAAGCAGTAAAACGGTGTTCCCAACTTTTCCATGAATTCGAAGGCCACCTTGACCCGCTTCTCGGCCATCTCGACCGAATCGCTGCCATCTTCCCACGGCCTCAGGGCACAACCGGGGCCAAACGGGTCGCCCCCCTGGTTACGCATGGTATGCCAGTAGGCGACGGCAAAGCGAAAGTGGTCCTTCATCGGCTTGCCATCGATCACAGCATCGGCCTGATAATGGCGAAAGCTCAGGGGGTTGGTCGAGTCGGGCCCTTCATAGCGGATCGGGCTGACCTCAGGAAAAAATGCGCTCATGGGAGTTGTCCTTCGCAAGTCCGAGAAACCACCATTGTTGCCAGCCTACGGAATTTCCCGGAAAAACAAGCCTCGATTTCATTCCCCTAGTTCCTGTATATCTATGAACCTCTCCGCCTGCAGTCCGGAGCGGTTGGTCGATCTCCCCGCTGAGGCCGCATGACTGACGAATCGGCGTTCTTGCAGAACTGCCTCACCATGTCGGATGAGGATTTGCCCAAGCTCGTCTTTGCCGACTGGCTGGAGGAACAAGGACGATCGCTCGAGGCGTGGCGTATACGCGAATACCTGCGCGTTTATCGACCGCAGTGGCGAGCGGCCTTACGCTGGGAAGGGAAGGTGCACCGTGATGAATGCCGTCGCCCGATCCAGGCGGTGGTTCAACCGCGGGAAGATCCTTTATGGCAAATCGTCAGTATTACCCTTGTCGATGCCTTGTGTCAGCGATACCCACTCCCTTTAAAGCGCATCCGCTGGCAAGGCGATTGGAATGCACAGCGCTTTGCCACCACCTTCGCGGAGATTCGTTGTCGCATCGTGTTGACCGCCTGTGGAATCGATGCCGACCAACGGGCGTCTTTCCAGGCCGCGGTGGAGGCCTGTAGCGCCGCCGACCGTGCCGGGTCCCGCGCGGCGAACCAGGCAGCGTTTGCCTTGCTCATTCTGGCCAAGGGCGTCAAGGAAGCCGCGGAGCCCTATGCCCGCGAAAAGCTGGCGGCCATGCGCTGCGTCCTGTGCTTGGCCGAAAGCCTGGGGGCGCGACAACACGCCCCCTTACCTGGCCAACCCCTGGTGGTCGCCGCGCACTCTCTGTGGAAACATATTCAGGCAACCGACCCACCCTGGTAAGCCACAGCACTCAGTCCTCTGGTTCACTCGCGCCCTTGGTTCCACTTGGCCAGCACTCGATGCTCCGAATGGGTTTCCGGTTCGCTTCTGCGGATGGCTTGCCCCCATGTCGGAAGCTTCCAAGCGTCAACCCAATCGCTGCCCAGCGCATACTATAGTCGTGGAGGACAGCCAGGGTGACCACCATATCGAGCGAACCTTGCTAGGAGGAACTGATGCGCGATCGGTCCGTGCAATGGCGAATTGGGCTGGCCTTCCTCGCCGGGGCATGTGTGGGCGTACTCCTGACCGCTCATGTCGATCCGATATCGAAGGCCGTTCGACACACGACCGAGTCCTTGTTACGTCCGTTCGATCGGCCCTCGGGCCACAGCGGGCTCCGTCGCTACGGCACCGACACGGACCGAGCCAAGCGGATCCTTTGGATCGGCAACAGTCACACCGATCACCACGATGTCCCAGGCTTGCTATTCCAACTGACCGAAGCAGATTCACCCGCGCAGCCGATCTGGATTCAATCCCTTACTCATGGTGGCTACAGCTTACTTGATCACCTCCATGAAGGTCAGCTTCAAAAGCTATTCGACAAGCACGCCTGGGATTTCATCATTCTTCAAGAACGAAGCTGGGCCGCCAACGGAGTTTCGCATGAAATGTTGCGTGCGTTGGATACTTTCGTGTTTGGACACTTCAAACAGAGCCATGCCGAGTTAATCCTGTTTCAGAACTGGGCGTATTCTAGCGACTACACCCAGTTCTACGCAGGCAATCCAAGTGAGACGCCGCAGCAGATGCAGCAAGAGATCAATCAATTCTTCCACTACGTTGAGGCGCGTTACCCCATTCGAGTTGCTCCCATCGGTCATGCGCTGGCCCAGAGCTATCACCCTGAAGCCACCTTCAAGCTCGTTTCTGGAGACGGTAATCATCTACATCGTGATGGAGCCATCGTCGCAGCGCTAGTGCTTTATCAGACTTTGTTTCAGCACCCCCCGCAACATCCCGAAGTCTTGAAACCATCTCAAGACATCCAAGGATTGGCTACCATCGTGCGGGATGGGTTTCAGAGCTATCCTCCTTAGCGTGTTCAAAGCCGGTCGTGATGTTAATGCGATTTGGAGTTTTACATCATGCCCGACTTCCCCGCCCGTTACGACCGACTTCATCCCTCCGTGCGTCCCCACGGGGTCGTGCGTCTTCCCAGAGGCGGGACCGCGCTGACACACTGTTTTGAATAGGCCCCCATGGGGCCAGGACGGGGGACTGGGGTTCCGCATCGTCGTCCAACTACCAGGGCCGGGAGTGGAGGCTTGACTCGGATGAGTCCCCTTATATTAGTGGGATTAAGGTGTTCCGCGAGCTGGATTTGGCCAGGCGCTGAGCCAAACCAAGCAACCTCCAAGCAATGGCTCGGGCATGGAGACACTAAGCTTCACCATTATCGCGGTTGGGGTGATCCTCTTTACGCTGGTCTCCAGGCGTTTGGAAGGATCGGTGGTGACGCCACCGATGCTGTTTGCCGGCTTTGGTCTGCTCATCGGCGATGGCATCCTCGGCCTGGTCGACTTGAATTTTGACCGTGCGTTTATCCATGGCTTGGCCGAACTGACGCTGGTCCTGGTGCTCTTCTCCGATGCCGCACGCATCGACCTCCGCTTACTCCGTCGCGAGCATGATCTGCCGATCCGCCTGCTGCTGATTGGCATGCCCCTGACCATCGGTCTGGGAATGCTCATCGCTCTGTGGTTGCCGCTGGGCTTGAGCGTTTGGGAAGCCGCGTTACTGGCGGCGATCTTGGCGCCAACCGATGCCGCTCTCGGGCAAGCGGTGGTGTCCGACCCGCAGGTTCCGGTGCGTATCCGCCAGGCGTTAAACGTCGAAAGTGGGCTCAACGACGGGGTTGCCCTCCCGTTGGTGTTGCTGTTCGCCAGCTTCGCCGGTGCCACCCATGGCGTCGCGGGCCATCCCAATTGGTTGCTGTTTGGGGCGATGCAGGTGATCCTGGGTCCTCTGGCGGGGATCTTGATCGGTGGCCTCGGGGCTTGGCTGTTGGATCGGGCCGTCAAGCAGGAATGGGTCGAGGAAGCCTATGAAGGTGCAGCAGTGTTGGGCATCGCACTATTGGCTTATTCCGGAGCCGAGCTGATCGGCGGAAATGGCTTTATTGCCGCCTTTGTCAGCGGCCTGGTGTTTGGCAACCGGGTGCGTGGCCGCTGTCACTTTGTCTTTCAGTTCGCCGAAGCCGAAGGTTCACTCCTAGTGCTTTTGACCTTCCTGATCTTTGGCGCGGCTTTGCTGCCGCAGTCCTTCAGTGACGTCGATTGGATCATTCTCCTCTATGCTGTGTTGAGTCTCACCGTGATCCGCATGCTACCAGTAGCCCTGGCCTTATGGGGTTCTGGAGTGCACGGGATCACCGTCGCCTTCCTAGGCTGGTTTGGTCCACGCGGCTTAGCCTCGCTGTTGTTTGCCCTGTTCGTCCTGGAAGCTATCCCCACCGCGGCCGCGCAACGCATCCTGGTCATCACCATCAGTACGGTGACCCTAAGCATCCTGGCCCACGGCCTGACGGCGGCACCGCTCGCCCGTCGCTATGGCAGGCTCGTCGCCAAGTCCGGCCCGTGTGCCGAGACCAAGCCGGTTGACGAAATGCCGACCCGTGCACGTCGTCAGGTCTCCCCCACGAAGACAGTTTGAGTCAACCCTAACCCGAGTCCGCCATGCTCAATGAAATGCAAAATCGCTTATGCTCGCAAAGCACCTGGAACTTCTCCGATCTACGAGCGCTGTTCCTGAACTGCACGCTCAAAAGATCTCCGGAGCTCTCGCACACTGAGGGCCTGATTCGCATCGCCCAGGCCATCATGGAGAAAAATGGCGTGAGCGTCGAAGTACTGCGGCCGGTCGATTATCAAATCGCTACCGGCGTATATGCGGATATGACCCAATACGGCTGGGACAAGGACGACTGGCCGCAACTGTTCGAAAAGGTCATGGCTGCCGATATCTTGGTGATCGGTTCAGCCATTTGGCTGGGCGAGAAGACGTCGGTTTGCACCCAAGTGATTGAGCGTCTTTATGGCAATTCGCATCAACTCAACGAGCGCGGCCAGTATGCCTACTATGGCCGCGTCGGAGGCTGTCTGATCACTGGCAACGAAGATGGCGCCAAGCACTGTTCGATGAACATCCTTTACTCGCTGCAACACCTAGGCTATGTCATCCCTCCCCAAGCCGATGCCGCCTGGCTGGGCGAGGCCGGCCCAGGCCCATCGTATCTCGATCCGGGTTCCGGCGGACCGGAGAATGACTTCACCAACCGCAACACCACGTTTATGACCTGGAACCTGCTGCACCTGGCCCGCATGCTCAAGGACGCCGGCGGCATCCCCGCCCACGGCAACCAACGCTCCGAGTGGGAGGCCGGCTGTCGCTTCGACTATCCGAACCCCGATTATCGTTAGACCGTCAAGTTGACATCGCGATAGGGCGTTCCCCCTGGCCCGCCACGCCCCATCTTCACCTTCTTGCGCTCCGACTTGCATCCCACCCGCGAACCTTGTCGGCGTGCCAACTCACTTTCCATCAGCCCCATGGTTGTCCAGATCCCGAGGATCGGCGATGATAATCGATTGGTTTCTCGATGCTCCCGAGCCGTCCGTGCCTGAGTCGACCGATGCCCCATTCCGTCAAGTTCCCACTCGGAATTGTCTATCGCCGGGAGGGAAGTGGGCTGCTGCTAGCCCGCTGCCTGTTCTTCCCGGAGCTGTCCCGGCTGGGACGCCGACGCTCATCCCTGGAACGGACGATGCGGCACAACCTAGCCAAACTGCTCCGGGAGCAAGCCCCCGGCCAGCTGCATTTACGCCGCCGTACCATCGAGGCAGAACGCCTGCTGGTGCCGATCTCGATCGAGCCTCCCGAACGTTCTTCAGCCTGGCGCACCGCGCTGAACCTTCGCTACTGCGTCTTTCTCTGGACGCATGAAGCCAACCTACGGGTCGCCTGGGTCCCCGACCTAGACCTGGAACTGTTGATTCCTGGCTCCGACGACCCCGTCCCTGCCCTACGTAGCGAAATCCACGCCTACCTGTCCCGCGAACAACTTGGCAAAAATCTCTACGTTGCACTCAACATCCCCTGTGAACCGCGACAACAGCTCGAATGGGTCCCCCTCGATCTGAAGCTGCCCACTCTGTTACAGCAGCACAAGCAACGTGAAGCCGAGGCGGAACTGCAACAAAAACCCGAGCTGAACCAGGTCAGCACCCATCTAGAAGCCAGCACCCTCACCCCGGCCTTTAATGTCGAAGAGACGGTCCTGCAACTCACCGATGCCTTTACCAGTCCCCAGCCACGCAGCGTTCTGCTGGTCGGTCCCTCGGGCGTCGGCAAGACCGCAGCCTTTCATGAGTTTGTCCGGCAAAGTGCCGCCCTGCAGCTCGGCCAAACCGTCTTCTACGAGACCAGTGGCGCGCGGATTGTCGCCGGCATGTCCGGCTTCGGCATGTGGCAAGAACGCTGCCAGAAACTGTGGCGCGAAGCCGCCAAGCTGAAGGCCATCCTCCATTTGGGCTCCCTGGTGGAACTGATGCACGTCGGCAAAAGCGAGTGTCAGCACACCGGCATCGCCGGCTTCTTCCGCCCGTTCATGGCCCGTGGCGATTTTCTGGTCATCTGTGAATGCACCCCCGAGCAGATCCCGCTGATCGAACGGGACGAGCCTTCTCTGCTGCAAGTGTTTCGCCAGATTCCCGTCCCCGAACCCGACCACGCGCGTGGCCGCCAGATCCTCGAGCATACGGTCGACCATCTGCGAAAAAGTGTCCCAAAAAGCCCACTCCTGAGTCCTACCGCCCTCGACGCTATCGACCGCTTACACCGTCGCTATGCCACCTACTCCGCCTATCCTGGTCGGCCGATTCGCTTTCTGCGCAACCTGCTCCAGGACGCTCAAGTTACGCCTGACTCCGCGGCCCCCGTATCGCTGACCGAGGATGCAGTACTCACCGCGTTTACCCGTGAGACCGGCTTCCCCCGGGTGCTCCTTGACCCCGCGCAACCGCTCGATTTGGAAGCCACCCGCCAGTGGTTTACCCAACGGGTCATGGGCCAACCCGAGGCGATCGACTTCATTGTGAACCTGTTGGCGACAATCAAGGCCGGACTGACCCGGCCGCAACGGCCGATCGCCTCGCTGTTGTTCATCGGCCCCACCGGGGTCGGCAAGACCGAGATGGCCAAGACGCTCGCCGAATTCCTGTTCGGTTCCCAAACCCGCCTGACCCGGTTGGATATGTCCGAGTATGCTGACCCGGTGGCGGCGCAGCGACTTACCGGCATCACCTGGGGTGGGGAGCGAGGCTCCGAAGGGGTGCTGACTGCGCGGGTCCGCGAGCAGCCATTTTTGGTGTTGTTGCTCGATGAGTTTGAGAAAGCTCACCCAGCCTGCTTTGACCTGCTGCTGCAGATGCTCGGCGAAGCCCGACTCACCGATGCGGGCGGCCGGCTGGCCGACTTCCGCAACGCCGTGATCATCCTGACCTCCAACCTGGGCGCGGAGTCGTACCAGCAAGGCAGCTTCGGCTTCGACGATGGACCACGCGACCTCGCCGCGGCCCGCGATCACTTCACCCGGGCAGTACAACGTTTCCTGCGTCCGGAGATCTTCAACCGCATCGATCGCATCGTGCCGTTTGCACCTCTGGATGCTACTACGGTCCGCACCATCGCTGACAAAGAGTTGCGCGCCATCGAACAGCGTGACGGCGTCCGCTACCGCCCGCTCGACCTGCACGTCGACCCCGCCGTCCTCGAACACCTTGCCGCCAAAGGCTTCGATGTCCGCTACGGCGCCCGACCGCTCAAGCGAGCTATGGAACGACAGCTGCTCGCCCCGTTGTCCCATGCCGTCAATCGCTACGCCGGCAACCGCAGCCTGGAGGTCAAGGTCCAGCGTGTCGATGAAGAACTGAACATCCAGGTTCAACCACGCAAGCTCGATGATCCACAAAGGCGAGATAGTCTGACCACCCGCTGGGGCCGCCTGCTTTCCGACGTCGCCAAGCTCCGCCGCTGGCACCAGCTGCTTGGCCGCAGCAGCATTGTCCGCGAGCTAGACAATGATGACTTCCAGTTGCAACGGCTCGAAAAACAGTTGCGCCGCCGCAAGGGGCAGCTGCGGCGTTCCGAGCAGTATCTGTATGCCAGCCTGGGCCGTTCGCGGGTGCTCCGTGAGGCGGTCCATGACCAGATCAAACAGGTCGAACGCTTTGAAACAGAACTCTTGGTGCAGTACTACCAAGAACAAGAGATCGCCCTGGCCGACCCGGCAGCATTTCAAACCCGGCTCGAGCAACAGACCGAGCAGTTGGCCGTCCTCACCCGGCAATGGGACCGGCTCTTGTTCAGGCTCTACGACCGCGACAACCCCGCCAGCGATCAAGCCACCCTGATCCTGTTCGGAGAGCGAAGAAGCCGCCTTGAGCTCGCCCTTGCCTACTCGCAAGTGTGCCGGGACCTCAACTACCAGGTGCACTGGCTCGCCTACCAGCTACCCACCAACGAAGATCGGGAGGCGGTCAAGCAGATCCCCCGCCCTGCGCTGGTACAGAATCCGGGAGTAGCCGTGGCCAGCGAGGGCGAGGAAGTCCCCCTGGTCTACCGCTGGGTCGATGACCTGCTACTGGCCCGCCTGGCCAACAAGACCAGCGAAGACGTGGTCTTGTGCCGCACCCCTGTCATGGAGACGACCGAGCTACTTGACGAGCTGGCAAGCCACGCTTCCGGCGACGGGGAGGAAGACTGGACGACCTACCGCCAAAGCGACCCCGAGCGCTTTGCTACCCTGAAGACGTTGCAGCGCAGCATCGGGCTGGGGCTGGCAATCCAGGGCGAGGCCGCAGGCATCCGCTTCATGCCCGAAGCAGGCCTGCATCAGTTCAAGGGGTACCCCGTACACGGCGAGGGGGACAGCGTCCAAGTGTTAGTGCAGACCCATCCGACAGACCTAAGCGACACCATCGCGCCCCCGGCTTTGACGCGCCGGGGCAAGTTGGACGAGTACCCGCTCCGTCGCGTCTACCGCTTGGCAGCGTCGATGGTCGACGATGCCCGGCTCGAGCAACACGTACCGTTCTACCACCGCTCGCTGCCGAAGCTGCTGGCTGAGACCAGCCTCACCCTCATGCGTGCCACCCTGCAGCAAATGGTTCTCGAATGATCTTCCACCTGCCCTTGTACCTGACGACCAGCAAACACCCGGTCACCGGGATCAAGGTATACCATGCCCGGCCACTGTTCTTTGAGCGGCCTTCTCTCCGTGATGAACAGCTGGGCCGGCTGATGCTCCAGCTAGGCCGGCGACTGCAGGAACACCTCACCCGCCTGGGCCGGCAAGATCACCACGACGAGCTGGCCCGCTGGGCCTTTAGCCCGCCCACCGCTCAGCATCGCCTAAATCTGACCCTGGAGCTCCGCCGCTCGCGGCCGAAGTGCCGTTTTTTCCTGGTCGTCTTTGCCCACCGCGGCAAGCGGATCGCCTTTTGCCCAGCCATCGACGACCTGTGGTTCGAATATGACCGCGGCGAAGATCTGGCCTCCCGCGCCACCGAGGTGTTGACCGACTACTTCCGTGACCTGGAGAAACAGGCCCTCGACGACGCCAAAGGCAACGACCCGCCGGTCTACGCCCGCCCAGCCACCTACGCCATGACGGGAACCGCCTGGATCACCACGCTTGACCTGGATATCACTCCGGCCAGTAAGCTCGTTCGCAAACCGGTGCTGCCGTTCCTTTTCCTCGGCGACGCCGAGACCATGTCCGGGGCCGAAGAACTCCGGCGCGTCGGCCGCTGCTTGGACTGGCACTACCCCGACCACCTGGAGCGGGCGACAATGCGCGAACGCGAGGTCGCCGAGCTGAGCAAACTGCTCGACCATCCAGACCGCCGGCCGGTGCTGCTGATCGGACCCCGCCTGGTCGGCAAGACCACTATCCTCGAGGAATGCATCTACCGCCGGGTGGCCCGGCGACGTTCACCGCACCGCGACAAGGCCAACACCTGGCTGATCGCCCCTCAACGGCTGATCTCAGGCATGTCATACGTCGGCCAGTGGGAAAACCGCCTGCTGGCCATCCTCAAGGAAATACACAAACGAGATCATATCCTTTATTTCGATGATCTCCTCGGTCTATTCCGGGCGGGACAAACCGGCAACTCGTCCCTAAACGTCGCCCATGTCCTGAAACCCTACATCGAACGCCGCGACCTGCGGCTGGTGGCGGAGATCACCCCGGAAGCGCTGCATATCCTGCGTGAGCAGGACCGAGGCCTGGCCGACCAATTCCACCTGCTGCCGATCGGCGAGCCGACCGACCGGGACAACTTGCAGATCATGATCCAGACGCAACGCCAGGATGAGGACCGCCACGGCTGTGTCTTTGACCTGGAAGTCCTGCCGACGGTCCTAGACCTAACCCGCCGCTATGTCCGCGATGCGGCTTACCCCGGCAAGGCCGCGCGCATGCTCCGCCAGCTCGCGGTCCGCGGTAGCCAGCTACGCCGCCCGAAGGAAGAGAAGGCGCGGCTCGGCGAAATGCCACCGCGACCGGTGCTCTCCCGTCAGGATGTGTACCAGGAGTTCCAGGCCCAGACCGGGTTGGCGATGCAGTTCCTCGATCCCCGCGGCCGCCTCGAGCGACGGGAGATCCTGGAAGCCCTCGGCGATCGCGTCGTCGGTCAGCCGCACGCCCTAGAGGCGGTGGCAGATGTGCTGGCCATCGCCAAGGCTCGTCTGAACGACCCCGACCGTCCGCTGGCCACCTTCCTATTCCTCGGCCCGACCGGCGTCGGCAAGACCGAATGTGCCAAGGCCATCGCCCACTATCTGTTCGGCGACGCCGACAAGCTGCTTCGCTTCGACATGAACGAGTATGTCGACCCTGGCTCGGCCGCTCGGCTAGTGGGAACCTTCCACCAGCCCGAGGGTCTGTTCACCGCGGCTATCCGCCGTCAACCATTCGCCGTGGTGTTACTCGATGAGATCGAGAAGGCCGACCCCGAAGTCTTTGATCTGCTCTTGCAGGTCCTCGGCGAGGGACGCCTGACCGATGCCCTGGGCCGCACCGCCGACTTCACCAACGCCATCGTGCTGTTAACCTCCAACCTGGGCGTCCGCGAAGCTGAGACCAACCTAGGATTTGGCCCCACCGACGTCGCGGCCGCCGCTACCGCCTACCAGACCACCGCCGAACGCTTCTTCCGCCCCGAGTTCTTCAATCGACTGGATCGGGTGATTCCGTTTCGGCGGCTGGAACGCCAGGCCATTCGGAAGATCGCCCGGCTACTGGTCCAGCAGGTGCTCAAACGCGAAGGCTTTCAGCATCGTCGTTGTCTGATTCAGGTCGATGACCAGGCAATCGAGCAGATCGTCGCCGTTGGCTTTGACCCCATACTCGGTGCCCGGGCCATGAAACGAGCGGTAGAGCGTTACCTGGTCCAGCCCGTGGCCACGCGTCTGGCCAACATCCCGGTCGACCAGTTCACCCTGATCGAGGTCTACCCAGCGACCGCAAAGGTGGGTGCCGATGTCCTCGGGAGTCCCAGCCTGGCGGTGGCGGTGCAGCCGCTGAAGATGGTGAAGGCCCTGCCGAGGGCTGAGGCAGTCGATGTGACCCCGGCGGAGCGTTTTCGCGAAACGCAGCGGGTGTTCAACGCTCTGACTGCCCGCTTCGCCCTACTGCGACCGGAGGGAGTCATCAGCCGCCACGACTTGGATAGCCGCCACGACCGCTACTTCACGCTCAAAGAACACGCCGAGCGGATCGAGGCGGGCTTACGGCAAATCAAGGACTCGATCGACCGCAACGGCGTCCCCAACTATGCGACGGCTCTGTCTCTGTCGACTCATGGCCGGGGCATCTGGCGGGTGTACCGCAATGAAAATGCCGAGCTGAGCGGGCTCCTAGGAAGCGAGCGTGCCGGGATCGCCGACTTTCAGGACACCATCCGCGAACTGGCCGCCGCTGCCGATGTCCCCGAGCCCAGCCAGGAAATCTGGGATCTGCTCGACCAGCAACTGCGGCTATTGGCATTGATGACCGACCCCAGCCCCACCGCCGACTCAGTGCTGCTCTACCTCATCACCCCCGTGGACCCGCCACCGTTCGTCAAATCATTAAACCTGGCCACCCGCTACGTCGAAGCCTTCCGCAGCCCGCTCGGCCAGGCGGCCAACCTCTTGGAAGTCGATGACCTCCCCTTTCACGGCCAGGTGATCCTGCTCCAGGGCATCAACGTGGCCGCTCTGGCCTGCTTGGAGGTAGGCACACACCTGTTGTCGCCACGCCATGCCTCGTTTTGCCCGGTCGGCGTCTACTGCCAACCCGTCCCAGCGGGTACCACCCCGGAAGCAATCCTGCAGCAACAGACCGAGCAATACCGTCAGTGGCGTTCCCAGTTAGCGGCAGAGCTGGGCTCCCTGGACAGTAACCCGTTCCGCGCCGGCCCGATCGTGCGGCTCTACGTCGAAGGCCAAACCACTGTCGACCCGCGTACCGGACTTCTCGGCGCCGACCTACCAACACCGGAGCAATTGGCCAGCTTTCTGCTGGCCACCCTGCCGCCGGTGAACGTACCCGAAGGAGCGCAAGCCGATGCGGACGCCACTGCCCTGCGTGACCGGGCCGAGCGGTTGCTCGATGATGCGGACTGGGATCGGTAACGGGAGAAGGCTTCAGGGAGTCCTAGTAGTTCCGGACCGATGACGGAACACTGCTTTCAAGTGCGGTTCCTCTCTGGCAGAAGCGATACAGTCAAGGTGACTTTACACCCCCGCCTTGGCCAGACGCTCGGCGAACGAGTCCTTCCAGGGCTGTGACAGTGCCTCGATGCCGAGCGCTTGCCTCGCCCCCTCGAGGTTGTCGGTGTCGACATACATCAGCTTGGTCAGCGCGATGATGTTCATGCGAACTGGGGCTACCCGCTCCAGGATGAACGTGTCCCCGGCACCGACTTCTCCCTCCTGAAGCACCCGCAGGTAGAAGCCCACCCGGCCGGAGCGGAGGAATTGCTTTAGGAAGTTGGGGATGCCCATGCGCACGTTGAGCTTGAAACACGGCGGCCGTGGTTGGCTGACCTCGACGATGGCCGAGCCGATGCGGAACACATCGCCGACACAGATTTGGTCCTCAGTCATGCCTTCGACGGTGAAGTTTTCGCCGAACTGGCCGTAGACGAAGTCGTCCCGACCCAGCTCCTGCTCCCAGAAGCGGTAGGTCTCCAGCGAAAACACATAGACCGCCCGGTTGGGGCCTCCGTGGGCCTCGAGGTCGGCCTGGCCGTCGCCGTCGAGGTTGAGCATGCGCAGCATCACACGCCCCTCGACCGGGTCCTTGTAGATGCCGGTCGAGAACGTCTTGGACCCACTGGTGACGAACTTTGGCATACCGACGTTGAGCGAAATTAACCGCATCAATGCGTTCCTCGTCATGATCGCCTCTACTGAAGTGTTCCCGCCAGAGTGGCGTGGTGACTTCCTTGCGATAGTGACGTCTTTTTAGGATTGCAGCAATCCGGCGGTAAGCCCTGGTGAAATCCACAAGGATGCTGAAACTTGGGTGGCTTCGGTCTCATTCGGGGCCACCCGAGTCATTCTAGCGGATGATCATCCGCTGGGGCTTCGGCAGCCACACTTCCGGCAACCCACGCTTTTGGGCGAGCGTGTTCAACCGGGGCACGGCTAGCTTCTGGACAACCTCCAGCGCGAACTTACACCGAGCCAGCTCACGCTCCAAGTCCTCAGCCACCCGCCGCATGCCCTGGGTCGGCTCACCCTCACCCTCGCAGACGAACTCCAGCAGCAGGGTAAGTTGCGAATACAGCTTCGCCCCGCCTCGGGCCGCGGAGATATCATAACTCACCTGGGCCTTCGGATTGTGAAGGGCGGCTTCCAAGCGGTCCAGCCGCCTGGTCAGTCTGGCAAGTCGATAGCGGTATCTCCTGCCGACGGGCCAGTCGGCATTGGCCAGCAGCTGCCAGTACAGCTCGAGTCGCATGCGCAGCCCGCGGACCTCTTCGACCAGGGTACTGACCTCGCTGATCGCGTCACGGATCCGTAGCGCCA
>CAYPIE010000031.1:51324-58774 GCA_964410665.1 uncultured Alcaligenaceae bacterium
GAGTTCGTCCTCATCAGACTCTTCCACTTGCAGACTATCAAAGGCGACTATCTCCTTCCCCGCGGCGTTCAGCACCACCAGGCTCACAGGGTGATCTTCGTCGGCGTCCTGCTTGAGGTAGTAGTGGATCACGGCACCATCAGGCGGGTTGTCCCCCACCGCTTGTTCGGTATGCACCGACACCTCAGGATGCAGGTGCCAGCGGGTGGCGGGGGGAATCGGGAAGAGATGCACCGGACGATCGGCCAGCTTCGCCGACCATTCGCGGATAGGCGTCAGGTCATCGAGGATCCAGATCGACCGTCCGTGAGTTCCTACCACCAGATCACGCTCGGTCACGACCAGATCGTGTACCGCCACCGTAGGCAGGTTCAGCTTCAAGGCGTCCCAGGTCTTCCCCGCGTCGCGTGAAAACATGACACCCCGCTCGGTCCCCAGATAAACCAGCCCCTTGCACGTCGGATCCTCCCGGACGACATGCAGGTAGACATCGTCAGGCAAGTCGCCGGTCAGTTTCGTCCAGGTCTTGCCATAGTCGGTGGTCCGCCACAGGTAGGGGTGGTAGTCATCCAGCCGGTGCCGTTCGACCACCAGGTAGGCGGTCGCTGGATCGTGGGGGGAGGGTTCGATGCCGCCCACCGTTCCCCAGTCGGGCAGGTCAGGGATGTTGGCGGTCACTTCGGTCCAGGTCTCGCCATCGTCGCGTGAGAGGTGCACCCGCCCGTCGTCAGTGCCGACCCACAGAGCTGGAGTCGCCTGGGGATTGTTCTTCGGAACGCTGCTCTCGGCGACGACAAAGATCGTCCCGTATATCTCGGCGCCGATATTGTCGCCGGTAATTGGTCCACCTGACCAGCGCTGCTTCTGCTTGTCGTTGCGGGTCAGGTCGCCGCTGATCTCTTCCCAGCTCTGTCCACCGTCGCGCGAGCGAAACAGCACGTTGGCGGCATGGTACAGAGTGCCCGGGGTGTGCCGGGACACCAGGATCGGAGCAGTCCACGGGTAGCGGTAGGGCATCTTCGCCGGGTCGATCCCCGATGGGTTCCACGGGTACGCGCTAACGTTACGGGCGGTGCGTGTCTTGCAGTCGAAACGCGTGATGATGCCGCCGTACTCCCCGGCGTAGACGATATTCGGGTCATGCGGGTCGGGGATGGCCCAGCCGGCCTCGCCACCGCC
This sequence comes from uncultured Alcaligenaceae bacterium, assembly GCA_964410665.1. Classification (GTDB taxonomy): domain Bacteria; phylum Planctomycetota; class Planctomycetia; order Gemmatales; family Gemmataceae; genus CAYPIE01. The sequence continues at coordinate 52,504 of CAYPIE010000031.1, forward strand.
GACGCTGGCCCAGTGGCCAAGTAGCACCCCGCTCTCGTTGAGGGAGTGGCTCGGTCCGGAGGCGGTGCCCATGTCCTGCATGCAACCCATGACGTGGTACGGCCGGCGGCTGTCACAGGCGATGTGGTAGAACTGGCAGATCGGCAACGGCGGGGCGTACCAGTCATCACCATCGTTCACCGAGACATCCACACCGCCATCATGGGCGCTGATCATCCGCCGCGGGTCTGCCGGGTCGATCCAGATGGCGTGGTGGTCTGCATGGCTCGTGCCGCCGACCACCTCGAAGGTTTTGCCGCCGTCCATGCTGCGAAGCAGCTCCACCTGGGGGACGTAGACCACCTCAGGGTCGGTAGGATGGACGGTCAGGGTGGAGTAATACCAGGGCCGCTGGCGGAGCGCCCGGTGGGCGTTGATTCGCTTCCAAGTGGCACCGCCGTCGTTCGATCGGAACAGCCCGCCCCTCTCGGCCTCGATCAGGGCATAGACCCGGCGGTTGTCCGAAGGGGCGACGGCAACACCCACTTTGCCCCAGATGCCCTCGGGAAGCCCATTGTCGGGGGCCCGCTCCTTGAGGGAAGTCCAGGTATCGCCACCGTCGCTGGACACGCACAGATCGCTGCCTGGGCCGCCGCTGGTCAGGGTCCAGGGCAGTCGCCGAGCCTGCCATAGCCCCACGAAGAGCTTGCGCGGGTTCTTCGGGTCGAAGCACAAGTCACAGGCCCCGGTGTCCTCGTCCCGCTTGAGGACCTGCTCCCAGGTGTCACCCCCATCAGTAGTGCGGTAAACGCCCCGCTGGCGGTTCGGCCCGAAGGCGTGGCCGAGCACCGCGGCGTAGGCCACCCGGGGATCGGTCGGGTGCACGATGATGTCACCGATCTGGCCGACTTCCTTCCAGCAATGGGTCCAGGTCTGGCCGGCGTCGGTGGAGACGTAGATGCCGTTGCCGGCGGCGACGTTGCCACGGATGTTGGCCTCACCACTACCGACGTAGACGACATTTGAGTCGGACGGAGCGATTGCGATCGAGCCGATCGAGGAAATGGGCTGGTCATCAAAGATCGGCTCCCAGTTGGTGCCGCCATCTTGGGACTTCCAGACACCGCCCGAAGCGGTCGCGGCGTAGTAGGTTCGGGGGTCACCGGGCACACCGACGGCCATGCTGACGCGCCCGCCGACGGCCGGGCCGATCGAACGATACTCCAGGTTCGCAAGTTCCGGCGGCGTCTCAGACCCGGCTGGTAGAGGGACGGAACACAGCCCTGCAAGCAGGCAGCAGGTGAAAAAGCGCATTGGGGATGATCTCGATGAGTGCGATAGGAAATTCGCCAAATTTGGCGTGGTCAGTATAGCCGTTCAAGTCACCAGCGTCCAGAAGAACGTTATCACGCCAGACATTCTGGTACCATTGACCACGTCTTTCTCCCTGCGCGGCAAGACGTTGGCGCTTGACCACAGCACATCAACGCCCATCCGCACCTTCGACTGCACTCCCCTTGCCCACGGTTCCTTTGCCGAGGTTGATTCGACCGCAATCTGGAGGTTGACCAACGCTTGCGAGACCATGGTGCTTACAACCCACAGGTATTACCGCAGTTTTACCAACGGGAACGCCTCTGAATGAAGGTTGAATCCAGATCCTGCTCTGCAGTGCGGTGGTTGTCGCCACCGGACTGACGTTGATGTTCGCTTCGCTCGCAGCCAATTGACGAGGACGCGGGTTGACGATTTTCACACCTACGTGAGCAACCGAGCAATCAGGTTTTTCCCGATCGGGGACGCCATGAGTCGCGACGGATCCCACAATTCGGTCATGCTTCTTGGAGTTGAGCAACTCCGGGAGTATGACCGGATTGTGGGATCCAGATCGAGCAACGTGTGTTTGCCGAGCCAGTCCCGCCTAAAGAGCAGACCGGGTTGACGAAAGCGTCTCCCGGTTTGGGCCAACTTTCCGCTGGCCGAGGATGCGATCGGCTCGGGCGAGCTGTTCTAGCGAGCGGAGGACTCCTTGGGCGTTGGCAGCCAGACTTCCGGCAATCGATGCTCCCGGGCGAACGTGTTCAAGCGTGGCACGGCCTGCTCCCGCAGTTTCGCGAGCGTGGCCTGGCAACGGGACAGTTGCCGCTGCATGTCCTCGGCCACTCGCCGCATGCCCTGGGTCGGCTGGCCTTCACCCAAAATGACGAACTCCAACAGGAGGGTAAGTTGCGAGTACAGCTTGGCCCCGCCGCGGGCGGAGAAGATGTCGTAACTCACCTGAGCCTCGGGGTTGTGCAACGCGGACTCCACATTATCAAGCTGCTTGGCCAGCACGGCCTGCTTCTTGAGGTACTTCTTCACCACGGGCCGGTCATCCTTGGCCAACAGCTCCTGGTGCAGATCAAGTTGCTTGCGTAGCCCGCGAATCCGTTCAACCATCCCGCTGATCGCAGTGAGATTGTCGCGGACCCGTAGAGCCAGGGCTTCCTGGGTGTCGGTACGTTCAGTTTCGTTCGCCGCCACCGCCTCGGAGGGTGAGGAAAAGCGGGGATCGCGTTCAACCACGATGGGTGTTGCGAGGGTTTTACCCCGATAAGTCAGCCGGATCATGTAGGTTCCCGGTGCCACAAGCGGTGCCGACGAAGGGTCACCAAGATCAACGTGAGCCTTCGAAATGATTCTGGCTCCGTGATGGTGCAGGTCCCAAACGAAGCGGTTGACGCCCGCCTTGCCGGGCAATACCGTCTTCTTGACTTGGGGGTAACCGGAGAGGTCCTCGGGAGGTTCCTCCGCCTTCAGGCTGTCAAAGGCTGTGACCTCGCTGCCCGAAGCGTCGAGGATCGCGAGGCGCACGGGGTGGTCATCGCTGGCTTTCTGCTTGAGGTGATAGTGGATCACCGCCCCGTTCGGAGGGTTGGTTCCCGAAGCGTGGACGGTGTGGACCGACACCTCGCGGTGCAGCTGCCAGCAGGTGGCCGGCTGGATCGGGAAGAGATGCATCGGACGATCCGCCCGCTTCGGCGACCATTCGCGGATAGGCGTCAGATCGTCGAGGATCCAGACCGAGCGACCGTTGGTTCCCACCACTAGGTCATGCTCGGTCACGGCCAGGTCGTGCACCGCTACCGTGGGCAGATTCAGCTTCAAGGCGTCCCAGGTCTGCCCCGCGTCACGCGAGAACAAGACACCCCGCTCGGTTCCCAGATAGAGCAGATCCTTGCACTTCGGGTCCTCGCGAACCATGTGCAAGTAGACATTGTCGGCCAGGTCGCCGGTCAGCTTGGTCCAGGTCTGCCCATAGTCGGTGGTCCGCCACAGGTAAGGGTGATAGTCGTCCAGTCGGTGACGCTCGACCACCAGATAGGCCGTCGCCGGGTCGTGCGGGGACGGTTCGATGCCACACACCGTCCCCCAGTCGGGCAGGTCGGGGATGTTGGCCGTCACTTCTGTCCAACTCTTGCCATCGTCGCGAGACAGGTGCACCCGGCCGTCATCGGTGCCGACCCACAGCGCGGGGATCGCCTCGGTTGTATCGTCGGGTACCGCGGCCTCGGCGATGACAAAGATGGTGCCGTACACCTCGACGCCGGTGTTGTCGCCAGTGATCGGGCCGCCGGCCCACTGCTGCTTCTGCTTGTCATTCCGGGTGAGGTCGCCGCTGATTTCCTCCCAAGTCTGCCCACCATCGCGCGAGCGAAACAGCACATTCGCGGCATGGTACAGGATGCCCGGGGTGTGCCGGGATACCATAATCGGAGCGGTCCACTGGTAGCGGTAGGGCATCATCGCCGGGTCGATCCCCGAGGGATTCCACGGGTAGGCGCTGACGTTGCGGGCAGTGCGTGTCTTGCGGTCGAAACGCGTGATGATGCCGCCGTATTCCCCGGCGTAGACGATATTCGGGTCGTGTGGATCGGGGATGGCCCAGCCGGCTTCCCCCCCACCGACGCTGGTCCAGTGGCTGAGTAGGATGCCGCTGGCGTTGAGCGAGTGGCTCGGTCCGGAGGCAGTACCCATATCCTGCATGCAGCCCATGACGTGGTAGGGCCGGCGCTTGTCGCAGGCGATGTGGTAGAACTGGCAGATCGGCAACGGCGGGGCATCCCAGCGCTCACCACCATTGAGGGTGACGTCCACGCCGCCATCGTGGGCATCGATCATCCGTTTCGGGTCAGCCGGGTCGATCCAGAGGTAGTGGTGGTCGGAGTGGCTGGTGCCCTTGACGACTGCGAACGACTTGCCGCCGTCAATACTCCGTAGCAGCGGCACCTGGGGGACGTAGACGATGTTGGGGTTCGTGGGGTGGACGGTCAGGGTCGAGTAGTACCAGGCTCGCTGGCGAAGCGCCCGGTGGGGGTTGATCCGTTCCCAGCTGTTCCCCTCATCATCAGAACGGAACAGGCCACCCTCCTCGGCCTCAATCAAGGCATAGACCCGGCGGTTGTCCGAAGGGGCAACGGCAACACCCACCTTGCCCCAAATACCTTCGGGCAGGCCATTATCAGGGGCTTTGTGCTTGAGTGAGATCCAGGTGTCACCCCCGTCGCTGGACACGCACAGATCGCTGCCTGGGCCGCCGCTGGTCAGGGTCCAGGGCAGTCGCCGAGCCTGCCATAGCCCCACGAAGAGCTTGCGCGGGTTCTTCGGGTCGAAGCACAAGTCACAGGCCCCGGTGTCCTCGTCCCGCTTGAGGACCTGCTCCCAGGTGTCACCCCCATCAGTAGTGCGGTAAACGCCCCGCTGGCGGTTCGGCCCGAAGGCGTGGCCGAGCACCGCGGCGTAGGCCACCCGGGGATCGGTCGGGTGCACGATGATGTCACCGATCTGGCCGACTTCCTTCCAGCAATGGGTCCAGGTCTGGCCGGCGTCGGTGGAGACGTAGATGCCGTTGCCGGCGGCGACGTTGCCACGGATGTTGGCCTCACCACTACCGACGTAGACGACATTTGAGTCGGACGGAGCGATTGCGATCGAGCCGATCGAGGAAATGGGCTGGTCATCAAAGATCGGCTCCCAGTTGGTGCCGCCATCTTGGGACTTCCAGACACCGCCCGAAGCGGTCGCGGCGTAGTAGGTTCGGGGGTCACCGGGCACACCGACGGCCATGCTGACGCGCCCGCCGACGGCCGGGCCGATCGAGCGATACTTCAGGTTGGCCAGTTCCGGGGGTGTCTCAGACTCGGCCAGTAAAGCAAACGCGAGCAGCCCAGTCAGCAGGCAAGAGGTGAGAAAGCGCATATGCAAGCATCTCAAAGGGTACGGCAAGGAAGTCTATCAATTCGGCCCGTCTACTCTAGCCGTTCGATTTGAGGGCGTCCAGAAGTTCGGCCGCCGGCCGCGGGTGCCGGTAGTCAGTACAGCCGGTGGGATCCCAACCAGGCCGCCCCTGGCCAAGGTGGAACGGCCAAAAGTCATCCCTCAGTGTCCGCCGGACGAATCCAGGCTGCATGTCCCATGTAGAGGACCATTCCACCATCTCCCAGCTTTCCGGAAAGCGACCCAGCCATGGCAACCCTTGCACAAATCCGCGCGGCAATGACCGGCTTCCCACGTCCATTAACCTGGAACGACTTTCGACCGGTGCCTGCTCCGCTGGACCCACCACACACGGCCAAGATCCGGTCGACCTGGCAAATGGGCCCATGGCGGGTCGGGCGGACCGGCGGCAAGTATCAGGTCCAAGGGGTGCGGGTCACGGTCAGTTTCGACCCATCCTTGACCTGGGCAACCCCGGCGGCCCGCAGCGACGCCTCGTTGCTGGTTCATGAGCAGGGTCACTATGACATTACCGGGCTCATCGCCCGTGACCTGGTCCGGAGTGTCCTGAACCTGGAGTGGGACGAAGCCGTGGTGGCATCTCTACGGGGAACGGGGAACTCGCCCCAGCAGCATCAGCGGTGGGTCCAGCAACAGTTTCAAAACTCGATCAACGAACTCAGCACACATGCCAATCGGCTACTAGCGAGGCTCCAGACCGACCCGGCTACGGGCAACGACGGGATCTACGATCAACAGACCAACCACGGGCTCAATGCGGCCCCACAAGGGGAGTGGACGGCCCGGTTGCAACGAGTTGCCTCGGCCAATGACAGTCTTGAACTCTTCCTGATCATGGCTGGGGTCCTGTGAGCCCGCGGCGGCCCGGAACCCCATGGTGTTCGGCACTCGAGTTCCTATGGTCCGGGTGGCACGCTCGGAGTCGGCGACGGGCGTGGGAAACGCCCGGTGCGTGGGGGACATGGCAATGCCCGGGTTGGGGAGCATGCCCCGCGTCGCTCCCGCGCGGAGTCCG
>CAYPIE010000032.1:0-58276 GCA_964410665.1 uncultured Alcaligenaceae bacterium
TGGGCGTTTCCCACGCCCGTCGCCGACTCCGAGCGTGCCACCCAGCCGGCAACCCTGCGTGGCCGCTCCGATGCGTGGAGAAGACCCACCAGCAAGTTTCGTGTCGAACACCATTGGGTTTCCACCCGCCGCTCGGAAAGAACGAAATCCGCCGGCCATGTTTGTCTCGAGCTCCTCGACGGACCTCTGCCCAAGGCTCGGCGGGTTTCCACCCGCCGCTCAGTAAGACACATGCTTGCGCTGGCGGGGCGACTGCCTCGGGCGGTACGTGAGTGCCGCCCATCGTTTTTGCTACGATACCAGGCAGAGAGCTCGAGCCGTTCAGACTACCCAACCCTTTTGGCCCGCCGGGGTGTTCACTTTCCGCTCTGAGCCTGCAGCTTACGATAATGGATGTGCTGCTCCAACTCGCGGCGAAAGTCACCAACCTCCACGTCTCGCTCACAGCAGACCAGCATCAACGCCCCATCGGAGCGAAAGTTGCCATCCCAGGCGATGACTTGCTCATCGGACCAGCGAGGGTCATATTGAGATAGATGTTCATCGGAAAGCCCGGCCAGATAAGCCCGCAAGCTGCGGTCGGTTTCGTCCGGGGGCTCGCTGCCAGGAAGGTACTCATAGTCCATCGTGGTTGCTTTGTTCATGGTTCCTTCACTCCAAGCCAATGAGAATCGAAGTCCGAGTAGCCTGCGAACCTTTCGGGTTTGCAGTCAATCCAGGAATTTTAATACTCACACCGTTTGCTGTGGACTTGATACGGAATGGTTTTCCGTTTCGAGTCGGGAGGATGACAGTGCAAGCAAATGGTACTTTCGGCTACCCGGCGGTGCTCGAACGTCGAAGGATCGTGCACCAGGTGGCAGGAGACACAGGTCACCTTGGTCTTGCCCAGCACCATCACATCACGCACGTTATGCAACACATGGGCATCGCCAGGGTTGAGGCGTTTGATCGCCTCCTCAGACAAATCGACCTGAAAGTCGCGAAACAGGTTGTCCCCGGGGACAAAGTTGTTGGGGTAAGGCAAGCCAGTGCTTTTCGATGTGCCGGTGCGGATGTGGCACTGGGCACATATGGCGACCGTCTCTCGTGCCGGTGCCTCGCTCATCGCGGCGAAGTAGGCCAGCTCGGGCTTTTCCGTGTGGGCATCGGGCACCTGGCCGTGACAGACAAAGCAGTCGAGCGATAGGGCCGCGAAGCGTTTGGTTTTGGTATCGACCCCGGTGGCATGGCAGCCAGCGCAGGCTTGACCAAAATGCTTGGCGTCCCAATGCGGCTGGTCAGTGTTCGTCAGGTGAGCAGCGGTATCACCCTGAGGGGGTACCCAGTGGGCTGACAACAGCGCGAGCTCGCCGTAGCCTTGGCCACGTTTGAGAAAGCGTTGCCGCTGGCCTCGGCCTAGCAGATACTCTACCTGCGGGGCAAAGGCCTTGAAGGCAGCGTTCCCGGCCAGCGCTTTCAGGCCCGGGGCGGTAGGTTTGATGCGCCGGACGGTTTGGCCATGCGGGTCCTCACCCCAGGTTGGGCCGATCACCTCGCGGTGGCAGAACAGGCATTCGTCGCCGGACATATACTCCGGAACCGGCTTGCCGACATGATCGCTGCCCCAGCTGGTATCCACCGTCCGCATCGGCGGCTCTGCCAGGGCCCAGCGGCCGAGCAAGGCAAATACCCCCAACCCAACCGCCAGGGCAAGCTGGCATCGGGCCGCACGATAAGCGTTTGACTCAGTCATTGGCACGTACCCATCCGTAGGCCGCATTGTCTCGGTGTCCTCCCAGACTTAGATATTTATCTTTGAGCTTGGTGAGCGTGTCGGCCGGCAACCCTTTGCGTTGGGCGTTGACGTCGACTCCATAAATCCGAGCAGCGTTGAGTCCAAAGATCTGCTGCTTGTCCTGCTTGGTCAGCTTTTTGTAACCAAACTTGTTGCACAATTCATCGGAAATCTGGAACCGCTTAAAGGCTTCAATCACCCACTGCGGCGAACCCCACCACAGGCAGTCGGTTCCCCAAATGACATGATCGGCCCCATAGTACTTGACGTTCTTACCGATTAAGTGCTGGCACATGATCGGATTGAGAATGGCCAGTGTGCCGAACGAAGTACCGATCTCGGGGTAGACGTTATTCAGTTTGGGGTTGCGTTCCTTGATCTTCATCAGGATATCGTGCCAAGCGAAGTCGCCGGTGGTGGGATCGAAGAAACCCTCCTTGGAGAACTCGGGTTCGCCGGGGCCATGCTTGAGGGCCGAGTGGTAGATGATAAAGCTGATATCGGGATGATCCAATGCCGCTTTCTCGACATCGGCGGGGTTGGCGAGGTGCCCCAGGGTACGTGACTGCGAGGCAAAGCCCTTGTGCACGCTGAACACCTTCAGTCCCAGCTTCTTGGACCGGTCATAGAAGGGATAGGCGAGCTTTTCATCATCTAACTTGAAGCCATCCCCCGAGCGTCCGGGATCGGTATGACAGTACCACTTCCAAGAGTCGATGGCGTAGGTCTTCACCTCGCGTTCCATCTGTTCGTACAGGGCATTCCAGTCCGGGGCGTTGGCGGTGCGATCCCAATAGTGGTTCGGTGCGCAGTTGCCCTGACACAGGGCACGCTGACACCCGGCGATTTCGTTGATCTCATTCTTGCGCGCGGACATGACCCAGCTGGGCAGAATCCGTCCGGTGAATCCCGGTGTTCGGGCGGGTCCCTCGAGTACCTTGCCATCCTTGCCGCGCTGGATCTCTTTGCCGGGGACCCCCGAGATCACCACCATGCTGGTGTCGCTGTCAAAAAACAACACAATGACGAAGCAGGGGAAGCTAAAGGCATCGCGGTCATCCTTCAGGTTAAAGCCCATATTCCGGATGAACTCGGCGTTGCGAAAGCCCAGGGCCACCCCGTTGGTGAAGTGGGTCTGCACATCAAAGATGAAGTATTCGCCTTTGGGAAACTTCTCCTCGGTCGCCTCGGGCTCCAGCGTTTCGGCGGCATCGACCTCCCAGTGGGGGCCGAAGACCATGTTGCTGGCCAGGAAGGCGGTCGCCATCCCCATGGAGCTGCTTAGGAAATCTCGCCGATCCATGCCGAGCTTGCGTGACTTCTCGTCGGCCAGCTCGCCGATCAGGCGTTCGACCTTCTTTTGGTCGGCCGTTTGTGGACGCGGAATAAACTCTTCGTTGGAGACCACCTGGGTTGGCACTGGGGAATCGACGCCCTTGTCCTGATCACGCTGCCACTTGGGGATCCACATGTTGAGCTCCTCTCAGGTTCTTGGAAAGCAACCACCGGCCGCGCCGGGAAGTTAGTTGGCCGATTCCGACGGCTTTAAGTGACGATCGAACCAGTCCAGTGCCAGTCGCTGGGCTTCGCCCCGCTTTTCGGCATAGATGCCATAATGCTTGATGCCCTTCACCGTGACCAGCTTTTTCACCCCGGTCGCGCGCTGATAGGCCTTGATGGCATGGTCCTGATTGTCAAACAGCTCTTCGTTCTCGGCGATAATAAACAGCTTGGCACACTTTTCACATCGCTCGATGTCTTCGATGGGCGCATAGCGCATGAGCTTTTCCAACACGGGTTGCCCGATCAGATTGCCAAACTTGGCCCCGGGCTTGGGATAACTGAGCTTACCACGGGTCCGATCGGTGCCCTGCTTGAAGACAAATTTACGCATCTGTGGATTCTCCAGCGTCCAGCGGGCATCCATCGAGCCGACCTGGCTGACGAACGCCTTGACCCGGGGGTCGCGTGCGGCGACGTAGACCACATGCCCACCCGAGAACGAGGAGCCCCAAATGCCGATGCGTTTTTTGTCGCAGCGTGGTTCCGCTTGAACCCAGTGCAAGGCATTGAGAATATCTGTGGTTTGGTCGATGGGATCGACGACCTCGCGGACTTCCTTGACCTCGGCAACCAGCTTGCCTTCTTTGCGTTGTAATGTGCCGTCAATGATCAGCCGGGCATCACTGCTGCCCCAGCCCCGGTAATCAAAGGTGACCACCAGATAGCCGGCCTGGGCAAACACGATCGCATCCGGACGAAGGTAGCGGGCGACGCCCCCCCAGCCATGACTCATGAGGATCGTGGGCAGTTTGTCTGTCGCGGGCTTCTTGGGAGCAAAGACCTCGGCCGCCATCCGTGTTCCCTCGCTCAGGATCGACGCCTGGCGGAAGGTGATGTCTTCGGGTGGAGAAAAAGTGCCATCCGTGTCTTCGGCCTCAAGACAGTTCGTGAGGCCCCCAAGCAACAGTACCGTACCTAGTAAAACTCGATTGAACATCACGACGCTTACCTTTGAAACAGCGTGGGATCTCTAAACCTTTCGAACACACCGCTCGCTGGCCAATTACTCATTGCCTTGCCCGAGTCGATCGATTTCGTCCTGACCGGGGAGGCCGAAACTGTACAGCGTACCTTTCGTACTTTTGGGAAAATAGGCTTCGCTGTCGTTTTCGACAAACTGGGTGTTGCCAGTGCCAATGTACACCCGGCCTCGCGACACCGATGGACCAGCGAGCACTGGGCCCAGGTAGACTTCTTTCAAGCTTTCGCCCGTCGCGGCATCGAGCACGACCAGCTTGTTACTGGTAAATGTCGTGAAGAATAGACAGCCGTTGGCCACGGCTATTCCGGAAGCCACGGGGTCGCCACAATTCCGGTACCGGGGCTCGTCTTCGCTGCCCCCCACCCAGTCCACCTTGGGACGCTCATGACGCCAGCGTTCGGTTTTGGTGTCGGTGCGAATACAAGTCACCCGCCCAGCGGTCGGCGGGGCAAAAATCTTCGGCGTGTTGGTCCCCTTGAAAATGGTGTCGATGCCGTTGGTGAACACCGATTGACCGTCGGTCGCACAGCCGGTTTGCAAGCCACCGATGGGGCTGGGCAGGGCGAGGGTGCGCGGATCGATCTTGGGGTCGTCCATCGGCGGACCGGTGTAGATCGGGGTATGGGCCACGATGGTACCATTGTCAAGGCGCATCACATAAAAGCCACCGTTCTTTGAACCTGCTCCAACGACCCGAGTCGGTTGGCCATCGATGGTGATGGAAAAAATCTTGGGGGTATCGCCGATGGATTGGTCCTTGTAGCCGGTCTTGGGGTCGTAGGCGGGCATGGTGTGGTTCCAGATGTCGTGCTTTGTGTTCTGGGGCTCCGAGCGTTCCTTGCCGGTGCGGGCGTCGACGGCATTCACCTCCGCGGTGTGGGGGGTGTAGTTGCGGGGGTCGTCTTCGGTCGGTTTCCTCGGCGAGTTGTGGATGTCGGTACCGAAGAAGATGGTGTGCGATTTGGGGTCATAAGAGGGCGTCGACCAGACCGAGCTGGTCGACGGCCCGGAATGGAAGACCCGTTCGCCCCAGGGCGAGGGCATCTTGATCGGCGGATCGAACTTCTGCGGCTTCGGGCCGACATCGTACTTCCAGACGACGCGGCCATCTTTCGGGTCAAGTGCCATGACAAAGCCCCGCCCGGAGCAGCACTTGTAGCCCTTCTGAGCGGGTGCGGCATGCTCATAGGCGCCGCCGGCGAAGATCACGTTCCCCTCGGCCATGATCGGCGAGGCCATCAGCAGGTTGGCCGGGTGGGCGCCGGGGAAGTCCTTGGCCTTGCAGTTGACCTGCCACTTCTCCTTGCCGGTGCGACGATCCAGACAGTAGGCGACCCCAAGGACATCGCCGAAGTAAACGGAATCCTCGGTCACCAACGCAGAGCTGTAGATGCCGTCGCGTGGCACCAGGCCCATCTTGGTCTGTAGCCGATGATAGCCGCGGCGTTGGTCGTCGCCGGGTTCGTAGGTCCAGGCGATCGTGCCATCAGGTTTAAGTTTATAGAATTTTGGATAGGTAGAAGTGCCGAAATACACATAGCCATTGACGACTGTGGGCGTCGCGTTGACTGCCCCGATTGTGGTATCGGAGCCTTTGGGAGGGAACTGCCATTTGACCTGGAGGTCCTGAACGTTGTTGACCGACAGGCGCTTCTCGCTGACGTTATAACGCCATCCCTTGACGTCATAGTTGTACATCGGCCAATCGCTGGTCCCGATCGGTGGCAGACCTGTCGCCGGGTCTTGCGCCGTTGCCATCGGTACGAACCACAACAGGACCAGCATGAGGCCAACCCCGATCACCCGTTTACGTACATCGGTCATCATGGAGCTCCTTGTTGGGTGAGGCCTCGCGTTCATGGGATAGAGATATGCATACGGATCATGGTTCTCCAGGCCACCGGGGCGTTGCGAAACGCTACTCCGGTCGGGTTCGGTAAGTTTCAGCAATCTGCGTCTCTGGGTGATTCCAGCGGTCACAGGATTCCCCAATCACATGGTGGCGAACCAGCCCGCTTCGGGATATGCTCGAACAATGCACTCACCATGGTTCCACCCGGCTCTCAGGACATTGAGCGTGATGGCTCCACGCTGCTTGTTGGTCACCGTCCTGTTGGTGCAGCGTCTGCTGCTTGGAGGGACTGCGGCCGTCCAGGCGGATACCCAGCCCGGCAACGAGTTCGCTGCCACGGCTAAACAAGCCAGCTGGTGGTCGCGCCAGCCGGTTACCCGCCCCGCTGTGCCTGAACTCGACGATCCGTGGGTGCGCACGCCGGTCGACGCGTTCATCCTCGGGCAGCTGAAAACGCACGGCCTTTCCCCGTCCAAGGAAGCCGACCGTCGCACGCTAATTCGCCGCGTCACCTATGACCTGATCGGCTTGCCGCCGACCCCGGAGGAAGTGGACGCCTTTGTGTCGAGCGCCAAGCCGGATGCCTACGCCCGGCTGGTCGAGCGGCTGCTGGCCAGCCCGCAGTACGGCGAACGCTGGGCCCGTCACTGGCTGGACATCGTCCAGTACGCCGATACCTGCGGCTACGACAAGGACAAGCTGCGTCCCAACGCCTGGCCGTACCGGGACTATGTGATTCGCTCGCTCAATACAAACAAACCCTACGACCGCTTCGTCCGGGAGCAGATCGCCGGTGATGTGCTGTTCCCAGGCGAGCCCGATAGCATCGTCGCTCTGGGTTTCATTGCCGCCGGACCGTGGGACTTCATCGGCCATGTCGAAGTCCCTGAATCCAAGATCGATGGCAAGGTTGCCCGCAACTTGGACCGGGATAACATGGTGACCAACACCATGAACACTTTCTGCAGTGTCACGGTGCAGTGTGCGCGGTGCCACGATCACAAGTTTGACCCGATCTCCCAGAAACAGTACTACGGCCTGCAAGCGATCTTTGCCGCCGTTGACCGGGCCGAGCGGCCGTATGATCGCGATCCGGCGATCGCCCGACACCGGCAGCAACTCGAAGCGAGGCTGGCAACGGTTCGGGCCGAGCAACAGGCGATGGAAGCCGAGATCGCCGCGGCGGGTGGGGAGGGCCTGGCGACACTGAGGAAGCGCATTGCCGTGTTGACCAAGAAGCAAGCGATTCAGAAGTCCCCGGCGTTTGGGTATCACAGTGCCATCGTGAAGGAGGACGATGCGGTGAAGTGGGTCGAAGTCGATCTGGGAAAAACCGTCGAGGTGTCCCACATCATTCTCAACCCGTGTCATGACGACTTCGCCGGGATCGGCGCGGGCTTCGGTTTCCCAGTTCGCTTCAAGGTCGAGCTCGCTCGTGAGCGTGGCCAATGGCAGACGGTGTACGATCAGACGTCCCAGGACTACCCCAACCCGGGGCTGGCCCCGGTGAACATCGCGGTAACCGAACACAAGGCCCGCTGGGTTCGGGTGACTGCCACCAAACTCGCCGAGCGGCGAAAGGACTACATCTTCGCCCTGGCTGAGCTTCAAGTCCTAGACGGGACGGATCAGAACTTGGCCCGTGGGGCCTCAGTCAATGCCCTCGATTCGATCGAAGCCCCGGTTCGCTGGGCCCGAAAAAACCTGATCGACGGCCAGTGGGCCCGTGGTTCAGACCCCAAGGTCTCGTCCCAGCTGGCTCAGGCGATCGAAGTCCGCGACACTCTGCTGGCCGAAATCGAAACACGCGCGCGAAAGCAGCAGCGTGCATTGCTTCAGAAGACCATTACGCGGACGCAGCAACAGCTGCAGGGGCTACCATCGCCACAGCGTGTTTATGCTGCGGCTACCCATTTTCCGGCCCAGGGCAACTTCAAGCCGACCCAGGGCCGGCCGCGTCCGATCCATGTCTTACACCGAGGGGACGTGCAGCACCCCGGGTCCCCGGTCACGCCCGCCGTTTTACCCCTACAGGGGTCGGCCTACCCGCTCGAGCCGAACGCCAGCGACGCTGTCCGCCGCGCCACCCTGGCCCGCTGGCTAACGGACCCGAATCACCCGTTGGTGTGGCGTTCGATCGTCAACCGGGTGTGGCAGTATCATTTCGGCAAGGGGCTGGTCGCCACGCCCAACGACTTTGGCCGCATGGGCGCCCGGCCCACGCACTCCGAACTGCTCGACTGGCTGGCCAGCGAGTTTCGCGACCGTGGCCAGTCACTCAAACAGCTGCACCGGTTGATCGTCACCTCCAGCACCTACTGCCAGTCCTCGCACATCGACTCGGCCAGGGCAGCCGTTGACCGCAACAACCGCTGGCTGTGGCGGATGGACCGGCGTCGCCTCGAAGCCGAGGAAATTCGCGATTCGATCCTGACCGTCAGCGGTGCCCTCAACCCGGCCATGGGCGGCCCGGGCTTCTATCTGTTCGCGCTGGAGAAGACCGAGCACTCGCCACACTACGAGTATCACAAGTTTGATCCCGCTGACTCCGCCTCGCATCGGCGCAGCATCTACCGCTTTATCGTCCGCTCCCAGCCGAACCCTTGGATGACCACGCTCGACTGTGCCGACTCGGCCCAGAGCACCCCGAAGCGGAACGAGACCCTGACCTCCCTACAGGCCCTGGCCCTGTTGAACAACCGCTTCAACCTGGTGATGGCCGAACGCTTCGCCCGCCGACTGCAACGCGAGACTGCCTCCTCCGCCGGGCAGATCGAGCGGGCCATGCGCTTGATCACGCAGCGATCCCCCACACCGGCCGAGCAAGCCGCGTTTAAGGCCTACGCTCAGAAACATGGCCTGGCCAACCTGTGCCGTCTGTTGTTCAACTTAAGCGAGTTTGTCTATCTCGACTGAGCGAAACGAGCACACAGATGATGCATCGACGTGACTTCCTGCAACACGGCTTTCCCGGCTTCGGCGGCTTGGCCCTGGCCTTGATGCTGCACGAAGAGTCGCAGGCCCAGACCGGCGCTGCTCTCGGGGTGCTGCACCACCCGCCCAGGGCCAAGCGAGTGGTGCAGCTGTTCATGGCCGGGGCCGCTAGCCACATCGATCTTTGGGACCACAAGCCGATGCTGGACAGGCACCACGGCGAGCCGTCCGACTTCGGCGAACCGGTCGAGGCGTTCCAGAACGGCCTCGGCCCGTGGATGAAGTCGCCGTTCCGCTTTGCCCCCTACGGCCGGTCCGGCAAGATGCTCAGCGAGGTGGTCCAGCCGCTTGGCCGCTGCGTCGATGACATCGCCTTTGTGCACAACCTGGTCGGCAAGACCGGCGTCCATTCCCAAGCCACCTACCTTCAAGCCACTGGCTTCGACCGACCCGGCTTCCCTGGCATGGGAGCCTGGATCAGCTACGCCCTGGGCGCGGCGAACAACAACCTGCCCACCTTCGTCGTCCTGCCCGACCACCGCGGATTCGCCAGCAATGGCCCGAAGAATTGGGGCGCGGCGTTCCTGCCGGCCAGCGCCCAGGGGACGGCCATCTTCCCGCAGCGTGACAACCCGATCGCCGACCTGCACGCCCGGGCCGGCTTCGTCACCCCCCAGGGTGACCGCGACGGATTGGCCCTGCTGAACCAGATGAACCAGCGCTACCAGCAGCAGCGACAGGGTGACTCCCGGCTCGAGGCCAGGATCCGGGCTTATGAGTTGGCCGCGCGGATGCAGTTGAGCGCCCCCGAAGCCCTGGACATCTCCCAAGAGCCAAAAAGCATCCTCAAGCTCTACGGTCTCGAGCACTTGGGCGCGAGCTATCCCGACCAGATCAACGCCCCGGAAGAGACCGAATACTTCGGCCGGAAGTGCCTCCTGGCGCGGCGACTGCTGGAACGGGGTGTCCGCTTCGTGCAGATCTGGTCGGGCAACGACAACGGTTTTCCACGCCGCAACTGGGATAGTCACGAGGACCTGGCCCGCGACCACGGCCCGCTAGCCCGCGGCATGGCGATGGGCACCGCCGCGCTGATCCAGGACCTCAAGCAGCGCGGCCTGCTCGACGACACCATCATCCTATGGACCACCGAGTTTGGCCGCATGCCCAGCACCCAGGGCAGCAAGGGGCGGGACCACAACCCGTACGTCTTCACCAACTGGCTGTGCGGCGGCGGCATCAAGGGCGGCGTCAGCTACGGCCCGTCCGATGAGTGGGGGTACAAGCCCCTCGACCGCGACCACCCCACCCAGGTCTACGACATCCATGCCACCATCCTTCACCTGCTCGGCATCGACCACACCCGCCTGACCGTGCGGCACAACGGCATCGACCGCCGGCTCACCGACGTGCACGGCCACGTTCTGACTGACATCCTCGCCTGAGGCCTCACGGCTGTTTCGTCTTCGCCGCACCTAGCCGCTTCAGGCGAATGTCCTTGAACTCGATCTGCATGCCCTTGTCGTGGATCTGCAGGCCGATGGCGCCACGTTCCAGGCGTCCCTCGCTGGCCTGATCCACCAACTCCGCCGACCGTTTGCCGTTGATGTAGAAGCGGAATCGCTGACCTTGGGCGACAATGCGGACTCGGTTCCACTGGTGGGCGTGGATGTCGTCGAAGGTCAACGCATTCTCAATCTTGCTCGAACGGGTTTTCCCGTCCGCGGCAATGACCAAGCGGGTGCCACGGGGACAGCCGGGCTCGTCGCGGCCGGCGAAGTGCAGGTCCCAGCAACCCAGGATGCCGAAGCCGCGCTGGCCAAGGTCGGCGTGGTAGCCGATCAGCGGCCGCCGCTTGCTGGGGTCGGGCTGGGCGCGGATCTCGACCCCCGAGTTGCCGTTACCGGGGAAGCGGTACTGCAGGGTGAGCTCAAAGTCGGTTAGCTGCCGATCCTTCCAGACCAGATAGGCCAGCCGGTCGACACTGCCGCGGCCGACGATGACGCCGTCACGGACCGACCAGTCCGAGGCACTGTCTGCGGGCACTGCTTGCCATCCGTTGAGGGTCTTGCCGTCAAACAAAAGGATGGCCCCGTCCTCGGGAACAGCGTCATGTCCCCGGGCCGACGCCTCCGCTCGCAGTCCTGACCTACTCGGCGGCATTGCTGCCAAGAATAGGGCCATTAAGGCCGCGGCAACGATCCGACCGTCGATGCTGCCACCTCCACCGGGGCGATGATCGTGCGGGCCCGGCCGGACCCGCGGACCATTTAGAGTGAGCATATTCAATATGTGTTTCCTTTCGTGTTGTTGGTGCTGCCGCACATTGCACCGACCGTGGTGTGAGCCATATTCTGGTGCGGTGGTGCGGCTACATAACATCCGCCATCATAATCCGATGTAGCCAGCTTCGGCGGAACTGAGTCCAGTAGCGGATCCCCAAGACTGGTCTACGGGCCATCCGTGCCCCATCCTCGGGGCAAATGTCGGAGGCATCAAGCTTGCTTCACCGTTCGAGGTCGCTGTACCCGTTTAGTGAACGCCACGTAGGGGCGAGATGGTCTACGAAAAGGAGGCCGAGGGTACGTGTCCTATGGCAGCGGTGACTCGCTGGCATAGATAAAGGGGAAGACCTCACGAACCCCGTCAAAGAACAGGACAGAAGTGATGCCAACGAAAAAGATCGTGACCCCGTGAGCAACGATCTTACCCATCATCCCCCCGCGCTTGGCCAGGCGTTCGAGGTGCCCCGAGGTGAGCACCGCCGGACCTTGGAGCGTGAAGAAGGCGAACTGATAGCCGGTCAGTCGCGAGGTCGCCAGGGCGAACATCAACTCGTGGAACAGGCCGCTGACCAGGAACGCCAGCAGCAGAGAACGGACTGGTGTTCTTCGGCCCCCGGTGGCGTGGAAGACGTTGCGGTAGAGCCACTCATGAACCCGGTAGTTGTATCGTTGCCAGAACTCGGCGACGGTTCGCGACCGATAGGCGTTTCGGACGATCGGTGTCGTCTCGAACCCTGCCAGTCGTTCTAACGCCCAGAGTGACCGCGAGAGTGATTCGATTGCCAGCACAAAGGTCAGCAACATCACAGCATGGTTCAAGGCGAAACTTGATCGTATCGGCGTAGTGCTGGACAGGGCCACGATCGCCGCGACAGCTACGGTGACACCGACGATCCCTGCGATGAAGCGTACGACATGTGGCCAACGGCTCTCCGGGCGCGGCAACCGCCGCTTATGGTCGGGATAGACAACGGCGAGTACCGGGAATGGGATCAAGAAGCGGTAGTACGCGCGCAGAACAACACTGCCCTCCACAGCGTTCCAACGGCGAAAGAACTCGACCATCTTGAAAGCGATCTCGCCGGATGCGAAGGCGGCCGCGGCACGCAGGCCGACGTTTAGGGACGGGATGAGCACCGGGCAGAGCAAGATGACTGGCACAAAGCACCAGCTTACAAGAGCTCCGGCCCTTCCTCGCGAGCGGTGACGCGGAAGAGGTGCGACCACGGCGCAACCATACGCGATGAGGATCGCCAGGAAAAGCCACCCCGTGCTTTGTATCGATTCCATGTTGCTGGGGCTGGCGTGCTTGCGCCAGGCGGTCCTTTACCCGGGCTTGGGCATGCGGAGCGGTGAGACCAGGGACGCCCGCGGACTTCATCCCTCGGGGCGGGAGCGTTTACCAATCCGGACCGAATTCCAACATTTCAGTACATATTATAGTATGTTTTTCTATATGTATGAATACAATCGCGGACCGGGAGTTTGCTGCTCCGTGATCCTCGCCGGGCGCGACCTACACGCCCGACTCGGCCATGGGTGCCCCACTCACGGTCGACTCCGCTGCCGGGTTTTCTCCAGGAGTGT
The DNA here is from genome assembly GCA_964410665.1 of uncultured Alcaligenaceae bacterium. Taxonomy (GTDB): domain Bacteria; phylum Planctomycetota; class Planctomycetia; order Gemmatales; family Gemmataceae; genus CAYPIE01. Next base: position 12,981 of record CAYPIE010000032.1, read on the forward strand.
CCGTAGACGGGTCAGGGTGTCCTGGTGTTCGGTCATCCCTGCCAGGTTGGTGAACTCGCTCGGGTCCGTTTCGTGGTCGTAGAGCTCCTCACCCGCCTTGCCCCAGCGGTTGTAGCGCCAGCGGGGCGTGCGGATCGACTCTCCCTTGCGATAGGTCACCGTATAGGCCGCCTCACGCAGGCTCGGTCGATTCGGATCTTCGAGCCAGGGACGCAGGCTCATCCCTTGCAGTTTTTTGGGAGCCCGGTCAGCCAGGCCGGTGAGGTCGGCGATGGTCGGGTACAGGTCAATCAACTCCACCAGAGCGTCACAGGACTTGCCGGCCGAGGCAGCAAAGCTCGGGGCGGACACCAGCAGCGGGACCCGGGTGCTGTCCTCGAACAGGCTTAACTTCTGCCAGCAATCGTGTTCACCCAGGTTGTAACCGTGGTCCGAGGTGAAGATGACGATGGTGTGATCGCGCAATTTCAAGCGGTCGAGCGTGTCGAGCAACCGTCCGACTTGCTCGTCCATGAAACTGACACTCGCATAGTAGGCGGCCAACGCCTGCTTCTGTTGCTGCTGGTTCATGCCGTAACGCTGAGCATTGGCCATCCCCCGGGCTGCTGTCGGCACATCGTCGAGGTCACCGTCGGGCGTCTCGGCGAGTTTTACCTGCTCGAAGGGATACTGCTGAAATATTCGCCGCGGGGCGATCAGCGGTACGTGTGGGCGGACAAAGCCCACGGCCAGAAAGAACGGCTGCTCAGGGCGCAGAAAGCGGGAGTCTTTGCGACCGCGGCCGCGGTTCTCCAGAATGGCGATGGCCTGGTTGGCAGCCAGGACGTCAGTCTGCGTCCCGGCCCGGTCATCCGGAACGATGACGCGGGCGAAGTTCGAGCCGAAGTGCGTACGCTTCGGGCTAAGCAGGTCGAGTTCCCCGGGGCTGGCCGTTTCCGGAGCCATGATGTCGAAGGCCCGGTCCCAGGAGTCGGGGTCATCGCCGCCGCGCTCGCCGGCCTCGATGCCGCCAGGGACGCCCATGTGGAAGATCTTGGACACGCGGAGTGACACGTAGCTGTTACGCCGTAGGAAGCCGCCGATGCTGGGGTGGTTAGCCAGAGCCGGATTGCTGAGGTGGTAGCTGCCGAGTCGGCGGTTGTTGCCGAGCATGCGGGTGGTGTTCGGGTACAGCCCGCTCATGAACGACGCCCGCGACGGGCCGCACACGGGGTATTGACAGTAGGCCCGGTGAAAGCGGATGCCCTCCTGGGCCAGGCGGTCGAGGTTGGGCGTATCGCACGCGGCGTTGCCATAGCAACCGAGGCAGGCCGCCAGATCGTCGCTGACGATCAACAGCACGTTCGGCTTCTCCGCCGATCTACCGAACGCCGGGAGGATGAGGGCCAGGAAGATGACGCAGAAGTAGACCGGTGAGCGCATAACGCCTCTCGTTTGGTGGTCTGATGTTGCCGGACTGGGTCGCCCTCTGCAACCAGCCGGTATCGGCTGGTTGCAGCGGGCTGGCCACCGTTATATCCTCGGAGCGTGGACTGATCCATGACCCCTTGCCGGATGCAACCTCATGACAGTAACGATTCTCAGCGCGATGCTCGCCCTGGCGACCGGGGCCGACTTCCCCCCCGACCAGAGCAAACTTCCTGTTCCGGCCCCTGAGGACGCCGTTGTCCTGTTTAACGGCGCTGACAAGAACCTGTTTCTAAGCCGGAACGGGGAGGAGGTCAACTGGCCGATCGAGGGCAATACTATTACCTCGACCCCCGGCGGCGGCAACAAAAATCACATCGTCTCCAAGCTGCACTTTCGGGACGCCGACATCCACGTCGAGTTCATGTTGCCCAAACGTGGTTCCGGCAACAGCGGCGTGTACATCCACGGCAACTACGAGCTGCAGATCCTGAACTCGCACGGCCGCGACAAGATCACCATGAACGACGCCGGGGCGGTGTACGGCTTCTCTAAGCCGCTGGTGAACGCTTGCCGCAAGCCTGGGGAGTGGCAGGTCTATGACATCCGTTACCGGGCTCCGCGTCGGGATTCATCGGGCAAGATCATCGAAGCTGGCCGCATCACTGCTTGGCTCAATGGACAAAAAGTGCAGGACGGGGCCTCGTTCAAGGATCCGCGGTCAGTGTTTCACCCGTTCCGCTACGGCGTGACGCCCTACCTGAAGAAGATCTGGGCGCAGCAGCAGAAGACCATGACCGGCCCGGTGTTCCTGCAAGACCACGGCCAGCCGGTCAAGTTCCGCAACGTCTGGGTCCGCCCGCTGGACGACCAGGCGTTCATGTACGAGCCGAGCAAGAAGTGAACCAGAAGGGGGGGCGTTGAAACGACCCCCCCTTTTCTGATTGACGAGCCTGGACGATCGTCCCCCGCTCAGGGCTGCTGCTGGTGGTGCGAATGGTCAAACAGGTGGCTCTTGGGATTGCCCCCGGCGATCACGTAGGCCACCAGGTCCAGAATCTCTTCCTGGGTTAGCTTGTTTAGCAGACCCATCGGCATCAGCGAGACATCGGCCTTGACCCGCTCGTCGATGTCGTCCGTAGCGATGATGGTCGGCTTCTTCTGCAAGAGTGGGTCGACCGCCACCTCCACGGAGTCCTGGTTTTCTTTCACGATGAGCCCGCGAATCACCCGGCCGTCAAAGAGGTAGAAGGTGTAGGAGCGATACTTGTCCTCGATCTCCTTGGACGGCTCGAGCATCGAGCTGATGATGTGCTGGGTGGTCCGCTTCTTTGGGTCGAGCTTGGTCAGTTCCGGCCCGAAGTTCTGTCCCTCGCCGTTCATCTTGTGACAGGCGACGCAACTGGCCACCTTAAACAGCTCCCGTCCCACCTGGTAGTTGCGGCCGGTGGGTAGCTTCTTCAGGACATCCGCGAAGTCGGCCATGGCCCATTCCTTGCCACGGTTGCCCGGTTTGAGCAGCTCATCCTTGATCGGCAGCGGGTGCTCGACCATGTAGCCTTCGGCATCCTCCTGGTAGGCGTCCAGGTCGGCGACCACATACAGCGCGGCATACATCCGCCGCCAGTGTCCCGGGTAGGTACACACGATCGGGTAGACGCCCGGCGTTTTCGGAACCTCAAAGCTCAGCGCCTGAGACTGGCCAGGTTGGATCAGCCGACTGGCCAGCAGGATCTTGTCCGATTTGGGCACGTACTGACGTGCCATCGCATCGGGATCTTGGGCGGTGGCCTCGGCTAGCTCGCCGATCTCTTGCATCGCGCCAGGTAGAGTCACGGTCAGGTTGTGCGGCATATGGTCGCTGTTGGACAGGCGGAACTCCACCGGCTTGCCGGCCTGGACCACGATCTTGGTTTTGTCATAGATCATGCGGTACGGGACCGTGCCGATAGCGATCACCGGGACATCCAGGTTGGCTAACCGCTGCTCGACGCCCTTGGCCTGGTCCTCGGGCAGGGACTTGGACAAGGATCGGGCCAGCTCCACCGCGTCAGTGGCCGTCGGCCCGTTGCGGTAACGGGCCGGCGTCCGGCTCAAATAGGCCACCAGGCTGTCGATCAGAGGCCGCACCTCGGTGCGTGACCAGTCTTTGGTGTTCAGCGTCTTGAGGGCCCGGATGGCGCTGGCCCGGCTGCGGCCCGACTTGACCAGCGCGGCCAGGTCGCGGAACTTTTGCTCGCCGAAGCCGGGGATGGCCATCAGGGCCACGACCGCATCATCGGTCAAGGTCCGCCCGCCGCCGGTCGAGAAGCGTTCGGCGGGGATCGGCTGCTTGCCTTTGATGCCCGGCCCGTTCCAGGCCAACGACAGGCCATCGCCACCACCGTTGTCGAAGTAGGTGACGATGATCGAGTGCGAACCTGCCTTGAGCCGAATACGAGCTCGTTTCTCGGACATGCCGTGCAGCCCGTCGTGATTGATGACCTCGTTGCCATCGATGTACAACCTCGAGCCATCGTCGGAGCGGAGGAAGAAGTTGTAGCGGCCGGTCTGATCGACCGAGAGTTGCCCCTGGAACCGCAGGGCGAAGCGGTCGCGCTGCCGGATCACATTGGTCTTGAGGGAGACATCCTTGGCAATCCCTGAGGCAGTTGGGGTCCGTTGCTCCAGAGTCTCAAGGGCGACATTGTTGGGGCTCGGGTAATAGTAATCTACTTTTAAGCCCGACTCGCCATCCGAGGATAGTTCCTGCGGACCTGTCGAGAGGGCGGAGCGAACCTGGGAAAGTAGCTTGGAACGTAGGCGTGCATCGGCGAGCATCGGCACCGCGTTCAACACATCACGAAGAGCCTCCGGATCTTTCGCCGCGATGGCAAATGCATCCTCGCCCGAGCCGTCCGCGATGATCCAGCCGGCATAACCAAGCCGACGGCCGGCTTCGGTGGCCCCCTTCTGCGCCAGAAGCTTGAGCCGATCACGGACTGTCCGCAGGGAATCACTCGAGCGGCCCAGCAATAACGTCTTCGGCCCGGCCAGCCCATCGCCGGCCTTCTGCCGGTCGAGGTCGCGGATCAGGTCGACCAGTAAGGGCAGGGGCTCGGTGCCGCGGGCCTTGGCCAGTCCGTTGATGGCGTATTCCAGCGGCTTCGCACTGGCCTTGGGTCGAGCCAGGATGGCCCGGTAGACCGGCTCACCGGGTTTGAGCTTCATCAGTTGGGCGACGCTACCCTCGCGAAGGACATACTTCCGCGCTGCGGAAGAAAGCGGCTTACCCGCCTCGAGGGCGTCGCTGACGATTCGGTCGATGTTGACCTGGCCGCGGGCGTACTTGAGCACTACGTCCAGCTCGGCGTCGGTGGGGCGGTTGGCCACTTCGAAGATGACCTCGGCCGCGGTCGGCCCGCCGAAGGCCACCGCCGCCTTCAAGGCTTCGGCCCGCACCAAGGGCGATTCGTCCCGTGCCGCGGCCAACAGCGTGTCCTCGTACTCGTTGATACGACCGGCCCATTGGCCAAGTGTGCGAATCGAGGCCGCGCGAACCCGGGGTTCTTTGGCCTGAAAGATCTTCTGGACCAGGGTCTGATTCGGTACTCGGTGCTCGGCAAAGACCCAGAGACACTCCAGCAGGGCCTGTGCCTCATCCCGGTCTTTGGGAGTATTCTTCGGATCCAGTTTTTCGGCGAACACCCCGACCTGCTTGACCACCTGCTCGGTGGGCCGGCCGCTCAGTTCGAGCCGTGCTCGATAACGCCGGGAGTTGGTCGGCTCGAAGAAGGCCTCACACACCTCCGCGATCGGCTTGCCCTTGAGCTTCAGGGGCTTAAGGAGCGGCCGGTCACGGTAGGTTACGCGGTAGATGCGGCCGTGTGCGTGGTCACGGTTGGGGTCCCGCATGTTGTGCTGCATGTGGCCGATCAGAGCGTTATGCCAGTCGCTGATGTACAGGGCCCCATCGTCGCCCACCTCCAGGTCGCTGGGTCGGAAGTTCCCGTCCGCGGAGAAAACCACCGGCTCGACTTCTTCGGCCCGGATGTCAGCGCCATCGTACTTGACTTCGTGCCGCAGCACGCCGAGGAAGCCGATGGTGTTACAGATGAGAAAGTTGCCTTCAAATGGGTCGGGAAAGTGCTCGCTCGACAGGATGCCGGTGGCGGCCACCGGGCGAACCCGCTTCTTAAACCACTGCTTGTTGCCGACGCCTTTGCCGATGTTCACATAACTACCGGTGCCGCTGGTGCCGTCGTTGGCAAACTGATAGCCCCAGCGGTCAAACACATCGCCGTGTGGGTTCGGTCCGATCGGAAAGTGAAACTCGACTTCGAAGGTTCGTGGATTAAAGCGATACACGCCCGACCGGGTCGACCGGAACGTTTTGGTTGGAGTCTCCATGTTGGTAACATGAAACACCCCCCGCGACCAGTACAACCAGCCATCTGGGCCGATCACCAGGCCGTTGGCCGTGTGGTGCGTGTCGGCACTGGAGACACCCTGAAGCACACGCAACTTAATGTCGGCCTTATCATCGCCATCGGTATCCTTAAGGAACCAGATCTCCGGCGGAGCCACGACTAACACCCCACCGCCCCAAAACTCAAATCCGGTGACACTGTTCAGCTTGTCGGCAAAGACGACACAGCGGTCGGCGACCCCGTCGCGGTCATCGTCGGGCAGAATCACCAGGCGATCCTCGCGCGGCTGGGTCGGGTTCCAATGCGGGTAGCTCGGCCAGCAGGAGACAAACAGTCGCCCATCGGGATCAACCGCCATTTGCACCGGGTTGACGATCTCTGGGAACATCTCCTCGGAGGCGAACAAGTTGACCTCCATCCCGGTGTGCACCGTCATCTGGTCGATAGCTTTTTTGCCGCCGAGGTAGGGATACTTGCCGCCGTCGAGCGGCCCGGGCTTATTGGTCTTCACCTGGAGTAAAGGGGGCAGGTTGTTGTCGACCACCTCCAGGTCGCTGCCCTGGGCCACGGCCCAGATGCGAGGGTCGCGGTTGGCGGTCATGATGTCGAAGATCTCCATCTCACGCCGCATCACGTCGGCGTTGGACTGGCCGAACCAGGCTAGCTTGGAGCGACCGCCGTACACGTTGTAACCATCGACCACGCGGTAGCGGCTGAACCAGTGCAGGTTGCGATCCAAGACCGCTTGCCGAAGCCGCTCGAGATCATCCTCGTTGGGTGTGGGTCGATCGCCGAAAAGGGTGCGGTCAATGATCTCCGCCAGCTTGCGGTTGCCCGGCTCGAGCAGATGTACCCCGTTCATAGTCAGCGGGGTGTCGCTCGCGGCATACAGCTTCTGACTGGGATGGAACAGGTCGACGAAGGGGACGCCCTTCTCGGCACACACCCCGGCCATGGCCCGGGTGTAACGCGCAAGCTTCTGGTTGTTGGCGGTGCCGTCGGGCAGGTTGGGATCGTCGAGGTCCTCGTGGGCGATCGGCGAGAAGACGACGATGCGCGGTGGCGTCTTGCCGTTATACTTCTGCCCCTTCATGCCTTCGAGCATCTCGGCCAGATCCTGTTCAAACTGAGACAGGCCCTCGGTGCCACGAAGCGCCTCGTTGTAGCCAAAGAAGCAGAAGATCACGTCTGCTTTCGTTTTGCCCAGCCACTCATCGGGGCTGCCAAAGTCTTTCGAACGAGGCCTTGTCTTGATCTCATCCCCGGCGAAGCCGAGGTTGCGAAACACCAGTTGGTGCTCGGGAAAGCGGCTCTGCAGCATGGTCTCGAGCCAGCCGTGATGCTGCATGCGGTCGGCAAGGGTATTGCCGATGATACAAATGTGATCTCCTCGATGCAGTTCCAGCTCGGGCTCCGTGGGCTCCACCGCCGCGGTTTGGCGAGCGAACGTGAACAAGGCTGCGAAACAGACAAGTGTTCCGACGATCATCAACAACGTCATCAACGAAGAGAAACGGAAGGTTCGGTACGATGGTAACATTGGGTCCCCCATCCAGTGTCATGATTGCACTGCGCAGTGTATCAAGTGGCGAGGGAGATTGGGACCCTACCGCGCGGATGGTAAACATCGACCTGCGAACGAAGGTCAAGTTATCTCGAGGAGTTGCCGATGACGAGCTGGCAAGATCGTTTCCGCCTCGACGGCCGCCGGGCGCTGGTCACCGGGGCTTCGAAGGGGCTTGGGGCCACCATTGCTGCGGTTCTGGCGGATGCAGGCGCGGACCTGGTGATCACTGGGCGAGATGTCGCGGGGCTGGCCCAGACGCGGGACACGGTGACGGCGGCAGGTCGCCGTTGCTGTGTCATTGAAGCCGACCTGCGGACCGTCGAGGGGCCGCGGCAAGTGGGCGAGCAGGCGCTTGAGTTCTTCGGGATTGTCGACATCCTGGTCAACAATGCAGGGATTGCCTACGTCCAAACCCTGCTGGACACATCGCTCGAGAACTGGGAAGAGATGCAGGCGGTGAACCTGCGGGCGCCGTTCCTGCTGGCCCAGGTGATTGCTCCTGGCATGATTGCCCAGCGTCGGGGCAAGATCGTCAATATTTCCTCGTTAGCGGGTGGCGTCGCTCAGCCGGGACACAGTGCCTACTCTGCAGCGAAGTCCGGCCTGAACATGCTCACTGCCTGCATGGCCAGTGAATGGGGTGCCTTCAATATCCAGGCCAACGCCATTGCTCCGACCGTGGTCCTGACAGACATGGGACGCAAAGTCTGGAGCGACCCGGCCAAGAGCGGGCCCAAGAAGGCACGCATCCCGGTCGGCCGTTTCGGCGAGCCGATTGAGATCGCCGATATGGCCCTCTATTTGGCCTCGCCTGCTTCGGATTTTGTCAGCGGCCAGGTGCTCTACATCGACGGTGGCTATTCCGCGGTGTGAAACTGGGGAGGGAGCTTGACAAGGCTTGTGAGGGGCATCCCGGATGATCCGAATCCGACCCCCCACTCGAACCTCACAAGCAGTTCACGCCGTATCGCGAGTGAACAGAAGCCCTCCCTGAACGCTGTTCCGTTCGCTGCAATGAACATTCAGCGATCCAAGCATCAGTCAAAGTGCATTTAGAATCGGTGGATTGGAACTGCGATCATCTCCTGCCACGATCTCATCCATCGCAATGGTGTGATCCAACGAGGACGGCGATTGCTGCATGGACGCCCCGATTGCTTCTGCGTCGAAGATCCATGACGTTTGCTCGTCCGGAGCCTGCTCTTGCACCGCTGTGTCTTGAATCAAAATGTCTTCAAAATAGAATGGGTTTGGAAGCTCTGGTGCAGGGGCTAAGCCGAATACCAGTGAACCCGCAACCGATGGGTTGCTGGGTGCCTCCCTGGGGAATGAAGCACCGCCCCCAGCTCCGGCTGGGTGTCGCAGGAAGACGCGGGTGGGGTCGGCACTATACTTTAGGAGATCTTCGACTTGCGAGGCCGTCAGGTCGGGGTTGGCCTGGAGCAGTAACGCGGCTACCCCAGCCACATGGGGAGTCGCCATACTCGTCCCATTCCACGGGGAAAAACGATCTTTAGAGTTATGCAGATCAATGCTCCAGACGCCAACTCCTGGGGCCACGATGTAGTCCAGCGGACTCAAGCCGGCGCGATTACTAAAGTAGGCCATCACGCCATCTTGGTCGATCGCACCCACTGCCATCCCCCACTGATCGGCATAGCGAGCCGGGAAGTCCGGTTGCGACTCGCCATCATTGCTTGCCGCCATGACCACAACGACCCCTTGTGCGTGAGCGAACTGAATCGCCTCCTGTACCTCGGGGGTGCCGGAATTCCCACTCAAACTCATATTGATGACATCTGCCCCATTTGCCGCCGCGTAGCGAATTCCAGCGCTGACATTGGCCCAAGTTCCCCAGCCACCATCACTCAGAACTTTGACGGGCATAATCGTTGCCTTCGGGGCCACTCCGATGGTCTGAATCCCATTGTTCTCCGCAGCGATCGTGCCCGCTACGTGGGTTCCATGGCCGTGGACATCGGTGGGCTGAGCATCCTGTTCGGCGAAGTCCCAGCCGTGCACATCATCCACAAACCCATTGCCGTCATTGTCGATGCCATCCCCGGGGACTTCACCAAGATTGCGCCAGATGTTGTCGTCGAGGTCGAGGTTGTTGTATTGGACCCCCGTGTCGAGCACGGCCACGACCACGCCGCTACCATCAATGTCATGGGCCCAAACTTCGGGGGCCTGGATCTGATCCAGATTCCAATGAGGCCCCCCCAAATCGGCAACCGCATCCAGGAAACCATCACGTTGCCAGACGGCGGATAGCGCGGCATTCGCGTCCAACGCCCCATAGCCGAAACGCGGATTATAGTCTTGCTCGAATACCACATCGTTTGGCGCCGCCTGGAGGCGATCCAGCCCCACTCCACCCATCAGCCGATCGCTCCCCGGGCCACCAAAGAAAAGATCCTGATGGGCGCCTCCGCGGAGGGTATCGTTGCCATCGCCGCCGATGAGCCGGTCATTGCCTGCGTTCCCCTCCAAGCGATCCTGCCCCGCTAACCCTTCCAGGGTGTCGTGGCCTTCCCCTCCAAACAACCAGTCGTTGTCAAATCCACCATGGACCTGGTCATGTCCTGTGCCGCCGTAAAGCGTATCCCGGCCGTAATCGCCGAGGACAATATCGTCGCCCGATTGGCCATCCAGCCAGTCGTTCCCATGGCTACCCAGCAGCGTGTCATCGCCACCGCCACCATTGACTTGGTCGTTGCCGCTACCGGCGATGATGAAATCATTGGCCGGACCGCCAATAATCTGGTCGTTTTCTTTACCGCTCCAGATCTGACTTGGTACAGGGGTTTGACGCAGATCAATGCGATCATTGCCTTCCCAAGCGTGGATGCTTATCCGTTGAATCTGCTCGGCCGGAAAGTCGACCAGGAGACTTCCATTCGCCAACGTGCTCAGTGTGACCCTGACCGTGGTATCCTGCTGGCGGACCAGGATGGTATCCGCGGCATCGGTTCCTTCGATCTGAAGGATGCCGTTGCTCAGGGTGACCAGCCCCTCGTTGTCAGGCTGCAAACGTTGTTCAAGCAATTGGACGAATGGTCGGAACAGAATGGATTGACGCTTCATTGGCTTCTCGTGACTTGAGAACAGAAGAGGGGACACGGTCGACTCGGCGACCGTTCAGTTCATCCATGGCGACACGCCGCGGCAACCGAGGGAGGGGCCGGCTGCCTTGAACAACGAAACGCTAGCGAAGACTGACGAGCAATGCTCCGAGGAAAAGCGAGCTGGCGAGAATTGTGCCCGCTCGATGCCCATACATTGGGTACAATCGTCGGCATCAATCCCATGTCCTTCTGGGTAAAGCGGAATCCGATCCCGCCACCGGACAGTTCTCGATGGACATACTCGGGACAGCCGTCTCAGCGATCAGGTTTCACCTGCATCTTCCGTTCGCCAAGAGCGACCATCCATATCTGACCCATCCGTATACACGGTCGGATGCATCCACGTCAATGCGAAGTACACCTGCTTGCCGATCCGCTTGGAGGTCGTTGCTTGGCTCGCTTGCACGTAGCGGTCGGCGGGATCGGTTCACAGCCCTGGAAGCCTTCGACCAACCCCGGAGGAAGTACCATCCCTTGGCGGTGGACCACTCGGAAAGTCGTCGACGCGGGGTTCGGAACGCCAGGGATTGAGGAAACTCTCGATAATTTGTCGTGGACAAAGCGAAGAAATAGATAAACTCGGACAGCCTTGCCGAGGAAGTGGACGGTCTTCAGCATGAGGGATAAAATGCTCCTAGCGCGTTTCCATAGAAAAGATCGGCCCAGCACCCAGTACTCGATTGCTCCTTGCACCGTAAACCAATCCAGGGTACGACGGGTGAATGGGTTTGGCGTTCCTCCATTCCCTGCGCTCGGTGCACCGAAGATGGTGGAACGTCATTCGGAGACCCTCCGGCTCCATGCTTGCCCAACCCGAGCTGGGCTGCACATCGTCAGCCAGCCGCGACCGGGCACCCGGATTGGGCATCGCCAACCAGCCCATCGCCTATCCCCGAGGTAGTTCGGTGCTGAGCGGACAGACCATGACCGACCTGGCGGTGCTAGTCCTCAACCGACCGATGCTCCAAGGCACCAAGGGGCAGAACGATGAGTTTTGAGCCGCGGCAACAGATCCAGACCGCTCTCCATCTGCTCATGGAGCTCCCCTGCAAAGAGCGGGCTGCCTATCTCGCATCCCTGCGCGCCGATCAGCCCTGGCTTGCCGCGGCTGTGGAAGGGCTATTTTTGCAAGAAACGCTGAGCTGCCAGTTTTCGGAGGGGCGTCCTCTGTCTGACCCGCCCCAACACTTGACGAGCGGAAATCAGTGGATCGTGGATATCTTGTTGGATGCATTAGAAATTCGTTCTCAGGATGCCACCCCCCTTGCCCAGCCGACCAGCTTGGCGCACACGATTCTCGCCGAGCGGGTTTTCGCATCGCCGTTGCAAGAAGGCGAGCTCGGCCGGCTTCGTGAATTCCGGATTCTCCGTGTACTCGGCGAGGGGGGCATGGGCATTGTCTATGAGATCGACGACACCCGCTTGCATGATCGCCGAGCTCTCAAGGTCCTCAAACCGCATCTGGCACGGATTCCGGAAAGCCGACAACGTTTTCTCGAAGAAGGCCGCGCGATGGCGGTCTTGAAACATCCACGCATCATCGACATCTATCAGGCTGATGAAGAAAAGGACGTTCCTTTCTTTGTCATGCCCCTGTTGACTGGGGAGACGCTCAAAGCGCGTCTTGAGCGGGACAAGCCGTTGCCGATCGCGGAGGTCGTGCAACTTGGCCGACAAATTGCCGAGGGGCTGGCCGTTGCCCACGCTCAAGGCATGATCCACCGCGACATCAAGCCGAGCAATATCTGGCTCAAACCTGGCCGCGATGGCTCAGCGGAAGTGATTGTACTCGACTTTGGTCTTGCTCGGATCATTCAGTCTAAGGGTGAACCATTGTCGGTTTCCGGCATTCCTACTGGAACTCCAGGCTATATTGCTCCCGAGCAGGTCCGGGGCGAACGGGTGCAGCCCCAGGCGGATCTGTTCAGCTTGGGGTGTGTATTGTTCGAGATGAGCACCGGGAAGCGGCCTTTTGAACGGAACGATTTCTGGACGACGCTTAATGCCGTTCTTACCGATACGCCTGCGCTCGCCCAGGAAGTGAACCCAGCAATCCCGACGGCGTTGTCGAGGCTGATCGAGCGACTCCTGGCGCCACACCCAGATGCACGCCTCGGCTCTGCAACCGAGGTGATCCACGCTCTGGATTTGCTCGATGGATCCCGTTTCCAATCCTTACCCCATCCCAGTCCGAGGCAGCCCGTCCAGGTCCTAGGGAGCGAGACTTCGCTCCGCAACGCATCCCGTTGGTCGATCCTGCTTTTGGCCAGTCTGCTCGGAGGGGTGATCGTGCTGGGTGGAGGCATGCTCCTCAGCGACCTTGGTATGTCCACACTGCCCAAGGAGGGGCTTCTCCAGCCTGTTCGTGCGTCCGTGGTCCCGGAACTTGGTCGACCCGTCCCCGCTCGGCTTGCACCGCTCGAGATTCACGAACTGGATGTGCATTATTATCGTTGGAACGGGGTGGACCACACACTTGTTGGCCGACTTGGTGTCGTAGATGGTTCGTTCCATCCACGCTTACAGGATTGCCTACAGCTTCAATCCCGTCTGTCTCGGCCTGCTTACTGCTATGTGATTGCCTATTACCCCAATGGCCAGGAAGAGCTTTGCTTCCCGTCAGAACCGTCGACGCCACCCCCCCTGAGTGAAACACCGTGGGCCCCAGAAGAAGCAACCCTGGTTTATTTCCTGGAGGAAGGCACCGGACTGATGGCGTTTGTTCTGGTAGTCTCGCCTGAGCCACTTCCCGCCTATGCAACCTGGAAAAAAGGCCGTGGTAAGTCTCCTTGGCGAGCGAGCCGCACGCAGCCAGGCGTGGTCTGGAAGGGGACACCAAGCTTCATACGCCCCTGTACTCAGGAGGATCCCGAATCGCGCGGCAAGGGAAAACTGCAGAACGGTCTTCAACCTCTGCACGATCTTTTGGACTGGCTCGACCGAGAGCCGCGCTTTGAGGCGATCGAGACCGTGGCCTTCATGGTGGGGCAACCACAATAAATGAAAGGTCATCCCGCGCTCGGTAGTCAACCACCCTGCATTCGAGGCCGATCGGTTTCGCACATTGGGAAGGAGCAACGCGGATGAGACAGCATGCGACCCAACACCGGTGTAGGCGGGCGGTCATGTTGGGGACCTTGCTCGTGCTCCCTCAAGCGTTGGTGGTTGCTGCGCCACCGATGCCCGAAGCGGAGCAGCCGCTTCCACCTTGGCAACGACGGCTCGAGGGAGAGGCCAAAGCTCGGGCCGAGGCACTCCAGAAGCAAATCGAACAACACTGGCGGGCCAACGCCTTTGCTCAGGCACGCAAGCCGGCACGCGAATTGGTCGAGTTACGAGAGCAAAAGCAGGGGGAAGACCACTGGGAAACGATCAATGCCCGCTGGCAGCGGAAGCTGATCGAACAAATCCAGCAACAGCCGGCTTCGGAGCAGGAGGCCTTCGCCCGCCTGCCGCACTTAGAGCAACAAGCGACGGCTTTGGAGGCGCGGCGACGTTGGGGCGAGGTTGTGGCACAACGAAAGGAGATCCTGACGCTTTGCCGCGATCTCTTGGGCAAGGCTTATCCTCTGACCGCCGATGCCCACCGGAGTCTTGGGATCGCGTATTTCTGGTTAGGGCAGATCCCCGAGTCACGACGGCACTTCTCCAGAGCGCTCGTGTTGCGGCGTGAGCTGCTCGGCGAGGAGCATCCCGACACGGCCAGCAGCTATCACAGCATGGGGTTGATCCTCGAAGATCGGAGTGACTATGTTGCGGCACTGGGGCATTACCAGAAGGCGCTTGCCCTTCGCCGCCAACTCTTGGGGGAGATGCACGCCCGCACGGCAGCCACCTACAGCAATTTGGCGAACGTCCAGCATTCCCTGGGCCGCTACGCCCCGTCTGAACGCAACTATCGCGCAGCCCTCGCGGTGCGTCGCAAGGTGTTCGGCGAGGTCCATCATCGTGTGGCGGCCAGCTATAACAATCTGGCCATCAGTCTACAGTCCCAGGGCAAGAACGCCGTGGCCGAGCAGTTTTTCCGAAAAGCCTTGCAGCTGAACCGGCAACTCCTCGGCGAGGACGACCCGCGGACTGCTGGGGCCTACAACAACCTCGCCATCAACCAGAACGCCCAGGGCAAATATGCCACGGCGGAGCGGTATGATCTGAAAGCCCTGGAGCTACGCCGCAAAACCCTCGGGGAAGCGAACGTCTACACCGCGACCAGTTACAACAACCTCGGGCTCGATCAGTACCACCAGGGCCGCTATGCTTCGGCGGGGCGGAACCTAGCCAAGGCTCTCGCGCTCCGCCAGAAGCTGTTGCCGCCGGACCACCCCGAGCTCGCCGACACCTACCACAACCTGGCCTTGAACCAGACTGCCCAGGGGAATTTCACTCGCTCGGACGAGGAACAGCGCAAAGCCCTCTACACTGTCGCCGACACGAATTATCGCCAAGCCCTGGACCTTCGCCGCAACAAGTTCGGTCTGAATCACCCTGACACTGCTGCCAGTTACAGCGACTTGGCCCTGAATCTATCCGTCCAGGGCCGCTACGTCGAAGCCGAGCAGAGTTCCCGGCAGGCGCTGGAGATCCGTCAATCCGTTCTTGGCGAAGAGCACCCCGAAACGGCGAAGAGCTATCACAACCTGGCTTTGCAGCAGTATAACCAAGGCCGTTTTGACCGGGCCCAGAAGAACGAACACAAGGCCCTCGACCTTCGCCTTCAGCTCCTCGGTGCTGAGCACCCGGATACAGTCGCAAGCTACAGCCATCTGGCCCTGTGTCATTATGCCCGGGGCGATTATACCGAGGCCGAATCCCTCTGGACGAAGGCGGTCGACCTGAATGAACCGGTGCGCTTAGCCACAGCGGCCTCTGGCCTGCGCCGTGCTCTGGTCGAGGGGGGCAAGAACGGGCTGGCTCTGGCGGCCGTGTTAGCCCGCAACGGCATGCCGGAGCTGGCTTGGGAACGCTTCGAGCAAGCACTGGCCCGGGGCACCTGGGACGACCTGACCCAGCGACGCGCGCTGACTCAGGACGAGCTGAAACGCCAGACCGAACTCCGCGAGCAACTGAAGCGACTAGATCACGAGTTGGTCCACGTTCTGGCCGTCAAGGATGCCGCCCAGCGCCGGGCGCAACTCGCAGCGCTGGCCGAGCGTCGCCTCACCACAAGGCAAGCGCTGGAGCAACTCCGGCAAGCCCTCGAGCACCGCTACGGGCCTGCCGTTGGCAAGAGTTGGTCGTTGCAAAAGATCCAGGCGTCGCTGCCCGAGGACGCCGCACTGGTCGGCTGGGTCGATCTCAACGTCCCTGTCGACGCGGCGAACCCCGACGGCGAACACTGGGCGGTGTTGGTCCGTCGACAAGGCGAGCCCCGCTGGGTCCGCTTGCCCGGCAGTGGGCTGAAGCAGCACTGGACCGAGGCTGATGCCTCCTTGCCCGAGCGACTCCGCAACGCCTTGCGCGAACAGGCGGCTTGGCACTCCCTGGCCCAACAGCTGTCCCGGCAACGCCTGGAGCCACTCAAGCCCTACTGTCGTGCGGAGGGCGATCTTCCCCCGGTGCACCAGCTCATCGTCCTCCCGGCGACCCAGATGGACGGGGTGCCTCTGGAGGTGCTCACTCAGGAGTTCACTGTGAGCTATGCCCCCTCGGGCACCCTGTTCGCCTATCTCAAGCAGCAACCTGGTGGCAACGAACGCGGCTTGCTTGCCCTGGCCGACCCCATCTTCGAGGACGTCGAGCCGGAGTTGCCCCCCGGCGGGCTACTGGTTCGGGTCGCCCCGCCGAAGTCCAACGCTGCTAGGGCTGGCCTGCAATCTGACGACGTGTTGTTGGAGTATGCCGGGAGCGAACTCAAGGAGCTCGCCGACCTTGACCAAGCCGTTGCCGCTCATGCACAGGACGCGCGCCCCGTGCCGATCCGGGTCTGGCGCGACGGCAAGACTTTTCGGCTGACACCTGACCCGGGCAAGCTGGAGGTGGTGCTGGCCGAAGAACCGGCTCCGAAGGTGTTGGCTCGGCGACGAGAGGAACAGCAAGCCCTAGCCTTGGCCCGCGGTCAGGAGGAGGGGGGCTGGCCCGAGTTGCCGGGGACCCGGGTGGAAGCCCGGGTTCTGTCCGACCTGTTTACTACGCAGAAGCGGCAGGTCACCCTGTTGACCGATGCCCAGGCGGGCGAGCCACAACTCCAGGAGTTGGCCCTCGGTGGACATCTCGGTAAGTTCAGCTATGTGCATCTGGCTACGCACGGCGAACTCGATGCCCGCGGCATGCTCAATTCCCGGCTGATCCTGACGCGGGTCGGCCGAACCAAACCGGACTTACCGCTGGAGTCCGGCAAGCCGCTCTACGACGGTGACCTCAGTGCGGCCGAAGTCTTGTTGAGCTGGAAGCTCGATGCCGAACTGGTGACCCTCTCAGCCTGCCAGTCCGCGCTGGGCCGATATGCCGTGGGTGAGAGCTACATTGGCTTCCCGCAGGCGTTGCTGTTGAGCGGGGCCCGCAGCGTGTGTGTCAGCTTGTGGCAGATCAACGATTCGGCCACGGCCTTACTGATGCAACGCTTCTACCAGAACCTACTCGGTGCCCGCGGCAACCTGAACCAGCCAATGTCCAAGGCCGCGGCCTTGCAGGAGGCCAAGGCCTGGCTTTGTGGCCTGAGCCGGCAGGATGTCCTGGCATTGTGGGCTGAAGCCGTCAACGGGGTCGACCGCGGCAAGCGGAAACTGGTGAAGCAATCCGTGCCTGCGTTGCCTCCCAAACAGGTGGAGCAGGACCGGCCCTACGCCCACCCATATTACTGGTCGGGATTTATCCTCATCGGCGCCCCCGACTGACACGCTCATGCCGATGGATGGGGCAATGGTCGCTTGTCGCCGCTTTTCAACGCCCATCGTGCAAATCCACGCAACTCGAATCCGCAGCCCGGGCGGTGTCCGTACTTCGGCCTCGCCGCCCAGTGGTGCATATCACAGAGATGTTGTGTGGCGTACAGAGTGGGTAAACTTTGCTAGTCAGATCCGTAGAAAAAAAAGTTCATCGAAGCTTCATGTGCTAGGACTGGTAGTCCATTGGGGGCATCACTACGATTACCCTAACATGAATCTGTGCTGGCACAATGTTCGCCACACTGCTGTTCCGATGAACTGGCAAAGGAGCCAACGATGTCTCCCCGGCGCAACGGGTTTACCTTGATCGAGTTACTGGTGGTGATCGCTATCATCGCCGTGTTGATCGGCCTGCTCTTGCCGGCGGTGCAGAAGGTTCGCGAGGCGGCGTCTCGGATGACCTGCCAGAACAATCTCAAGCAGATCGGGCTGGCTATGCACAACTTTGCCAATGTCAACGGGGATCGCTTTCCCATGGCTGGGGAGGCAAGTATCGGAGGGCATTGGAGTGCGTTTTTGTTGCCCTACATCGAGCAGGAGAGCCTGTTCCGGGCCATCACCTTCTCCAATGACAGCATCCACTACTCCTCGATCACGCCGAGCTATCCCAAGGCCAGTCTGAGCTCCCCGCAAGCGGTGGTGCGCAACATTGCAGCCTGTGAGACTTATTTGTCGATCTTCCGCTGTCCGTCGATGGATGTGCCCGAACATATCCTGGATGCCTCGACCTGGGACCAACCCGACTCGTGGTATGTCCAGGAGCGTGTCCCATCGAGTTATCTGGGGTGTATCTCGGGCTATGCCACCAACGATTTCCGGCCCCGCCGGTCGCCGGTGCGCGAGCAGCCGAACTACCATGCCAATCTCGATGGCATCATGGTGACCCGCTACCCCAACAACCTAGTGTCGCAAGGAGGCATGGCCCACATTGGCATCATGGAGGTCACCGATGGCACCTCCAACACCGTCCTGGTTGGGGAGGCAGTCCCCCAGAAGACTCTGGAGCCGACCCGAGAAGACTTCAACGGAGGCCGCAAGGATCACTGGTATATCGCCGGCGATGATATGGATAACTATGAAGGAGTCGACTGGTCCGAGTTTTGCGGCTCTCTGGGGGTCGCGATCAACTATCAGCTATCCGACCAGCCCGGGCCCGGCATGCGCAGCGCTTATGAGGTCTCCTTTGGCAGTCGGCACACGGGTGGGGCCAACTTTGTCATGGCCGATGGCTCGGTTCGCTTCCTGCGCGACAACATCGAGGAGAACACCCGCCGTGCTCTGGGAAGCCGAGCCCGAGGCGAGGTGATCGCGGCTGAGTGATCGGCAAGCACGAAGGGCAGAGCAGACGGTTTTCTTGGGGGAACTCGTTGTTTCCCCGGGCTTTTTCGCCGCTGGATTCAATCGGGGTCGTTCACCCGGCTGCCCAGCTCAGTCCACTCCTGGTCCCGTGAATGCAAATTTTGTGGCAACCACGCGGCTGCGAGCTTGCCAACTAGGAGCGATGGAGCGGCGCAATGGATGTTATTTTGGCACATCGATAAACCTTCCAAAACTTCCATTCTATCCCCAAACCTTGGCTTCGCAGGGCGAAGCTTGCGGATCGCGCAGATCCCCAAGCAGTGTACAAGTCTTCTCGGAGACGCGGAGGGGCATCGGCCTTTGTCAAGCTGCCGGTGGGTTCCTAGAACGAATCCGTTGTGAATCGCACATTACTGCCTCATTGGGGGAATCCACCCATGCCGGAATGGCTGATCGCGTTGATCACCCTTACGGCCCTAGAAATCGTTCTGGGGATCGACAACATTATCTTTTTGACCATCGTGGCGGGCAAGCTCCCCAAGGAGGAGCAACCACGTGCACGAAAGCTCGGGCTAGGGATTGCCCTTGGGACCCGCCTATTGCTGTTGTTGTTTATTCAGCTCTTGATGCAGTTGACCGAACCTCTGTTCACTCTTCCAGAGCTCCCGTTCTTTTCCGATACAGAAGCTCGTGAGATCTCGCTCAAGGATCTGATCCTCTTAGTCGGTGGTATGTTTCTGATTGGCAAAAGTACCTATGAGATTCATGAGAAGCTGGAGGGGGAGGATCCCCACATGCCAACCGCTGCAGAGCGAGGCGCCGCTCCCTCATTTCAGTCGGTGTTAGTGCAGATTGTGTTGATTGATCTGATCTTTTCGCTCGACTCGGTGATTACGGCTGTGGGCATGGCTCGTGATTTGTGGGTCATGATGGTTGCCATGGTAATCGCGGTGGTGGTGATGCTGCTCTTGGCCAAGCGTGTTAGTGACTTTGTGCATCGGCATCCAACCTTTCAAATGCTGGCGTTGAGCTTCCTGATTTTGATTGGGGTGATGTTGATGGCCGAAGGCCTCGGCCAGGAGATGAACAAAAATTACATCTACTTTGCCATGGCATTCTCGGTCGTCGTGGAGCTACTCAATATGCAGCTGCGTAGGCGCGCTGCCCGACCCGTTGCATTAAAGCGAACCCGCATTCCGGAGACTGAGGAGGCGGGTGTCGCGTCGACCTAATCGTGGAACGACGCCTCTCCATCGGGTCGACGCCGAAAACGCCACAACAAAGCCCCACACCAAACGAGGGTCGCGGCCAGGAACACGCCAACGGAGCCGAGGCCGTGGTCAAGCGTCTTCGCGTTGCCCACGGCCACCTGGATGCTCTGGAACATCAGATCCCAGAATAACAATAGTGCGAATATGGTAAAGACTAGCATATAGCGAAACAGGGTTTGCTCGGTCGCCACCCTTCGATCTGGGGCCAGCCAAAAGTCCCGGTATGGCAAGTTGATCAACTGGGCGGGCAAAACACGCACCAGCATGGCGCTTCCGAAGCCCAAACCGAGCAAGAACAGCGTGAGACCAATCTGCAGGGCCAAGAAGTTGGCTCGATCGGTCCAGCCGTCGGGAACTCCGGCCGCATTGAAATGGATCGGGACTCGCGCGGGAAGCTCCGGATAGAGCAGGATCAGGTGAGCGGTCGAACCTGCCGCGATCAACAACGTTCCCAAGATCCAGACGCGGTTACGGGATCCCATTTCATCACTCGTGGTTCGGATCCTGGGAGTCGTGGATGGCGGGTGATTCGGGCACAGGTGCATTGGATCACTGCCGTTGCCGTGATACCAGAGACAGCGGCACGGGCAGAATCGTTCCGGCAACCAGATCGGCCCACCTTTGCCGGCAACACCCCGTTTGCGTAGCCACGGCGTTGTACCACACCGTTCCGTTTATTTCATGCGGAGATGCTCCGCGTGGGTCCACTGCTGCTGCATTGCCTGGGTGAGGACCGACAAGATGGCGTCCCGGTCGAGTCCGTGAAAGACTTCCGCGGATATGGGCGGGCCGACCACCACGGCAAGGGTCCGTTCGGAGGGTGGCAGGATCAACGGAGCGGGAAGGGGTAGCCATTGGCGGCGTGGCCAGGCCGCGTGGGCTCCGGCAATGCCGATAGGGACCACGGGCACCCCACTGCGGCGAACAAGCAAGGCGATTCCTGCCTGCAAGGATTGCAATTGACCATCGTTGGTCCGATACCCTTCGGGAAACATGAGTACGGCTCGGCCGTCACGGAGGGCGGTGAGCACAGCCTGCAGTCCTTCTTTGCCACTCCCTTCGCGGTCGATGGGCAAGGCATTCAGGCTCCCGATCAGCGCGGCAAACCAACGGTTGGCGAACAATGTCTTGCGTGCAAGAGGGGAATTGTAACGCGGGGAAGCGACACCAATCAGAACCGGATCAAAAAACGATTGGTGGTTGGACATGAGCAATACGGGCCCATTGGCAGGGATATTGCTGCGTCCACGGACACGCAGGCTCCAGAACAGCAGAAACAGCCAAAAGGACGTATGGAAGACCAGATCATACCAGCGACGCTTTAGCCAGCCCGACATTGGCGAATCTCGTGTTCGAGCCGATCCATCACCTCGTCGAGGCTGAGATGGGTGGTATCCACGACCCGGGCATCCCGGGCGGGGGCCAACGGAGCCAGCGCGCGGGAAGTATCTCGACGGTCGCGTTCTTCCTGAGCCTGGAGAATGTCCTCCAAGGTTGTTTGTTCGCCACGACGGTGCAATTCCCCAAAGCGACGTTGGGCGCGGACCCTCGGATCGGCGGTCAGAAAAAATTTACACGCGGCTTCCGGGAACACCACGGTACCCTGATCCCGACCCTCGCAGATAATATCGCGGTTTTGTGCCAAGCGACGCTGTTGCTCGGCCAGAAAGGCGCGGACCGCAGGAACCACCGCAATCCGACTCGAAGCGGCGGTCACCTCCGGCGTGCGAATCGACGCGGTGACCTCTTCGCCATTGAGCCAGACTTGTCCGGGTCGAAGGTCGAGATGGATATTGGGGAGGTAAGCAGTGATGGCGGCGGGCTGTTCAAGATCAACCTTCGCGCGGAGCAGGCCAAGCGCCACCGCGCGGAACATGGCACCTGTGTCAAGAAACTCGAATCCCAGACGTGCCGCCAAAGTTTTGGCGGCAGTGCTTTTGCCGGAACCCGAAGGCCCATCGATCGTCACGATCATCATGTTGTCTGGAGCCGACATCACTGTCGGCTCCACCTGAACTCACTCCGGGTTAATCAACAAAAACCTGGAGGTGGTGGGAACACTCAGGGATGTATTTTCTTGCACATAGGCCCGGATTTCGTAGCTACCACCGGCGCCAACGGTCCGTTCCCGGACTTGATTGTCGCCGGGGATCACCTGATACGTAAAAGTCCCGGGCTCGATGAGCACCACGCGCGTATCCCCTGGAGCCAAGCGGTAGGCCGTATTATTCACGAGGATGGTCACCTCGCTGATCCAGTCGTTACGCAAGGAAATCTCGCCCTTGGTGGGGTCGACCTTCCGCGTTGGCTTGAGGGACTGACTGGTGCTGTCCATGCGGCGGGTCAACAGTTCGAGGTTATCACGCAAGGCCTTGAGTTGTTTCTCAATGTCTGTGACCTTGGCCTCCAGGGTCAACAGTTCCATGTCGCGGCGTCTTTGCGTGTCGCTCAGATCTTTTTCCACGCGTGCCAGAGCATTGGCGGTGCGGGTCATTTGACGAAGCTGCTCTTCCATTTGTTGGAGCAGGGCATTTGGGTCGCGTGTTGGTGTCGTCGGCTGAATGCCTTCAGCCTGCTTCGCCATGGGGTCATCCTGCTCAGACGGCTGCCCGGTGTTTTGGGCCGAGCTCGAGGCGACCGTCGTCACCGCCATTCCGAGTGTGAGGACCATGTTGGTGCCGAAGCGTTGCCAGGTGCGCAGCATCAGAAGTAATCCTCGTCGGCGTCGCAAAATGGGTTCAACTTCCGTGGTTGTGGGGGACCAAACCGGGGTCGTAGAGGATTCTAGCAGGTCCATGGTGGCCGGGGCGACCAAGCGTGGAAGCTTATCGTATTTGACATTAGTTGAGGGTTCTGTGGAAGGCAAGTTCAAATCGATCGGCAAGGATAGCGGCGATTGACCCGCCTCCGGAGATTCTAGCGATTGGGTGGATGAAGGAGGCACAGCTGCTGATTCCAACAGCCCCCCCGACGTCTTGGACTCGGGCTGAGGCGGAGCGCCTGAGAGCTTGACTGGCGGTTCCGTAGCTTCCTCGCCAAGCGGAATGTCCAGGATGGGGCCTGCAGCCACTTGGGCAGCCCAGTTCTGGCTGACCCAGAACCCTGTGACGGCGAGGAGTGCTCCGAGTAAACCCAGCAGACATGCCCGCCACCCCCATTGCCTCGAGCTGGAGTGGTGGCATGGCAAAGGTTGATGCACCCAACCCGGAACCGAGCTGGAGTGATGCGCCGACCGCTCCCCCCCTGCTTCAGAGCGTTGATGCCCTGGGCAGGGGAGGGGCAGTAGCGATGGGTCAGTTCTCCTCGTATTGCGCAATGCGGTTGACGCCATCTTCGATCTCCTCGCTGACGTCGCCCGGGATCTGATATTGCATCAGAAAAGCATCTTCACCGGAGTCTTCGTAATAGCCGCGAAGCACTTTGATGCCGCGGAATTCCTGAGCCCGGAAGAAGATCTGGGCGGCCAGATTGGTCTCGCGTACGGCGAGGGTGATCCGGGTCCGCCGGTGACTGGATAACTTGCCGACCAGTTTGTTCACCATCTGGCTGCCCACCCCCAACCGTCGATAGGCGGGAGCGACCGCGAAGTTCAAAACATGCAGTTTGTTTTTGTGTAGTTCATAAATCATGAACCCGACGACCTTTTCTCCCAACTCTGCGACCATGCCAATGCAGTTGCGTTGCCGCAGGCAACGCAGGAAATCTTCTTCAGTCCAGGGATATTCGAAGCTTTCATCCTCGGCTTGTAGAACTTCTGCCATGTCCCGCCGGATCATCCAGCGGATGTGGACCCGCACCTGATCCTTCCGCGTTCCACTTGTGTTCATGCTACGGTCTCCTCCCCGTACCCGGCGCGTGGCATATCCCCCTGGCGGCGGTACCCTGGCGTACCGTCGCTTTTCCCAACGGTGGCCTACACCGTCAGGAACCGAACATGTGGATGAGGAACCGTGACTTATTAAGGTGAGGATTGGCAACAGACATCCCCTGTCTATTCCCAAGTCCGCGGATCTTAACAACCCCCAATTCCCCTCACAAGACCGCTTTGGGTCTTGCCCCCTTGACCAAACCAACCAGCCTGCGTGAACTCCTGATGGGCATCAACAGATTGCTTCCTTTGAGGTGGGGGATCCTTCCCCCAGACCGCCATCCTGGCGTTTTCCGAATGCACCGGGCGATCAGGCGGAGGCGTCAACCCGGGCATGACTTTCGACCTTCGGCAGAGCGGAGGTTCTTAGACCACACTGCTGACCGTTCTCCGCGGGCCATTTCCTCGCCCTGGATGCACAGCGTTTCTCTGCCTGGGCCTCTCAGTTTCTCCTAACCACAAAGCATCTCGGTTGCTTCATAGCAGCCAAGCCCGCTTGTGAAGCTCAAGGCTGATAAAAGCGTGTTGCCTCTTCCTTGGTAATCGGCTGGGTGATCTCATCACAGATCAGTTGCACTCGGAAACGTTGATCCCCCGCCGCCGTTCCCCGGACACGCACCCGAAGCACGGTATCGGCCTTGGTCGCCAGCCGTTCATAGGGCTCAAAGATGAGCGTATTTCCTTCGATCCGGTGGCCCATTGGCGCACGAATCGCTGTGGGTTTAAGTCCCTCGGTCAGAACAGCGGTGAGACGGATATTGGTACAGGCACAAGTGCCCTGATTGACAATGCGAACTTCGTAGGTGGTTTCTTTACCAACTGGAATTACATCTTCAAGATCGACTACTTCAAAACGTACGGCGGGGATGCCATCGATCTGTAACGGGGTTTCGCGACGGACTTGAAGACGCGGCCCCGAGCTCGCAACACTCTTCACCGTTACCTTCCCGGTACGCCGGGCTCGGCTCCGTAGACGCACTTGCACACTCCCCTTCGGCGCTAGCCGGTTGAATTGCCAGACCACCGAGCGGGACTCCTCATCCCAGCGTCCCTCGTGATCCGCTGAGACAAAGGCAAGTTCGTCAGGCAGTTGGGTTTCCACCGTGACCACACCGGTGGGCGTCGAACCAGGATTCGAGATCGTCAGCAGATGTTCCGGCTCGGCATGCACCAGGACCTCGCTGGGCCCGTCTTGATGGAGCACCAGTTGTGGTTCAAGCACTCGGACCGAGGCGTCGGCCTGAGTTTCCCCGGGATGGCCGACAATTTTCGCCAGCAAAGTACAGGTCTGCACTCCGCGTTGCCCGGATTGAGTCCGTAACGTGATCGTCTTGGACTCCTGGGGTTGCAAGCTGCCTAATTCCGCCTCGATCACACTACCTTGGGGATGTTTTAACCCTTTGGAGAGTTTTGCCCGAAGCAGAATCCGATTGGCAACGCCATCCCCGATGTTCTCCAGTTGCAAATCGAAGCGGACGGGCTGACCAACTTCCACTTGGTCGGGGCCATGGACCGCGAGTTTGAGTCGTGGGGTGGTCACCTGAGTCTGGCATTTCGCCGAGGCGGAAAACGTCACCGTTGGTTCCGACATGACGATTCCTTCACGCAACGGGCGAACTTCCACGCGAATGCGACGCGCCGATTCTGCTTCCATCGTGCCGAAGTTCCACATCATTCGACCATCAATCGGCTTAATGGCCGGATCCCCCCCAAGATAGTCCACCCCTTCCGGGAGCCGATCTTCCACACGAACATGTTGGATCGGTTGGCGGCTCAGGTTCCGGACAATAATTTCGTAGTGCATAGGCCGACCGAGGTTGGCCTTTTTGGGGACGATGGTCTCGATGTGCAGCAGCGGCAAGGTGTCAGGGTTCGCCGTCGGCAGGTTGGGGCGGATGGTAGACCGCTCAGGCTCAGGGATCGTTTCAGAGTCCGCCGTGTGAACCGCCCGAGGGGAGATCTTCGCCGCCGAGGGCGGCGATGCTTCTGCCGTCGAGCCTGGTGCCTGGGACACGGGGAGCACGACGGTGGGTGTGGCCGGGCTGACAGGAACGCCGACGGAATTGGGAGGCTGGGCATACACGGGTGACATCCGCAGCCCGGCGAGCAGTCCCAGGCACAACAGCATCTTCGTGGCGTGTGTCTGGCGCACGACATATCCCCCTGCCTGGATGCCTAGAATAGCGCAATTCCGTCAACAAGCTAGCCTTGGTGTCGACCGATTAAACTTCCGGACTCCCCTCGACCGGATATTTGCGAGCACTCTTGATCAGCTTGGCTTTCAAAGCGGTTGTGAGGTCGATACCGGTGTGGCGGCACAGGTGCAAGAGCAAACCGGCCACATCGGCGATTTCATCGGCAATGGCCTCGCGCTGTTGTGGCTCGTGAACGAGTCGTTGTGCATCGGTTGCTTCAAGCCACAGGAATGGTTCCATAAGCTCAGCAACTTCCACCGCCAAAGCCATGACCAGGTTCTTCGGTGTGTGAAACGGTTCCCAGCCGCGTGGCTTGGCAAACTCATCCATCCACGTTTTCAGAGTGGCAACCGTCGTATCGTGATCGGGCATGGCCTCCCCCCCTTGAGCCATGAGTGAAGGGGGAGCCATAACAGCTTTCAGTAGCCTGTCAAGGCAAGTTTTCGCGGAAGAGAGGGTGACACTAAATTCGCATTGCCCCGACGGTTACGCTCGGCTATCCTGCTCGCCTAGTTTGCTTGCATGTCCGCACGGTACGTATCAGGGATGAAAGGGGACCGGTGTGACCGTGACGGTCCAGGAAATCGCAGCGTGGGTCAAAGGCGAGGTCGTAGGTGACCCAACCCTACCGATTCGGGCAGCACGCACCCTTCATGAGGCCCAACCAGGGGACATTAGTTTTCTGGAAGATTTCCGGAATCATGCTCGGTTGACCGGCTGTCAAGCGACCGCTTTAGTGGTTTCCCCGCAGTGCCCCGAACAAAGCGTTACCCTGATCCGGGTGGCCGATCCACTGATGGCTTTTGTCACGATTGTGCAACGATTTCAGCCACCTTGTTTGCCCGATCCCCCGGCGATTCATCCCACGGCGTTCGTCGATGACACCGCGGTCGTGGGAGAGGATGTTCGCATTGATGCCCACGTGGTCATCGGACCTGGGAGCAAGATTGGGCCGCGAAGCCATTTGCATACCGGTGTGGTGATCGGCCGCGAGTGTATCCTCGGAGCGGACAACATCCTTTATCCGCAGGTGATTGTCTACGATCGATGTCGACTTGGGGATCGGGTCATTCTGCACGCGCATGCGGTCGTGGGCGCGGATGGCTTTGGTTACCGCCTTCAAGAAGGACGACATGTCAAGGTACCGCAACTGGGTTGGGTGGAGATCGGCGACGATGTGGAAGTCGGTGCAGGCACCACCATCGACCGGGGCACTTTTGGCCCGACCAGCATCGGCCAAGGGACCAAGATCGATAATCTGGTGCAGATCGGCCACAACAACGTCATTGGACGCCACAATTTGATTGTCAGTCAGGTGGGCATCGCCGGGAGTTGTGTGACCGGTGACTATGTCATTTTGGCTGGCCAAGTCGGCGTTGCCGATCACAGTCACATTGGTGAAGGCGCCATTGTTGGGGCTCAGGGGGGAGTCGTGGGCGATATTCCCGCTGGGCAACGTGTCTGGGGGACTCCGGCGGCACCTGAGTTTCAGCATAAGCGGATTCTGGTGCTGTCGCGGCAATTGCCGGAGTTGAAGAAACAACTCCATCGCATTGCCAAGCAACTCGATCTTGAGCGTCATGATCCGAACCGCGAAGCATCATGAAGGTGTGCCTCGCCCGCAGCGTTCGCGAGAATGCATCGGCGACTGATAGCCCTTGGCCGCCTAGACCCGGCGCCTCACCACCGGATTCGCATGGGGAGGGGCGTTTTTCTCTGGGCTTTATTGGGAGAATTTACCAAGGATGGCGAAGCTGGACCGGAATCGTCAAGTGGGTCTGATCGCTGGGGCCGGTCGGTTTCCTTTTGTCTTTGCCGAAAAAGCACGGGCAGCCGGCATTCCCGTCGTCTGTGTCGGCATTCGTGGCATGGCCGATCCGGGACTGCGGGAATTCGTGGATGTGTTCTACTGGTCCCGACTCGCTGCCTTGGGCCGCATGATCCGCTGCTTTCGCCGCGAAGGGGTGCGTCGATGGACTATGGCGGGCAAGATATACAAGGTGGTGATGTATTCCCCGTGGCGTTGGATCCAATTGCTGCCCGATTGGCGAACGGCCCGGCTGTGGCTGTCGCGGCGTCGCGGCGACAATCGTGATGATACGCTCCTCAATGTGGTCATCCGTCAATTCGAGAACGAAGGTATGCACTGCGAATCCGCTCTGAGCTTATGTCCCGAATTGCTGGTTCAGGCGGGTGTGCTGACCCAGCGCTCTCCAAGCGAACGGGAAACGCAGGATATCGCCTTTGGCTGGGGGATGGCCCGGGAAATGGGACGCCTTGACATTGGCCAGAGTGTAATGGTCCACGAACGCTGTGTGCTGGCGGTCGAAGCAATCGAAGGGACGGATCAAGCGATTCGGCGGGCGGGTGAACTGTGTCGTGGTCGTGGATTTGTGGTGGTCAAAGTGGCCAAGCCGCATCAGGATATGCGCTTCGACGTGCCGACTGTGGGGCAAGCCACCATCGAGACCATGCAGCAAGCGGGGGCCCGGGTGCTGGCAGTTGAAGCCGAACGAACCATTCTGCTGGACGCCGAGGCTACCATTGCTTTGGCAGATCGCTATGGCATCAGCATTGTCGTTCGCGCTGAAACGCACGCGCCTCGGTTGCAAGAAGAAAACTCGAATAACAATCTTTCCGATTACTCGCTATAAAGAAAGCATGGCTTTCGGCCACGCGTTTCCCGTTTGTGCTGCTGGGAATCTCGATTGACCGCATGGGTACCCTGAGCTTCCAGACTCCCGATCCCTTACCGGTTCCTCAGGCGGAACTTACCTCCCATGCTTGCATGGCGGGGGGAATCGATCGTTCCCCAATTCCAACCCACGTGGAGCTTCGTGGTCAACAACTGCTTCTGCGCAAAGATGTAGAAGAAAGTGGCTACTTGTTAGTGCCCTGGGCCGTCAACGGGATGGGCCGGTTGATGGAAGTCTCCGCCACGCTGATCGAGCGTGAGCTCCCCTATCATTTGCAGGTCGAACTCGCTCGAGGCAAGATTAACCAGGTGCGGACTCAGTCAGCAGAGTGGCGGATGCTTGGCTTGCAGACCACCCCCGCATTTGATCAATCCCTGCAAGAGGCGACCCACGCTCTGGGCGGGGCCATTATGGCCATTCCGGATCCGGAGGCGGACCAGCAATCCCGCATTGCTCTGGAACAGTCGCATGCCGCCGGTCGCACGCTGATGCGACTTTATACTGAACAATTGTTTCAAGCACGCCGCCAACGCCAGGGAGGGATTCATTCGTTTCTTAGCTGTCGAATGCAAGCCCTCCCCTCGTCGCTAGCCGATCCCTTGGTGCAAAACGCCTTTAACCGGGTCGGGGTGCCCATGACCTGGCGTCAGGTGGAACCGCATGCCGGGGATTTTCAGTGGGCTACGATCGATGCTTTACTGGCCTGGGCAGAACAGGCCGGCCTGCCGGTGATCGGCGGGCCGTTGATTGATTTTTCTCCCGCCGGCTTACCCGATTGGTTGATCGGTTGGCCACTTGACCCATCGACTTTGACGAGCCAGATCTGCCAGTACATCGATACCACGCTGCAGCGTTATAAAAAGTCGATTCGCCGCTGGGTCTTGTGTACCGCCAGTAATAGCACCGATTTGCCGGGGCTCAGTGAAGACGACCGACTCAGGCTGACCGCGGCCATGCTTGAAGCGGCAGCGCAAGTCGATAGTAGCTTGGAACTGGTGATCGGGATTGCCCAACCTTGGGGAGAATATATGCTCCGTGAGGAACATACCTATTCTCCGTTTGTCTTTGCCGATACGCTCGTTCGCACCGGTCTACCCTTGGCGGCATTGGAACTGGAATGTTTCATGGGTAGCTGGCCGCGTGGCAGTTACTGTCGTGATTTAATCGACACATCTCGAATGTTCGATCTGTTTGCATTGCTCGGTGTGCCGATCCAGGTGGCATTTAGCTATCCTTCGAACTCCATCCCCGATGCGATGGCCGACCTTTCTCAGGAACTCTCCGCAGGGCACTGGAACAGGGGCTTCACCGAGGAGGTGCAGGCTGACTGGGCCGCTCGCTTTACCGCGTTGGCACTGTCCAAACCCTTTGTCGTTGGTGCGAGCTGGCATCA
Organism: uncultured Alcaligenaceae bacterium; assembly: GCA_964410665.1. GTDB lineage: Bacteria > Planctomycetota > Planctomycetia > Gemmatales > Gemmataceae > CAYPIE01. The sequence goes on from CAYPIE010000032.1 coordinate 43,098, forward strand.
GTTCGACGATGCCCAGCCGCACCTGATCCCGCATGGGGGCTTGATCAACCCTGACGGTCATGTCAAACCTGCCTTGCAAGCGTTGCGACAAATGCGTCAAACCTTTCTAAGCTAAGTCACTTCAAACGCAAGGTTCGCCGCAGGAAATCGATCCAGTTGGCTGGCGAAAACGCTGCTCGGAAAGTGAAACCGACCGCTGCTCCAGCCCAACGTGCGAGACTCATTTGCGCCATCATTCCCAGAATGGTCGCGACCACGATCCCAGCGTTGCATTGCAGTCGATAGTTCTCGGCAAATGTCACCATGTCCTTGGCGAGAACCTCGCCCAAGATGACCAGCGCGCAATGCCAAAAGATTAAAGCGCCGAACGCACTACTGAAGGCAATAATCCAGAAGCGGTAAAGCAAAATGGTGGAAAGCCCACCGACCAAAAAGATGACTCCTAGCGCTTGAGCATTTGGTAAGACTTGCTGGACACCATAACAAACTGCCACACCTCCCACCAAAAACATCAAAATCCGGGCCAGCTCTTGAGCTAACAAGCCCACCGCAATGGCCAGCAACATGGCGGCTGCGAGGACATTGTGCCCAGCGCTGACACTCCCATCGGCTCCTGGACCTGAGGCAGCGAGTAAACCGATGATGCCACCCAGCCCGGTTAGACTGAATGCAATCCAAAAGCGATGCCATTTCCAGCCAGTGAGGTACACGCTGAAGCCCAATACCGCCCCCGCGATCGGCCAGCCGAGGGCCAATTCTTTGAGATCTGTCAGAATGTCTGGCCCGATCAGTTGCATGGCAGCACTCTCCCCGACCGATCTCGACTTGCCGATGGGTATTTCAGCAAACAGCCCATACATCGGCTTGCCTTCGCATGCAAGCGCAACTGCATCCACAGGGGATTCCCCTTGACACCCGGACGGACCACTCTATAGTTCGCCACTCATCCGCCAGTAGGAACGCGCCACGACATCGCGCCGTCGCCGGGGGGTGGGTATTGGCTGACGGTCGTCTACAGGGGAAACGCCGTGGCAAAACGAGCCGGTCGGCAGGGGATGTCGGGATTGCTCCTGGTCGCGCTCATGGTTTGTGGGGGCGGCCTGCGGGCTCAGTCCATCCCGTTTGCTCCGGATCGGCAACCGCCCCCTGTGGCCCCGCAAGACGTCCGACCCGGTGATGTCGTCATCCCCTCGACTGCCATCCCGCCCTTACCCGACGCGGCGTCACGCATCATCCGGGTCGTACCCCGTTACGCGACCCCATATCAACTAGTGTTCCGAAACTTAAACGATCGGGAGCAAGCGGCGTTCTTCACTGGTGGGTTGATCGTCACTGCGGTCTTCCCAGACGGCACGCTGCTGGACATCGAAGCCGACCGGGTGATCCTGTGGACCCGCAACGACAACACCCAAGAGGTCGTCAACCAGCTCAGCCTGGGCCAGCCGCAGAGCAACGATCGCGAATTAGAGTTCTATTTGACAGGCAATGTCGAGATTCGCACCAAGGTCCAACGGCCGGGCCAGCCAACCCGTGACGATGAGCTTCAAGAACAAGTATTGCGGGCCGATTCGGTCTATTACGATGCAAAACGCAACCGCGCGCTGGCCGTCCAGGGCGATTTGGAATTAACCTATGCCAACTTGAACGACACCGTTCATCTTCGCGCCGATGAGATCCAGCAACTCGCCCCGCGCGAGTATCGCGCCCTGGAGGCGGAGATTTTCTCCAGCCGCTTGCCTGCGAACCCGGGACTCAAACTGAGCGTCTCTGAGGCGCATGTCCGCGAGGTCGACGTGCCTGTACTCAACCCGCTGGGTCGGATCTATCGACGCATCAATGATTTACCGCTAACTGAACGGCAGCAACGCTTTACCGCGACCAATACCTTCCTGGAAGTACTCGACACCCCAGTGCTCTACTTTCCGTATGCCAGTGGTGAGTTGCAAGATCCACTCGGGCCTTTAGAAGGCATTGGCTTCCGTCAGGATCAGAACTTTGGCACCCAGATCCTGACCAGCTGGGACACCTTTGACTTGCTCGGCCTGCCCAAACAGAGCGGACGCCGCTGGCTGTTGTATGCCGACTATCTCAGCGATCGGGGGCCTGGGGGGGGGACCTCGTTCGACTATGCGGGGACCAGCATGTTTGGCATTCCGACCCGCTATACCGGACGACTCGAAGGCTATGGCATTTATGACGAGGGGGTCGATCAACTCGGGGGTATCCGCTCCAATTTGTTTGAGCCGCCCTCCGGTCGTGGCCGCGTGCTGTACCGGCATATTCAGGAGCTGCCCGCCGGCTTTACCTTCCAGGGACAATACTCGTACTTGTCCGATCCCAACTTTTTGGAGTCGTACTACAAGTTCGAATTTGATCGGGATCCCAACCAGGAAACCTTTGGCTATCTGAAGTGGCAACAGGATAACTTTGCCGCCACCTTGTTGACCAAACCCAACATTCGTGGGTTCGTCAATGAGACGCAGTGGCTGCCCTTGGGTGAGTTTCACGCCTTGGGTCTGTCGTTTCTCGACCGGATCAGCTACAACGCTTGGGGCGGCGCCGGCTATGCCAACCTGGTGACCGCCGACACAGCGCCGCCGTTGTTACCCACCACCGTGCCGATCGAGACCGGCCGCTTTAACGTCCGCCAGGAAGCCAGCGTGCCCTTGCAACTCGGACCGGTCAAGCTGGTTCCCTATGGCACCATCGACTTGGCCTACTACAGCCAAGACCTCAATGGGGACGATCAAGGGCGCTTTTATGGCGGCGGTGGTGTCCGGGCTAGTTTGCCGCTATCCCGGCTCTATCCCTCGGTCAATAGTGAGCTGCTCAACCTCCAAGGGCTGTTCCACAAAATCGTCATCGGCGGCAACTATTACGCCAGCCACTCCGACGTACCGTTCAGCCAGTTACCCCAGCTTGACCGGCTCAACGATGATGCGACCGACCAGTCCATCCGCGATATCACCCCCCGCCAGGCCGATCTGCTGGGTGCGATTGGCAACCGCGCGGCAGGAGTTGCCTTACAGACCTCACCGATCTTTAATCCACAGCTTTATGCGATTCGCCGACTGGTCGACACTCGGGTGGATACCATTGATAGCATTCAGGTGTTCCAGTTCGATCTCCGCCAGCGCTGGCAAACCAAACGCGGCTTCCCCGGACAGGAACATATCATCGATTGGTTGACATTGGATTTTTCGACGTCGTTCTTTCCCAACCCCAATGAGGATAACTTCGGCGAATCGGTTGCGTTCACGGAGTATAACAGCCTCTGGAATATCGGCGATCGTACCGGTTTTCAGAGCGCAGGATGGTTTGATCCCTTTGACTTTGGCACGCGTTACTTCTCGATCGGGACGTTTTATGAGCGAACAGCCTCCTCGCGGCTCTATCTTGGCTATCGTCACATTGACCCCCTTGAGAGCCGGGCGGTGACCGCCTCGGTGGGCTACATCTTCAGTCCCAAATATGCCGTCAGCGGCAATACCACCTATGATTTTGGTATCCGGCAATCATTGTCGAACAGCCTCATCTTCACACGGATCGGTACCGATGTCACGCTGAGCTTCGGGGTAACCTATGATGCGTTGATCGACAACTTTGGGGTGACCTTTGAGGTGATTCCCAATCTGGTGGCCGCGGCCCGGGGCAGAGCGTTGGCACCGGTACGTTCCACCGTCTTTGGTAGTCGGTGAGTTCCATCCACTCGGTTGTGAGGGGAAACACGGTGCCAGAGCTTGATCAGCACCTCCATCTGAGATTCGCCGGCATGGATCAAGAATACGAACAGCGTCGGCGTGAGCGCCGCTGGCGGCAGAAATTCAAGGAAGCCTTTCGTGGGATCAAGCTTGGGGTCCGCGGCCACTCCAGTTTTTCGGTGCACTTTTTCTTTGCTGCCATGGTTCTGGCGGCTGCCTTGGCCTTTCGCTGTGACTGGTTGGAATGGGTCGTTCTGTTGGGCTGTATTGGCCTGGTGCTGACCGCGGAGTTATTCAATAGTGCCATCGAAACGCTGTTTCATGGCCTGGACACGGCGTCGAAACAGCGGATTCAAGGTTGCCTCGACATTGCTGCGGGCGCGGTGTTGATGGCCAGCCTGACTGCCGGAGTGATCGGGCTGATCATCTTCGGCCGGCGGGTTTATCTGTTGGTGTTGTTGTTGCAAAACGGCTAACCCACCCACCCCTTCCCCGAAACGATCGGTTTCGACAGAGAATTCTTGCCGCTTGCCCGAGCTGCGATTACACTGTCCAGCATGCTTCGCCACCTTCCCTGGATTCTCTAGCGTTAGAGCTCTTCTCGATCTGCTTTCGCCGCGAATGTGCGCTTCGCCCTGGCCCCGCTCACCGAAAAGACACTTGTATGCTGCCTGCCGCCATGCCCTGCCGACCCCGTCAAGCCTTTACTCTGATCGAACTGCTGGTCGTCATCGCCATCATCGCCATTCTGATCGGGCTCCTGCTGCCTGCGCTGCAGCGAACCCGGGCAATGGCCGCGCGATTAGCCTGTGGTCATCAGCTCAAGCAGATCGGCTTGGCCTTGCACCACTTTCATGACAGTCATGAGGTGTTTCCCGCCTCCGGCTGGACCACCGATGGCCCGGGCAACCCCGCTGGACGCTACGTCGGCTGGCGAGCGCTAACGCTTCCCTTTCTCGAACAAGAAAACCTCCAACGGCTCTATGACTTTCACCGCCACTGGTGGGAGGGAACCAACGCGGTGGTCGCCGCGGTCCCGGTGAACACCTTTCAGTGTCCCAGCGTTGCTGAGCGTGCGGAGGTTCTCAGCGCCATCGCCAAGCCGCCGCGGCCGAACCTGGCCTTTGTCAACCCGATCGCTCCCACGGATTATGAAGCGATCCTGGGTGTCCAACCGCGCTCGATCAACCCGCATCTGCCCAGCCCGCGCTACTCCCGCAGCAATCGTTTCTCAGTGATGTCGCGGAATTCACGAACCCGAATGCAGATGATTCTCGATGGCACTACCACCACCATCATGGTCGTCGAGTGCAGCGCTCGACCGTTGGTGTTTCGCCAACGTCGACCACAACCGGGGTTGGACAATGATCAGGGGATTGGCTGGGCCGATAGCGAAGGCCCGTTTAGTCTGGATGGTGCTTCAGCGGATGCCCAGCAGGAAGGATGTGGCCTGGCATGTCCCTTCGCGATGAACCAGAAAAATGACAATGAACCGTACAGCTTTCATCTCAGTGGGGGCAATTGTCTGTTTGCTGATGGGCATGTCCAATTTGTCCACGACAGCATTCCCCTCGCCACCTTTGCATCGCTTTGCACCATGAATGCGGGCGAAGTCGTCGAGGGACTTCCTTGAACTCACCGGACTGAGATCTGAAAGGGGCGCTTCACGGTTTTGACGTCGATGGTTCGGGTCGCCCGTCGGACCACGTCGACCTCAAATGGTCGATCGATACGGTTGCCTGAGACATCCTCGAGTCGGGTGTCAATCTGGAGTTGATAGGCCCCCGGCAGCCAGGCTGCCTTGGGGGTGAACTGCCATTCATGCTCCTGCGCGGCGAGCCGGATTGCTCCGTCGATCGTGCGGCCGGCGTCATCTTCGACCTGGATCATCGCCTGGGTCAAGGCATGGTCCAGCGCCCGCGGGAAGCGGACGATCAGGGGCTTCCGGGTGCCCGCGGGGGGCGGAGTGATCTGCCACCGCTTTGGACTGTGTGCTGTGCGTACCGGTTCGCTGGCGCGATAGGCCTTGCGAAGCGACTTGGCTAGCGGCCGGCCTTCAGCGTCTTTCCAGTCCTGGTCGACCACCAGGCTGTACGTGCGGCCTGGTTCAAACACCGGCCCGAGATCCTCGCGCGGCTTCACCTCACGCTTGATGCGTCCGGGATCGATCAGCAGCGTGAGTCGCTGGTAGTCCCGGTCCCACAGCTCCTCATCCAGTTCCAAAAACGGCAGGTCGATTTCCGTACCATCGTCACGTAATAGGTGAATATGTCGATAGACATTGCCAGCCTGCATCGGGGCGGAAAAGTGCAGATAGAAGCGTAATACATTGGCCGGGATGGTTTTGCCGCTAGGATAAATCGTCGTGAGGTGGGCTGGTGGGCCTGGCTTTGGCTTGGGTAGTTGGATGCTTCGAGTTTGTGACTTGCCCTGGCTCTGATAGACCACCCGATACTTCAGCCCGGCGTCCAGAGGGAAGCGGGGGGTGAACTGCAAGGTCGTCCCATTCAGCGCATAGTCACCGATCAGGGGTAATGGCTTTGGCTGGTTGCTGGCCACATAGACCGCCAGAACCTGTTGCCAGCCTTGTTCGGGGGCAGGACCGCTGACCGGGTTCAGAGTGATTTGTTCGGCACACACCGTGAGCTTGGCTGGATCGCTGGAGACGCCCAGGGAAAGCACGACCATCAGCATCGGAGTGATCATGCCGGACATAGCGATACTCCCACCGGAGGTTAGCGTGTCGGTCAAACACCCGGCGAGTGGGGCTGCAGAGCTCCCAGCTCGCACGGGGTGAGGCATACAATTAGGGCAGGGCCACGGTTTCCAGGCTCAGCTCACCGTTCTCGGCCTTGACCAGTATGAGGGCCCGGCCGTCGTCGAGCTTGTCCAGCTGTTGCACGCCTTGGAGGTCGGCCACGGTTTCGTACTTCAGGCCGGCCGTGCCGCGGATCCGCTGCTCGATGCCCTTGATCGAGTCGATCTCTTCGGTGGTCACCTTCATTACGCCTCGGGCGCTGTTGGCGATGAGGACGTACGCTTTGCCGTCCTGCTGATAGACCACCATGTCGAGGGGACGGTTACGGTTGCCCAACTCGGCAATGGTGACGCCGCGAAGCTTCTTGCCCGGCTGGAGTTTCTTGAGCGGGAACTTCACCAGCGGGGTGCAGGTGTAGGCCGCCAGGACGTGGGGTTCCTTCTCGATGGTGTAGGGGGTGAAGGTGCGGATCGGAGAGTTCGTTTCAAACTTGCCGTGCGCACCGTGGAAGATCTCGACGCCGGTCGGCTCGACGTCCTGCTTGAATGGGAACGGGATCACCTTCAGCATAGCGGCCCATTCCTGGTTCGACAGGCCCGAGACCAGGACTTTGCCATCAATGTAGCCGAGTCCGGTGATCATCTGCTGCTTACGTTGGTCGGTCAGGTTTTCGAGCTGGATCGCGGCGAACGGGATGTTGTCCAGCTTGAGTTCCTCAATTTGGTTGTTGCGGTCGACCTTCAGGATCGCTGCGCCACGGTTGCCGCGCATCACCCCGAGATAGGCATTCCCCGAGGCAGGGTTGACCTTGAGGTCGGCGATGCGAACTTTTTCGGGGGTGGTGCCCAGCAGGCTGGCCAGCTTGTTTCCCAAGTCATCTAGCTTGATCGGGGCGTTGCCCGAACGCTCCCGGTCCTGTGTGTCCAGGGCAAAGACACTGGCCGAGGCTGGATCGGCGACAAACAGAATGCCTTCGGGGCCAAACGCCATCGCGCTGATCGACTGGATGGTTGGCGTTCCCTTCTTGAGGCTGTCGGTCAGCCCCGCAGCGCTCACATTCACCATGCTGGCAAGAAACACCAGACAGCCCAGCATCAAACGGACTCGAGTCATGGTCGGTCACTCCCTTCAAGGGCTAGACATGCGATACCCATGTGGGCTATCTGGTATGATGGACTTTGCATGCTCACCGGCAAGAGGGGCCGGCGAATTTTCTCTTCGCGGCGTGCTGAGTCAATGCGACGGATCAGTCGACGGGGACCCCGGCTTTGATCGCCTCCCATTTCTCGGTGTCATACATCACTTCCCGAGCCTGGCTACCGTTATACTGACCGACAATACCATCTTCGGCCATATAATCGATCAATCGAGCGGCTCGGCCGTAGCCAATGCCCAGGGCTCGCTGGAGCAGCGACACACTGCCGCGCTGCTCGCGGATCACCACCTCGATCGCTTGTTCATACACGGGATCACGTTCGCGCAAGGCATCCAGAAATCCCCCCGATCCATCCCGCGTAGTCGCACGTAGATCCATCAGTTCCTCTTCATACAACGGATCGGTATCCAGATGGGCTACCACACGGCTGATCTCATGATCGCTGGCATAGGTCCCCTGCGCTCGCAGGATGGTCCCGGTTTTCGGCTGTAAAAACAGCATGTCCCCCATGCCCAAGAGCTTGTCGGCTCCTTTTTCATCCAGGACCACCATACTGTCGGTGCGGCTCGAGACCTGAAAGCAGATCCGCGCCGGCAAATTGGACTTAATTAGGCCGGTGATCACATCCACCGTCGGCTTCTGCGTTGCCACTACCAGGTGAATGCCCGCGGCACGAGATTTCTGGGCCAGGCGAATGATATGCCCCTCCACTTCCTTCTTCATGGCCATCATCAAGTCGCCCATCTCATCCACGAAGATCACAATCGAGGCCATCTGCTCCGGCAGCCGTTCGCGTTCGGCCTCATCGACGGGTCGGACGCGGCGAAGAATCTCGTCATAGGGCAGATCGTTGTAGCCAGCGATCGAGCGGACTCGAGCCCGGCTGAGAATCTCATACCGCTCTTCCATCTTGTCCACCGCCCAGGCCAGGATCGCCTCGGCTTTTTTCATGTCTTTGACCACCGGGTGCATCAGATGTGGAATCCGACCATACTCGGAAAGCTCGAGCATCTTCGGGTCGATCATGATCATCCGCACCTGATCCGGCCGGCGGGTCATCAACAGCGATAGGATGACCGCATTCATACATACCGACTTGCCAGTGCCGGTTCGTCCAGCGATGAGCAGGTGAGGCATCTCGGCCAAATCGACCAGCAGCGGTCGACCCTCGGTATCGGTGCCGAGCAGCAGCGGCAATTTGGTTTTGGCTAGCTTGCCCTGACATTGCTCAAGTGAAGTACGTAGACGAACCACTGCCCGGCGTTCGTTGGGGACCTCAATGCCGACCGTGGTCCGGCCCGGGATCGGGGCCACGATGCGAACACTGGGCACGCCAAGATTGAGGGCCAGGTCATCGGCCAAGTTGGTGACCTTGGCTAGACGGAGTCCCACCTCCAGGGTGATTTCATACTGCGTGATGACCGGTCCGGTCTGAATGCCCACCACGGTGACATTGACGCCAAAGTCGCGGCAGGTTTTCTCCAATAAGATGGCGGTCTGACGCAATTCTTCATCGCGCTCCCCGACCGCAGTCGGCTCAGCTGGTTCGAGCAGGCTCGGCGGCGGCAACTCAAATGGAACCGCTGCCACCGCAGCAGAAGTAGTCAACGACTGCGCCGCTGCCGCCGGTCGGGGCGAGTGATGCTGGATAGGAATCGCACCTGTGTCTCGGGCATTCGTGGCGGCAGCACTGCCAGGTGGTGGCAGTGGTGGTACCGGCGGAATCGACACCGTATCCTGCTGTGGACGCGTTCGTGGCGGTCGCACCGCGCGGCCTAGCTGCAGTGGAAGTCGCACGAGCCAAGTGAGGAACATCCATCCCCGAGCCACCGTCCACTTTGAGGCCCACCACATCGCCCGAGGCAATCCATCCATGGCATGCAGCATTCCCAGGAGTGTCAACGTGCTGGCAATGCCCCAAGCCCCAGTCAACGCCAGACGCTGTTCGAGCCAAACGCGGCTCGCCGCGCCGATTTGACCACCTGGCCCCGTCCATGGTCCCGGCAACTGCTCAGGACCGATCAGAGCCGCGATCAGAGACGCACTGGGAACCAACAGCAGCCAACCCAACAGACGCCGTAGCCAGCGCAACCACGATCGCCGCAGGAGCAACATGACCACTAGCACCCACCAGGCGGCTAACAGGACATACACCGCGAGACCAAGGGCTTCGAGCAATTGCGTGGCCAATTGTTGGCCCAAAGGGCCAAGCAAATTCTCCACCGGTGCAGAGGGGTTCCCAGGCAGATAGACCCGTTCTACCGGCATCGGCTGACTGAAAATCGCCACCGCCAGCAGTAAGCCGCTGGCGAACAACGTGAGCCCGATGGAATCCAATACGGGCATGGTCGTCGCTGCGGAGGGCTCGGGGGTCGAGGGTGGGGTCTTCGCAGGCATGCAGTATCATCCCAGAAACCGACCAGTTCAGGGCTGAGCTAGTCCTTCTTCAACGCCAGACCGGCAGCGCAGACCTGGCGAAAACCATACGATTAGCATCGGCCAAGCTGGCAAACCACCCGGCCTGAAGGGCGGGTTTGTGCCGGTCGAGCCAGACAGGATCCCCCAACATTCCGGACAACCCCACCGGATGGAGGCATCGATCGCAATGTTGCATTTGGCCTTATGGGAACCCGAAATTCCGCCCAACACGGGCAACATCGCCCGGCTGTGTGCCGCGACCGCCACCCGCTTACACCTGATCGGTCGACTTGGGTTTCGCCTCGATGATCGGGCTCTCAAACGGGCTGGCTGCGATTATTGGCCGGTCGTTGATGTGGCTTTTCACGCGGATCTGAACGCGCTGGAGGCTCTGTTTCCGGCCGAGCGGCTTTGGTTGATCGAGAACCCAGGCCAACAAACCTATACCCAGGCTCACTTTCGGGACGAGGACTGTTTGCTCTTTGGCAGTGAATCCACCGGATTGCCAAGCGAATTCCGCCAACGCCATCGTCAGCGGCTTCTGGAGATCCCGATGCCCACTGGTAAGGTGCGCAGTCTCAATCTGGCCACGGCGGCTGGCATCGTTCTGTATGAGGCCCTGCGCCAAGTGCATGGCTGGTAAAATCCCTACCGGGTGCTGCCGGATCGCTCGGGAAAGCCGTCGCCGGAGTAGGGAAGGACCCGGAGAAGACCCGAAATCCACCGAGCAGGACGTGTCTGGATTTCTAGGTAACTCTGGAAGGGATTGGCCCGATGAGCATCCCGGTGGTTTCGCTGCCGACGACCAAGGCCCTACGCGATTACCTGCATATACGACTTTGCGAACATGATCACCTTGATCCTGCTCAGACTCCGCTGTTTCAGAGTCTGCTGCACCGGCGTGAGCGACTGTGTGGAGCGGTCTATCATATCGAGGGACCGCGGCATTTACGCACCTCGGCCATCTGGGCGGGCGAAGAGCATCGCATCCTGTTTTACGATTCCAGTGGTTCGCGTTATGCCGAGGTTCAGCTCAGCGAATCGCCTGAGCCTCGTGAATTGTCTGTCGATCCGGAGTCACCGTGACTGGGGGGAGGGGCAAGCTCGCAGACAACCCGAAAACCTACCCCAGGTGAACGTCCTTCAGGGATCTGGGACACCCGGTAGGCCGAGCGACAATGCCACGGACTGGGCGCATCCCACGCTCCTCCCCGGATGACTCGGGTCGTCCCCGAGGTAGGGCCCGTTGGATCCTGCTCCGGGGAACCGAAATAGTAGTCCGGGAGATACCAGTCTGCACACCACTCGCGGACATTGCCATGCATATCGTGCACGCCAAAATTATTGTGGGGATAGGACCCAATCGGCGTCGTGTGGCCCACTCGATACGAATAATTGGCCTGGGTTGGCAGGAGTGCGTCGCCTGAGGTGTAGGCCGTTTGCGTGCCTGCACGACAGAGAAACTCCCATTCGGCCTCGGTGGGCAGTCGATAGGAGCGGCCTGCCGAGGCTTCGCTCGGCAATGCCGAGAGCCGGCGGCAAAATTCATAGGCCTCCAGCCAGGACACCTGCTCGACGGGATGGAAGGGCCCTCCGCTTGGTGTGCCCTGAAAACGAGCCGGATTGTATCCGAGCACGCGGGTAAATTCCTCCTGGGTGACCGGGCCAATGCCGACATAGATGGTTTGCGTCAGCGTGACCCGATGCAGCACTTCATCCGGCTCGTGATGTGCTTCGCTCTTGGGAGAGCCCATCAGAAAAGTCCCGCCGGGCACACGGACCAGTCGCATGCCCAGCGTGTTGAGTAGGTTACGCGGTTGCGTGTAGGGGGGCGTCGGGAGGTAATCCGCCGCCCACGGTGATTGCTCCAACCAGCGTCGGGCGCGTTGGGATAGCGGATTGCCATCTAACAGTAGCTGGGGAACTTGACTCAGGGGTGACCTGGCGAATAGGGTTTCAATTCCCTGGAGCATCAATTGGTTGCCTCGCAAGTCCAGCACCGGCAATCTCGCCTCAGGAACGCCTCGAGCGCGGTCGCGCAGAATCCGGCGTAGATCTTGATCACGCAGCTCCTGACGACTTAGGTCGAGCGTGGCCACCTGGTGCAAAGCTGGATGGCTTACAATTTGGTCCAGGTAATCTCGGGCATTCACAATCCGCAGGGTTTGCACCCACGCCTGACCAATCGCTTGTGCCAGCTGGGGCAAACGGTCCGCGGACACGACGACTTCGGGGAAACCACGGATATACCGCCAGGCCCTGGAACGCTGGCTCAGATCGAGGCCCAGCCACTCGGTAGCGTAACGGTCGAGCAGCTGCCGTTCACGCTGTTGCAACTGGCGACGCGTTTCCAGGTCGGTTCCTGGGCTGACCAGCCGGCATTGCACCCGGATCAACTCCGCGCGTTGCGGTTGGTCGTGTTCTTCCAACCAGTCGGCGAACACGAGACGCGGCAGGTCCTCCTCAGGAACCGCACGTACTGTCTCCAGCAAGCCATCAAGATCCGATTGCATAAGTATCCAGAGGGTGGTGCGTTCTAACTGCTCTTGATGGGAACCTCTAGCCAAAAACCTATTTTAACGGGAAAATCATGGACGGAGGAGTTATTCCCGCTATCCCCTTCGATCGAGCCTTCGATGCCAACTCCCACCGATGCCTTACACGCCGCCATGCGGCTGCACCAAGCGGGCCAGCTTGCCCTGGCCGAGCAGCAGTATCAACAGATCCTGCAACGGGAGCCTCAATTGGCCGATGCCCACCATCTGCTCGGTGTCTTGCTATCGCAGACCGGGCGGGCCAAACAAGCTCTCGACAGGATTCAGCAGGCAATCAGCCTCCAGCCCAACACCGCCGTCTTTCACCTAAATCTCGGCAATGCCTGTCTGGAGCTGGGCCACCATGCCGAAGCGATAGCCGCCTATCGCCAGGCGCTGACTCTTTACCCTGACTATGTCGATGCCCTGGTGAATCTTGGGGCAGTATTGCGACGAGAGCGACAGTATGCCGCCTCCGAACAGCAACTCCGCTGCGCGCTTCGACTGCGTCCCAGCTCTGCGTTGGCCCATTTCCACCTCGGTACCACCCTGCAGCGGCTCGGCCGCTTTGATGAAGCGATTGCCCACCTGCGTGAGGCCTTGCACCGGCAGCCTCATTACCCGGATGCCGAGCACAATCTAGGCGTGACCCTACGCAAGTCGGGTCGGCTTGACGAGGCGTTGACGCATTATCAAAAGCGCCTGGCCCGAAACCCCGACGCGACCGAACACCTGATCAATCTGGGCCATGTGTACACCCGGCTCGGACAGCTTGACCAGGCTCTCAAACGTTTTGAACAGGCCCTGGCGTTGCAACCCGATTCGCCCGAAGCTCACACCAACCGCGGCATCCTTTGGTTATTACGCGGCGATTATTCTCAGGGCTGGGCGGAGTACGAATGGCGGCTGCAACAGAAAAACGCCTCTGCTCCACGCTGGCCGCAGCCACGTTGGGACGGTTCCCTAAAGCCCGAGGAGGCCTTGGTTCTATCGGTCGAACAGGGCGTCGGCGATATTCTGCAATTCATCCGCTACATGCCTCGGGTCAAAGAGCGAGTCGGGAGCGTCTACCTTGCTTGTCGGCAACCGCTGATCCCGCTCTTGAGCCGCTGCCGCGGCATCGACCGGTTGATTGCCGAAGGAGATACTGTGCCGCCGGTGGACCTCCAGGCGCCACTGTTAAGTTTACCGTACATCCTGGGCACAACCCTCGACAATCTGCCCCGGCAGGTGCCCTACCTAGAAGCGGATCCGAACCTGAGCAATCACTGGAAAGCTCGGTTGGCGGTCTATCCGGGCTTGAAAGTTGGCCTGGTCTGGCAGGGCAATCCCGAGCACCCCGATGATGCCTTTCGCTCGCTGCCGCTCCAACAGCTTGAGCCGCTGCTGGGTATTCCCGGTGTTCACTATTTTAGCCTGCAGAAGGGCGATGGCGCAGAGCAGCTTGACGCCCTGCCGGCGGGCAGCTTGATTGATTGGAGTGCAGAACTGGACGAAGGAACCGGTGCCTTCATGGATACCGCTGCGCTGCTCAGGCACCTCGATCTGCTTATCACTGTCGATACTGCGATCGCTCATCTGGCCGGCGGGTTGGGCGTACGGACTTGGCTGATGCTGGCGGCGGTGCCCGATTGGCGCTGGTTGCTCGACCGAGAGGATAGCCCGTGGTATCCCACCCTGCGAATCTTTCGGCAAACTACACCAGGTGACTGGGGGCCAGTCGTCGCTTGCCTTCGCACTGCCCTGGAACGTGAAATGGCTGGCCGAGGCCGACTGGTAATGCAGCGAACCGAGGACAACGACAACATGCAAGATGTACCGGAACCACAACCCAACTCGATAGGGATCCCAACCCCGTCCATTCCCTCGCCGAAATCCTTGGGGGTGTCTATCCAGGTTCCTATCGCTGTCGGAGAGCTTATCGACAAAATTACAATTCTTCAGATTAAACAGGAACGGATCGCTGACCCAGCCAAAAAACGCAATGTCGCACGCGAGCTCGAGGCGCTCCGCACAGTTCGCGATGCGGCCATCCCAACTTCCGCACAGCTTACCCAGTTAACCGCCCAGCTCCGAACGGTGAACGAAAAACTCTGGGAGATCGAGGATGCCATCCGCGACTGTGAGCGGGCCCAGGAGTTTGCCGAACGGTTTATTTCCCTGGCTCGCTCGGTCTATCACACCAATGACCGACGTGCGGCCTTGAAGCGTCAGATCAATGAGCTGCTTGGCTCTGAGTTGATCGAGGAAAAATCCTATCAGCCGTATACCTGAGCGAGCCGAGTCCGGCCCCGGCTGCCCTTCGGGCAGCAGATAATGGAAGCGAGAAAGTAGCAAATCGAAACTGGTAAGGAGACCGAGACCGAGGGTGGCACGCCCGGAGTCTTCGCAGGGTGTGGTCTATGTGCAGCGGGACTGCAGGCCGGAACGCATGTGCGTGGAGGGTTAGCATGGACCGTCTTTCGGAGCGGCGGGTGTGAACCTGCCGAGGCAGCGCAGGGCCAGCGGCGGGGCTCAACTGCCACCCGACGGCACCTGACCGGTACGACCGCTCGGCTCGGCGGGTGGGAACCCAATGGTGTTCGGCACTAGAGTTGCCGGCTGGGTGGCAC
>CAYPIE010000033.1:0-57992 GCA_964410665.1 uncultured Alcaligenaceae bacterium
GCCAGAGCAGAGACTGTGCACTGCGCAGGAACGTAAGTTCCGGAGCTCTGCTTCTGCCTCTTCAGGCGAGCCCCGGACGTCAGTCCGGGGGTTCCCCGCACCGCAATCGCCTCTGCCTCTTTCCCCGCACCGCAATCGCCTCTGCCTCTTCCGCACCGCAACCGCCTCGGCCACTTCGGCAACCGCTTGGCTTCCCATAAGCGATGATCTTCATTCACGCATTCATGTCCTTTGCCAGAAGCAGTCTGGAGAGAGTCTGGTAAAAACATTCGGCGATTCCGCTCAACTGTCCGCATATATAGTATATAGGGATCTTCTCGGCGGAACGCGATGTGAGAGTGGCTCGAAAGGTTGTCTGTTCGTCCTGGCATTTTCCGGGACATTTCCAGGACATTTCCGGGCCTTTCGGGGGGGATTTGGTCTCCCAGGCGAGTCTCAACGAGCATCCTGAGGAGCGCAGGACCACGAAGCCTGGAGTGTTGCAGCCATTTGTGATTCGCAGCAAATCGCTACCTGTAGACCACTTACGTCAAGCAGATTGCTCCTGAAGGAGGCCTCGGAGATCCGCTTTAGATTTCTGGCTGAACGGAAATGCTTGTCTTGCCGCAAATGTTATCGATTTTCTGTCTGCAGGGTGACTTCGGCGTCCTCAAGGGAGGTGTTGGTTGCAGGCTGCCAGGAGGCCTCCGCCTGGCGGATCCAGGTCGCCATGGTGCCGACGACAAAGCGGCGAGTTCCGGCCATGACATGGAAGCCATACCAGCCACGCCGCCAGATTTGCCCGGGATGCCAGCGTAGTTGTTCCAGTGGCGGATGCACGGGCTCTGTTGAAGACAAGGGCGTACCCCGGCGAAAGCCGAGCATGCCGGCGGCGGGAGAAAAGCGTCGATCCATGGTACCGAGCACCGTGGTACCAAACCCGAGGAAGAAGGCATCCACCAGACTACTAATTGCCAGGATGCCTGCAGTGGTTTTCCGGAGGGCGGGCTGCAGTTCATAGATCGGGGACAGGCCGGGGTGGGCCAGAATGGCGCTGGTCACTTTTTCCTGCTCGCTGAGGCGTTCGAGGGCGTAAACGACGATGGCAGCCCCACCCGAGTGGGCGATGAAGTGGACCGGGCGCTGCGGATAATCCCGGCGATACTGGCGAATCCGCTCGACCAGTCGGTCCGCCTGGTGTCGCTGATGTCGAGAATTCCACAGGTCGAAAAACAGCGGAGCAAAGCCAAGGCCCTTGCTCCAGCGAAATTCCTCGAGTGCATGCTCAAGACCTGCCGCGCGTAAACCACGGGCGAACATGCCAGCGAGTAAGCGAACGCCGTTGATGCCATCGAGGAGAAAGATTTTGCCCACCGCCAGTCGAGCAGGGGTGGATTGCCACAGGTCATCGCTCATGGTTGTCGATCGGGTTGCACGAGCGTGTAGCCCTCTTGGGCATCCCCTTGCAGTTGCAAGCCGCTCTGGGCAGCTAGCCCCTCGAGAACGCCTTGCCAGCTGGATTGCTGGAGTTCCAGCGACAGCTCACGCTGGCCATCGATGCCTTCGCCTAGGAACACGGGCACGCCGTAATCGTGGTGCAAGCGGTCGACGATCTCGGCCAGGGGGGTGTTTCGGGTTTCCAGCACACAAGTTCGCTCCTGGCCTCGGACCATCTCGCCCAGCGAAATGGACCGGTCCTTACAGCCCAGAACAGCGACCAGTAGGAGCAGACCGATTTGTCCGCCTCGTCGAAAATGTGCCATCGTCTTGCTTCACCTCGTACTTTGGAGGGGAGAAGTTTGGTTTGGCAACCTCGGGCGATTGCATTCGTTTTAACCAAGCTGCCGCCGGATGCAGTGCAGATTACCCGCAGGGAACAAGATCCATACCCTTGCGCGTCATTGGAGCCGAGTTCGGCCACTGTTCCCTTTATGGTAGAGGTGCTCAAGCAACCTGAGCAGATCGGTACCTCAGAACATGCCGTAGCCGCCCTGCAGGCCACGCACGCTTGACTGCCCAATGACACCTTACTCGATTTCGGAGTCTACGACATGAGCCTATACCCTTATCACGCAACCAAGGAAGTCCAACAGCGAGAAGGCCACCTTCTCGGATGAGCTGCCCGAGGTCGTGGGGGCCGATGCTGAAACGGTTTCATTCGGGCAGGATCTGGTTTTCCCGTTCAACCTCAGAAACCAGCTGCCAGGCGAGCCTAGCATAGCTAAAATGGGTTTAATGATAAAACTACCCGCCGGGACGCTGCTCGGTTGCCGTCCCTTGTTGCTCATCGCACCGCTTGCGAGGATCATCATGCCGTGTCGTGCGTGTCGCTGGCTGGGGATGCTACTGATCCCCCTAGCTACCCTGTTCTGTTGGTGGCAACTTCCCGGGGACCACCTAGCCTCCGCCTCCATCCATGCAGCAGAAGCCGTTCAGCGAGATCGATCCCCGGTCGATCTCGTGCTGACCGCCGATGAGCAATGGCTGTTTACCGCCAATCAGACTTCAGACACCGTGTCTATGATTCAAGTCGCCAGCGGCAAGTTGGTTGCGGAAGTTCCGACTGGTCACCGTCCCTCGGCCCTGGTGCTGAGCCCTGACGAGCGTCTCCTGTTGGTCACCGCCACCTACGCCGGCGACCTGCACATCTACGAACGACCCCCCCAAAACCTCCGCGAGGTCGGCAAGATCCACCTCGGCTTTGAGCCGCGCGGCGTTGCCGTCTCGCCAGATGGCAAGCGGGCATATGTGGCCCTGACGAGTGGTGATCAGATCGCTGTGGTCGACCTAGAGCAGCAACAGCTCGTATGCAAGATCCCGGTCGGCCGCTGGCCGCGCTACCTGGCACTGTCGCCCGATGGCAATCGATTGGCAGTCGGCGTCAATGGCAACGGTGGCGTGGCGGTGGTCGACACCAAAGCCGGCAAGCAGCTTTTCATCGAGGACTTCCTGGGGCTCAACCTCGGCCAGATGCAGGTGTCGAAGGATGGCCAGTATGTGTACGCACCTTGGATGATCTATCGTCACAACCCAATCACGCCCCGGAACATTCGTCTGGGCTGGGTGTTGGCGAGCCGAATCGCTCGGGTCCGCCTGGACAAACAAGCTCGGCGAGAGGCCATTGCCTTGGACCCCCAGGGCGAGGCCGTGAGTGACCCGCATGGCCTGGCCATTAGCCCCGATGAGCAATGGTTAGTTTGTGCCGCCTCGGGGACGCACGAACTGCTGGTCTACAAGTTGCCGGGACTTCCGTTCAAAGATTATGGCGGACCAGGCGACCACATCGATGAAGATCTGCGTGTCGATCCCGAACGCTTCTACCGCATCCCCCTCGGCGGCCGACCGATGTTCGTCCGCTTCAGCAAGGATGGGGACACGGTCTATGTGGCGAACTACCTTTCCAACACGGTTCAGCTGGTCAGCCTCAAGAGCCGTAAGGTCGTGCGGACCATCGAGCTGGGCGGCCGGCAAGAGCCGTCGTTAGCCCGACAGGGTGAGGCCATCTTCTACGATGGCCAGCGTTCGCTCGATCAGTGGTATTCTTGTCATAGTTGCCACTACGAAGGACACACCAATGCCATCAGTATGGACACCCGTAACGACGGCCGTTTCGGAAACTTCAAAGCGGTGTTGAGCCTGCGCAACCTCCGGGAGACCGGCCCGTGGACCTGGCACGGCTGGCAAGAAGATCTTGAGGCTGCCATGGACAAGTCGCTGACTGAGACCATGCTCGGCAAGCAACCCACCGATGCCGATGTTCAAGCGGTTCTGGCTTATTTGGACACTCTAGAGACACCCCCCAACCCCTATCGCCGAACGGATGGGTCGTTGACGCCGGAGGCAGCTCGGGGCAAGGAAGTGTTCTTCAGTGCCAAGGCCGACTGTGCCCGTTGTCATAAGCCGCCAGAGTTTACCCGTGCCCAAACGTATGACGTCGGCACTGGGGAAGCCAATGACCGCTACCCACGTTACAACCCGCCCAGCCTCCAAGGCAGTTACGATCGGGTGCTGTATTTGCATGACGGGCGGGCCAGGTCGTTGCGCGAGGTGTTGACCGGAGACCACGATCCAGACAAGGTCGTGGGTAAGGGCAAGCTCAGCGAACAAGAGCTCGAAGATCTGCTTGCCTATCTGCGTTCGCTGTAATGATGTGTAGACGCACCCGGTCGACCAACGGCCGGGTGCCACAACACTCAGATCGCGATGGGCTTGCCGAGCTTGCGTCGAACCACGGCATACTGACCGACATGCATGAGCATGTGCGTGCCGGCCAATACGAGCAGGCTGCCGAGGGTTGGTGCGAAAGAAGCGGTTGGGCCAGGGTTCGGCTTGACCAGGTCGGCATCGCTGATTTCGTTGAGGAGCTGGTTGAGCCGCTCTCGAACTCGATTTTGCAAGTCAATATATTCTGCTTTGGTGGCAAACCCCGTGGGCGGTTCCTGCGAGGCGGTCTCCTTGCCATGCTGTTCGGCAAAATCTGGCGGTAATTCCACCGCGGCTCCCGGCTTCAGAGCCTCGAGCATGCTGTTTTCCGACTGGATGAGATGGCCAAGCTGCCAAGCAATGTGATTGGCACCGGGCACGGGTCGGATCAACAGCTCTTCATCATTCAAGTCGGCAAGATAAGCCGACTGGACCATCATACTGGTGTCTAGCGTGGCACGAATAGCATCCTTTGTGTGCATAGCAGCTCCAACCAAGAAGTCCTGAAAACAAATTCCAACGAATTGTGTGAGCAGAGGATAGGTCACCAGGGAGTATCATAGGACCTTGGGCCAAGCTCTGAACAGTCCGACTCCGCGGGTCCTGCCATGCGAACCGCCCCGAGACATCCGGCCGCTACCGCTTTGGTGTTCCGGCCATCCGTTGAAACCGAACTGCTTTGCGTAATGGGATCAAAAACCCCTAGTTTTTCCGAATTGCCCGAAGCGATTTTCTTCGCACTGCTCGAATCAGGCGCATAGTAGAGGCACACACCAATTCTGTGTCGGGCATCGGCAAACGTTGATCAAGGACCAAGCGCCGAGGCCTCGCGAGATTGCAACGGTTCTGAGGAGGCATCCCATGCGTCAGATGTTCGTAGCTTGTAGCCTGGCAGTAGTGCTCGCCCCATGCTTGAAGGCCGGCCACCATGCCGCTCCCGGCGGGGCTCCCCACGCGCTGATCGGCTCGGGCTGTGTCACCACCTGCAAGATCCAAACGATCGAATATGTTCAGGTACCCGTTCAAGTCGAACGCGTCACCTATAAGCAGGTGTGTCAACAAGTCCCTTACACGGCCTATCGCTGTGAAACGTATACCGAGCCCTGTACCAAAACCATCACGGTCAACCGCATGGTCCCCGAGTGTGTCATGGAACCTCGGACCCGTTGCATCAAGGTCCCGGTCATGACGACCAAGATCGAATACAAGCGGGTCAAGAAGAAGGTGTCCTACGTCGACTACCGGACCAAGACCGTCAAGCGCAAATACTGTGTGACCGAGTGCGTCGAGAAGAAGCCCGGTCTGTTCGCCCGGCTGTGCGGCAACACTCCTTGCTGTCCGGAATACGAGCTCAAGACTCGGACCAAGACCTGCCGCGAAAAGGTCTGTGAACCGGTCTGCAAGACCAAGACGGTCCGTGAGTGCGTGCCGGTGTGCAAGAAGGTTTGCACCTACAAAACCAAGACCGTTACCGACATGGTTCCGGTCACCCGCATGAAGTGCGTGCCGCAGACCAAGACGATCACTACCACGGTGTGCAAAACCCGGAAGGTTCCTTACACGGCCTACCGCACCGTGACCAAGTGTGTCCCGGTCAAACAGTGCGTTACCGTGATGAAGTGTGTTCCCAAGTGTGTCACCAAGGAAGTGCCGGTGTGCAACCCCTGCCTGCCGGCCTGCTGTAATCCCTGTGCGATGGCTTGCTGCCACTGATGCTGTCCGTGCCACCCGTCCTTCTCAAAAGAATCTCTGAGGGGTCGGGTGGCAGTGTCTCTCACTTGCTTACACCTTCATCTCCAGACACCTTACGTCAAGCTCATCCGGGATAGCTTCAAGATTTGTATCAATCTTCGAAGTGTCTTGTTGCCAGAAGAAGATGCTAGTTGGCTTCTGCACACGCAGTGGGATCGAGGCTTCGAATTCTTCGGCTTGTTCTCGTTCCGGTTCGACGATCGAGTGCATCTCTTGCCGCTTCGGTTCTTGAAGGGGGATCCACACCCAGCCCAACTGAGGCTGGGGGCGGGTATACGCTTCAGGTGGTTGCGGAACGATAACCCGAATAAGCCCATCGATGGGGTCATCACTGGCGTTTGTCGGTGCTGGGAGCAGGATCAATCCTTCCCCACGATGAAAGAGTCCTGTCGTGATCCCTTCATGGACAGCCATGAGATTCAAAGCAAGGCGATCCGCGGCCGCAGCTGGGGCAACCGCAAGGGTGAATCGTAATAAATCGGTCATAAATCCGAAGGGAAGGCTCACCGCTTCCAACGAGACAAAGCTCAAAACGATCTGGCCTGGAACTTCAGCATGCACCAAGGTACGAAAGCCGACTTGGTGCAAAAACGCATCGATCTCAACCGACGCCAGAGTGAACACCTGTGGATCGTACGTCAACACCACCGTTCCGGCATCAAACGCAGCTCCACTCGGCTCGGTAATCTCAAGCTGCAGCGGTACTACGACTGATGTACCGGGGAAGACTGTGATGTCACGGGGCAAAGAGAGTTTCGGATCGGGTCCTTCGGGGGTTGGCAACTCGGTCAACCCCGGCAAAGCAGGAATGGAGCTGACCGGGCTCCCTGCCGACGCCGCCAGCTGCAAGGACACATCGCTGACGGTGACACTGCCGCTGTCATCAATGTCTGCCAAGAGCAAGGGATCGGCGAGCTGATAGCTAAGGAATCCGGCAGTCTGCCCCGCAGCCAGTTGGAGTGTCTCGACCACATCACTCACCGTGAGTAAACCATCCCCGGTGGTATCGCCGAAGTATGCAGTGACATGGACGGAGGCATCAACCTGGACTGGGATCGCTCCGTCATTGACTACCACCTCGCTGAGGATAAGGACTTGCTTGCTCGGATATGGGGCGGTATCGGGGACCGTGGCTCGGAAATAAACCAGATTGATCTCCCCTGTCGGGAGAGGTGATGGTGCCGAAAAGGTAAGTTCGGCGATCCCGGAGGACGTTACTCGGAGCTCGGCACTCGAACCGCCAGGGACACCCTCACCAAGCTCGATCCCATCGATAGAGAGCCGATCAGGGTCGAAACTCAGAGTGAGCTGGACGTGGGTAATCCCACTGCCATCACTTAGCTGGATGGGTAACCCCGTTTCCGTCGCCGGAACCTGGACTGTTTGCCCAGCGCCACGGGCAAAGTCAGGCAGCCCGACGACCACCGTTCCTGGTGCCACCGGTTGGACGGTAAACATCGTGGTAAAGTCCCCCCCGGCGATACCATCCTGGTCCCCGTCCAGCAGCATTCCAGCCTGATCCTGGAAGGCATTCGCCGCGGAACGGAGCGTTAGGGCGTATGCTCCTTCGGGAAGCAGGCCCCCGGTTTGCACCAAGGTCAACTGTGTTTCACTCGCATCGATCACCAACGTCCCAGCCACCCCAACATCATCTGCGGTTCCCAATTGGCCATCCGGACCGCTTCCCACCAAGGAGAGATCGGGCGGTCCAAGGGCAGCAACGGCGTCCACCAGGTTGAGTTGGCTGGCATCGACTGGTCGATTCAAAGTCACCTGCACACCACTCGGCTTAGGCGAGATCCCCACAACCTGGAAGCTAGGTGATTCGGTGACCAGGTCGAGCTGATAATCGCCGAGGAAGCCAAACTCCCCACTACCCCCGACAGTAGGATCATAGGTCAGGTTGGGAAAAGCCGATACTCCCACGTAGTAGATGCCCGTTTCCGGGAGAGTGAAGGTGAGTCGAGAAAAGTTGTCCTGACCTCCCTCATCATCCCTCGCGAGCTCCGTGCCCGAGGCATCAAACAAGCGAAGGATGGTATCTGCAGGAGCGCCTCCCTCGACCGCAGAGGTCTCCGCAGTAACGATGGCCCCGGCAAGTGCCGTAAGCTGGACGATATCCACGTCAAAGTCAAAAAAGGGCCCGTTGCCCACTACCTCCCGGACAGTGTACGTTCCCCCGGCCATGCCGATGCCGGTATCTTTACTGGTCATCAGGGTATCGCCAAGATCAGGGATATCCCGAAGCAAGATCTGGAGGCCGTAATCGCCAACCCCTCCGGGAAAACCACTCCCGGCCACTACTGGGTCGTAAATATCGTTGCCAAATCCGGAAACGCCCAAGTAGTAGGTCCCAGAACGATCGAAGGTGTAGACAATGCGGGAGAAGAAATTGCCATTGTTGGTATCGATATCGTCACTAAACGCCAGCTCCTCGCCGTTCGCGTCGAACAGACGGAGCACAGTGTCCGCTCCCACCCCATCTTGGGGCAAGAATGTTTCCACACTCAAGGTCGCCCCTAACGGCCCCTCCAGGCGATAAAGATCGACATCTCGATCGGCAAATGGTCCATTACCAAGTGCCTCACGTGGGCGGATAAAGCTCCCCTCGGCGAAACGAATGGCCGTATCCAAACTGGTATCAAGACTGTCGCCAACATCCAGACGGAGCGGGTTGACAGTCACTTCCAGACGATAGTCTCCGATCGCTCCACTGACCCCACTCTCCTCAAGAGTGGGGTTATAGCCGGCATTCGGAGATCCCGATACCCCCAGATAATACGTACCTGTGTCCGGCAAGGTAGCAGTGATCGCAGCATAGGCATCACTCCCTCCGTTGTCATCAAAGACCAGCTCGGATCCGGTCGCATCGAAGAGCCGGAGAATGGTATCCACCGGTTCGCCGCTGATCGGCAAGAGAGTCTCTGCTAGCAGAACTGCCTCAGCCTCGGCTGCGAACTGATATAAATCGACGTCACGCTGGCCAAACTGTCCATTGCCTAGCTGTTCGACCACCGTACTACTCCCACCGGCCAAGGGGAGAGCTAGGTCAAGGCTGGTGGTCAATGTATCACCGACATCGGGAAAAGTGCTCTCCACTCGGAAGCCACCCCACTGGGTGCCCCAAGTCTGTGGGGTGGCGGCAAACTGGTGGTAGGCCCAGAAGGTACGATCATCAAGAGGATCGACACTCATGCCCGCGTAATCGCCCCAGCGGCGGACTCCTGTCGTCCCTGGGAGATAGCTGGTGTCGCTGGCTCGGACCACCACCCCCGGCGCAGTAAAGCCCAGCGGGTCATCGGCCTCCCGGCCGGTGATCATCATGGTGGGAAACTGATTGGTCGAGCTCTGAGTATAGGTAATGCCCATGTTGCCCAAGCTATCGACGGCTAGGGCCGGCAAATAGGTGTGGATGCCTACGCCAGGGTTAATGTCCCCTTGCTGGGTTAGCTGAAAGCTATCCGTGGTGTCTATCTGATACCAACGGACGGTGGCATCTCCATCGACGCTTACCGTATGGGTGGTCCAGAGTGCATCATCCCGCCATAGAGCACTAATCATCCGTGGGCTCAAGGTATCCAGAGTCGATCCGGTGCCTGGCTGGGGTGCCCCACCAAAGAACTCCCCGTTGGGCGCTGCCAAGGTTGCCGCGACCTCAAGTGGTCCAGCGTCATTCATCTGCCAAATGCGGATCCCCGAAGGCAGCCGCTCGGCAAACAACTGCGGGTCATCCGAATCCCGGGAAATCGACTGGGCGGGAAACAACCCAGCCCCATTGACCACCGGCCGCTCCACGATCTCGCCCAAGGTTCCGTTGAGTAGTGGCTCTTTATCAAGACGGATCACTTGCGAACCTCGAAATGGCCGGCTGCCCCCAAACCCAAAGTAGTTGCCGGTGATAAAGATGCCGTCTGCATCGGCAACGATCTTGGGATAGTCGATCCAGGCCAGACCAGTCCCGAAATCGGCCGTGGCCGGGAGCTGATACACATGCCAGTCGTTATCGGTATCCCCAGGCACCACATCCAAATCGTCCGGAGTACTCGAGGTCGAGACGCCGATTAACAAGTACGCCTCATCGGCTCCAGGTCCACCTCGCTGACCATTGGAGCCAAACTCTACCTCTTCGGCGACCACGATGTAACGCTCGCTGTAGCGATCATAGAATAGATAAGGGTCAAACGAACCGAAGTTGGCATCAATCTCTCCGAAAAAGCCCCGCTTTCCTTCGGAGAACACATCTAGGTCGGCAGTCTCGAGTAACGTGCCCGACTTGCTGAACAGGCTGATGCGCGAGTTGACTACCGCCAGCAGATTCGCTGGGCCTGCAGCTCCAACGGGATCCGGTGGTTGGCTATTGGTATCAGGAATCCCGGGAAATGATTCTTCCAGAAAAATGCTGGTCAGCAGATTGCGTGCTTCCAAGCATTCGAACATCAAACGCGACCTGCGGAAACGATCGACGAATGGCATCCAGGACTCCTTCCAAGCCTGAGATACGTTTGCGAGTCAAACAATAAACACTGTTCGAATATGGATAAAACTGAGACGGGTTGCCCGAGCAAGGACAAACAACTTCTACTGACTCGAGAGTCATTCTTCAGCCAGGCCGCTCATTCGGCCCCATCTAGTCGGTTCACGGTCACCGAAGTGTGCCTGACCCATTCCCAACGGCAGGACGTTGCGGCCAAGCACTACCCTGGGAAAGCACAAAGGCCTCTGCGTGGCAATCTTGAACGTCAGCACGATGGATATCCCGGGCTCAGAGCAAAGCCCGTAATTCCTCGAGTAACCGGTCGATCTCAGTATCGGTGCCCACCGTAATTCGCAACCCATCACCGTAGTTGGGGTAGTGCATGTAGCGGATGAGAATGCCACGCTCCTTGAGAGCGACATAGACTGGCTGCACGGGACGATCCAGTCGCCGACACCAGACGAAGTTGGTGGCACTGGGGGTTACCTGAAAACCCAATGCTTGCAATGACGACTCCAGACGTTGCCGAGTTGCAGTAATCTTACGACGGACCTCAGCAAGATACGACTGATCGGAGATGGCGGCGGTGGCTGCGGCGAGACTGAGCACATCGCAGTTATAGGAATCCTTAACCTTGAGCAACTCGGCAATCACCCCAGGCTCAGCGACGGCATAGCCAAAACGCATCCCGGCCAAAGCATAGGACTTACTCAGCGTACGCGTGATTATGACCCGTCCCGTGGCGAGTAACTCTAGACCATTGTGCTCAGCGAAATCAACGTAGGCCTCATCCAGCACTAGAGGTCCCGCAAACTGATCCAAGAAGTGGCGGATGGAATCGCCATCGAGCATCGTTCCCGAAGGTGAGTTGGGATTGGCCAGAAAGGTCAGATCAGCCTCAGGGATCGACCCGTTGGTCGGAATCTGCCAGTCTGCGGTGAATGGAACCAACTTGAGTTCGGCTCCCTGAATCTCGGCCAGATTGCGGTAGAGAATATAGCTGGGGGTGAGAGTCGCCATGACACCCCCTTCAGGAACAAAGGCTCGCGTTAGAATGGTCAGCACATCGTCGGAGCCATTACCGATCAGGATCTGTTCGGGTTCGACCCCCAGAACCACTGCTGCGGCCCGGCGAAAGTCTCGGCCGCTGGGATCGGGATATTTGCGTAGCTGATCCCCTGTCAAGACCGCCTGGATCGCTTCAAAAACCCGGGGTGAGGGCGGATAAGGACTCTCGTTGGTATTGAGCTTAAGGATGGATTCAACGCGCGGTTGTTCGCCAGGAACATAACCCTGCATCGCGCGGATCATCGGTCGAATACGAGATAGCATAGGGGTCAGTCGCGTTTGCTACTTTGGCGCTTGGCAGTCGATGGTTTCTTGGGCTTATCGGAAGCAACCGGTTGTTTTGCGGGGGTTGCTTCGAGTGGCTCCGGCTTCTCGGGCTTACGGTTCGGGCGAGCCGCGCGGGGCAGGTCACGCAGCCGCATGTCGATACTGGCTGCATGCGCGGTCAGCCCCTCTTTTTCTGCCAGGGCAATGGCATCGTCCGCCAGGTCCCGCAGTCCGTTACGGGTATACAGCAACAGGCTCGTCCGCTTGAGAAAATCGTTTGCACAGAGCCCACTAGCAAACTTCCCAGTTCCCCCTGTGGGAAGCACATGCGACGGACCCGCGGCATAGTCGCCCAAGGCCACCGGTGTGAAGGCGCCAAGAAACATCGCTCCAGCATGGTCGATCTGATCGGCGAACCCTTCAGGATCGCGGGTTTGGATATGCAAGTGTTCCGGAGCAAGAAGGTTCACTACCTGGATTGCTTCTTCCTCATCGCGGGCTAGGATAAATGCCCCGAACTTCTCTAGACAATCGCGGGCCAAGTCCCCTCGGGTTAACTCAGCAAGCTGCTTTTCGAGAGCAGTCTGAACCTGATCAAACATTCCCTCATCCCAACACACCAAAATCGACACTCCAGGAGAGTGCTCGGCTTGGGCAATCAGATCCATGGCCACAAAGTGCGGCAAGGCGGTGTTGTCGGCCACCACCACGACTTCGCTAGGACCGGCGATGCAATCGATGGCCACCTTACCGTAGACATGCTTTTTCGCTAGGGCGACGAACAGATTACCAGGCCCAACAATCATATCGACCGGAGCAATTCCCTCAACCCCATAAGCAAGTGCAGCTACAGCCTGAGCCCCACCGATACGATAAACTTCGTGGATGCCCAGGAGGTGGCAGACTGCCCGCATGTCGGGGTTGTCCGCGCCGAAAGGGGTTGGCGGCATGACCACCGCCAATTCTTTCACACCCGCGACCTGGGCTGGGCAGACAGTCATCATCAGCGAGGAGGGATAAGCCGCAGCTCCCCCAGGAACGCAAAACCCGACCCGTTGCATGGGTCGGTAACGAAGTTGCAACTCATGATGTTCCAGTACCCGCAACTCGGCACTTGAATGTAGGATGCCCGATTGAAACTGGGTGATGTTTTCCCGAATGCGGCGAATGGTGTCCAGAAATTCGGGGTTTGCCGCTCGATAGGCTGCTTCGAGATCTTCTTCAGAAACGCGGACCGTTTCGGGGGTGAGCTTCGACTTGTCAAACTGCTCGGTGTAGTACAACAGAGCATCCATACCCTTGTCGCGGACATCGTGGCAGATCCGCTCCACGGCACGGATCGGCGACAAAGCTTCACCAAAAACGGCTTGCGTACGCTTTCGGTCCTTGGCCGAAACGACTTCCCCTTCATTTCCGAACTGATCACGGAGCGCTCTCAGCTGAGCAGCCGCCTTCGGCGAGGCACAGTCGAACCGCCGGATCTTCAATGGGGCCATGATGTACCTCTTGCGGGGTTGATCGGGAACCGTATTCCCCCGCTCCCAGACGGAAGATCCTTCTTCCCGCACCGTCGTAGTAGCTTCCTAATATCGCTGAATGGACCAAAATACCCTTGAACTATACGCGGATCATTCCGCGATTGCAAGGAAGCCATTTAGCTGACCCAACCTGGGAATTGCCACGTCATTCACACATACCCGACACTCCCAGGCGGGTAGAGTCTTCCGCTGACGATTGGCTTACCCACCTCGATCAATCTTTGAACCGTGATGGATTTTTCCTAAGCAACACCCTTGCAACCGAAAAGCCGAGAGGGTGAGGGAATGGGCCAACCTGAATCGGTCATTCGCTCAAGAGCTCGGCGGATCGAAAATCGTCTCGACTTGAATTCGGTTCACCTTGGGCTTTTGCAAGTCAATGATCACCGGCTTTGGCCAGAC
Source organism: uncultured Alcaligenaceae bacterium (assembly GCA_964410665.1). Lineage (GTDB taxonomy): Bacteria > Planctomycetota > Planctomycetia > Gemmatales > Gemmataceae > CAYPIE01. The sequence goes on from CAYPIE010000033.1 coordinate 13,684, forward strand.
CTTTGGGGTCATGTTGCTCGCGCGGTCGATAGCTCGTACGCGCACCCAAAATTTAAAAGGGTCAGTATTCGGTGGAGTCCAGCGGTATTCGCCTCGATTGTCCAGCTTAGTGGCAATCGATTTCCATTGGCCGCTGGGAACATTCTGGGCGTCAGTCTGTTGCCCCGAGTTGAGCTTGGGGGCCTGCTCGGATACCTCAATATCGATGGGTTGGTTTTCGAGATTCTTGTCCGTCGCCTGCCAGCGGATAATCACCTGATTGCCATGTTCGCCGCCGGGATCGCTCGGCACCACACGGACATCCAGGATGTCAAGCTGGGGAGGAGTTTGATCTACCTCGACCCAAACCTGGGGTGGATCACCCGGTTGTGGAGGTCGCTCCGCCAGGCCAACACCGCTACGTGGGACTATGACAAACCCGTAAAGACCTTCACTGGGAGCATCATATCGCAACACCCGTCGTTCAAGTCCCTGACCACTACCATCGGGTGGTCGGTCGGACTTGGCCGGTTGTAAAGCATTGTTGACCTGTTCCCATAGGGTCCCCGATTGATCGCCTCGGGTCACGAAGAGGTCTACTGTCGACAGGCCGGACTTGCCCGATTCAATCGTGACATTGAGCTCGACCGCCTTTCGAGGCAAATAATGATCGACTTTCGTCGTATAAGCAGGACGAGCGGCCATATCCCGCTGCATGGGTTCACGGACCGTGGTGGGTTTCCCTGATGGGGGTGTGACCACTGTCGCGGACACCGCCTCGTTGCCTGCACGATCTTGAGCTCGCATCCGCACTTCCAATTGCTGGCCAGGCCTGAGTGACCATAGATAGTCACCTCGAGAGGCCGGCCGAAAGCCATCGGTGATGTTGAACCAGTCGCGCTTCTGCCCAAGATAGCGACACTCCAAGCGAATCGAAGTCAGCTCCAGGTTGGCATCCTGGATGGACCAATCTACCCCAGCCGTGCTGGAATTCCGCCCCTGGATGGCACGTAAGCGAATGTCCGGCCGGATCGTATCGACAATGATTCGCGTAGTCGCTGCCAAATCGTCGACATTGGCAGGTGAAGCCTTTCCATCGGTAAACTGAATTTGAGCGGCAAACAGATAATCCCCATCCGCGTCCAGTCGAACAGGGAGCTTCTGAGTGGGTAACGCGCGGCCGACCTGTCGCCAGCGCCGATCGCGACCTCGCTCGTACGCATAAACAACTACTTCGCGGACGGTCCCTTGTACCTGGTTGAGTTGAAAAGGCAATTGAAATGAGCGGTGGGCGAAATACAGAGGCGTATTGGCATCTTGAGTCTGCGCCGCCAGGCGGCCCAATAGACCGCCGGCGAGTACGATGATTCCTAACCAGCAGGCCATCCTGCCGCCCGGGCGGACGACCCCGGAGCCTGGAAACCGGACTAGCACGGTCCTGCCCCCCTGACGCGACTCGCTACAGCGACCCTCAGCATGCCAACTTCGCAGGTCCTCCGCGTTCGATGGATACGATGTGCGGCATCGCACACTAAGATTTCGGCATTCCAGTTCGCAGGACTTCAAGGAATTCACTGATTATGGGGACTGCAAGTTCTGCTCAATAATTGGCCGCCTAACTCGAGGAATCCTGCAAAATGCCAACCCGAGAAGTTGTTGGTCGGATCCCCAACAATTCCACGCGGCTGGTCTTCTTCACAATCGGGAAACGGAAAGCACGTCTGCCGTGCATGGAAGTGAGTCAAACGCTCGAAATCAAGCGAAAGGGAATGACGAACGCATTCCCCCCTGCCATGCCAACGCAAATACCCCCGGCAGGATTCGAACCTGCGACCACCGGTTTAGGAAACCGATGCTCTATCCCCTGAGCTACGAGGGCATTCGGACTCGCCACCTGGAGGGATGCGAACCGAGCTCTGCTGGTTCATGGTCATTATAAATATCTTACCCTATCGACTCCACGTCTGGGCGGGAAGTTCAATGGGATTTTCCCACGTTCTACCATCCGCGAAAACGCTCTTTACCGTCTCCTTGCCCGCCCACAAGGTCCAGACGGAATTGGCAAAAGTTTAACACGACAGATTGGCTTCGAATGAATAGAATGACCTTATGGCACGAATATGGCCCGTGCTCGTGCCGGAGGTGGTCGTGTGGGATGCCGGCCGCATGCTACGAGGAAGGATGCGTCCCAAAGGAGCGGCGTGAGGTCAACAGTCGAGGGTGTCCAACACGACACCCCACTCACTGTTTCAATGAGGAGAACGGGGATGCGCAACAGTTTGGTACCCGTCTGGACGTCCGGAAAATTGCAAGGCTTCGCTCTGGGCGAGGATCGCCTGCAGGCGACCCGTCTAGCTGCCCTGTTCAGCAAGGCAGAAGAGTTGGCCCGGCTGTTACGAGAGGCGCGGTATCACTTGGAACTTGAGGGAGGTCCCTATCCTTTCAAGCGGCTTCTGGCCGACATCGACCAGGCGCTGGCACGTGAACCGATCGAACAGCCCACTGACTGTGTCGAAGTCGATATGACCGACCATCATAAGTACTCGCTGCAAGACGACGTTGCCGTCCAAACACAGATCGATACCCTGCTCGCCAATGCCCATTGACATCTCGACCAAGGGGGGAATTCCCTGTTCCTCCCTGTCCATTCCTACATCTCTATCCCGACCAACTCGTTTCCCTTTGCTCTGCCAACACTCTCGCCTTCACCGACCATGCCAGCTGCAACCAACGAATTCCTTGGGCACCTCGCTGAACAAAACCAAACATCGACGACCATCACGGACGTACCCGTTTTCCCAAATACCTGGCCCCCCAGTGCCACATCAATCCGAGTCCCAGTAGCAGCAGACCCATCCCCCAGATCACATCCTCCACCCAAAAGGCCAAGAACACGCAGGCAATGAGGCCGACCACCGCCAACCAGCGAGGATAGAGCCGGTCCTCTGGAGTCAAACGCAGAGCCGCGAGGTTGGTGATCGCATAGTAGATCAGCACCGTAAATGCACTGAATGACCAGGTCCGCTCGAGATCGCCAACCAGCACCAGGATGCCAACCACCCCACCGACCAAGAGGACGGAGGCGACCGGTGTCGTACCCGAACGGTCAACCCGAGCCAACCCTCCGGGCAGGTCCCCCTGGCGGGCCATGGCCAACATCACCCGAGACACGCCCAACAGCAGGTTCAGCAGCACGCCGAGCATTGCCGTGACCGCCCCCAGCGACACCAATATGTCGAGTCCGGGTACAGAGAGCGTCCGCGCCACCAGCTCCAAAGGGGCTGCCTGCTGGTCTACGCCCGCAGCCAGACTTGGTGCGCTGACCGCCACCAAACCCACCAACCCAACCAGGACGTAGAGGACGAACGATACCAGCAGCGTGCCAACGATCGCCCGAGGGATGTTCTGCTGCGGCGCACGCACCTCTTCGCCCAAGGTAGCCACCCGACCATACCCGGTATAGGCAACGAACATTAAGGCACATGCCTTCAGGAACCCAGCGGCCGGGGAGGTGTCGGCCGCCACCGGAGCAAAGAAGGGAGTCAGGTTCCTGGGGCCGTCGGTGACAATAGTCGGCAGTCCGGCAACGATCAACGCGACCAAGGCAAGTAGGGTAACCGCGACAATGGCCGTGTTGACCCGACTACTGCGGCGAATTCCCGCCAGAACCAGGAAGGTCAACCCCACCACCGCGGCCAGCCCCAGCAAGTTTCGCCTACCCACCGCCTCCAGCTGGAATAGGTGCAACCCGTAGCTGGCGAAGCCCAGAGCGGCGGTAGCCGCCGAGGCCGTCTTGGCACAAACAAACATCCACCCCGCCGAAAAGCCCAGTGCCGGGTGCAGCCAGCGGTAACCATAGGCATACGTGCCCCCGCTGACCGGATGGGCTGCGGCCAGCTGGGCACTGCTCAAGCCATTACAGGTTGCCACCCCCGCCGCCACCATAATCGCCAAAAGCACCGCAGGCCCAGCCGCCTCCGCGGCAATGCCTACGCTCACAAAGATCCCGGTGCCGAGGATCGATCCCAATCCCAGCATCGTGGCGCCGAAGACGCCGACCTCCCGGCGTAACACCCCGCGGTTCGGATCGCCAAACCGCGCTTCTACCGCACCGCTCGCTGCGGGCACTGTTGGACTCCCAGGTTAGGCCTCCGCCAAGGCTCGTTCTGGCCACTTTAGCAACCTAGCCACGGTCACCCCCAGGTGGCGAACAATGGCCCGGGTGTACCCGCCTCCCGGCAAGATCAGCAGTGGGATCCCCGCTGGCGGAACGGCTCACAGACGAAAAGATCTCGCCCAAGAACATCCCCGGTCGACCAGATGAGCCCGCCCAGCGAGTCTCGAACACAGGATAGGGCTCAGCCCCGAAGCGAATCATTGTGCGTAAGTATCTGGCTACACAGTGTTTACAGCTCACCACAATCGATTGCCTCGCTCCAGAACGGCCATTCCTGCGTGCCTTCCCACAGTGAAAACGCCCAGAAAAGTCTGGAAACTGTCCCGGAACTGTCCCAGAACTGTCCGGAAACTGTCCCGCTTCCATACCACAGTTCCCCGATCACCTGCTCCGGCTCCACGGTACTGACACGAGCGGAGCTCATGCGCAGAATTACTGACTATATGTATATATAGCGGCTGCCTTGGGACATTCGCGTTTTTTCCGTCCGACCCAGAAGTGCGTTCGTATGGCCGGAGGTTCGACTCCCGGACGAGCGTCCGGGAGTCACACGGATCACACTTACTTGCTGCCCCCGCTCTCCAGCAGCTTACGCATCACCTCATCCAGGTTGAAGCTGGCCGCTTTTTGTCGCGGCGGGTAGTCCTTAAACGTGGCCAGGAACTGGCCCACATACTCCTGGGCCGGCACCAGCAGGAAGACGTGGTCGAGCAGCCAGTCATAATAGGTGTTCGAGGTGACGTCGGCCCGCTCGTACGGGTCGAGACGCAAGTTGAAGATCTTGGGGATCCGCAGGGTTACGAACGGTTCGGCCCAGATCTGCAGGGTGCCGCGGGCCCGCTGTTCCATGAACACCATCTTCCAGTTGTCGTAGCGCAGCCCGGTCACTTGCTGGTCATCGTTGCAATAGATGAACGACTCGCGCGGGCTCTTCGCTTGCTGACCAGTCAGGTAGGGAACCAGGTTGTAGCCGTCGAGGTGGACTTTAAAGGTCTTGTCGCCGAGCGAATAGCCGTCGAGCAGCTCTTGCTTGGCCTCCATGTTGCCGGCCATGGCCAACAACGTCGGGAACCAGTCCAAGTGCGACACGATCTGGTTGGACACGCTACCCGCCTTGATCATGCCCGGCCAGCGGACGACGCAAGGCACTCGGTAAGCCCCCTCCCAGTTGGAGTTCTTCTCGTTGCGGAACGGGCTCATCGCCGCGTCGGGCCAGCTGTTCATGTGCGGACCATTGTCGGTCGAGTACATCACAAAGGTGTTGTCGGCGATCCCCAGGTCGTCGAGCGCTTTGAGCACCGTCCCCACATTCTTGTCGTGGTCAATCATCACATCCGCATATTCGCTCATCCACCGCCCGGACTGGCCCAGGCTCTCCGGCTTGGCGTGGGTGCGGAAGTGCATGTGTGTGAAGTTGACCCAGACGAAGAACGGCTTGTCCGCCTTGGACTGCCGCTCGATGAAGTCCACCGCCCGTGCAGCAATGTCATCGTCGATGGTCTCCATCCGCTTCTTGGTCAGGGGGCCAGTGTCTTTGATGGTCTGCTTGCCGACCTTGCCAAAGCGAGGGTCGACGGTCGGGTCGTCCTGGTCAGTCGCCTTGCAATCGAGCACGCCACGGGGACCATATTTCTGGCGGAAGGCGGGATCCTTGGGGTAGTCACGCAACTCCGGCTCTTCCTCGGCGTTGAGGTGGTACAGGTTGCCGTAAAACTCATCAAAACCATGGACCGTGGGCAGATAATCGTTGCGGTCGCCTAAGTGGTTCTTGCCGAACTGACCGGTGGCATAGCCCAGGGGCTTGAGCATTTGGGCAATGGTCGGGTCTTCCTTCTGCAGACCCAGCGGGGCTCCCGGCAGTCCCACTTTGGTCAGGCCAGTACGCATGCCGTGCTGGCCGGTGATGAAGGAGGAACGGCCTGCAGTACAGCTCTGCTCGCCGTAGTAGTCGGTGAACATCATGCCTTCCTTGGCAATCCGGTCGATGTTAGGTGTCTGATAGCCCATCAAGCCATGGGTATAACAACTTAGGTTGGACTGGCCGATGTCATCGCCCCAGATAATGACAATGTTGGGCTTTTTGCCGTTCTGCAGGTTGTTCCATGCCGCGGCATTGGCCGCCACCAGGAGTTCGCCGCGATTGGCGTCCTGGCAGCAGGTCGCGGCCTTGGCGGTGCTGGCCGGGCAAATGCTGGCCGGGCAAGCCTCGGGCTTCGCCGAGGGTGGTTGGGCAGAGGCCGCAGTAAACGGGCGGGCAGCGGCGACATACCCGAGCAGGCCGCCCAGAGCAACTAGGAACGTGGCCTGGAGAGAAAAACGCTTCATGAAAACCGGTCTCCTTAAAATCCTCGAAGCACAGGAGGTCGATGCGCCCGAACATGAGCGCATACACCTTGCGGTGTGATGGACCCGAGCAGCCGATACAGCCTGCTCAGGGCTTGGCGGCAGGAGGCGGAACCTGGCTGGTCACACAGCGGAAGCCGACATGCGACATCCCCGTGTCACGCGCGCAACCGTGCCGCGCCGCCGGACGGTACCGCTCGCAGTAGCTGACGTGGCACAGGAACGACCCCCCACGTTGGGAGCGGGAGTCCGCCCGCGGATTGCGCGGATCCCACGATTGGGCCGGCCCTTGTGGATTATCGATCACCCCCTGGCCGACCCGACGGGTATAGAGCCGGGCATCATAGCGGTCCTGGCACCACTCCCAGACGTTCCCGGCCATGTCATAGAGGCCATAGGCATTGGCCGGGAACGAGCGTGCTGGAGCCGTCCGGACGTAGCCATCGCGGGCCAGATTGTTGTGTGGGAAGCCCCCCTGCCAAATGTTCGCCAGTTTGCCATCCGCATCGCTTGGCGGTTGACTGCCCCAGACGAACGGCTGACGCTTCAGCCCGCCCCGGGCAGCATATTCCCATTCCGCTTCGGTGGGCAGCCGTTTGCCAGCCCATTTCGCGTAGGCCACGGCATCATCCCAGGAGACATGCACGACAGGATGATCCTCTTTGCCTGCGATCGAACTACCCGGTCCCTCAGGGTGCCGCCAGTCGGCTCCGGGTGTCCAGCGCCACCAATTCCCTGGGTTATTCAATGGAACCGGCTGTTGAGGTGGCGTAAAGACCACCGATCCCGGCACCAGAACTTCCGGCGGCGGCGGCGGAGTGCCCGGCGGCTGTTGGGCCATGATCTCTTCGAGCGTGGGTGCTTTCTCCGCGGTGGTGATATAACCGGTCGCCTTGACAAAGGCAGCGAATTGCTGATTGGTCACCTCGGTCGCGTCCATCCAAAAGCCCGACACACGAACCCGATGGGCCGGTTGCTCATCCGGCCGGCCACGCGGTCCTACCGCACCCATGGTGAATTCCCCGCTTGGAATCCACACCATCCCCGCCGGAGCAGTGGCGGCTTCGCTTGGCGGCGTTGCCCCCTTTGCAGCATCCGCGGAGCCCAACCCATGCACTCGATCGGTCATAGACTCATCTGAGCGTTCCGGGGTTGCTACCACGCTCGCGGTCACTGCCTCCGTCGGGTTCTTGTCTTGCGCTGCAGGTACAGTTGTATCATCGCCCGGACGCGCAAGCATATACGCTATCACAAAACCGATGACCGCAAGCATGCCAAGCAATAAGGCCCGTCCCATCCTCAATCTTCCTCTCAAAAGGTTGTCGCTACGTTCTGGGGACGGCAACCGTGACAGGCAGCCTATTGTCAACCGAAGTCAGAACGCTTAGGCTCTTCAGTGCCGAGTGCTTATCCTGTTCGGGTTGGAAAGCGTCCACAAGTCAAAAAACCGCAAAATGACCCAGTTTTGTCCCTGCCCTGCTCCGAAAGCAAACCGTCCGCACCGAGCCACGCTGGTCGTCTACGATTCCACGAAATTGGCACATGCCTTTCGTAACGGGGACAGGGAGTTTCACCCGTTGCGCCAAGACCCTGTGGTCAGCACACTCCGGGGTGACGACCCCGAAACTATGGCCATTCTACGCCTGACCAGGATTCGCGTCCTCAGGGTTCAAGGCAGCCCCCGCGCCCGGCGTTGTCGATTAGCGCCGACGGTTTGGCGAACTCCCCTGCGATACCCTGATGCGTCGTGGGTAGCCGCCCGCGACCACTCGGTGGGCTTCTCAGGGGGTGCGAACCGCCGAGTCGATGGTCGCAATCTGTTCGAAGGCCCAGGAGCCCGTCATGGCTGCACCTGATCTAAGCTATCTGCACGGCAAACCGGTCGAAGAAGCGGTCCGCATCGGCGAACGCTTCCTACACCAAGCCCGCCAACAACTTCGCGAAGCGCACGCAGTTTTTTCCCTCTGCGCGCAACAAACCCGGCTCAGCCCGTTTACCATCGGCCAGCTGCAGCAACAAATCTGGCAGGCCGAACTGGGCCTGGGCCTGCATCGCCAGTACTTCTCCCAGGCCGGGCAAGATCGCTTTGTGCATGAAGCCTATTTCGCCAACCACCGCGGCGGAGTGTTTGTGGAGATCGGTGGCTACAATGGCGTCGAAGGCAGTAACTGCCTGTTTTTCGAAAAATTCCTCGGCTGGAGCGGGCTGGTGGTGGAAGCTTCCCCTACCCAAGTCGCCCGCCTACGACCACTCCGCGATGCCACGGTGGTGCATGCGGCCATCGCCGATGTCGATGGGACCGCAGAGTTTATCGATATCACCACGGGCAAAACGCAGATGAGTGGCCTGGCCGCACACTATCCGCCTGGTCAGCTTGAGCGGCTCCAAGCCGAGCCAGGCAACACCATCGAGCGCGTCGAGGTTCCGGTCATGCGCCTGGACACCCTGTTACGCGCTCATCAGTTGAACCAGGTCGATTACTGCTCCATCGATGTCGAAGGAGCAGAACCAATAATTTTGCAATCATTCGATTTTTCTGCCTTTGCGATCCGGGTCTTTTCCGTGGAAAACAGCTCCCACCAACCCACCAGTCCGGTGCAGTCCTTGTTCACCTCGGGCGGCTATACCCAGACGGCTCTGATTGGCCACGACGAAATTTACTTACAAACACTCAGGCATCCATCAGACTAAGGATCCGGGGTGGGCTGCCGATTGACCGGTCTGGGCAGATCCCGCATAATGAGAAGGCTTCCGCTGACGGGGTGGATTGCCAAACTTCCGCCAGGGAAGCGTTTTCCGCTTGACACCTGATGACGATCAATCGTTCAGGTCCGACACGACAAGCCCGCTTGCGGGCATGCTGAGCATGGATTCGACTCCACACCGACCGATCGCTGGCATGGGGATGCTCGTGGGAATTCTCGGTTGGACGTTGCCAATATTGCTGGGGGTTGCTGGGCGTTCCGCCGCAGCTCTCTTTCGATTGCGTTGCATGGGCGGGCCGAACAGGGTCGCTTCGGTTCGGTGCGGGAAAGGACGAGTCGCCGGGCTGCAACGCCGAGGTGGCTGGCTCCCCGCCACAATCTCCCTTGCGCAAGCTTGGAACCAATGCTGGACCGACATGCTCGTTTGTCGTGCCGGGCCACCACCGATAGGAGTGGCCTTCGATGTTTTCCCTTTGGTGCGTGCTGGCCTGCGTGCTGGCCCTGCTGACCGGGGCAGCCGCGGGGTATGGCATCACCCGCATGATCCTGTTCCGCCGCCAAAGCTTCTCCAAGGCCCAGATGCTCGAGGATCTGGCCCAAGCGCGGGAGCGGGCGTCGGAAATTGTCGAGGAGGCCCGCAAGGAGGCCGACCATCTCCGCAAAGAAGCGGAGCTTGCTGCTAAGGATGAAGTCTTTCAACGCCGTGATGCCTTTGCTCAGGAGTCCGAACAGATTCGCGCCGATCTACGCGAACAGGAACGTCGTCTGGAAAATCGCGAGGATGAGTTAAGCCGCAAACATTCGTTGCTGCTCCGCAAGGAACGTTCCCTCGAATCCAATCAGCGCAAACTCGCCGAACGTAAGGACAACCTCGAACGACGCAACCAGCAGCTCGATCGTTTGATCGCCGAGCAGACCGAGCAGTTGCATGCCATCGCCGGGCTCAGTCGCGAACAGGTCGAAAAGCGTTTGCTCGAACGTGTCGAACGTGATTTGACCGATGCCATTGCCCGCCGCTTGCAAATCGCTGAGGAACGGCTCCGCCAACAGGCCGAACAAAAGGCTCAGGCCATTCTGGCCGCCGCCATTCATCGCTATGCTGCCGAGCATACCGCCGACAGTACGGTGAGTACGGTGGACATTCCCAGCGATGAGATGAAAGGGCGCATCATTGGCCGCGAGGGCCGAAATATTCGTACGTTTGAAAAACTTACCGGAGTCGATGTCATTGTGGATGACACGCCCGGGGTCGTGATTGTCAGCGCCTTTGACAATATCCGCCGTGAGATCGCGCGACTTGCCCTGAGCAAATTGATCCAGGATGGACGCATTCATCCGAGCCGGATCGAGGAGGTCGTGCAGGAAACCCAGGTCGAGATGGATCAGCATATTTTGGATGTCGGTCAGCAAGCGGTACTGCAAGCCGATATCGGAGTGGTCCATGATAAATTGAGCCAACTCCTGGGCCGGTTAAAATTCCGGACCAGCTACAGCCAGAATGTCCTGCAGCATTCCCTTGAGGTATCCCATCTTTGCGGCATGCTGGCAGATGAGATTGGCCTGGACGGTCGCCTGGCCCGGCGTTGTGCTCTGTTCCATGATATTGGCAAAGCCGCCGACCATGAGATGGAAGGGGGGCACCCGAAAATTGGCGCGGAGTTGGCCCGGCGCTATGGGGAAACCAGTAGCGAGGTCTTGCATGCGATCGCCTGCCATCATGACGATGTGAGCTTGGATCACCTCTACACGGTTCTGGTTGCAGCCGCAGATGCGATTAGTGCGTCGCGTCCTGGGGCACGCCGCGAAACCTTGGAAAAATATGTCAAGCGGCTTGAGCAACTGGAGGCCCTTGCCTGTGGCTTTCCCGGGGTGGAGCAGGTGTTCGCCATCCAGGCAGGCCGGGAATTGCGGATCATCGCCCACGCCGAGAAAACCAGCGACAATGAGGCCATCAAGTTGTGCCATGACATCGCCCGCGCCATTGAACAACAACTCGATTATCCCGGCGAAATCAAGGTCACCGTATGCCGGGAACTTCGAGCGGTGGCCGTAGCCCGCTGAGCGCTTCTCGGCCTACTCCCGTGCCCGCGGAGGAGCGACTGCTGGAGCTTCCCCAGGTTGATGTCCCGACCGACATCGACCGCTTTGTCGATAGCGATCGAACTCATGCGTCTTCTGTTTTTAGGCGATATTGTCGGCCCGCCCGGACTGCACCTGGTCCGTCAAGCCGTTCCGCGGTTACGTCAGGTCGAAGGACTCGACCTGGTGGTCGTCAATGCGGAGAACGCTGCCAACGGCTCAGGCTTAACCCCCAATCAGTATCGCCAACTGCGACATTGCGGCGTCGACGCCGTCACCCTCGGCGACCACATCTACAAGAAGCAAGAGATCGCCAGCGTGCTGACCCAACCCGGTGAGCCAATTGTCAAACCGGCCAATTTTCCCCAAGAAGCCCCCGGCCGCGACTTGATCCAAGTCACAGCCGCTGATGGCACCCCGGTCGCCATCCTGGTGGTCATGGGTCGCACCTACATGCGCGCGGTCGACTGCCCGTTTCAAGCCGTCGATCGTGTTCTGGCCCGCTTGGAAGCACCCCCACCGGTAATCTTGGTCGATGTCCATGCTGAGGCCACTGCAGACAAGTATCTGCTCGCTCATCACTTAAAAGGGCGTGTTGCCGCCGTACTGGGCACGCATACCCATGTGCCGACCGCCGATGAACAAATCCTGCCCGGAGGCACGGCGTTTATTTGTGATGTGGGCATGAGCGGCCCTTACGAAAGCATCCTAGGCCGACGCATCGACCGTGTCTTGTCCACGGCGATTACCTTTCTGCCCAGTCCGTTTGATGTGGCGACCGAGGACGTTCGGCTGGCCGGTGCGCTGGTGGAAGTAGACCCGCGGACGCGGCAAGCAACCTCAATTCGTCGGGTAATGTGGCGTGCGCAAGAGTTGCTGGAGATGCGTTGAGACGAACAGCCCCCCGGAGCGTGCTCCGGGGGGCTGGCGTTACTGATTATTCACGTGACAGGAAAATCCGCAGGATATACCAGAACAGCATTGCGATCGAGCTGAACAAAGCCAGGGCGGCCGCCACGTGCTGTTGCGTGCCGTAGTGGTGCATGATGTTCGAGGTGTCATAGATGATGTAGCCACAGGCGAGGGCCACCATCAGGAAGCTGAACCACAGCCCCAGCGAGGCACCAAAGAGTAAGGCAAACACAATGACTCCCAGCGCGGCAAAGCTGCCAACCATCAGCCCAGTACGTAGGAACGAGAAGTCCTTGCCCGAGACAAACACCGCAGCGGTCAGGCCGCCAAAGATCAATAGCGTCAAGCCGCCCGCTTGCAACGGCACCTGCTGACCAGGGAACCTAACCTCGGCAATCATCAGGATCGGTAGGAACATGATCGTCCACAGCACAACGCCAAGACTCAGACCAGCCCATTGCATGCCGATCGACGTTTGCGAGTTGGCCATCGAGTGGGCCACATAGTTGCCACCGATGAACAGCACCATCACGCCCAGCCAAGCCATCCGGTTCGCGGCAAACAGATTCCCGACAGTCTCCCAGACCGCTGGGATGTTCAGCAGAATCGCCTCCAAGCCCACAAAGGCGGCAATGGCCAGAGCCACCACACTGTAGGTCCGACGGATAAACGCCAAGCGATCAGCTGGCCGAGCTTGGGCGGCGGTCAGGCCAAACCCTTCATATGCAAAACTCATGACTTTTCCCCCCTGGGAAACCAATGTTTGAAAAACCAACCCATGGCTTGTGCAATTGATCCTGTGTCAATCGCTCATCGGGATGATTGATGAGAGAAAGCCGCTGGCTGTCACCCCCACAAACCGATGTTTGTCACGATCACTGCGTGAATATTATGAACTGCCTTTGCTCATTCGGCCAGCCCAGTAGTCAGCCGTTCCAACGCGGACATGCCAAGTTCCGCAACTTGCGTCACCTTCACCTGCCATAGCACCGGGTTCAGCAGTTCCAGCGACAGCCAACCGCCGTAGCCAATCGCGCGTAACCGTTCCAAGATGGGAGCAAAGCGAAAATCCCCTTCGCCCGGCAGCACACGATCGGCATCACGGGCCAACTCTCGGGGAATACCGGCAACGTCCGAGACTTGCACAAACGCTAGATTCTTCGCCGTGAGCCGCTCGAGATCCTCGGGTTTACTGGGACCGGTGTAATAGTGAAACACGTCCAGGTTCACACCCAAGTTGTCTTCATCACATTGTTCGATGAGGGTCAAGGCCGTGTCCAAGCAGGAACAGAACGTGTCCGAACCTCGAAACTCCAGGGCCAGTTGGACCTGATAAGCCGCCGCCCACTGGGCCGCTTGCGTCAAGGACACCACCGCTCGCTGCAGATCGGAATCATCGAGCTTCCGCACAAAGTCGGCAACCACCAGCAGGGTCGGAATGCCAAATACCTGACACAATTCCAGACGCTGGCGAAAGTGGTCAAAGTGGGCCTTGCGTGCTTCGCCTTGGCTGAGCAATAGGCCTCCCTGGTAGGCGGCCGCGGCCAGAGTGATGCCCCGATCGGACAGCAGCTTCTGGGTGGCTTCCACGGAATGAGACTTGAGGTGCTCCTCGAGCTTGGTCAGCCAAACTTCCAGGGCTGTGCAGCCTCCATCGGCATAACCGTGGACATCCTCGGCAAACGGCGTCGGCATGGTCGTAGCCTGGCTAATGCAGCATTTCACAAGCGTTCGCTCCAAAAAAGTCCGCCGCAGGCGCGGGGTCGCAGGCCTAGACTCACGTTCCAGGATACGACGCGGTTGCCACCCCGCCCAGAGCGGTCACCCTTGTCTCATTGCTGCATTTTCGGAAAGATGCTCGCATCCTCTGCGAACAACCTCCTATCCCGGTGCTTCTGTCAACATGCAAGGAGACTTTTTTATGTCGAAGTCCCAATTCCGTCTCGGGGCAGCACTCATCGTTTTTAGCAGCGTAGCCTGGCTTTGCTGGAGCCTCCTGGGAGCCCACACTGCAACCCTCGTGGCCCAGGAACCCACTGAAAAACCGGTCGAACGCTTCGATCTCGAGGTCCGCGAGGATCTGTTCCGCGGCTTCGCCGGCGATGCCAAAGCGCTTGAACGAGGCATCCAGGGCTGTGCGGCGGTGCTGGCGACCAATCCCAAACACGCCGAGGCACTGGTCTGGCACGGCTCCGCGTTGATGTTCAAAGCCGGCCAGGCCTTCGCCAAGAATGACGTCCCCAATGGCATGCAGCTCTGGACGCGCTCCCTGAAAGAAATGGACGAGGCGGTCAAGCTGGCCCCCAATAATGTCGGCGTGCGGATTCCACGGGGTGCGGTTCTGTTGGCCGCTGCGCGGAATGTGCCCATTGAAGCCCAGGCCAAGATGCTTCTGCGCAAAGCCAAAGAAGATTGGGAAATCGTGTACAAACAACACAAAAACATTTTAGAAAAACTTGGCAAACACCCCCGCGGCGAACTGCTGTTCGGCCTGGCCGAGGCGGCACGCCGCACCGGTGCGGAAGACCAGGCCAAAGCCTACTTGCAAAAGATCCTCGTCCTGAATCCCGACACTCCGTACGCCCGTGAGGCGAAGGAATGGTTGGCCAAGCCCGAACGAAATACTCACAACTGCATCGGCTGTCATAATCCGCAGGCGAACGACTGATCGGTTTTGCCCGATGTCGCGGCTTGGCACACCTGTTCCAAGTCGTGACTTCCTACCCAGTCACTCATTCGCCCAGGCAGCTCCTTCCAGGTTCAGAAATGCCCACCAATTCCCGATAGGATCGAAGGTTGGTAACTTTCCTGGCCTTTCGGGCGTTGGTCCCCGTCCAAGTCTCGGTGACTGCAGGAGGCGGTTCTGGAGAATCCCCATGCTCGCTCGCCCCCTACTGCAACCACCCTTCCTCAAATTGCGCTTCGCCAACCAGTCAATCGCGTCCTGGTTTATCCTCCTCTTGGGGGTCTATCTCACCGGGCATACGCTGATACGGCTTCTGCTCTGGCGCAACCTGGAATACGATGAGGCGGAACAACTCATTTTTGTCCAAACGCTGGCATGGGGTTATTCGAGTCAACCCCCTTTATATACTTGGCTCCTCTGGGGCTGGGTTCAACTGCTCGGTCCGAGCGTGGCGGCAATCGCGCTGCTCAAAGCCAGTCTGCTTGCTGCTCTGTATGGCTTGCTGTTCTTGGTCAGCCGCCGGGTGCTGAAGGATCCACGATTGGCCCTTTTGACCGCCTTTTCCCCTCTGCTGATCTCGGCTTTTGCCTGGGAGGGCATCCGTACCCTAACGCATACCATGTTGTTGTGTGTGCTGTTCCTGGCCAGCTGGCACAGCCTACTGCGGATTCAAGCCTCTGGAAAAACACGGGACTTTCTCTTGTTGGGACTGTGGCTGGGACTGGGCCTGTTGGCCAAGTACAACGCTGTGCTCTACAGTGCCGCGCTGCTGGGAGCGGCCTTGTCGCTCCGTGCTTGGCGGCAATGCTTATGCGAGCGTCGTCTGATCCTGACCCTAGGTCTCGCCCTGACCATCGCCGCGCCGCACGCCTTTTGGTTGATGGATCACTTTCATGAAGCCACCCACAGTGTCTTGCGTCACTCCGCACAGCCAGGAATGCCGGCCCCGCCCGGGATCCCGGCCGGGCTGGGCAATCTTGGAAAAAACCTAGCCGTGGGCCTCGTCCCCTTGGTCGTCGCCGCCATCTGCTTTGCTCCGAGTTGCCTTCCTGGTCGCCAATCCACCGATCCCTTGGTGCGTTTGCTGGACCGCTTCTGCTTGGTCACCCTCGGCTTGTTGGTCGGGCTGTTGATCCTGACCGAGGTTCGCAACTTTCGCCTGCACTGGTTTGGTCCGCTGTTGTTGGTCCTGCCACTCGCTTTTTTTGCCCATTATGGCCGCGCTCACCTTCCCGCGGCCGGCATCCGTCGCTACGGCTTGGTCCTGGCGGTGTCCGCGGTCGCCATTCTGGGTGTCCGGCTGGCCACCTTATGCTTCGACTATCAACAGGGGATGTTTCAGACCCGGGATTTTCTCTACGCCACCCAGACCGCCCGAGCGCGTCAACTCGGTTTTGGCCACGGACGGATCATTGCCGGCGATCCGGTCACGGCGGGCTACCAACGTCTCTATTATCCGGAAGTCCCCGTTGAGTGCTTGCACTATCCGGTCATGCACCCGCCCGTGCTAGAACGGAACCAACCCACGCTGCTCGTATGGGACGCAACCCACCAACCAATGGCTCCGATCGGGGCCGCCCATGCCCCGCGCACGTCGGGGCCCGTATGTCAGCTGATCGAGGTTGCCCCGTGCGTCTTCGACAGCTCAACCAAACGTTTGGGATTTTGTTACTTCCCGGCCACACACCCTGCGGCCTTGCCCGTCGCCACGGGGTTCCCGCTCACCCCGCGCTGAACCTCAGGTTCTGGTTTTATCGGTTCTGTTGATCCTACACTTCTTGGGGTCTGAACCTGGCAAACCTGCTATGCGGTCTGGTTGATTCAATCGGACCCTCCTTGCCGATCTCCCATACATCCAGCCAAGGACGGCTTTCCAACCTGTCCAGAAGAAACTCGATGGCATGTCGAGACTTCTGTCATTGCTCAACGGAGTGTGAGAGATGCATGCATGCTTGTTGCCTTTACTGGTTGCGGGAACGGTGATCACCGAGCCGACACCTCCTACCGCCACTCCCCCGTCCATCGCGACCCCTCCACCACATATCAGCCCAGCGCCCTCGACGCCAAGTGGCACGTCCGCTTCGGTGGTCAACTCCTCCACGATCACGGGACCCGTGTTGATGGAACCTCTGCATGCCGCCCCCGGCCCCTTTGCCCCGGACTGGTTGGGCGATTGCTGTACGTCGCCGCCCAGCCGTGGCTTCTTGGAAAGCGACCACGCCTTTCCAGGCTTTATTGGGCCGATTAGCAATCCCATTCTGTCCAAGGATCCCCGCTCGCTGACCGAAGCCCGAGCCTTGTTTATTCATAATGTTGTCGATGCGTCCAATCCTGTTGGCCTGGATACCTTTCAGGCCTACGCCCTGCAGGTCCGCCTGGCCCTAACCGAGCGGCTCGCATTCATCGCCGACAAGGATGGCTATGCCGTGCTCAATGACCGCATGGGCGACTCCAATGATGGTTGGCTCAACGTCGCCGCTGGACTTAAGTATGCGTTTGTCCGTGATGTTGAGCAGCAAATGTTGCTGACCGGCGGCTTTATGTACGAAATACCCAACGGCGAGGCAGATGTGTTTCAAGGGCAGGGCGATGGGCTGTTTACCGTTTTCTCGACCTTCGGCAAGGAGGTTGCCCAGCATAACCACTTCCTGGCCACCGTTGGCTACCAGTTCCCCCTGGATGGCAATCAAAACGCTTCCTTCTGGTACACCAGCCTGCACGTGGACCGCCACATCGGACGAGGCTTCTACCCATTGCTAGAACTCAACTGGTTCCACTACACTTCCGGCGGCGATCGTGGTATCCCCGGTGCCATCGGAGACGGGGATGGACTGATTAATATTGGTACGGACGATCTCTCGGGCAACGATCTAGTCACCATGGCCGTTGGTTTAAAGGCAGTGCGGACGCGCCACTGTGAGATCGGTACCGCATGGGAGTTTCCGTTGTCGCCCCGGCACGACTTGATCAATAACCGACTCACCGTGGAACTCATTCTGCGATACTAGGCTCGAACTGTTCGAAGGACGGCTTCTGCAGCGCATTGCGACGAGAATCGCGTAGAATACCCCTAGTAAGCTGATTTTGCGGCCCTGCATTCGACGGGAACTCTGTTGATGGTACCTGAGCAACTCCGCTCCTTAAGCGAACTCAACCGCGAGATCGCCGACCTCGTCGAGGCAGGCCGGTATCTCACCGCATTGCCGCTCGCCACGCAGGCCTGTGAGCTCGGCCAAGCGCGTGGCCCGGAAAATGACCCGGACCTGGCCGAATGTCTCGATCACCTCGCGGATCTGCATCGGGAACTCGGCCAGTATGCCCTGGCGGAATCGCCGTATCTACAGGCCTTAAAAATTCGCTCGGCCGTCCATGGCAAAAATCATCCGGATTTTGCCCACAGCCTCCACGGACTGGGCCGCCTTTATGAAGAAATGGGCAACTATAGCTCGGCCGAGTCCTTGTTGCAGCAAGCTCTGTCGATCCGACGCTCCGCCCTGGGCGAAGATCACCCGGACACCGCCCAGAGCTTGCAATCCTTAGGGACACTCTCAGAATCCTTAGGACGATTGACCCAGGCCGAGGCCTTCGCTCGCCAGGCGCTGGAGATTCGCCGGCGGACTTTGGGCGAACACCACTCGGATTTTGCCCAGAGTCTCCAGTTGCTTGCACGCCTCACCGGGGAGCGCGGTCAACTGGCTCAAGCCGAGCAGATGACCCGTCAGGCCCTGGAGATACGTCGGCTGGCGCTGGGGGAGGATCATCCCGATTTTGCCGGCAGCCTGGCTTCTTTGGCCTCGCTGTCCGGTTTTCGCGGCAACCTTCAGGAAGCGCAGACCCTTGCGGTGCAGGCCCGTGAATTGTTCCAGCGAACCCTGGGCGAAGATCATCCCGACTATGCCCATACGCTGAGCTTGTTGGCCGGCTTCACCGGCTGGCAGGGGAATCATGTCGAGGCAACACGACTGGCCCGGCAATCGCTGGATATTCGTCGCCGCGTCTTAGGTGAACGCCATCGGGCCTTCTCCAATGGGCTGCTCACCCTAGCCTGGGTGCACCGCGGCGGTCAGGAACTCGATGCGGCCGAAGCATTGGTCCGCCAGGCCCTGGAGATTCAGAAAGCAACCCTGGGCGAAACCCATTTCGAGCATGCCGAGTGTCTGTGCGAGTTGGGCTCGTTGCTCAATGCCCAGGGGCGTTACGATGAGGCCGAACCGTTGTTTCGCCGTGGCCTGGCCCGCCTTTATGAACACTTTGGCGAGCAACACCCAGCGATTGCCGCCGCCTTACTCGACTTGTCCTGGGCGGTATTGATGCGCGATGCCACCGCGGAGGCAGAGAGCTTGGCCCAACAAGCGCTCGACTCGATCCGCGTGCTCTTTGGCGAGCAGCACCCCGAAATGGGCCGCGGCCTCGAGCACCTTGCCGGTCTATATCAGCATTCGGGTCGTCTCGAAGCGGCCCGAGGTCTGTATCCGCGCATCCTGGAGATCGCCCAAAACGTCTGGGGTGAGGCCCATGCCACCCATCTTGAACTTCTCCGCAAAGCCGCGGCCTTGGACATGGCCGTCGGTGGAGTCAATGAAGCCGAGCAAAAATTGCGTCGCGTCCTCGAGTTGACCGAACAGAATTATGGCCCGACGCACCTGCGGACGGTACACAGTCGCCACGCCCTGGCCAACTTTTATCACGCCATCGGCCAACATGCCCAGGCCGAGCCGTTCTATCAGCAGGTGCTCGACGCCTATCGCCCCGAACCCGACACCGAACCCGACCCCGACTACCTGGCCGCCCTCCAGGACCTGGGTCGCATGTACCATGCCCTCGGGAATCTGCCCGCCGCCGAGGTCCGTCTCCGCGAGGTGCTCGAACTCCGCGAACAGTATAGTGATCCCGAAGATCCAGCGTACATGCACACCTTAAGTGATCTTGGCGGTCTCTATCACGACACCGGCAACTTCACCGCTGCCGAGACGCTTTATCAGCGTGCCCTCGATCTCAATCTAGAACATCATGGCGAGCACTCAACAGAAGTGGCCCGCAGTCGCCATGATCTCGCCTTGCTCTATCAGGCCATGGGCGATCATGAGAACGCCGAGCCGTTGTTCCGACAGGCTCTGGAAACTTATCAAAGTCTGTATGAGCGTACTCATCCCGATGTGCTCCGACTCATGCATGGCTTTGCCTTGTTCTATCAAGCCAAGGGAGAGTTTGGCCCAGCCATCCAGCTGCTCCGCGAGGTCGTCGCCCTGCAACGCCAAGTGCTCCCTGCCGATCATCCGGCGCTGGCCAGTACGCTCAACGATCTCGGCCTCCTCCTGTTGACCTTAGGCAGCTATGTCGCTGCCGAACCGCTCTTGCAAGAAGCCCGGATGATCAACCGCCACGCCCTGAGCGGCGAACAGGCGGTCCATGCCGCCGATCGCTTCAACCTGGCCCAGTTTCACAAGGCGGTCGGGAACTTTGAACAAGCACGCAGCATCGCCCAGGATCTCGTCGAACGGGTCCGCGTGCTCCGTGGCGATGATCATCCTGAACTGGCCGAAACCTTCAAGTATCTGGCCAGCCTGGAACTTGCCTTACGCGACTACCCCGCCGCCGAGCACCATTTGCGCGCCGCACTCGAGCTATTCCAAGCCGCGCTCGGCAAGTACCACCTGGTGGTTGCCGAACTCCTGGGCCAGCTCGCCACCATTCGACACCTTCAGGATGACCCAACCGGTGCGGCCTCGCTGCATCAGCAGGCCATCGCCATTGTGCTCAAGGTAGTCGGCAAAAACCACCCAGCCTACGTCCAAGCAATTGAAGCATTCGCAAGCTTTGAACAGATGTGTGGCCGCACCGAACAGGCCGTCACCTTCGTCCGTGAGAACTTGGAGATCCTGCAGCGCGCCGCAGGCCACCAGCATCCGATTGTCGCTCCTCACTTGTTACGCCTGGGAGAGTTACTCGCCACCTTAAAGCGTCCTGAGGAGGCGTTGAACTACTTCCGCCAGGCCGTTGAGCTGCTCAAGAAAACCCCTGGGTCCGAACGCTTACGCTCCAACCCACTGCATCAAATCGCCCTACGCTTGCTCGAGTGTGGCGACCCTCATCAAGCCGAGCAAGTCCTGCGCGAAGTCCTCAATGTGGATCAAACAGCCATCGGGATTGACCACCCCGATCTGACCCTCAATTTACGCTCACTGGCCGTACTGGCCGCTCGGACCGGTCGCGATGCCGAGGGACTGACCTACCTGGAGCAGGCGAACGCCATCCATGATCGGCTTCTCACTTGGATGCCTTCGTTGGTCTCTGAACGCCAACGCGCCCTGTACCTCCAGGCCGTCTTGACCGATACCCGACTCCTGGCGGCCTTGGTCGATGGGTGCTTTGCCGATAGCAGCCCCGCCCTACAAACCACTCGGGATCTGATCTTACGCCGTCGCGGTCTGCCCAACGAACTACTGCAACCAAGTCGGACATCGCTGTGGCATCGACGCTATCCCGACCTTGAGCCTTACTGGCATCGCCTGCATCTGTTGCAGCGGCAGATTGCGACCCGCTATGCCGCTGGCCCGACCTCCGAAGGCAGCGAGTTGCATCAACAGTTGCTCGCCGATTGGGTCGAACAATATCAACAAGTTAAGAAACGTATTGCTGCAGGCCTGACCCATCCACTGCCGCGTGAGAGCGACACCCTGACGCTCACTGCCCACGATCTAGTCAAACTGCTGCCTGCCGACACGGTGCTCGTCGAGTTCTGCCGCCTACCCCAGGTGGACTTTCAGGAACCGATGGCAGCTTCGAGCGATGCTCAGGCAGTCGAGAGCTATCGTGCCTATGTGCTTTCACCAGCTACTCTGGACGATGCCCGGCCCCTTATGCTTGGGGATGCCGCTACGCTCGACGCCCAGATCGCCGACTACCTCCAGCAGCCGCCAGGTAGCTCGAGCTGGCAAACGGCGAATCAATCCCTCAGAGAGCAAGTCTGGGATCCGATCAAGCCCTATTTGGGCAGTGCTACTCAGGTCCTGATTGCCCCCACCGGAAGCCTGAGCTTGCTGCCATTTGCCGCGTTTGTCCAGGAGGGTCGGTGGCTGAGCGAAACGACCTTGCTAAGTATGTTGCCGTGCGGACGGGATCTGGGTCGCAAGCACAGCAAACTCGCCCCGGCCAGTCCTCCGGTTCGGATCGGCACCGAACCACCCACACCCCCGCAGCGTTGGTGGCAGCGTCTACCCGGACTAAGCCCTCGCACCAGCCATTTTCCCACGCAACCCTCCGTGGTTGATGCGTTGCAGGCGTGCCAACTCGCACCGACCCCCGATCTGGTCGAGCAACTTCAGGGGTTCAAGGGGCCACGGTTGCTCCAGTTTGTCTGCCCAGCTCAATTGCTTGAGCTCACCAACAGTCCCGCAACCCGCCAGGCAGAACAAAGCCCACCGACACTCGCGGAATCCGAAGCGCACTGGACCTCGCCATTACAGCAAACCGTGCTCCGGTTCGCGGTCGAGCCGGCTGTGGATTTGACCGCTGCCACGATTGCCGGCCTGGACTTGTTGGGTACCCAGATCGTCATCCTGCCAGTGCATCCCTCCGAGGTAAGCCCCAGCCAAGGTGCGGCCTTGCAATTACTGCTCCGTGCGTTCCTGCTGGCCGGTGCCCGGGGGATCCTGCTGCTCGATGCCGCATTACCCGCAGACGCGCGGCGTTACCTGAGCGAGCAATTCCTCAAGACCATCCAGGACGGCAGCACCTTCTCGGCGGCCGTCCAGCAGGTACAGCAGCAGTTTCGCCAGCAGTACCCGAACCGGCACGACTGGCTCGGCATTCAATACCTTGGCGACCCCACGCAAACCTGGTCTGAGGGCGACGGATGAGCCTGGCGTATTATCAGGTCGATGCCTTTACGGAGACCCCCTTCACCGGCAACCCCGCCGCGGTCTGCCCGCTTTCGGGACCGGTCGCCGATGCCTGGATGCAACAGCTGGCCAATGAGATGAACCTCTCCGAGACGGCCTTTTGCTATCCAGAAGCCGACGGCTGGCGCTTACGCTGGTTTACCCCCAGCGCCGAGGTCGATTTGTGCGGCCACGCAACCCTGGCCACCGCCCATATCCTACACGAAACCGGGCAAGTCACCGACCAAACGCCGATCGTGTTCCACACTCGTAGTGGCGTCCTGCACGCCTGGACGGAGCCAGATGGATGGGTGCTGGATTTTCCAGCACAACCACCACGTTGGCAAGCCGTCCCCACCGACGTTCAGGACTGTTTTGCCTTCCCCATCTCCCGCTTGGGCCTCACACCCGCCGACTACCTCATCGAAATGCCCTCCGAGGCAGAACTGCGGCGCCTCCGACCCGACTTCACGCGGCTGGCATCCCTCCCGGTCCGGGGTGTGATTGTCACCGCTGCCAGTGCCGATCCTGCGTTCGATTTCGTCTCGCGTTTTTTTGCCCCAAGCGTGGGCGTACCCGAAGATCCGGTGACCGGATCCGCCCACTGTGCCCTGGGCCCTTACTGGGCTCAGCAGCTGGGCAACCATCGACTGCGGGCGTTCCAGGCCTCATCCCGCGGGGGCATGTTGACGGTGGATTGTCAAGGCGACCGTGTACACCTGATCGGTCAAGCAGTGACGGTCGCCCGCGGTGAAGTGTTGGTGCCCGCCCCGGCCGCGGGCGCTGCCAGCGGTTCATGACGGGGTTGAGATGGCACCATCGAGCGTCGTGGGGCGGGTCGCCTGTGTCAGCGAAGCCAGCGGCGGCTCTTCCACCTCGCGAGCCCGGACCTGAGCGAGAATGGTCAGCGCTTCGGCCACCGGCGGCACCCGGTAATGCTCCCCGACCTTCTGGGCCAAGCCCAGACGTTCCAGTTTCTCCAGGGCATCGTGGATCTCAAAATCCACTTTGATCTTGGTGCGACGCTCCAGATCCATCTCAATGTAATCATCCAGGTTGGCCTCGGTCCAGCCGGACTCCCCGGCATAGCGCCACAGGTAAAAGTACGCCAGGATCGCTTCGCGGCACTCTTGTTCCTCGGCCTCATCAATCAAGCGAAATAGTACGCCTGCATTCGAACCCATGGTCTGATAATACAGGCTCTTGGTCAGTTGCAGCGTGTAATTGGTCTTCTTGACTGTGTAGCTGTAATACGAGCGATAGCCATAGCCGCCCAAAGCGACCACCAAGGCCCAGGTGCCCAGCACGCCCAGGCCCGCCATCTTGAGCAGATCATACTTTGCCGGCAGGCTGATCAACTGCTTGATGACCGAGTAACCGGCCACGATCAGTCCGGTCATCACCGGATAGAAGACGAGCGCCTTGTCCAGACGGCTCCAACGCACCCGTGTCCCCGGCAGGACCATCTCCATGTCCATCTGGGGAATATCCTTGAACATCTTCAAGAAGATGCTGGCGGAGTCTAGATCGGCATCCCCTTTACGCTCCTCGTTGAGCTTGAGCACCAACACCAGGCGTTTGAATACATCGACCGGTTTTTCCCGCTTGCGGAATAGGTGATACCACTTCCGGGTGGTGCGCACGATGGTATCATCCCCACGGTAGTAGACTTCGAGACGATCGAAGATGTCCCAATCGACATACATCTCCAGGCCCCAGTCGCTGGCCCCTTCGATGATTTTCTCCATCTCCGGGCGCGACAGGCGGGTGTAGTTGGCCTTGCTCAATAGGTTCTCAACCCGCTCGAAGAACTGTTCTCCATGCTGCTTGCGCGCCTCCGACTCGGGTTCGTGCAGATTGGTGGTGTCGTGATCGGGGTCATACCAAGCATAGGTATCTTTGAGGATCTGGAGTTCGCTCAAATAGGCGTCGTGATAGTGCGTGATAATACCCTGGGCCAGCTTGCGAAAGGCTTGCTGGTCCGCGTCGGGCACTGGTTGATTGTTCTGCGGACCGGTATCCGCACACACGAAGTCAATCAGCTCGCTGACACGTACCGGAATGAAATGCTCGCGGTCGTCATACTCGGCCATGGCCAGATTCCTCGCAGAACACGGGATCGGGGGATAGGACTACGGTTCCTCGGCAACCACGCCGGCGCCCTCGGCAATGGCATCCAGCTGTTCTTGCACCTCAGCCATCCGTTCCGGGCGTTTGCTCGGCTTAAACGCCATGCAGCTGTGGATCAGTTCCGCGAGTGCGGCCGGCACGGTCGGGTTGAGCTCCGCGACCGGCTGCAGCAGCTTCTTCCACGTGGCCGCGTCCATCTCGCCAAACTCCGGCGAAGGCATCGCCGAGGGTGGGATCTTCCAAGTCACCAACCGATACATGGTCGCGCCAAAATTAAAGATGTCGGTCTGGGTATTGATCACCCGCTTGCTGGCCGTCTCCGGGGCAATGTATTCCGGCGTCCCCTGGATGCGGCCCTTCTCTTCTCCCTTAATCCAGGCCAGGCCATAATCGATGATCTTCGCTTCGCGTCGTTTGCTCAACAGCACATTGTTCGGTTTCAAATCGGCGTGATACACCCCCCGGCGATGCATGTGGGTGAGGCCCGCAGCGACTTGCTGCAACACCGGAAGCAGCTTGGGCATCGGTAACACGCCGACCTTGTCGAGCGTTTGGCCGTCTACATACTCAATCAACAACTGGACCTTACGCACGCGGAAGAACCAGTCACGTGTTTGCTCAAACGCATACACCTTGATTAGGTTGGGATGACGCATCATCTGGGCAACGCGAAACTCGTGCGCGGCCTGGTCCATGAATTTTCGGTCCTCTGAGCCACTAATTGGCACTACCTTTAAAGCATATTCCTTGTGATCGGCCTCGCGACGAATGTGTAAAATAGTAGAGTGGGCCCCCTGACCGAGCGTCCCCAAGACCCGAAACTTGCCGATGCGCATGTCACTCATGAAGACGCTCCCTGCTCGCTTGCCGAACACCCCGACCAAGTATAACGGTAAGAGCATCTTATGCAAACGACCAGTAATCCCCTGGAAGCACGCACCCGGCATTACGGCCGAGAGCTTTTCGCCCGCCTGGATCGCTCGGGGCCCCTGCCCTTCACCCCCGCCTGGCTCGATGATCGGTTGATGGAAATATCCATGAGCGACCCGACGCTCAAGGTGCAACTGTTCCGCTTTGTCGACAGTCTGCCCCTGCTGAAATCCTCCGATGCCGTGGCCGGCCATCTGCGCGAGTATCTGGAAGAGGCACGCCCGGTGCTTCCCTGGTTCGCACGCACAGGCATGCATCTGTTGCCACGCCAGGGACTGGCGGGGCAATTCCTCTCCTGGACCGCTCAGTGGAATGCCCGGCGCCTCGCACGCCGGTTTATCGCCGGCTCCAACGTGGACGAGGCTCTCGAGGCAGTTGCCCGCATGCGGCAGCGCCAACTCGGCTTTACCATCGACCTGCTCGGCGAGGCCACCATCACCGAGGGCGAGGCCGAGGCCGTCCAGCAACAATACCTCGAGCTGATCGCTGGGCTGACCGAGGCGGTCAACCACTGGCCCAGCATCGCCCTGATCGACCACGACCATCGGGGACCAATCCCTCGGGTCAATATCTCGGTCAAACTCACCGCCCTTTTCAGCCAGTTTGACCCGATCGACCCAATCGGTACCAGTGCAGCAGTCCGAGCCCGGCTCCGACCGATCCTGCGTCTGGCCCGCCAGCAACGAGCCTTTGTCAATTTTGATATGGAGCAATACGCTTACAAAGATCTCACCCTGCGCATCTTCCGAGAGATCCTGCTCGAAGAGGAGTTCCGCGACTGGCCCGATGTCGGCATCGCGATCCAGGCCTACCTGCGGGATACCTTCTGCGATCTCGAACACTTGTTGGCATGGACGCATGAGCGAGGTGCCCCGGTGTGGGTCCGCTTGGTCAAGGGCGCCTACTGGGACTTTGAAACCGTACACGCATCCTACAACGGTTGGCCGACGCCGGTGTTTACCGAGAAGTGGCAATCCGACGCCGCGTTTGAACGCTGCGCCCGACTGCTCATGGAAAACTACCAGCAACTGCGACCCGCATTCGGCAGCCACAACCTACGAAGCATCGCCGCCACCCTAGCCATGGCTGAGGAATTCGGCGTCCCCGAAGGTGCCTATGAGTACCAGATGCTTTATGGCATGGCTGACCAACTCAAAGACGTCTTATTGTCACTGAATCGTCGCGTTCGCATCTACACGCCTTACGGCGAACTCCTACCCGGCATGGCCTACCTGGTCCGTCGCCTTCTGGAAAATACCTCCAATGAATCCTTCCTGCGTGTCAGTGTCGCCCCGACCGTCTCTGAGGAGCAACTGTTTATGAACCCGACCCTGCATGCCCAGGATGGCAGTCCCACTCCCAACGGCCTGGTCAAGAAGACCCCCGAGCCGGCCGTCGATCCCGCCACCGGTCTGCCCAGCTTTGTCAATGAGCCGCTGACCGACTTCAGCAAAGAAGCCAATCAAGCGAAGCTTCGTGCCGCCATCGAGGCAGTGAACGACCAACTGGGCCAGACCTACCCCGTCGTGATTAACGGGGAGAACCAACCCACCGCTGCCGACCGACTCATGGATTCGCTCAACCCGTCTATGACCCGTCAGGTCGTCGGCTGGGTCGCCAAGGCGAGCATCGCCCAGGCGGAAGCAGCCATCCACGTAGCCAAGCAGGCGTTCCCTGGCTGGCGTGATACGGATGCCCAGGAGCGGGCCGATGCCCTCAGGCGACTGGCCGAGCTGATGCGTCGACGCAAGTTTGAACTGGCTGCCTGGGAGGTCCTCGAGTGTGCGAAGCCCTGGCGCGAAGCCGATGCCGATGTCGCCGAGGCGATCGATTTCTGCGAGTACTACGCCCGCGAAATGCTCCGCTTCGATCGCCCCATCCGCATGGACATGCCCGGCGAAGACAACGAGATGTTCTATGAACCCCGCGGCGTCACCGTGGTGATCGCCCCCTGGAACTTCCCTCTGGCCATCCTCTGTGGCATGACCACCGCCGCCCTCGTCGCCGGCAACACGGTGATTATGAAGCCGGCCGAGCAGTCCTCGGTGGTTGGCGCTAAGTTGATGGAGATGTGCCGCGAAGCCGAGATTCCCCCAGGGGTGGTCCAGTTCTTGCCCGGGATCGGTGAGGAGATCGGCCCGACTCTGGTCAATCATCCCGACGTCGCGGTGGTCGCCTTCACCGGCTCGCTGCCGGTCGGCCTGCTCATCAACGAGCAAGCAGCGCACACCCCGACGGAACAGCACCACGTCAAACGTGTGATTGCCGAGATGGGTGGCAAGAATGCGGTGATCGTCGATGCCGATGCCGACCTGGATGAGGCGGTCAAAGGGGTGGTCGATAGCGCTTTCGGCTACCAGGGCCAAAAATGTTCGGCGGGCTCCCGGGCGATTGTGCTCGAACCGCTGTATGACCAATTTGTGCATCGGCTGATCGAGGCCACCCGCAGTCTGAAGGTTGCCCCCGCCGAGGACCCAGGCTGTAGCGTAACGGCGGTGATCGACGCCGAGGCGCGCGACCGGATCCATCGGATGATTGAGCAAGGCAAGGGAGAAGCTCGGCTCGCTTATGCCGGGGAACTGGGCGCGCTGGCCGACCAGGGTTACTATGTCGCCCCGCACATTTTTGTCGATGTGCCCCCGGAGGCCACCATTGCCCAGGAAGAGATCTTTGGCCCGGTGCTTTCCGTGCTCAAGGCCCGCGATCTGGACCATGCTCTGGAACTGGCGAACGGTACCAAGTACGCACTGACCGGCGGCATCTTCTCGCGCAGTCCGCAGAATATCCGCGCCGTGAAACGCCGCTTCCGCGTCGGCAATTTGTATATTAATCGCAAGATCACCGGTGCCCTGGTGGGCCACCAGCCGTTTGGCGGCTTCAAGCTCTCCGGCATCGGCTCCAAGGCCGGTGGTCCCGACTACCTGCTGCAGTTCCTGGTCCCTCGCGCCGTGACCGAGAACACCCTGCGCCACGGCTTCGCCCCCGAAACGGTGGCGTAACCCCGTCTGAGCGCTTTTTCGCGAGCCCCCGACCTAGGTCCCGGGGTTGCTACTGGCAAAGTGGACACCGCTTGTTCCGAGGTGTAGCGTGATCGAGTTCAGCGACGTCAGCAAACGGTATGGCGAAAAGATTGCGGTCCGCGACCTCAACCTCCATATCGACGCCGGGGAGGTGTTTGCCTTCCTCGGACCCAACGGAGCCGGGAAGACGACCACCATCAAGATGATGACCGGTCTGTTGATGCCGACCACCGGCACTGTCCGCGTCGGCGGCTTTGATGTGGTTCAGCAGGGCGAACGTTCCCGCCAACTGCTCTCCTATGTCCCCGATCAGCCCTACCTCTACGAAAAACTCAGCGGCCGCGAGTTCCTGCAGTTCATCGCCGACCTCTATGGCATGCCGCCCGAGTACAGCCGCGAACGCATTACCCAGATGATCACCACCTTCAGCCTTGAGACCTTTGTCGACGATCTCACCGAACGCTACTCGCACGGCATGCGCCAACGCACCGTCTTTGCCGCAGCCTTGTTACATGAGCCCAAGGTGTTGATCGCCGATGAGCCGACTGTGGGACTGGATCCGCGGAGCATTCGTATGCTCAAGGATTTGCTGCGGACCGAAGCGGCCAAAGGGGTCACCATATTCCTGTCGACGCACTCGCTCGACATTGCCCAGGAACTGGCCGACCGCATCGGCATCGTCGACCATGGCCGGCTGCTCACCGTGGGCAACCTGGAGGATCTGCGGCAACAAGCGGCCCTGGACGGTACGCTAGAAGATGTGTTCTTGAAGATCACTGAGGAAGCCGCCGCCGAGGCCGCGGCTGCCCCACAGACCTAGCCAACCACCTCGGACAACGTGGCGTTCGGGTGGGTGAGTGTGCCACTCGAACGCCATTGGGTTCCCACCTGCCGCTCGGGATGAATGACCAAGGATGAACGCTCTACGCTCATGGTTGCTGAGCGACAGGCACGCTGAGCCTCGACCACGCCCGTGGCAGACTCCGGGCGTGCCACCCGGCGAGATCTCGTCGGACTTTGCTGTTACCCAGTGCTGCCCTCACGGATAGCGAGCCCTAGTTCGGCCATCGGGTCGTCTGCTTAATCGAGATGATCTACTAGTAAAGGAAGCCGACCCTTGAACGTTGTCACCCCCCTGTCACCTCCGGACCCGGCTGCATCCCCGGCTCGTGTGGATCAGGCCCGTGTGTTTCGCCAACTACGTGGCCGGCTGTTTCGCAATGCTTTTTGGGGCATGGTCAAAGAATCGCCGGTCCGACTCCTGACCATGCTCGGCGCCAGCCTCATCGTCTGGGCCAGTGTCTTTATGTTTACCTACTGGGGCTTTACGCTCCTAGCCGGGCGCAGCAACATCCCGGGCACCGGGGCCATCATCGGCGCAATCTTCGATCTGGCATTCTTCGCCCTGGGCAGCATGCTTCTGTTTTCCTGCGGCATCATTGTCTATGCTTCGCTGTTTACCTCCCCCGAAGCCCGCTTCCTGCTCACCACTCCAGCCAGGGATGATCAGATCTTCGCTAGCAAGTTCCAGTCGGCCATCGGCTTTTCCAGCTGGGCGTTCCTCATCCTCGGTAGCCCAATCCTAATCGCCTACGGTATCGTTTACGCCGTCCCGTGGTACTTCTACGGCGTGCTGCCATTGTTCTTTCTAGGCTTCATCCTGTTGCCTGGGGCGGCGGGGTCCATCGGTGCCCTGTTGCTGGTCAACTTCGTGCCCAACCGCCGCAAACAAGCTTTTATCATTCTGATCTTGCTGGTGGTGGCCATCGGCGGCATTTGGGCTTATCGCACCATCGTTCTCACTCGCGAGAGCTTCCTGCACCGGGATGCCCTCCAAGGCCTGATCGACCAATTCGCCCTGACCCAATCCATCTTCACCCCCAGCCACTGGGTGTCGCGCGGCCTGGTGGCTTCGGCCCGGGGCGATGTGCCGACAATGGTCTATTATTTGTCGCTGCTTTGGAGCAATGCACTGGTCGGATTTCTGTTGGCCTGCCTCCTCGCGAAGCATCTCTATCGCCGCGGCATGAACCGGGTCGCCTCCAGCGGTTATAGCCGCAAATTCTACCGCGGCAGCATCTTGGACCGGCTGATGGCGGCCACGGTGTTTTATCTGGATCCCCAGACCCGTCAGCTGATTTTGAAAGACTTCAAGACCTTTCGCCGTGACCCGGCACAGTGGGTGCAGATTGTGCTGTTCGCCGGGCTGATCTTCCTCTACCTGGTCAACTCGCGGCAATTTTATCTGGAGGACCTTGGGCGGGGCTTCACCAGCAGCATCAGCCTGCTCAACATGATCGCCACTTCATTTTTGATGTGTGCATATCTTGTTCGATTTGTCTATCCGATGTTGAGCCTCGAGGGCCGCAAGTTTTGGATCCTGGGTTTGTTGCCCTTGAAGCGGGAAAAGTTGCTCTGGGGCAAGTATGCCTTCGCCTTCACCGGGGCGATGCTGATCGGCTCGAGTATGGTGACCATCAGCGACCTGATTCTGAACATCCCCTGGGCGGGTATCTTCCTGCACCTCTTCACCGTGTTCCTGGTTGCCGCCGGCCTCAGCGGCCTGAGCGTCGGCATCGGCGCCTGGATGCCCAACTTCAAGGAGACCGACCCGTCGCGGATCGTCGTCGGCTTCGGCGGCACGATGAACACCATCCTGGGTCTGTGTTACCTGTTGTTCGTCATTCTGGCCACCGCCGGGCCGTACCATGTGTTCCTGGCTGGGGAGTCCATCCGAACCGGCCAGGGCCTGCCCTGGTGGGCCCTGGCCGGTCTGCCCATCGGCATCGGTCTCGCCATCATCGCGGTGACCCTGCCCATGCGCGTCGGCATTCGTTCGCTGCGGCACATGGAGTTTTGACCTACGCTCGGGGAACGCTGCAAGCCTACAGTTGCCTCAATCGCCTCCGATGCCCCGGAACACCATTCGGGGCCGCTACGGCCACTTCTCTCCCCTTTTCTAGGTTCTGCACAACCTGCACAGCCGATTAATCCGATAGAAAAGATCAATCCGCTTTGTTCCCGGATCATGGATCAACCGACATCCCTTAACGTGAACAGGTGAAGTCGTGGAGCCAATGCGTTCACTGAATCTCTCCATGGGTTGGGTCGTTCTATGTTTGCTGAGCGCGGCCATTCCCGTTCGAGCCCAGGAGCCCACGCCAACGTGGGTCACGCCGATCCCCATGAGGATGCAAGAGACGCAGATCCCATACACACCCTCCGAGGGAATGCAGGGGATGCAGCTTCCTTACTTAGGGCCCAAGGAGATGGAGGGGACCGAGAAGCCTACTGAAAAGCCGAAGGAATCGGAAGAGCCTAAGGAACCCGAAGAGCCTGAGGAAGAATCGGAAAAGTCCGAAGAGGAAGAACCCAAGGAGGACGAAGAAGAAGAAATGGAGCCTTGCGAAGAATGCTCGGAAGAAGAGGAAGAGCAGTACGAGGAACCTTCGGATCTGACCATCTGGAATCTGTTCCGTGAAGGTTGGGACACACCCTATCAGTCACGCTCCCGCGCGGGTCGGGCGCCGCGGCTTCACCTGTTCCAGGTGCGCCAGCCGTTTCTGGACCGGGAAGTCCGCACCAACTTCTTCTACCAGTCCGGGGCCGATCTGGGCGAGGCGGATGAGTACGAATTGAACTGGGAACTGGAGATCCCATTCAATCGCCGCTTCATGCTCGACTTTGAACCCGGTTACAGCTGGGTCGACGGCAAGGGCGAGGAAGCCTTCGACACCAACGGTCCGGTGCTCCGGGTGACCGCTTACCTTCAGCTGGTCGACACCTACGACTCCGCCTTCAACGTCCAGTTTCGTGTGACCGCCCCATCGCCCGAGACGGGGGTGTTCCTCTCCGAGTTTGGACCGGTGGTGGAGGAGGAGAACAAGCAAACCGGCCTCCTGTTCACCTTCGCCGGCTTCGAGGACTTGACACGGAGCCTGGGACTGGAGCGAGTCGGCCTGTCCTACCACTTCACCTATGGAACTTTTGTCGGACCGGGCCCGGCCGAAGACCCGCGAAACGCCATCATCTACGCCACCTCCCTGGCCAAGACCTTCCGCGAGCCCGATGCCCGCTTCCTGGCCGACTTTACCACCTTCACCGAAGTCTTCGGCGCGACCATCCTAGACGGCGAGAACGAAGGCCGCACCGCGATCACTCTGACCCCGGGATTACGTTGGAACCTGGCCAGAGAAGAAAGCCCGTGGTGGTTCATGGCTGGGGTGCAATTCCCCATCACCGGCCCTCGCCCGTTCGATTACACCGCTAGTATTGCCCTCATCCACTGGTTCGACTGAGGCGATGAGCAGACGTGCCGCACTTAATTTCAAAGGATCAACATCCGAGCTATTTCTGCTCCATAGATGTCAGTAATCAACACCAAGCCCGCCGCGATCGCCAGGCTGGCCAGCAGCAGGATGGCGATCTGGCTGCCCAGGATCGAGGTCATCGTGAACCGGGAACAGCCCAGCTTTGCCATCGTCTCGATCTCCGCACGCCGCAGGCGGATGGACAGGACGATCACCATGGACATGGTGAGCAGCGTCACGAGGGATACCACGGCAATGATGGCGATCATGTAACTACCCACCATGACAACCCGTTCGAGCAAGGCGTCCATGACTTCGCGCGGTCGGACAATTTGGGCGGTGTCCTCCGGTGCGAGGTATTTCCCCAGCAGGAGCGTCTCGGCACGCTCACTGATCGGGGTAATGATGATCCCAGTGATCGGAAATGTGTTCCGCCTGCCGTGAAAGTGGAAGCGATGGACATTCTCCTTGGTAATGTCCGTATAGAGAACGGCCTCCGACGACCCGTGCTTGGCATCCGGGTCATGCCCATGGCCAAGCCCCTCGAGGATCCAGGCGGTACTCAGACTGACGAAGATGGCCGCATCGTCGGGGGTTTCGCTCAACGCCAACACGCCGACCACATTCAGGCGAAGTGGGGGGTTGTTGAGCGTAAACGGTGTGTTGGTGGACACCGGGATCTTGTCGCCTACCGTGAGTTGGAGTTGGTCAGCCACCCGGGCACCGAGGATGCACTCGCCGAGCATGCCCCACATCTCCCCCTGGGACAACGTCAGGTCTCGCAATGCGATGTAGTCCTTGGTCGTACCCACGATCGGGTAATCCCGCGCCTGAAAGCGGACGTGGAGCGGGATCGGCTGCCCGAGTAGTTCCCGTTTGACTCGATCGAGCTCTTCATAACGCAGGACCGGTTCATACGGCCGGTCAAAGTACACGTTGCCGAGGACGAGTTCCAATGGACTGCCCTTGGGGCCGACGAGTAACGGAGTGGAGTCCGCCCGCGCGCGGAAGTGTTCCTCCGCGTTGGCGGTGATCACATACAGGGCGGCGGGCAAATACAGGATCAGGGTGATCGAAGCGATCAGGACGACGGCGGTCAGGCGGTGATGACGCAGGTACTGCCAGGCCAAGTAGAAACGGTTACCCATGCGATCCGTCTCCGACCGCTTCCGGTTGAGCGTGCTTACAGAATCGGGACACGTTCGTGGTCGTGCCAAAGCGGGCCTGGAGATCCCGGTCGTGGGTCACCATCACCAAAGTCGCCCCATGCTCGGCGGCATAGTCGTCCAGGGCATTGAGGACATGGTTGGCGTTGTCCGGGTCTAGATTCGCGGTCGGCTCATCGGCCAGCAGTAATTTCGGACGGGCGATTAGCGCGCGGCACACGGCAACGCGTTGCCGTTCCCCCTGAGACAGTTGCGACGGCCGCCGTGACAGCATCGCCTCGAGGCCGAGTTTGCCGGCCAGCTCACGGGCCCGCGAGCGGACGGACTCCTCGAGCCGCAACGAGCGGTTGATGCGGAAGGGGAACAGAATGTTGTCCAGCACACTGAGGTAATCGAGCAGGGCGAAGTCCTGGAAGACCAACCCGATGTTAGCGATGCGAAAGTTCCGCCGGGCCGCATCGCTCATGCCGGTGAGCTCCTGGCCGCAGACTTGTACGCGGCCGGCGCTCGGCGTGACAATGCCCGCCACCAGGTGGAGCAAGGTGGTCTTGCCCGACCCGCTCGGCCCGACCCAGGCAACACGTTGCCCTTGAGCGACGGACAGGTCGGCGACATGCAACGCGAAGCCGCTGTCGGCGTAGGTAAACCGCACATCCCGGAATTCGATCATGTTCCCGACTCCTACTGGCGTAAGCCAGGGCTGTTGGCTGGTGCGAGCGCCTGCACGTCCAACATCTCCATATCCGTAATTTTCCACCGCGCGTCGCGGGCCGTGATCGTCAATAACGCCACATGCTCATTCTCACGACGATGAATGTGACCCCAGTGGCCGATCCACCCCGACACCCGCCAGCGGCAGCGGAAGGTCGGCGCCCCCCCGTCTTGATCCACCTGCTCCAGCTCGGTCACGTTCACGTCCTTCACCGAGACGCGCAAGCCCCCTTGATTCTTGATCTCCATGCTTTTGCGGGTTTCCAGATACACCTGCTCCAGCATTTCCCCGGCAATACTCTGGGCCAAACGGTCATAGATCAGGCCACCATCGTGGTGATCAAACGATCGGTACACGTTGTGCAAAAGATCTGGTAGCATCTTCTCGGCCTCAGCGACCGAAATCTCCCGGCTTGTAGCAAACGGGTTATCGA
The DNA here is from genome assembly GCA_964410665.1 of uncultured Alcaligenaceae bacterium. Lineage (GTDB taxonomy): Bacteria > Planctomycetota > Planctomycetia > Gemmatales > Gemmataceae > CAYPIE01. The sequence continues at coordinate 49,146 of CAYPIE010000033.1, forward strand.
GCACGATCCGGCCATAGGAAAGCGAAAGCACACCCAAGGAAATGCTAACCAGTAAGCCACCTATGACCCAGCGTGCCCCCCCTGCACCGCGGAACCAACCCTTCAACAGCAACGCCAGCATCACCACCCCCAACAGCGAACACATCAGCGAGATCAGGGGTATCGTGATGCTCTGCGCTGCGGGCGGAGAGGCAACGGTCCGCAGTTGCGTGCTGGTGGGCTGGGTCAGGTAATTGTTCCACTCGAGCAGCGGTTCGGACGGGGTGAGTTTGGCCGGCAAGCCGCCGGCCTCATCCGAGGCCACAGCTGGGATGATTTGGATCTTGGGACTGAACAACTCCCACTTCATCGCCACCTTCTCGGGCAGTTGGTCGACCGGATAGACAAAAATGACGCCCAAGGTCGCCGCGGTAGCTTCCAGATCGACCGCCGGTTCAATGATGCCCGTCGCCCGCAGAGTACGGTGGATAAAATGGATCCGGTCGAGACGCCCGTCGACGCGTTCCCCGTCGATCCACAAGGGATTCTTCTCCGCCAGGAACGCCGCCACCCGCCGCTTCAAATCGGCCTGCGCTTCGGCCGGGATCACCCCGTCATCGGCCAGGTCCAAATCGACCCAGCCCTGCAAATCTTTCGGGCGGACGATGATCTCTTTACGCACTTCGTAGGGCTCAACGTACAGATAGGTCGACAGCGGAGTGTCAAATTGTCGCCGCAAGTTGCGGTTGTGGAACCGCGAGTACCACGGGTCGTCCCAGTCCAGGTCCAGGGTCACTTCGCCGGGCAGATAACGAAAATCGTTGATCGGTAGCCCTTGGTGGTAGCAGACAAACCCGATGTTGGCGGCCACATCGTTGCCGTTTAGCGGCGGACGGACGCGCAAGCTTCGCGGTCGCCCCTCGAGGGGATAAAGCAACGTCAGGCGAATCACCGGCTCCGCATCCTCAGGTTGCGTGGGTAATGGCTCCCCGGTGACGTCATCCCGGACGATGCGCTTGCCCGGTTCGAACCGCTCGATCCGCCCGGACAGCGTGCGGCCATCCGCCTGGACCCGCCAGTCTGACTCCAGAAAGGTCTTCGAACGCTCCGCCAGCGGCCGGGCTTGCCCAGTCACCTTCGCGTAGTACACATCCGGCAAAGCGTTGACAAACGCAGCCGCATCGGCGGCGCCGAACTCGACTTCCAGACGGACCTGGTCTTCTTCGACAAAGACCTCGACGATCGTCGATGCCAGCATCGCCCGCGTGACCACGATGGCATCGGCAAACGCGGGACCGGCACTCGCCAGCAACAGCAGCAAGGCAGCGATCCCGCAACGACCGAGAATACACGCGACATGGTAGTTCAGTTTCTTGACCATCCGTTGTGTGTTTTTTTTCCTGATCCGGGCCGCGGCAAATACCCCAACATAGAAGGTGTCCGACGCTACCTAGGAAAGGAGATTTTTTCGGAAACCGTTTACAATCCTCCGCGTGCTTCACGCAGCGTGTCCGCTGGGCTTTCGCCAAACTTGTCCCGATACAACTTTGCAAAGCGACTGCGGTGGAAGAACCCAGACGTGTAAGCAATCGAACAAACGGTGTCATGCGGGGAGGGTGACCGCAGCCTCTCCCGGGCCAACCGGAGTCGGACCTCGGCAAGGAATTGCAGGGGCGTCACGCTGCGACACCGCTGGAACAGGCTGTATAGCGTGCTTCGGCTGCAGCCACATTCCCGGGCGACGTCGGACATCGTAATGGGGTCGACGGCACGCGCCTCCATGTACGCTTCGGCACGCCGCACAACCCCGGGAGTGACCGAGGGCTGTGCCCCCCGTTCAAACTCCGAGGTGAGGTTGTTCGGCAGACTCATGAACGCGTTTAAAAGCATGTCATCCAACCCAGCCGTCAGCAACGGATACTTCAAAGTGGCATGCGTCCAGATATTCCCATCGACCAGCTGTCGGAGGGTCGTTCGTACTTCGGCCCCGATGCCACGCGTAATGTCCACACTGGGAGCGAATACGAGCGGTTTGGCTGGACGGCGGCCAGTTAGCTCTTCAAAGCGGTCTTCGAGGCAATGCAACCTGGTGCGCAGAATGAGGATCACGCTACCGGCCTCGCGATGGACCGTCAGGTGCCTGTGTGGGTTGGTAACCGCACCTTGATCAGGACTGACCGCTTTGCCGTCGTAGGACGGGATCGCTGCGGGCCCCATGGACAGGGTGAAGATGACCGCGTCCTCGACCACCCCACCGTCGACCTCCGTTTGTTCGGTGAATTGGTTCACGCCGATCAGTGTTCGGCCAAGGTGAATGCCGTTCATGTTCAGTCGAAAGCCGCCCGGATTGCGGACTGTCAAAAATCGGACGGGAGTCATCTCGGTGGACAGGATGGCCTGCGCCTCGTCGAGGTCACCTGTGGATACGATGGGGGACCAACCGAGAGGAATGGACATGGTGCCATCCGAAGGAAAAGTTGGACAATCTGGATCACGGCCGGACAATTAGAGCCTCGCATATGAGAGATTTTTTTATCTTATTCGAAGGGTATTTGCCGGTCAATCTTCCACGACCCAAGGTAGGTCTCGAGTCCGCAGAACACTTTCCCTTCGACCGGCGTTACGGAGACGCATCCAGATGTCACGAAGCATGACCATACGTCTCGGTGGGATCACCATTCTTGGACTGGGCTTCCTTCTGGGGTACGCCGCCTCGAGCGGCTGGTACCCAGAGCTTGAACTGTCGACCACGGCCGAGGCGGGCCAGGACGCGAAGCCTGCTTCCGCGACGGACACGCCCAAGTTCTCCCCGATCAAGGCCCTGGCCAAACGCGATGTCTACTACCCGGGCACCGAGGACCTCAACCCCGACGAGATGCGTATCATCGCCTGCGGCACCGGCATGCCCAACGCCCGGCCCAAACAGGCCGCCGCCTGCTGGCTGGTCGAGCTCGGCAACGGTGACAAGTTCCTCTTCGACATCGGCAGTGGCTCCGCCGAACGCATCTCGGCCATGAAGATCCCCTACGACTACCTCGACAAGGTGTTCATCGGCCACCTACACTCCGACCACTTCGGCGACCTTGGCGACCTGTGGATCGGCGGCGTCATCGGCAACCGCCAGCGACCCTTGCGGGTCTGGGGCCCCAGCGGCGATAAGCCCGAGTACGGCACCAAGTACGCCTGTGAGCACATGGAGAAGATGTTCGCCTGGGACACCGCCTCCCGCCTGGGCAACGTCAACACCCGCGGCCAAAAGCTGGAAGTCCACGAGTTCGACTACCGCAAGGTCAACCAGGTCGTCTACCACGAGAACGGCGTCGAGATCCGATCCATCCCCGCCGTGCACGCCATCGACGGCTGCGTCAGTTACATCCTCGAGTGGAACGGCTTGAAGTTCGCCTTCAGCAGTGACACCTTCCCCAACCAATGGTGGCTGGAACACACCAAGAAGTGTGACCTGGCCATTCACGAATGTTTCGCCCCACCGTCGGTGCTCATCGACAAGCAAAAGTGGCCGCCGCGCGACGCCCTGAATGTGGGCACCCAGGTGCACACCTCGCCAGCCCAGTTCGGCAAGGTGATGAGCGAGACCAAGCCGCGGTTGGCCGTCGGCTACCACGTGTTCAACGACTTTGATACCGCCCCGGCGGTCGAGGAAATGGTCCGCAAGACCTACACCGGCCCGTTCGCCCTGGCCACCGACTACATGGTCTTCAACGTCACCAAGGACGACATCCGGGTCCGCATGGCGGTCATCGACGAGGACATCTGGCCACAACCCTCGGTCACCGAGAAGCTCCCCGCTGACCCGAGCCAGAAGCTCGGCTTCTCCGACTTCATCCGGTCCGGCCGGGTCCCATACGCCGACGTCGTCGAGAAGATCTACGCGGACATCAACCGCCGCTACGGCAGCGACGAGCAGCCACCCAAGTGACGGACCGAAGTCGGTCGATGGGCAACCCCACCAAGCCGGGTGGTCACGGCTGGTGGGGGACCATTCTCGACGCGGCGATGGTTTGTGAAGGGAGTTCGCCGAAGCGCTCACGATACAACCGGGAAAACCGCCCCAGGTGGGTGAACCCCGCGGCATACGCCACCGCCGCGACCGTGTCCCCCGGGGCTGCCGTCTGCAGCCGCGCCCGAGCCAGCTTAAACCGGAGTCCTTCGAGGAATTGCCGGGGCGTGTAGCCGCGGTAACGTCGAAACGCGCTGAATAGCGCCCGGCGGCTGCAGCCACACGCGGCGACCACGTCCGCGATCGTGATAGGATCGGCCACATGTGCTTCCAAGTATTCTTCTGCACGCCGCACGACGCCGGGTGGCAGCGAGGGTTGTCTGCCCCGTTGCAATTCGTCGGTGTAGTTACTCGGCAACGACAATAGGGCGTTCAGTAGCATATCGTCCAGGCCACGCCGGAGCAGCGGGTACTCCAGCACCGAGCCGTCGCGTGAACACAACTCGGCAGCGTCCAGGACCAGGCGTTGCATTTTCACCCCGAGACCATGCCGGAGGTCAATGCTCGGGGCGAACACCAGCGGCTTGCGCGATCGTGGTCCCAACACTTCGCACATCCGCTCTTCGAGCGTGGCGATCTGGGTGCGCAGGATTAGGATGGCACTGTCGGGCTCACGATGCACCTGCAACCGGCGCCCTGGCGAAGCGATCGTGCCATAGTCCGGCCGCACCGGCACTCCATCGATCGAGGGGATGGTCGCCGGGCCCACACACAGAGTGAAGATGAGTGCCTGGTCCACCACGCCCGCGTCCACCTCGGTTTCGGCACCGAAACGGTTGTAGCCAACCATCGTCCGGCCGAGATGGACGCCATGCATGATCAGCCGAAAACGCCTCGGGTTCTGCACCCGACGAAACCGCAAGGCCGACATCTCGCGGGACAGGATGGCTTGGGCTTCATCCGGATTGTCCGTCGAGACGATCGGGAAACAAGCCAGTGGCGTCTCCATCTCCTGCCGACCCTCTCAAAAAAGTTGCGCGATCTGGCGATCCCGAGCACGATCTGGATATCTCCAGAGTCCCAGGAATATAACATAACCACCTGTCAGAGGTGTGCGGATTGCTTGTTTCGCTCAGCACCGTGCTTCGAGCGACCCCACTCCCTCTCCCCCATTGTGCCGTGAAAGGTAGCCACGATGTCACCACAAACCAGCACGCGCCTGGGCATTCTCGCCCTCCTCGGGGTCGGCTTCTTCGCAGGTTTTCTGGTCGCCAACGGCTTCTGGCAGTCTCAGCCGGAGGCTCTTGCTGCCGAGCAGAACAACCAACCGACGATGCACAAACGCACCCCAGTCGAACAACAAGCTGCCGTCGGAGCCATCAGCGCCCGCGACATGTACTTCCCCGGCACCGAAGAACTCAAACCCGACGAGATGCGCATCATCGCCTGTGGCACTGGCATGCCCGCTCAACGCCGCTCGCAAGCTGCCACATGCTTTTTGGTTGAACTCGGCAACGGCGACAAGTTCATCTTCGACATTGGCACCGGCTCCTCGGCCAACCTCGGCAGTCTCAACATCCCCTACGACTTCCTCGACAAGGTGTTCGTCAGCCACTTGCACGCCGACCATGTCGGTGACCTCGATGCCCTGTGGGTCGGCGGCTGGACCGGCGGCCGGCACGGAGCGTTACGCGTCTGGGGGCCCAGCGGCCAAAAGCCCGAGCTCGGTACCAAGTACTTTGTCGACAAGCTCAAAGAGGCCTACACCTGGGACTACACCGGCCGCCTGGGGGTTATCCCCACCCGCGGCGGCGACCTGGAAGTCCACGAGTTTGACTACCGCAACATGAACGAACCCATCTACCAGGAAAACGGCGTCACCATCCGTTCCTGGCCAGCCATCCACTGCCTCGACGGCTCGGTCAGTTACGGCCTCGAATGGAACGGTCTTAAATTCGTCTTCGGCGGTGATAGCGAACCCAACAAGTGGTGGGTGCAGTACGCCAAGAACGCCGACGTCGCCATCCACGAGTGCTTCATGACCCCGCCCCTGATGATGGAAAAGTACGGCTTCAGCCCGCAGGCAGCGCTCAACGTGGCCACCGGGGTGCACTGCGTCCCGGCCGCTTTCGGAAAGGTCATGACCGAAGTGAAGCCGCGGATGGCGATCGCGTACCACTTCTTCAACGACTATGACATCCGCTATGCGGTCTATGAAGGGATTCGCACTTCTTACGATGGCCCGCTGAGCATGGCCACGGACTTGCTGGTCTGGAACGTCACCAAGGACGACATCCGTCTGCGTCAAGTGATCGTCGACGAGGAAGCCTGGCCGGCCAAGTCACCCACACCTCCGGACGACCCCGACGCGGACAAGAAGACCCCATTCTCCGAGCAGATCGAAGCGGGGCGATTTGACGTGAGCGACGTGCTCGACCCGCTGATCAAAGGGTTCAAGAAAAAGCATAATCTGAAGTAAGGAGCCCAGCCTCTCGGCCACCTTTCGGGACGTTCGTCCGCGGCTCAGTGTTTTCTACCAGCCACCGCAAACGTCCGTGTTCCGAAAGGCGGGTTCCCACCCACCTTTCGGAAACGCCGCCCGAGGATTCACCCGCCATGTTTCACAGCTTGACCTCTGGCGGAGGGAAGACACCGAGGATATACTGGCCGATCTGGGAGATTCATCCAAACAGTTGCATGTCTGGCACAGTGTCATGAGCACACCCCGCTCAGACCAGAACTCGCCATCGGCTCCCACCCGTCGCGAGGCTCTGGCGGCCGCATGCGGCACGTTCGTCGGATCGCGCTCCCTTGTTCACGGGATCCCCCGTGACCGCGTCCATTCAACCGGTTGACACTCGGAGTACAACGAGATGACTGACACCCCATATGCACCATCCAGAAGGGATTTCCTCAAGGCGACGGGGCTTACCGCGGCCCAGATGAACTTGTTATGGTCATCCGCCCTGGCCCGAGAACAGCCGCCGACTGCACTGAGCAACCCCGGTGGCAAACGTGCTCCGAACATCTTACTGATCGTCAATGATCAGGAACGCTACTTCCAAAAACTTCCCGAGAAGTTTCGCCTCCCGGGCAAGGAGTGGCTGCTGGAACGGGGGACGGAATTTACGAACCAACAAATCGCTTCGTGCGTGTGCACGTCATCGCGCTCGAACATCTACACCGGTCAGCACATCCAACAGACCCGGATGTTCGACAACCTGAATTTTCCATGGGTAAGCAACCTTTCCACAAAGGTCCCGACCATCGGGCACCTGATGCGCGAGTTGGGCTACTACTCCGCCTACCAGGGCAAATTCCACTTGAACCGCGAATTGGAGGATAATCCGGATCCTCCCCAACTTATCGGGCGCGACGTGATGGACGAGTACGGGTTCTCCGACTACACCGGGATCGGCGACAGCATTGGGATGACACTCGGCGGTTACCTGAACGACGCCTGGATCGCCGCGTTCGCAAACCGCTGGCTGAAGAACCGAGGCCAGAAACTCAACACCGAGGGCATGCCCTGGTTCCTGGCGGTCAACTTCGTGAACCCCCATGACGTGATGTTCTACAACACCGACGAGCCCGGGAAACCGATCCAGGAACGGTCCGCGATTGCCTACGAGGTCAAGCGCGAGCCGAACTACGGGTTGTACCAGCAGCAATGGGACGTCGATCTTCCCGAGTCACGCAAACAGGCATGGGACGCCAACCATCGCCCAAGCGCGCACTTCAACTTCCAAAAGGCTCGCTCCGGGTTGGTCGGCGAGTTCCCGAACGAGGACGACCGCTGGCGGCGGCTGTTGAATTACTATCTCAACTGCATTCAGGATGTCGATCGCCACATCCTCACGGTTCTCAAGGAGGTTGAAACACTCGGGATGTTGGAGAACACGATCATCGTGCGGACGGCCGATCACGGCGAACTGGCGGGCGCCCACGGGATGCACGGCAAGGGGGCAACCGCCTACCAAGAGCAGAACCAGGTCCCGATGCACATCGTCCACCCGGACGTAAAGGGCGGGCGGTCCTGCAAGGCACTGACCAGTCACATCGACATCGTCCCGACGGTTGTGTCCATGGCGGGCGGCGACGAGGCCAAGAAGAGGGACATCCTTGCCAAGTTGAAGGGGCAGGATTTCTCGGGTTTGCTCAACGATCCGAAGAGCGCGGCTGTCCACGAGGTCCGACAGGCGGCCCTGTACAACTTCAACATGCTGATCTACGAAGATCCCGACTTCACCCTGGGGGTTCTCAAGATCCTGGCCGAGAAGGGCCAGGAGGAAGGTCCGAAGGAAATCCGGCGGCAGGGCCTCAAGCCTGATTTGAACAAACACCGCGGGGCGATCCGGTCCGTCTTCGACGGCCGGTACAAATTCAACCGCTACTTCTCCCCCCTTCAGCACAACCAGCCGACGACCTTCGAGGAGTTGATCGCGGTCAACGATCTGGAACTGTTTGACCACGACAACGACCCGCACGAAATGGTCAACCTCGCGGCCGATTCGGAAGAAAACAAACAATTAATCATGGATATGAATGCCAAGATGAACGCCATCATCAAGGAGGAAGTTGGCGTCGATGACGGCAGTTCCATGGGCCTCAAGCAGCAAACCGAATATGCGTTCACCAAAGCGGACATCTAAACACTAACAATCCGACCGCCCTGCCAGCCTCGGCAAACGTCCGTCCTCCGAGCGGCGGGTGGCACGCGTCAACCACGGACCACCTGGTGGGGTACGGGAACCCCACGGCGGACTCGGGGGAACTCTGCCCAACCCTCGGCGAGCCTGCAGGCAATGGTGTTCAGCACGATGATTGCCGGTGGGGCTTCTCCCCGCATCTGAGTGGCCTCGCAGGGTTGCCGGCTGGGTGGCACGCTCGGAGTCGGCGACGGGCGTGGG
>CAYPIE010000034.1:0-56679 GCA_964410665.1 uncultured Alcaligenaceae bacterium
AGAGCCTCCGAAAGGCGAGCCCCGGACGTCAGTCCGGGGGTTCCCCGCACCGCAAGCGCCTCTGCCTCTGCTGCACCGCAACCGCCTCTGCCGCTTTCCCCGCAGCGCAACTGCCTCTGCCGCTTTCCCCGCAGCGCAATCGCCTCTGCCGCTTCCCGCACTGCAACCGCCTCTGCCTCTTGAAGGCGAACTCTGACGGTATCTGGTGGAGTGCACGAATCCTGGATTGCTCAGTAGCTTTTGGCTTCGGGCGGTCTATCATGGGAAAGATGCCCCTTTACAACGCCAAGCGAGTGACATACTGCGACTATGGGCCAGCCAACCACAATCACCAGCACGGATACTGCGACACCGACTTGGATGCGGACCACGCTCATTCTTGCCGGGATCTACAATCTGCTTTGGGGCAGTTGGGTGGTACTGGCACCGACCCACGCCTTCACTTGGTCGGGGATGCAGTGGCCGGATCAGCCGCTGGTTTACGTGCAGCTTTGGCAGTGTATTGGCATGATCGTGGGCGTTTATGGCATTGGCTACTTGGCCGCGGCCAGTGATCCTCGTCGTCACTGGCCGATCGTGCTGGTTGGACTGCTAGGCAAGATTTTTGGGCCGATCGGCTATGTTCAGGGCGCCTGGCTTGGACAGGTACCATGGTCGGCGGGCCGGATCATTCTTTTCAATGACCTCATCTGGTGGCTGCCGTTTGGTCTGATCCTTTTGCACGCTTACCGTCAGCGATCGCGTACACCATGACCGATTCCGCCGAGGTGCTAGTGATTGGGGCCGGCCTGGCTGGTCTGTGTTGTGCCCGTCGACTGTTTCAAGCGGGTGTCGATTGCAAGGTCCTTGAGGCGAGCAATGGCGTCGGAGGGCGGGTACGCACGGATCGGGTGGAAGGCTACCAACTCGATCGAGGCTTTCAGATTTTTCTGACCGCTTATCCTGAGGCCACGCGTGTGCTCGACTATGCCGGGTTAGACTTCAAGCCGTTTCGCCGCGGGGCACTGGTGCACTACCGGGATCGCTTTTACCGGTTTGCGGACCCGAGGTCCGCGCCGCTGACGGGTCTGCGCTCGTTGTTCAATCCGATTGGGACCGCACGTGACAAGCTTCGGGTGGCCTGGTTGACATTGGAAGTGCTGCGTGGTCGACCCGAGGAACAATGGACGCGCGGCGAATCGCTGACACTGGATTACCTGCGTGGTACGATCGGCTTTTCCGCGTCGATGCTCGAACGTTTTTTGCGGCCGTTTCTCGGGGGTATTTTTCTCGAGCGTGAGTTGAGCACTTCAAGCCGCTTTTGTCGCTTTGTGTGGCGGATGTTTGCCAGTGGGGCCGCGGTCCTTCCGGCGGCGGGCATGGGCGCGATTCCCGAGCAGATTGCAGCAGGGTTCCCACAGGGGACCGTTCAGCTCAATACCCCGGTCGCGTCGGTTGAGGTCGGCCAGGTCCGATTGGCCGATGGCCGGGTTTTGTATCCCCAAGCTGTGGTGGTGGCCACGGATGGGCCGGAAGCGTCTCGACTGCTCGGGGGGGCCGTTTCGGATCCCGGTTCGCATGGCACGACCACGTTGTATTACACCATGGCTCGGCCGCCTTTGGCCGAGCCGATCCTGGTGCTCAACGGCGAAGGTGATCAGGATGGGCCCGTCAATACCCTGGTGAATCTCAGTGCCACCGCGCCGAGTTATGCCCCGGCGGGAACGAGCTTGCTGTCGTTGTCGGTGATTGGCATCCCTGCCATCGATGATGCAGAGCTGGATGATCGGGTACGGAAGCAGATGACGCGTTGGTATGGCGGGACGGTGGCTGGTTGGCGTTTGTTGCGGGTCGATCGGATCCGGCATGCGTTGCCGGACCAGACGGCGGGCAGGCTGACGCCGCCCCAGCGGACCGTGCGCTTGCAACCTGGGCTTTATGTGGCGGGCGATCATCGCGACAATGCCTCGATCGATGGGGCGATGACCTCCGGCTTTCGGGTGGCCCAGGCGGTGCTTGAGGATCGGTATGCCGAGGGGGCGTGAATCAGCGGAGTAATGCGTCAAACGAATCGATTCGCTTGGGAATGTCGGGATGACGTCCAAAGGGGTCGTAGAGGAGGGTTTGGTAGCCAAGCTGGGCCGGGGCCTGGTAGTCGTTGGCCAAATCGTCGCCGAGGATCAAGATCTGTTCGGGGGAACAACCCAGACGATTGCGGACATGAGCATAGTAAGCAGCTGCAGGCTTGCGGACGCCTAATTCGGAGCTGATCAACAGGATGGGAATCCCGACCAGGGCAGGGAAGCCGGCCACGACGCTGCGGAGGCGGGCATCAAAGTTCGAACCGATGGCGAGGGTGGGCCCGCCGGGTAAGCCGTGCAATTGGGTCAGTAATGTTTCGGCGTCTTTGGGAACACGCCAGGCGCTAGGCTGGGCAAAATGCTGCCAGAGATACGCAAAGGCGGCATCAATGCTAGGGACTTCCTGGAGGCAGTGGCGGACAATCGCTTGCCAGCGGGCGCGTTCGCGTGGTTCATTGGTCTGCCAGTGGGCAGTCTGGTCGATGGCTTCCTCGCGCTGGAAGGCCTCGACAAAGCGATGTTTGAGGATGGACGCCTCGGGAACCGGACCCCCGGCAGTTTGTGCCGCCGTGGCATAGACCTGCCAAACCGAGGGAGTGGGCTCGAGCAAGGTGCCGACCGCATCAAAAACGATGGCCTTGAGGTCGGCGAAGAAAGGTAGAGTCATCGGCGAAGCCTCCAGGGTACGATGGCAAACCACGGCTGCGAACGCGGCCATTTCTTGGTTCGCATGGTGCGTTTTCGGAAGCATTCATGGGCTGAGGGTAGGAAACGGGTCATGGCAAGCTCGGAGCCATCTTCTGCCAAGCCACCAAAGCGGCGGCGGCGTGGTGAGGATCGTAGTGAACTTCCGCTCACGTCATTTTTGCCGGAACGCAATCCGGCGGCGGCGCGGGCGTATGTCTGTGCGCTGTTGGGTCTGATTCCGGTAGCCGGCATTTTGCTAGGTCCGGTGGCCTTGTTGTTCGGCTGGATCGGCTGGCGACGCTATCGAGCCAATCCGGACATTCTCGGCGGCGGGCATGCCCTCACGGGGTTGATTTTGGGGCCTTTGGAGCTGTTGGTTCAGTTACTCGGACTGGCCTTGATTGCCAAGGGAGTCACGGGGTGAGAAACGCAGGTTGAATGACTATGATAAGTATATGAACCAGCTCATCGATGTACCGCCATTTTCTGAACAAACCCAACGGGCTCGGGCTGCACAGCTGGCTTGGGCCCACCGGCCGGTTGGTGAACGATTACGGCCGGTGGCTGCGTTACGGCGTCAGTTGGTCGAGCACAGCGAGCGACTATGCCAAGCGGTGACCGCCGAGATTGGCCGTCCGTCCGGCCAGGTGGTGCCCAGCGAGGTACTGCCCTTGGCCGATGCAGCAGCCTTTCTGCTGAGCGAGGCACCGCGGATTCTTCGGCCACGGCAGGTCCGTGCTGGCCAACGCCCGTGGTGGCTGTGGGGGCAGCAGGATACGGTTTATCGCCGTCCACATGGCCTGGTTGCCGTGATTGGCACTTGGAATTATCCGATCTTTCTCAATGGCGTTCAGATCCTCCAGGCCTTGACGGCGGGCAACGCCGTGTTGTGGAAGCCTTCCGAGGTTGCGCCGCAGACGGCGGAAGAACTGCATGGGTTGTTCCTGGAAGCGGGTTTTCCGGCAGATCTGTTTGTCCGTCTTGACGCGACGCGGGAAAATGGAGCGCAGTTGCTGGAGGCGGACATCGATCATCTGGTGTTCACGGGCTCGGCCGAGGTCGGGCGGCGAATTGCTCGTCGACTTGGGGAACGTCTGATTAGCTCGACACTGGAACTGTCGGGCTGTGATGCCATGTTTGTGCTGGCGGATGCTGACCTGCCGCTGGCGGCACGGGCGGCCTGGTTTGCCACCACACTCAACCGGGGGCAAACCTGTTTGGCGGTCCGCCGGGTTTTCGTCCACCATTCGCGCTATAAGGCATTTGTCGAGCAGCTGACTCCCCTGGTCGCAGCCACCCATGCGCAGGAGCTGACGCTGGTGTCCCAGGTGGACTTCACCGGGAGGTTGATCAGCGAGGCTCTGAAGCAAGGAGCTCGGCAGCTGGTCGACCGCCCGTTTGTGCCACCCGGGGAAGCCTCGCCACGGCGGTGTCAGCCAAATGCGATCATCGATGCCACCCCGGAAATGGCTCTGTGTCACGAGGCATTCTTTTCGCCGGTGCTGACGGTGCTTGCGTTTAACAACTTGGAGCAAGCCATCCAGATGGATGGGCAATGTGCCTATGCTTTGGGAGCATCGATCTTTACCAACCAGCTGCCGCGGGCGTTGGCGCTGGCTGCACGGCTGCAAACCGGGACCGTGGCGATCAACGATGTAGTTGCTCCCACGGCGCATCCCGCGACGCCGTTTGGTGGTCGCCGCGCGAGTGGTTGGGGCGTGACTCAGGGGCCCGAAGGGCTGCTGGAGCTGACGGTGCCCCAGGTGATAAGCGTTCGCGTGCCTCGCGATCAATTTCGACCGCATTATGACATGGTGAACAAGTCGAATACGGGGACGGATACCTTGATGCAGGGGATGTTACGCTTCGCGCACGGTGGCGGCTGGCGTGCGCGATGGCGCGGTCTGCTCGAACTGCTGCGTGGTGGCCGCGACTTACAACGATCGGGGACGGGGCGAGCCTCTGCCTCGGAAGGACCCTGAAGCGAGTGCGGGACGGGGCGAGGCTTGGCAGGTCCTAGTCATGATCGCCGTTGGACGAGAACGAGTAGTTGGGTTGCGGCGGAGCATAACCATTGTTCAGTTTGACAATGAGAACCGAACAGGGGGCATTCCGCATCACCTTCTCAGCAACACTGCCCATGAGCAGTCGCTCCACACCGGACCGGCTATGGGTGCCCATAACGATCAGGCTTGCGTTGACGCGTTCGGCGTGACGAACTATCTCGCGAGCGGGATCTCCCTCTAGGAAATGATGTTCGACGCCAATGGTGCTGTCCAGCGGCCGGATTTGCTCGAGCTGCGCACGCCAGTGTTCCTTGCCATGCAGATCCTCGGCCGCTTCCTGAGGCGTGTAAACATAGACCACATTCAGGCTGGCCAGATAGCTTTCGGCCAAGCGCAGGGCATGAAAGTAGGCCTGGGTCGAGTAGGACGAGAAATCCGTAGCGTAAATGATCTTCCGAACGGGGATCATAGAAAGAAACCTCCGCATCGGGGAGAGTCCGAACACAGTGCGACTATGTCCGAATGTCAATTCCATCCAGTTCATCCTACCGCGCCGAACGGTGAACCGCAAAACAGATCCCTGGCGTCGGTGCTTTCACAGCTCAAAAACGTGCTCAAATCCTTTGGCCACAAGAGCAGTGCGTTGGCCATTTTGCTCCAGCCACAGCCCGTGGTCAATACATTCGCCGATTTTGACAAGTTGAACTTGTGAAATGGGTTGCTCGTGGAGCAGCTGCTGGCCTACGGAGGGGGGCACCGCCAGCAGCAATTCAAAATCCTCGCCATCGCCGAGGGCGTGTTCCAGCGGTGGGCGGCCGTCCTGCCGACCGAGTTGCACCGCGGCGGGGGTGATTGGGATGGCGTCGGCGAACACCACCGCGCCAACGCCGCTTTCATCCGTGATATGTTTGAGATCACCTGCCAGCCCGTCGCTTAAATCGATCATGGCATGTATTTTAGCAAGTTCATGCAAGCGTCGCGCTTCGTGAACCCGCGGCGTGAAGTCAAGATGTTTGCCCAGAATGCTCCCTCCCAGAGGACCAGTGACCAGTAGCCAATCACCGATCTGGGCTCCACAGCGACGCACCGGACCCCGCTGGGTAGCTTGTCCCAGTAGTGTGACTGACAGGACCAACGGTCCGTCCCAACTGTTGGTATCGCCACCGACCAGAGAAGTCTGAAACGTTTCGGCCAGCTGATGCATGCCACGGAAGAGTTGTTCGCGGAGTTGGCCGCTGGCCGGACGGGGCAGTGCGACCGCCACCACTGCGGCCAACGGGCGGCCAGCCATGGCGGCGATATCGCTGAGGTTGACGGCCATGGCCTTGCGACCAATGAGCCAAGGGTCAGTCTGTGCCAGCTGGAAGTGGCGACCATCCATCAGCATATCGACGGTGACCAGCAAGGCATCGGCACGATGAAGTTGCAGGGCGGCCGCATCATCTCCGGGTCCGATCAGGACCTCGGGGTGGGCCGCAATCTGGCGGCGAATCCAGTCAATGTACGCGAATTCACTCATCCAACTCCTGCGCTAGTCTTGGTTTCCAGCAGCCGACGGATGGCGCCAGCGAGCCCATCGATTTCCGCCTTCGTCCGTTTCTCCGTAACCGCGATGCTTAGACAATCGTCCAGCTCGGGATACCAACGAGCTAGCGCCAGCCCGCCAAGATAGCCTTGCTCACGCAGGTGCACCAACAGCGGTTGGACTTTGACTGGCACCTTGAGGGTAAACTCCTTGAAGAATGGGCGGTCGAAGCGAAGCTCAACGCCCGGGAGCTGGCTCAGCTGCTCGGCGGCATAATGGGCCTTGCGAAGCGACCGATCGGCGGTTTCTTCGAGCCCCTTTGGACCCAGGGCCGCCAGATGCACCGTGGCGCGGAGAGCAAACAACCCTTGATTGGTGCAGATGTTGCTGGTCGCCTTTTCGCGACGGATATGTTGCTCACGGGTTTGTAACGCCAGCACCCAGCAGCGTTTGCCGTGGCGATCGACGGTTTCACCGACGAGTCGGCCTGGAATCTTACGCAGATATTCCTTGCGACAGGCCATGAGACCAAGGTAAGGACCGCCATAGCCCATAGGTGTGCCCAGGGATTGACCCTCACCGATCACAATATCCGCACCATAGTCACCCGGCCGCTTGAGCAGCCCTAGACTGACTGGGTCGACGCTGACAATCGACAGAGCGCCTCGTTCCTTAGCCAGCTTGGTGATGGCCGCGGGCTCCTCCAGGTGACCGAAGAAGTTGGGATGCTGCACGACCACACACACTGTGTCGTCGTCGAGCTGAGCCTTGAGGTCATCGGGATCCAGAAAGCCGTGCGG
Organism: uncultured Alcaligenaceae bacterium; assembly: GCA_964410665.1. GTDB lineage: Bacteria > Planctomycetota > Planctomycetia > Gemmatales > Gemmataceae > CAYPIE01. The sequence goes on from CAYPIE010000034.1 coordinate 7,079, forward strand.
CGTGGGGAGCACGACCATCTCATGGTTCAGGTTGGCCAGATAGGTCTGCAGCACCTGGCGGTACTCGGGATGGACGCTCTCGGCAATCAGGACCTTGCCCGAGCGATTGCTGACATTGATCGCCATCAACACCGCTTCGGCCACCGAGCTACCACCCTCGTACAGACTGGCGTTGGCGATTTCCATGCCGGTCAGCTGTGCTACCAGAGTCTGGAACTCATAGAAGGCCTGGAGGCTGCCCTGACTCGCCTCGCCCTGGTAGGGGGTGTAGGCGGTGTAAAATTCGCTCCGCGAAGCGATGGTGTCGACCACAGAGGGGATGAAGTGGTCATAGCTCCCCCCACCCAGGAAGCAGATCGCATCGGCGGCCGACTGGTTTCGGTCTGCAAGCTGCCGCAAATGATTGGTGAGCTCGATCTCGGTCATCCCGGGTGGGATGTCTAGCGGTCGCTTCAGCCGGAGGTCCGCAGGGACACCTGCAAACAGCTCTTCGATGCTTGTCGCACCGATCCGCTCGAGCATTTCCTTTTGATCATCCGTTGTGTTCAGAATATAAGCCAATTTTTCACTCTCCTTCGTGGGAAGGCAAACCGAGTTTTAAAGAGGGTTCGCAGGGGAAGATCAATACTCTTCCGAGGCCAGCTGTTGCTGATACTGTTCCTTGGTTTTCAGGTGGTCGCGGGGGCTATCGGGGGCGAGCCTGATCTTGATCATCCAGCCTTTGCTGTAGGGATCGTCATTAATTTGCGTGTAGTCCGTCTGGGTACTGGCGTTGATCTCGATAATCTCACCAGTCACCGGACTATTCAGGTCGAAGACGGCTTTGACCGACTCGATTTCGCCAAAAGGTTGTTCGGCAGTAACCTGGGTGCCCACCGGTTTGATGTCCAAGTTGGTGATATCGGTCAACTGCTCGACGGCATACTCGGTGATGCCGACGGTACATACATCGTCTTCGATCAGAGCCCATTCGTGGGATTTGGTAAACCGGTAGTTGGCTAGATCCATAACCGTGACTCTCCTGAGAAGTTCAGCCGTCTCACCCATTGGTCCGCTGATAAAATGGCAGCGGCACGACTCGAGCGGGGGTCACCGTGCCGCGAATCTCGACGCTCAAGGCGGTGTTCACCGCAGCATAAGTCGGCAGGACATAGGCCATAGCAATCGACGTTTGTAAGGTTGGGGCAAACGAGCCACTCGTCACCTGTCCGATCGGTTGATCCTCCGCCAGGATCGGACAGCCTTCGCGGGCCGCGCGCTTGCCTTCGAGTACCAGTCCGATGCGGACTGGGCGATCCACCGGCTCGCCCAGACGACGCAGGGCTTCAATGCCAATGAAGTCCGACTTGGCGAGCTTCACCGCCCAGCGGAGCCCCGCCTGGAGCGGATCGATCTGTTCGCTCAGTTCATGGCCATATAGGGGCATCCCTGCTTCGAGTCGCAATGTATCGCGTGCTCCCAGGCCACACGGACGAATCTCTGCCGCCACCAACGCATCGGCCAGCGCGAGTGCTGCATCCGCCGGGAGGATGATCTCCAGGCCATCCTCGCCGGTATAACCGGTGCGGCTAACGATCTGCACAGGTAGGCTGCTGCGCCCGGGAGGGCGAACTTCGCCGTGGTAGTAACGCAGATGGCTGGCCGGGCCAATCAGAGGTTCAACCCGGGCAATGGCCTGAGGTCCCTGGACGGCGAGCATGGCCCAGTCCCGCGTACGATCGGTAATCTGAACCTTTAGATCGGCGGCATGGGCATGGATCCAGGCGAGAATTTTATCGCGATTGGCGGCATTGACCACCATCAGCCAGAAGCCGTCAAAACGATACACCAGCACGTCATCCAGGATGCCGGCTTGCTCGTTGCAAAGCAAGCCGTAGCGGATTTGACCGAGCTTGAGCTTGCTCGCGTCATTGGTCCAGAGCCGCTGCACCAAGGGCAGGGCATCCTCGCCCTCGAGGATCACCCGGGCCATGTGCGAAATATCAAACCAGCCCGCCTGGGTTCGGATGGCCGTATGTTCATCAATGATCCCCGTATATTGGACTGGCATCTCCCAGCCGCCAAACGGGACCATCCGTCCTTGGTGGGTGACATGCCAGTCGTACAGGGGTGTGCGCAGGTTGGCCATACGGCAGCAGATCTCCGACAAGATTCACGGTTACATGTGAATATGGTAGGGGATCCGGCCGGCAACGGCCAAATCAGCCTTACTTCGGCCAGATCGAGCTCAGCTCATGCACCTCCAGCTGGGTCAGCGTTGCCGACCCCCCTTGGGCAAAGGCTTGGATCGAACCGACTGCTTCTGGACCGGGTTGCTTGCGCGGCCGAGTGAGGTAAATTCGCCCCTGGTTGCCAATGATCTCCAGCATCGGCCGATCGACCAGCACCCGTATGTGTAGCTTGCCTTCCAGCGGCGCAAGCGGGATGCCATCCAGTTTCTGGGCCTGGATATCGTAAACCAACTGCTCTTTGCCAAAACGGAGACCGATCCGCTGGGCATCTCCAAGCTCAACGCGGGCCCGGATGTCCAGGAGCGTCCCCGCGACCGGCAGGCTGACCCCTGCCTCCGTGAGGCGTTGCTTCGGGGCGGTATGTTGCTTCTGATAAAGCTTGCGGATCTCCTTGACTGGCTCGGCAAACAGGCGGATGCCCTCAGTCGTCGTCCGGAGCGTCAGGCGATGGGGAAAGGTGAAGGTTTGATTAAATGGCATCCCAGGCATGCCGATCCTGGCCCAGCCGATCTGAATCACTCGGCCATCCGGAGCATGGTTGAAGCATTGCGACGCATAATAGGCGCCATGGTGCAACCGATGCTTGCCTTGGTGCTCGGGCGTAAACGTCTTGCCGTCGAATTGACCGATGGCATACTGGGCATCGGCGGCAAAGATGACCCAGCGGGTGTTGTTGACATCGCCGTCGACCGGGAGTTCGACCAGTTCGGGGCACTCGTAGTAGCCAGGTAGCTTGCTTTGTAGCGTCCACGATTTGAGATTGGATGATGTGTAAAAGGCGATGGCTTGGCCGCGTTCTTTGGACTCATCGTAGACGGCCATGACCCAATGCTGACCGGGGGCATACCAAAGCAGTTTGGGATCGCGGCCACGATGCTTCACCACCGGATTGCCGGAATACTCGGTGAAGCTGCGGCCGCGATCGTTACTGTGGGCGATACACTCGCCGCGACCCGTGCTGGTCCAGCCGAGGACAATGACCTTGTCATCGCCGGTCTGCCAGCCGGCGGTATTGTTCCGGTCAACCACCGCACTGCCGGAAAACGCCCAGTCGCCATGACGGGGGTTGTACAGGGCAATGGGCAGCTGCCGCCAGTGTACCAGGTCCTTGCTGATGGCATGGCCCCAATGCATATTCGCCCAGCTCCAGCCGTAAGGGTTGTGTTGGAAGAACAGGTGCCACTCGCCATCGTAGTAGACCAACCCGTTGGGATCATTGTTCCAGCCCACCTGTTGCGAGAAGTGGAACTGTGGGCGTAATGCCTCGGTGTAGCGTTGGTCGGCATCGGGGAGGGTACCCCCCTGCGTGAGCAATCCGAAGCCTTGTTTGGTGGCTCCCTGGACCTCCAGGGTAGCGGTTCGTCCCTCGAAACTTGATATGTCCATAAACGCCCAAAAGTCGATGTTTTCCTCGGATGTGGCCAGCTCGGTATCAAAGGCACGCAGGGGGCCGTCCTCGATCTGGAGATTGACACGCGACTTCTTGGCCCCGGTCTGGATTGGAAACAACAAATACTTTTGTGTGAGCTTTATTGTTTTCTCTTGCTGAGGGATCGGTAGCGGGATGTCGGGCTTGGTGTCGGTCAATACAATATGGTCGATATTGATATGACCCCAGCCGCCGGTAGCTTGGTCGACGATGCGGATCCGTACGGTCTGGCCGGCCAGCTCCTGGACATCCCAGTAATGCAGGCTTAGGGCTTCACTACCGCCTGGGCGAGTGTTGGGTCCCGTGGCAGTGCGGACCACCTTGCCGTCGAGAAGGAGCTGGATGCACGTTTTGTCTGGGTAACCGCCGCCGCCGATGAGAAAGGTAACATAGGCACGTTTGACCTTGAATGGTGGTGAGGTCAACCTCCCGGTGGTGCCGTCACCCTGGAAGAAGCTGTTGACCAGGCCTTTGCCTTGGAAGCCGCTGACGGCCATCTGGTTCGGCAAGGTGCCCTGGGCGGGGCCGGGGCCAAACGCCTCGCCATCAACCTGCCAGGGGCCATAGGTTTTCCCCTCGAAGTCGGCAAAAAGCACCGGATCTTGCTCTTGGCCAGCGAGGTTGGCCGTTAGGGCCAGAATGGAGCTGAGGCAAAAGACGAGTTGCCTTGGCATGGAGAGTCTCCTCAAGGAGTTGCCGTGTGGAGTTTGGCTTGAAGTTCTTCGAGCGGGACACCCTTGGTTTCGGGCACCATCCACAGCACCCAGATCAACTGCAGCACCATCATGCCGGCAAAAAAGCCAAAGATGGCTTCGGGCGCAAAGTTCCGCACCACGGTCGGGAAAACACTGGTAATCAACGCGGCAAAGATCCAGTGGGTGAAGCTGCCCAGAGCCTGGCCGGCGGCGCGATACTGATTGGGAAAGATCTCGGCGATCAACACCCAAATCACCGCCCCCTGGCCCACCGCATGCGCGGCGATGAAGGCAAAGATACAACCGGGTACGATCGAATACTGTCCGGTCGCAAAGCCCCAGCTACATAGGGCTAGCGAGGCAATGTAGCCCAGCGAACCGACCAACAGCAGTGTACGCCGCCCGACCCGATCAATGAGCCAGAGCCCTAATAAGGTGAACAGCAGGTTGGTGACCCCGATGCCGACCGACTCCAAGAGCGCAGCTTGCTTGTCTAGCTGAGCCAGTTCAAAGATGCGTGGAGCGAAATACAAGATAGCGTTGATGCCTGAGAGCTGATTGAAAAACGCAACCAGGAAGGCGAGCAGGATCGGCGTACGCAACCCGGCGGTCCAGAAGCTGCTGCTGAGGGAGGTTTCGCTAGTACTTGCGGCGATGGTATTGGCCAGCGTTTGTCGGTCTACCGGGCTAGCCTCAGGCCGAAGCATTTGCAGCACGCGTAAGCCTGCTTCGCGATTCTGCTGGCCAGCGATCAACCAGCGTGGGCTTTCGGGGAGAGTCAGGCACAACCCGGTATACAGCAGGGCGGGAAAGGCTTCCACGCCCAGCATCCAGCGCCAGGCATTCTCCCCAACGCTTCCGAGCAGGGCGTTGGAGACAAAGGCCATGAGGATGCCAAACACAATATTCAACTGAAACAGGCCGGTGAGCCGCCCGCGCCAAGCCGCAGGCGCGATCTCGGCAATGTAGAGCGGCGCCGCTACCGTGGCGACGCCCACGCCGATTCCGCCGAGGAAGCGGGCGATCATAAAGGCGTACACACCGCTGGCCAGGGCCGACCAGACGGCGGAGATCACATACAGGCTGCCAACGGTGAGTAGGGTCGACTTGCGGCCCAAACGGTCCGTGGGCCATCTGCCCAGCAGGGCGCCGAGCACCGTGCCCCACAAGGCCATCGACATGGCCAGCCCATGCAGTGCATCATCCAGGCTCCATAGCGCCTGGATGGCTTGTTCGGCACCAGAGATGACCACGGTGTCAAAGCCGAACAGAAAGCCGGCCAGCGATGCGGTCAGGGACCAGAGGAAGATGCGGTAGTTCACGGCAATGCAGAGGTCTACGACAGTCGGATGCCCGCGGGAGCAGCTGCCCGCACGAGTTCAGCGGCAGCATTCTACCAGAGGCAATCGCACCATGCCCGCATGCTTTTCGAGCGACTTACTCGGGCGACGCAGCGATGATTTCCAGCTCGCCGGGGTGGTAATCTTGTTCGCTCAACCACCAGCCGCGTAGCTCGGGCCTTGGCTGGGTGAAGCCGATAATGACGTGCATGATGCTGGTGCCATAATGGTTGCTTGCCAGGTCTCGGGCACTGGGAACGGGCTCGGAGGTGGGATGCGAGTGATAGAGGGCCAGTAGCTCGGTCCCCTCCTGGCGTAGCGTCCGCATGACCACCAGCATACCCTTGGGGTCCGCGGCATACTCGGTGGGGCTGGCGAGCGTGTTGATCAGCGGGTAGACGTGGGTGGCGGTGGCAATATTGGTGGCGGCGTCCCGGTGGCCAGCGAGCATGCCGCAACATTCGTTGGGCAGGCTGGCCACGGCTCGGGCGAGCATGTCCGTGACCAGTGGGCTGGGCAGGCGCAGCCGAAATGCCGTTGACGTGGGCATGTGTGCTCCCGATAAAGAACCCATTCGACCGATGGACCACCCCAGAGCTGAGATGGTACAGGCATGGCAAGGGACAAAGTCATTCTGGCCTATTCGGGCGGGCTAGACACCTCGGTGATGGTGCCCTGGATTGGCGAGCAGTACAACCTGGATGTGGTCACGTTCACCTGTGACCTGGGTCAGGGCGAGGACATTGAGGCGATCCGCCAGAAGGCATTACGCACTGGGGCGGTCGATGCCGTCGCCATCGATGCCCGGAATCTGTTCGTCGATCACTTTGTGTATCCGGCGTTAATGGCCGGGGCGTTGTATGAGGGGAAATATCCCCTGGCAACGGCCCTGGGCCGCCCGTTGATTGCCAAGCTGATGGTCGATGCGGCGCGGGAGCATCAGGCCAAGGCGGTGGCCCATGGCTGTACGGGGAAAGGCAACGACCAAGTTCGCTTTGATGTCACCTTCCAGACGCTGGCTCCGGATTTGAAGGTCATTGCCCCGGTACGTGAGTGGAAGATGACACGCGATGAGGAGCTGAAGTACGCAGCCAAGCATCAGATTCCGGTGGAGATCAAGGCCGAGAATCCCTACAGCATCGATCAAAATCTGTGGGGTCGCAGCATTGAGGCGGGCATCTTGGAGGATCCCTGGCAGGAGCCTCCGGCCGATGCCTACCGTTGGACCAGCGATCCTCAGCAAGCTCCGGATCGGCCGGCCTACGTCGAGATCGAGTTTCAGCGGGGGATCCCGGTTGCTCTCAATGGCCAACACCTCGATGCAGTGCCCTTGATCGTTGAACTCAACCGGATTGGCGGCATCCATGGGGTGGGCCGGATTGATCAGATTGAGAATCGCTTAGTGGGCATCAAGTCACGCGAGATTTACGAAGCGCCTGCGGCGGTCATTTTGCATCAGGCTCATCAAGAGCTCGAGTCGTTGTGCCTGAGCAAGCAGGCATTGCGCTTCAAGACACTAGTCAGCCAAGAATATGCAGATTTGATTTATAACGGTTTATGGTTTAGTGCCTTTCATCAAGATCTGTTTGCCTATGTGGCCTCGAGCCAACGTTTTGTGGATGGGCTGGTACGTGTCAAGCTATACAAGGGTAGTTTCCAGGTGGTAGGCCGGCAAAGTGAACACAGCTTGTATAGCAAGGGGCTAGCGACCTACGATGCGGGCGATCAATTTGACCATGCCGCTGCCCAAGGGTTTATCCGGCTGTGGGGCCTCGGTCAGCAGACGCAGGCCAAGCTACAGTTGCTCAAAGAGGGAGGCGGGTTCGCACTGCCGGGCTTGAGTGGTGGTGAGCCGACAGGCAGCGATGTATGAAGCCGGTGACACAAGTTCAGCTGATTACCGCGCTGCATGCCAGCTCTTTGCAGGGGGGGCTGGTTTTCAGCGGCGGTGGCGCCAGCGTAGCGGCAGCATTATTGAATGTCCCCGGTGCATCACGCACCGTGGTAGAAATCCAGGTTCCTTATGCGATCCCAGCCCTGGAGCAGTTCTTATGTTTTGCTCCGGAGCGAGCTTGTTCGGTTGCGACCAGCCAGGCCATGGCCCGGCGAGCCTGGCAGCGGGCTCGCTGGTTGGCGGACACCACCGAGGTATTTGGCCTGGGTTGTACGGCCAGCTTGGCCACCGATCGACCGAAAAAGGGGGCACATCGCTTTCATGTGAGCCTGCAAACCACGTCGAACAGCCTCACCCAATCGTTGACCCTGACCAAGGATGTCCGCACCCGCGAGGTCGAGGAGCAGGTGGTTTGTGCGCTGGTATTGAATCTCCTGGCCGAGGCCGCAGGGCTCAGTGAACGCATCCGGGTGCCCTTGTTGCCGAACGAGACGGTGCTCACGGAGCAAACTTCGACCGGGGGGCTGTTACGCCAGCTACTCGCCGGCGAGATCACCTGGTTTATTCAGGAAGCGGATGGTCGGTGGCATACCGAGGGTGTGGCTCCGACCGCCTTGCTAAGTGGCTCGTTTAATCCGCTACATACCGGTCATTTGGAGCTGGCTCGCGCGGCCGGTCAGTATTTGAGGCAGCCGGTGATGTTTGAGCTGAGCGTGACCAATGCCGATAAGCCGGTGTTGGATGGGGCCGCGCTTTACCAGCGGTTGGAGCAGTTTCTCTGGCAGGGACCGGTGGTGGTGACCCAGGCTCCGACCTTTGCCGAAAAAAGCCAGCTGTTTCCTGGAGTTGTCCTGATCATGGGGATCGATACCGCGATACGGCTGATTGACCCGAAATATTACCAAGGTGATCCGCAGCGTCGCGATGACACATTAGCACAACTCTTACGCCAGGGCACTCGGGTGTTGGTCGCGGGTCGGGCAGACGTGCACGGCCATTTCCGCACTGTGGCAAACGTCGAGGTGTCACCAAGGCTGCGCGATCTGTGGATACCGTTGCCAGAATTTCGGTTGGATGTCTCGTCGACGGCGATCCGGGAATCTGGTTGAAGTGCTGTGGCCGCACCACTGGGCCAGGCTCCAGCGGTGCGGTCATCGGTCGGTCCACTATCCGGCGAGCGGCTGATCCAGGAAGATGGCAAAGTCGACGTCGCTGATCGACTCGCTGGGATTGCCGGCAGTCACCGTGACCTCGACCGAACGGTCGACATCCGCGGTCGGCACAAACGATTCGGTGGGGCCTGCCTGCGGCAGCAGGATGCTCGGTGCCTCGAAGGCTTGGGGGATCGCCACTTGGTGCTCCGAGGCCAAGATCACTCCCAGGCCGTTGCCATCGACGGGTGGCGTGGCACCTGGCAGTAGGTTGAGATCGAGCGAGCTCAAATCGAAAGCGGGATGGCTAGCTCCATCAACGATACTGAATGCGCTGCCATTGGCTGAGGCAGTGATCTGCAGGCTCCAGGACTGGAGGATGCCGGTATCAAAGCGAAACTCATCTTCGACCGCAAGGATCCAGATCCCATAGGCATTGCGTTGATCCAAGGCCCCGAGTGATCCTTCGGGTCGGAACGAACCGGAGAATGGGGCGGCACCCGAGCCCAGCGAGCGGGATGCCTCATCATTGAACTGGGTGTTGTTCAGATTATTGCCCCAAGCGCCACGATTGCTGAACAGTGAGACTTCGGCCAACCCATCATAGCCCAGGTGAAACAGGCTGATTTCCAGATCACCCACATAGGTATGCGCGAGGTTGACTTCGACGTTGAGGTCAGCAATGTCAAACTGATCCGAGACCACCATCATCGAGTAGGTGGTGTTGAAGTCGAGGATCGGCTTATTGACGTCGGTCAGCTCATAAAGCCTCGGCGGGGGTGGGGGCGGGGGCGGGGGTGGAGCTGGTGGAAGGTTGGGGACCTCATCCAGGCTTTCAAGAGCGGCCGCCACGTTGATGCGTCCATCGCTGATCGTGCGGTTATTCAAGGCAGGGATGACGTCGGAGGTATCGATCAAGATCTGTCGGATTTGGCTGGGGGTCAAGGTTGGGTCGACCGAGAGCATCAAAGCGGCTGCACCAGCCACATGCGGAGTCGCCATGGAGGTTCCCGAGAAGGTCGCATAGCGGTTATTGGGCACGGTGCTCAAGATGCTCGAACCCGGGGCGGCGACATGGACGCTGTTCGCCCCATAGTTGGAGAAGCCTGAACGCTGATCGGCGGAGGTGGTCGAAGCTACCGAGATCACGTTGGGCAGGTCATAGCCCGCCGGATAGGCAGGCTGCCGATCGGTGTTCTGACGAGCGTTGCCGGCCGCCGCGACAAACAGAACGTTGTTTTCGTTCGCGTAGTCGATCGCGTCATAGAGCCGTCGGGAGAAGCCACCACCTCCCCAGCTGTTGTTGGTGATGTCGGCTCCGTTGTCGGTGGCGTAGTTGACCGCGGCAATCGCAGCGCTGAGCGGACCGCTGCCATCGGCTCCGAGGAACTTCAAGGCCATCAGGCGGACGTTCCAGTTGACGCCGACGACACCGGTGCCATTGTTGCCGACCGCGCCGATGGAGCCGGCGACGTGCGTGCCATGGCCGTTGTCGTCCATCGGGTCGCTATCGTTGTTGACAAAGTCATAGCCATAAATGTCGTCAACGTAGCCGTTGTTGTCGTCGTCGATGCCGTTGCCAGCGATTTCATCTTCGTTGACCCACATGTTGTCCCGAAGGTCGGGGTGGTTGTAGTCGATGCCCGTATCGATCACGCCCACGACGATCTCATCCGAACCGGTGCTAATATCCCAGGCCAGGGGGGCATCGATCTTGGATATGCCCCACAGGGAGTTGAACGAGGGGTCGTCGGGAACTACCGCGACACCGACCTGGTAATCGGGCTCGGCAAACTCGACCCCATCCAGGCTTGCCAACCATGGCAAGGACTGCTCGACGCTTTGTCCATCGTCGAGGTTGACCGTAAACAGGTCTGCACCCAGAGCCCGACCGGAGAGTCCGAGCTCATCCAAAGAGACGCCTTCCTCAAGACCGACGATCACCTGGCCTTCGGCGTAGTGATCGTAATCGACGCCGAGTTGGTCGAAGGTGACATAGGGAGCGGCGTTGGGAGTGCTTCGGTCTTCGAGCCGTTCCAGGCAGAGCAGGAAGGGCCGCCGGGGCTCAGTGCTCTCCCCCATCATGGGAAATCGTGGTTTGTCCACAGGGATTGGTCCTTTCACACAGATGCACAAAATCACGGAATTGCTTGCAACCGACGCGAGGGGCCATGCCAGAGGTGAGGAACCACCAACCGTCAACTGCTAGGTGGATGCCACACTGCCAGGGGAGGTTTCCCAAGCGACTGAGCTACGAGTCATTACGGAGAATAAGATCGGAGGTCGGGCCTCGTGAAACGATGACCGCGAGCAATATCGTTTGAGCTTAGAGATAAAAATTCTCAGCGTCAAGATAAGCAAACGGTGAATTTCTCGCTCAACGGTGCAGGCTTGGTTTCCCGGCCTGCTTATCTACACTGAGAGGGACCACCACAATCGCTCGGCGTGGCTCTTTGGCGTTCCACCCGGCGTGACCTGGCTCCCGAACGCTTTTGCGGGAGGGTTCTCGTCCATCTGTCATCGGGTTGGTGGTTCGTCGCAGCGTTTGGCCGCGAATCCCCTTAGGAGGGCGTATCATGGCGCGAAATGGCGGGATCTGCTGGCTGCTGATCGGGGTGCTGGTGTGGGCGCTTCCCGTGGCAGCGGACGAAGTGGAACATGGCTTTGCGAACTCCGATGGTGTGAAAATTCACTATGTTACCCGTGGCCAGGGGCCACTGGTGGTCATGATCCATGGCTTTCCGGACTACTGGTATACCTGGCGGGAGCAGATGCCTGCCCTGGCCGAACACTTCCAAGTCGTGGCCATCGATCAGCGCGGCTATAACCAGAGTGACAAGCCTGACGGGGTGGAAGCGTATGCTCTGCCCAAGCTGGTGGACGATGTGAAAGCAGTGGTCGAGCATTTGGATCGGAAAAAGGCCATCATCGTGGGCCATGACTGGGGTGGGATCGTGGCATGGAGCTTTGCCATGAGTCACCCGGAGATGACCGATCGGCTGGTGATCCTCAATACGCCTCATCCCCGGGGCCTGTCCCGTGAGTTGGCGAATAACCCCCAGCAGCAGAAGAACTCTGAGTACGCCCGGAACTTTCAGAAGCCTGACGCCGCGTCGAAGCTCAAGCCCGAAATGCTGGCGTTCTGGGTCAAGGATCAAGAGGCACGCAAAAAGTACGTCGAGGCGTTTCGCCGCTCTTCGATCGAGGGAATGCTCAACTACTACAAAGCCAACTACCCACGCGAGCCGTACACCGCACGTACCATGCAGATGCCCAAGGTGAAGTGTCCGGTGCTGATGATCCATGGGCTCAAAGATGAGGCACTGCTGCCGGGCGGGCTCAACGACACCTGGGAATGGCTCGAGCAGGAGCTGACCCTGGTGACCCTGCCCAATGCCGGTCATTTTGTGCAACAGGATGCGGCCCAGAAGGTAACGGAAAAGATGCTGCAGTTCTTGGTCAAGTGAGCCGGATGAGACGGGCCGCAGCGCGGGACGAAGGTCCTGCGTGGTGGATGTCATTTTACCATATCCAGATCGCGACCATGGATGGTCAACAACGCGCGGAAGACTGCAGGCTCGATCGCGTTGCTGAAGAAGCGGACGCTGCCATCCGCCAGGGCAAAGTTGGCGCCGTCGGGATGATTGCCTCCGAAGGGATCCCCAGGGCCCAGGTAGGGGGTGTCCTCGGGATCGAGGCCACGGACAGTCGCGGGACCACCTCGGAGCCAAGGGCCGAGGTTCCTGTCGGTTTCGCCCAGCAGCAGGGTGTTGCTGAGTCCATCGGTGATCGCGGTCAACGGGGTGGGAGCACCGTAGCGGAAGCAGCCCGCACGGGGCGGTAGGTCCGGCCCGCTCAGCTCCGCGGCGTCCAATCCCAGGCCGGCCAGGCCGACGTACTGGGTTAAGGCCGGGCGTTCGGAGTCGGCCGGGGGCGGCTTTGCGGGACAGAGGAAGGTCACGATGCGGGTGCGTGCAACCGCGGCATTCCCCGGAGCATCCCAGGGCAACGCGGCCTCAATGCGGCCGGCCAGGTCTTGGCCTCGGACCCCATCCTCTGGAAGCCGGGGCAACACACTTACTAGCCAACTGAGCCGCTTCTCGGGGGTGAGTGCGGCGTTGGCCACGGTTCCCGACGGAATCAACCGGTCGTTGAAGTTGGCCAGGATGCGAAGGTGATTAGCACAGCCAACGCGAAAGCTGGTTTGACGCAACTTTAGCACCAACGGTGGCAACAGGGTGAGGCCAAACAGCAACAGGAGCCCCAGGACGACGATACTCACCGCTCGTCGCATCAGCCCACCAAGACGGGTGAAGGCGAAAAGTTATAGTCGGCTGGCACGTCCAGGGGCTCTTCCTGTTCGCCGCGGTCGCGGAAGATGTGCATGATCCGGACCCGGCTAATATCGTCAAAGCGCGGCTCCGGATAGCCCTCTGCGCGGAACGGCTGTTCGATGGACATCTCATGGATCATCACACGCACTTTGGGCAGGCCCTGGAACAGCACATCCTCGGCGGGGCGCTGACCATCGAAGCGGTCGTATACCTCGAACAGCGCGCGTAAGACTTTTTTCAGCCGGCCAATGGTGACGCCGTCCTCAACAAAGATCAAATCGACCTGGAGGGTGCGCAGTAAGTAGTGCACATACTGGCGTACGTGGCGATGGAACACCTGACGATAGGGCGGTCCAATCATCCGCAACAGGGGCACCTCATCGCCATCGCGCAGGTCAGGTTCATCGCGGGTCATGCCGGGGACGAACCAAAGGTGCGGGGCGACCCAGAAACCATGCCCGCTTTGGCTACGTTTGGGTGACGCCAGTCGAAACAGTCGATCCAGACCGCGTAGGAACTGGCGGCGTAACTGCAGCTCACGACGACGCTCGATCCGGCCAAAGATCAGATCCGATTCCAGATCGTCGAGTGTAACGCGGAGCGGCCAGTCTGGATCAAATTCGGTTGCTTCTGAGCGTTCGGGCTCAACCAACTCGATGGCCGGGTGCACACGGGCATCCGTAAAGTCATGCTGGCGGGCTCGCCAGCCGCGTTGACGCAGGATGGTTTTCAACCGGGCGATCACCGTCTTGGGCAAGCGACCAAAGACACGCACGATGGGGGAACTACGACGGGCGGGATCGTGCCACCAGATCTGCAACAACCAGACTGCTCCCCCCAGTAAGATCCCAGGGGTCAGCCAGATGACGCCGGTCCCCAGTAAGATGGTGACCGGCATGTGCGCGGGGTCGAGTGGCGCCCCCAGAAAGCGTCCGCCCGCAGCAGCGGCCATCAAGGCGACCAGTAGCAGGATGATACAAGCCGCGGCGGCCATCATCAGGCGGCGTGGCGGGACGGCCCAGATTTGCCGCGTGGCTTCATCACGCCAGAGGAACTGCATACTATTGGGCTCGGGCAGGTAGGCCAACACCGTGCACACGACAAAGGCTCCCGCACAGAGCAACAGCACGGCGACCGGCGGTACCAACCAGTGGGCAAAGAATAGCAAAACCAGATAACCGCCAATGGAGATCAGTTCGGTTCGCTGCCGTTGAGTCGCCGGTGTCAAGCGATGGCTGCGGTGGGCAATGTGCAGCAAGCTGACCGGAATGTAGATGCCGATCAGCAGTGCACCAAACAGCAAGACCCAGAGGGTTACCACCAAGAGCAAATAACCCAGATAAAAGCCATGGACGCCCAGTCCACGCCAGCCCTGGGGAAAATGCTGCCAAATCAACAAGGAACTGCACAACCAGACGGTTGTAAGTAGGACATATAGAAGAGTTCCTTTGGGGAGCCGTTGCGGGATAGGCGGGCTGAGCCGCAAGTCCATGCCCAGTTCGACATTGAGCCGATGGAAGACCCAGCGGCCAAGCGAGCGGCTGCCGTCGATCAGTCGTTGCACCCAGGGGAGGGGTTCTTGGCGATGACGCAGTCCGACAAATACGCCAACGGCCAGGAGAATGCCGGCCCCGAGGGTATCATGCAGGTCGGAGGTCGCCATCCGACCAAACCACTCCAGACCGACCAGGACACTGACGACCACAAGGGTAAACCAGTTGTTGGTGTGGAGCAGGCGACGGAGTTGCAACCCGGTGGAGCTCAGAAGTTTCATAACGGTATTTCACCAAATGTGCTGCGCCGGGGCCAAGAATTTCTTGTCGTTTCTGGGATGCCAGGTCCCGCCGGTCAAAGGAGTTGCAGGGTCCCGCGGGTTACGCCGAGCTGGTTGAGCGCCTGCAATTCCCGCCAGGTGGTTCGTCCATCCGCTTGACCAGCGAGGATGCGGCTATAGCGTTCCAGCAACGGGCCTACCTGGGCTGGCGTTTCGCGGAGCAATTCTACGCGGAAGTGCCTCAACCCCAAGGCTTGCATCCGCCCGACGTACTCCGCGGCGGACTGGGCCACCGCATTGAACACCGTATTGCGACAGCCGGTATCGGGTAAAACCGGAAACGACGCACCCACCCGATCGCGTAACTCGACCTGATGTTTCTCACACGGCCGACCGCAGTCACGATAATCCTTCCCGGTGGACAGAAACGCCGCGAACACACAGTGTTCCATATGAAACATTGGCATGTGCTGGTGGATCGTGGGCACAAACCAGCTCGGATGGCTGTTCCGGATCAATTGGACAAATTGCTCCCAGTTCAAATCATAGGACGGAACCAGCTGGGCGAAACCATCCCGCTTCAGGATTGCGGCGGTAATTTCATTGGCAATGTTGAACGAGAAGTCGGCGACCAAAGTCAGTGCGGGAGCCTGCTCGCCCAGCAGGACCCGGCTGCCCAGATTGCGGACCAGCACCGCATCGGGCTGGGTGTGGAGAATCGGTCGCAGCAAGCCTTCTTCGCCCGGCTTAAGGATGCGTAGCGTGGCCAGTCCCACCGGCAGCCCTGCAGACCGGGCTTTAGGGACTGCGTCGCGGTACCGCCGGGTATCCTCAAAGTCACACCAGACCAGAGTGGGCCGGGGCAGTCCCGAGGGAGGTTGCCAGGCCAGCACGGCATCCAGTTGTTCCATCGTACGCACTAGCACATGAAGATGGCTGAGGGTTGGCGGCTCCGGCTCCGTGGCAGATTGCTCGGCAATCGAGGCGCGGATCGTGGCCAGGGTATTGGGTTGGGCAATGGGGTGGGTGGGGGGGCGATGGTTCCTTTGCAGGCCATCGACCACTTGGCGACGCAGATCGTTGAGCACACTTTTCGGGAGCATCATCCCATCGGGTAAGGCCATCGTGACGTCGCCCAGAGCAAACGGGGTTTCTCCCAGTCGATCGAGCTGGGTGCGGATGGCCTCGAGGGTCAGCGGCTGCTTGCGGGCCATCTCTAGCGGCCCAGGCCAGATCGCCTCCGCGGTGCTGCCGGTGGCGAGGCGGCCAGTCAGCGTCAAACTGCCGCCTCGCTGGCCGCTCAGATGAAAGTCTATGGGGTGGCGGTGCACGGGTCGGTCGTGTCGGTAGGAGGCCTCAAGGCGTTTGCGTAAGGCAGGGTCATCGGTCTTCCAGACGATCTGCCCCGGCTGGATGCGCGTGCGATCCAGGCTCCCTGGGGCAAAGATGAGCTCCACGCGGTCACCCTGCCATTGCACTTCCCAGACCCGGCCGCCCTGCTCAGCTTGTTCGGGGTTGCCCTCGTCAAAGACGACGCCGTCGCCCGGTTTGACCAGCCGTTCGTTCGTCGCAGCATCGGCCCATCGGACCAGAACGCCACGACGAGTGGTTCGCCAGACGGTCCCAATGCACACACCCCGGCTCTTGGGGAAGCGACCCTGGACCAACTGCTGGTGGTTGACACCACCGAGAAAGCCCGGGGTGAAGCCGCGTGAGAACATTTGGGCCAGATCATGCTGTTGCTGGCCGTCCAGCTGAAAAGGGGTGGCGGTGAGGGCAGCGTCGAGGGCGGCGCGATAGGTCTGGGTGGTCGCCGCAACGTAGTGGGGACTTTTGAGTCGTCCTTCGATCTTGAAGCTGGCGACGCCGGCCTCGACCAGTGGTCCTACCCAGTCATAGCCGGCCAGATCCTGGGGGCTTAACAGATAGGCCCGGTCGCTCAGATCATAGGGCTGATCATCGACGCGCATCTCATAGGGCAGTCGGCAGGCCTGGGCACACTGACCGCGGTTGGCACTACGACCGCCCAGCGCCTCACTCGTCAGGCACTGGCCGCTATAAGCCACACACAAAGCGCCATGAATAAATACCTCCACAGGCATCGGCGTGGCTTGGAGGATCCGAGAAATCTCCGGCAGGGCCAGCTCCCGAGCGAGGACCACGCGGCGGATATTCAGTTGCTCGCGGACCCAGGCGATGCCGCGCGGTTCGGTCAGGGTCATTTGCGTCGAGGCATGCACGGGGAGCTCGGGCACCTGCTGGGCGAGTAAATAGGCCAATCCCAGATCCTGGACAATCACCGCATCGCCGCCGGCTTGGGCGATGGCCTTGATCAGTTCCACAACGGCGGGGAGTTCCTCGGCGAAAATCAGCGTGTTGAGCGTGACAAAGCCACGGACCTGGTGGCGATGGAGGAAGTCGTAAATCGCCGGCAGTTCTTCGACGGCAAAGTTTTGCGCCCGGTGACGGGCATTGAAACATGATAAACCAAAGTAGACGGCATCAGCCCCATTGGCCACCGCAGCGCGCAGCGCCTGCCATTCCCCTGCAGGGGCGAGCAGTTCCGGACGGGCAGGACGGTCCCAATCCAAGGGGGCCTCCGCGAGGTTGGTCAGGGGGAGCCGAGGGCCAGGCTCGAGGATTTCGGAGTCAGGTGGGTGATCCGACAAACCATTGACTGTCAACCGAGCCAAGCGCTGGATATATTGTACCCTGAGCGGCATAGAATCCAAACCGGACGTTCGCCTGGGAGCCCCATGATTGGCCGCACGCTTGGCAGTTGGCAACTCGAACAGGAACTTGGACAAGGCACGCTGGGTGTGGTCTATCGAGCGCGGCATACCGATTCGCCCAATGTGGTGGCCGCGGTCAAACTGCTGGTCGATGAATTGGCCAGCGATCCAGTGTTCCTCTTTCGCTTTGAACGCGAGGTCGATGCCCTCAAGGTGCTGGATCATCCCAATCTAGCTCGCCTCCTCCATGCGGGCATCCAGGACCAGCAACCGTATCTGGTGATGGAGTATGTCGAGGGGATCGATTGTCAGACGCTCTTACGCGAGCAGGGCCCCATTGCCTGGGAGCGACTGCTCGAGGGGCATCTGCTGCAGCAGATCATCCTGGCCATGCGGCATGCCCATCAGCGTGGCATATTGCATCGCGACTTGAAACCCTCCAATCTGCTTTGGACTGTGGATGATCAGATCAAGGTAACCGACTTTGGCGTTGCACCCTTGTTAGCACGCCCCGCGCTGTGTACCGGCGACCGGGTTCTTGGCTCGATTGCCTATCTGGCCCCCGAACAGGCGACGGGCAAGCCGGTTGGCAAGCGGGCCGATATTTATGCCTTGGGCGGCGTCCTGTACACGCTGTTGACCGGACGGACGCCGTTTCCAGGCAGTAATCTGATTGAGTTGCTGCACAAACACTGCTTTAGTTCCCCCGAGCGGCCGAGCCGGATTGTGCCCAATCTGCCCCGGGAGTTGGATACCTTGCTGGTGCGGATGTTGGCCAAGGAGCCCGGCCAGCGTCCCGCCGATGGAGTGGTGCTGTTGAAGGAGCTGCAGGCGCTGCACAGCAAGCTGCACCGCCAGGGACTATTGGCCTGTCCGCCCAAGTCAGTGCCGCTGACCGATGAGCAGCCGGCGTTGGCTGCCGAGCCCGCTTCACCACCTCCGCCACCTCCCCCGCGGACCCCACAGCGGTTTACCCCAGTCGAGATGGAGCCGCCCCCGCGGCCGATCATGCAGCGGCCCGCGGTGGTGATTTCGCTGTTTCTCGGCATCCTAGCGCTGGCAGGGCTAGGCGTTTATTCGGTAACCGGCCGGCCGGGAGCCGAGGAGTTGTATCAGCGGGCTCAAACCTACATGCAGTCGGACAATCCCGAAGACTGGATGATGGCTTGGAACACCGGCCTGGCCGAGCTGCACGAACGCTTTCCCAGTTATCGGTCCGACGAGGTGACAGCGTTTCAAGTCCGCGCCGAAGCGGTGGCGGCATTACGCCGGGCGATCGCTGCGGACCGACTGAAGCCGCCGCCACGGCGAAGCGAACCCGAGCGACTGTTTTGGCAAGGAGTGGCCCATCTACGCAATCAGGATCTGGTGACAGCGCGACAGGTCTGGCAAGCCCTGATCACGGCCTTCGCCCCAGGGAATTCGGCAGACCCCTGGGTGAATCTAGCACGCGAGGGTCTGCGGACAACCCAAGACCATCAGGCCCGACGTCGTCCACGCCGTGTTCTGGAGGATCCGGCTGTGCAAAAGGTGCTCAATCGTGTTCAGCAGCTGCGGCAGGTGGGCCCGTCCCAGGAAGCGGAGGCTCTGCTGGAATCGCTTCAGATTCTTTATGGTTCGCGTTTCGAGTGGTCCGACCGAGCCCACGATTCGCCACAGAAAGATCCATAAACTAATTTGATTGAGCAGAGAGTTGCTCTTGTAGAGTCCCTGCCCCGGCGAATCGAGTATCCTTCCATTCGTGCCATTCTCGTCCTATACCGACTGAAGGAGCTCGGACGATGATGCCCCCGTCGTGGCTGTACGCTCATGGAACTATGGCTGGTCATCGCTATGACTGCGATGTAAATCGGTCTGTTGTTAACGTAGCGGTCGGCGATGTCACCATGGAAGCACGGGCCACCGACTATACCGAGTACCTGGGTTGCTCCCAAAACAAGGTCGGTTTGGTGCCGGGGACCCTCGCCAACCACTGTGACCCGTCACACGATTGCAGTCTGCATCTGGGAGGGGCCAACTGCTTCGATGCCGATGGCTCGGTGCGATTCTTCAACTACTCGGCCGATGCCCTGTTGCCGGCACTATCCACCCGGGCGGGCGGCGAAGTTGTCGATTTGGGGTGAGGCCAATGCGCGTGTCCCGCTGGTTCCTGATACGAACCTTTGTCGTGAGCAGCGCTGGCTGTGGCGATTCGGATCCGGTCAATGCCGGAGACAAGGGGGGGCGCTGACGCCTTGACGATCACACCCCGAAGCCCAAAGGTAACGAACCAACTTCAAACTCATGGCCCACGTCCACATCAAGATTTGCGGCGTCACTCAGCCTGCTGACATCGAAGCCGCGGCCGACCTTGGCGCGGATGCGGTGGGCATCAACTTCTACCCGAAGTCACCTCGTTATGTGGATCCCCAGCAAGCAGCGCCACTGTTAAAGGCAGTGCCGCCGATGCTGGTTCCGGTTGGGTTATTTGTCGACCAGCCGTTGCAGCAGGTCTATGCCCAGGCCCGTCAGCTGGCCATCCGCACCGTGCAGTGGTACGGCGGCGAACAAGAGCTGGCGGATCCGTTCCCGTTCGCCTTGGTACTGGCCTTTCGCATCCGCGATGCCAGTAGTCTGTTGGCGGTGTCCAACTTCCTGGAGCGTTGTCGCCACGCCAACACCCTGCCCGCAGCGATCTTGGTCGATGCCCATGTCGAAGGCCAGATGGGGGGTACGGGTCAGGTGGCGCCTTGGGATCTGTTGGCCGAGTTTCGCCCGGGGATCCCCCTGATCCTCGCCGGCGGATTGACGCCGGACAACGTCGCCGAGGCCATTCGCCGGGTACGCCCGGCCGGGATCGATGTGGCCTCAGGCGTTGAGAGCAGCCCCGGCCGCAAGGACGTAGAGAAGATGCGGCGGTTCATGGACCTCGCACGGGAAGTGCAGTGAGTCGGGACTCGGAGTGGGCTTTTGGTTGTTCAGATTTCTAATAGATTTTTCGAGAAGAGATGGCCCAGCAGCGGAAAAAGGATCGGTCATTTCTTGATGAACGGTCAAGGTAGTTAAGTCTTCGATTACAATAAATCGGCAAACGTGCGGAGGCGGGCGACGAACTGAGGTAAGCCTTGATGTTCGAGAATGTCCAACAGTTCTTCGGCAGTTTTCGGAGGGTTTCGCAAGCTCTCACGCTGTCGTTTGACGGTCGTACATACCAAGCCGGGTGCATGATCAAGAAGCATCAGGAGGAAGTCGTCTGGATGCCATGCTTCGAGGCCGTACGGTGCCAGAATGTCGACGGGGAAGTCTTTGAGGTTATACGTCAGGATGATACTAGCACGCGCCCGGATTGCGGCCGCGAGGATGTGCCGATCATCGGGATCGGGCAGTGCGAGCGAGTCGATCACGTCTTCATAGTCAGTGACGAGACAATCTCTTACCGCCTCGTTCATAAGTGACCTGGTTCGTTCCAGCCGATTGGGTAAGACTCGAAGGTTGTTTTTCCGAACATTTCGCATCCACTCATCGTGGATGCGGTCCGTCCATTTCGCCCTGACCAGTCCCGCTTGAGCAAGTCGAATGCACAGATCTCGCAGCGGTGCCGGGTAAAGGATGTTCGCATCGTAGAGGGCGATGAGGGGTGGTTCCATCAGTACCCCATCTCGAGTTCCTGGGCTTCGGCGGTTAACTGGTCGAGCACTTTGGCTCGGGCTGCATCGTCCTTTTGCTTGTAGGCCAACAGATCATCGAAGCGGACGCGGCGATATTTACCGACCGTCCGAAAGGGGATTTGGCCCTCGTCAAGCAGCTTGACCAGGTAGGGTCGCGAGACGTTGAGCAGGTCGGCCGCCTGCTGGGTGGTTAGCTCCGCATGGGTCGGGATCAAGGTCACCGAGTTGCCCTGAGCCATTTCGGTCAACAGATGCAGAAACATTCGCAAGGCAGACGCAGGAACGTTCACGGCATCCGCCTCCTCTCCCTCCTCCAGAACCTGGATGCGGACACTGGTCTGCAAACCTAGCTTATGGGTCGCCAGTAGACGGCTTGATTCACGAGCCAGGCGAGTGTCGGCCTCGGTTGGAGCAACAGTTTTGAAATTGTCAGGAATCAGCGTCGCCATGGATGAACTCCGTAACCAGAACCTTTGGTATTCTTGCATGCAGCCGAAATAGACGCAATACTCGAAATAGGCGAAAAACAGACCTGGGATGGCCTTAGGGGGATCGGTTTTCCGTCAGCGGTGCTCTCAAGGAGTTTATGGTTGCGAAAGCTGCTTTAGGGACTCCTTCGAGGTCCGAGGTAGAATGGTGAACGAGGTAACCTGGCCGCAAGGACGTGGAGAAGATGCGGCGGTTCATGGACCGCGCACGAGCGGCTGCGGTTGAAATCTGAAGAGGTTCGCGTGTGAGTCCAAACAGTCGGCTAGAACAGGGGAAAGCAGTTCTATTCCTCCTCCACCACCGGCTCCTTGGGTGGAAAACGTTCTTGCAAAGCCTTGACGGTCAGGTCCTGGTTGCGGAGGGCCTGGCAGGCGGCCACGGCCGCCTCGGCAGCAGCCAAGGTGGTGATGCAGGTGACCCGATGCAGGACGGCGGAGGTGCGGATGCGGCTCTCATCGGGGCGGCGGGTGCGGCCGCTGGGGGTGTTGATGATCAGGGACACTTCGCCGTTTTTCATGAAGTCGATCAGGTTGGGCCGGCCTTCCTGGATCTTTGGTACATCGGTAACTTCGATGCCTTGCTCACGTAAAAAGCGTGCGGTGCCGCGAGTGGAGATGAGGCGGTAACCCAGCGTGGCCAGCTGGCGGGCCAGTGGTAGCACCTCCTCCTTGTCGCGGTCGGCGACCGAAATGAAGATGGTCCCGGTGTGCGGCAACGGGGCCGAGGCGGCCAGCTGGGATTTGACAAACGCCATCGAAAAGTCATCGTCGATACCCATGACTTCGCCGGTCGAGCGCATCTCCGGGCCGAGAATGGTATCGACGCCAGGAAACTTGTTGAACGGGAAGACACTCTCCTTGACCGAAAAGTGTTGTGGTACGACCTCCTCGGCGAGATGGAGTTCGTCCAGGGTTTTACCGACGATTACCAGGGCGGCAAACTGAGCCAAGGGGACGCCGATTGCCTTGGAGACGAACGGGATCGTCCGGCTTGCCCGCGGGTTGGCTTCGAGGATGTACACCTCGGGGGAGGGATCGGTACAGCGTTTTTGCAGGCCGGTGACGGCGAACTGGACGTTCATTAAGCCGCGGACTTGGAGTTTCAGGGCCAGGTCGCGGGTTTGCCGCTTGATCTCCTCGACAAGCCCGATCGGCAGGGAGTGTGGTGGGATGACACACGCCGAGTCGCCGGAGTGCACGCCCGCTTCCTCAATGTGTTGCATGACACCGCCGATCAGGGCCCGCTCACCGTCACTAATGCAATCGACGTCGACCTCGATGGCGTTCTCCAGAAACTTGTCCAACAGCAACGGCTTGCCCGGAGAAATGTCGATCGAGGTTTGCAGATAACGGGCCAGGGTATCCTCATCATCGACAATCAGCATGCCCCGGCCGCCCAGGACATAACTGGGCCGGACCAAGAGCGGGTAGCCCATTTGCCGGGCCTTGAGCAGGGCCTGCTGCTCTTCGATGGCCGTGTCGGCGGGTGGTTGCTTGAGTCCGAGCTCATCAATGACACCGCCGAATTTTTCGCGGTTCTCGGTCAGGTCGATACTCTCGGCCGAGGTGCCCAGGATGGTGACACCGTTGGCTTCGAGGACCTTGGACAAGTTAAGCGGTGTTTGCCCACCGAACTGGACGATGACCCCTTCCGGTCGCATACGCTCGTAGATGTTGAGGACATCCTCGGCGGTTAATGGTTCAAAGAAGAGGTAATCGCTGATATCGTAGTCGGTGCTCACGGTCTCCGGGTTGGAGTTGACCATGATGGTGTCATAGCCGGCCTTGCGTAGGGCGAGGACCGCCTGGACACAACAGTAGTCGAACTCGATGCCCTGGCCGATGCGGTTGGGGCCGCCACCGAGAATCATGATGCGGGGCCGCTCCGAGCGAAAGCGGACTTCGTCTTCGGTCTCTTGCCGGGTGGTGCCGCTGGCGACATCGACGAGGGTGTAGGCTGCCTCGTAGGTGGAGTAGTAGTAGGGAGTGAAAGCCTCGAACTCCGCGGCACAGGTATCGACCTGCTTGAATACGGCTTGGATCCCGTGTTCGCCGCGATAGCGACGGATTTCTGGCTCGGTGGTTTGTAGCAGATTGCCCAGTTGTCGGTCGATAAAGCCATGCTGCTTGGCCTCGAGCATGAGCTCAGGGGTCATCTGTTCCAGGCTGCCGCAGGCACGCAGGCGGAGTTCAAAGTGGACCAGTTGTTCGATTTGTCGCAAAAACCATGGGTCGATTTTTGTGCGTTCATAGATGTCTTCAACGGTCATCCCGTTGAGCAAGGCATAGCGGATAAACCAGAGGCGTTCCCAGTTGGGGGTTGACAGTTTGGCGACGATCTCGTCGCGATCGGGTTGGTTGGCTTTGCCCCAGCGATCGCCACGATCACAACCCAGGCCAAAGCGGCCGATCTCGAGGCCACGAAGGGCTTTCTGCAAGGACTCTTTGAAGGTGCGGCCGATGGCCATGGTCTCGCCGACGGACTTCATTTGCGTCGTCAGGGTGGGGTCGGCCTCGGGAAACTTCTCAAAGTTCCAGCGCGGCACTTTGGTGACCACATAATCAATGGTCGGCTCAAACGAGGCGGGAGTATCGCGGGTGATGTCGTTGCGGAGTTCATCCAGGGTGTAGCCAATGGCCAGTTTGGCGGCGATCTTGGCGATCGGGAAGCCGGTTGCCTTGGAGGCCAGGGCGCTGGACCGGGACACACGCGGGTTCATTTCGATGGCAACGAGCCGACCGTCGACCGGATTCACGGCAAACTGGATGTTCGAGCCCCCGGTTTCCACGCCGATGGCCCGAATAATCCGTTTGGCCGCATCGCGCATTCGCTGATATTCCTTGTCCGACAGGGTTTGTGCAGGGGCAACGGTGACGCTGTCCCCGGTATGCACCCCCATCGGGTCCAGGTTTTCAATCGAGCAAATAATAATAACATTGTCGATCCGATCGCGCACCACCTCGAGCTCATATTCCTTCCAGCCGATGACCGACTCTTCGATGAGCACCTCGTTCACCGGGCTGAGGTCGAGGCCGGCCTCGACCATGCGGATGAATTCCTCACGGTTGTAGGCGATGCCGCCGCCGGTGCCGCCAAGGGTGTAACTGGGCCGCAGGACGCAGGGCAGGCCGATCTCGCTGAGCGTCTCCTCCATCTCGGCCAGCTTGTGCACGACGCGGCTACGCGGCACCTCGATACCGATGTCGAGCATGGTCTGTTTGAATAGCTCGCGGTTCTCGGCCCGCTCGATGACGTCGGCGCGGGCGCCGATCATCTCGACGCCGGTCTGTTCCAGGACGCCGTGATGGAACAAGTCCATGGCCGTGTTGAGACCGGTCTGGCCGCCAAGGGTGGGCAACAGGGCATCGGGTCGTTCACGTTCGATGATACGGGCGACCACCTGCCAGTTGATCGGCTCAATGTAGGTACGCTGGGCGGTCTCCGGGTCGGTCATAATGGTGGCCGGGTTGGAATTGACCAGGACTACCGCGTAGCCTTCCTCACGAAGGGCTTTGCAGGCCTGGGTGCCGGAGTAGTCGAACTCGCAAGCCTGGCCGATGACAATCGGTCCGGAACCAATCAGCAGGATGGTGTGAATGTCGGTGCGTTTCGGCATAGTCGTCGGTCGTTTGGCTCAGGCAGGGTGGTTTCCGTGCGTTCTGGACATGATAGGGAGCCCGGCAAGGGGGAGGAGGAAAAATTGGTTAATTTTTCGATAGAAGATAAGAATCAAGAGGAGATGGCGTGGTCGGTGAGGACCTATATTATTCCATATTCGTGATTTTTTAGTGTGTGTGATGGATGGATCTGCATGCCTTGGCGACCGGGAGATCGTTCGAAATTGTCGCGTACAACGGAACCAGAAAAATTGCTGGCCGGCCCATGCCTTACCTCCTTCGTCACCAGTATGCTGAAGGAGTCCTATTCCTATCACCCCGACGACGGAGGACCCCCGGATGCTCGCCGAATTATTCAATCTTACTGGCAAGGTCGCGCTCGTGACTGGGGGGAGCAGGGGACTGGGCAAAGCCATGGCCCGAGGGCTGGCGGAGGCCGGCGCCGATCTGTTTATCTCCAGCCGCCACGAGGAAGAACTGAAAACCGCCCTGGCCGAGATCATGGCCGGGACCTCGGGTCGGGGCGGCTACGCCGTGGCGGATATGAGCAAGCGCCGTCAGGTGCAAAACCTGGCGGCCACGGCCCTGGCCGAGATGGATAAGATCGACATTCTTATTAACAATGCTGGAACCAACGCACCGCAGCCCATCGATGAAATCAGCGATGAAAAGTGGGATGCCGTCATGGAAATTAATCTCCACTCGGTCATGGCTTTGACGCGTGCCCTGGTCCCGGGTATGAAGGAACGCCAGTGGGGTCGCATCATTCACATCTCCTCGATCTTTGGCATCGTCTCCAAGGCCGGGCGCAATGTTTACTCCGCGACCAAATCGGCCCTGCTGGGGCTGGCCCGGGCATCGGCCCTCGAACTGGGGCCGTTCGGCATTACCGTCAACTGCATTGCGCCAGGGCCCTTTCGCACCGTCCTGCCGATGAGCCTGCTTTCCGATGCAGAAAAACAGGCGTTTGCCGACATGACGGCTCTGGGGCGCTGGGGCGATCCCAAGGAGCTGGTCGGCCCGGCTTTGCTGTTAGCCAGCGAGGCGGGCAGCTATATCACCGGGGAAACCCTCATGGTGGATGGGGGTTATGTCATCCGTTAAACGTGCATTGCGAATTTTTGGCTACCAAGCTTGTGTTTTCTCAGGAGTGAGCAACAGTGTAGGTAAATGAAAATAACTTTAAGGGGAGTTGCCATGACCACTCCACTTGAACACACTGCCATCCCAACAGACCCCAGCCCAGCGCGGCCACGTAAGGTGGATCAAGTTCCCTTTGTGGAAATGATCAACGGGCGACTCCAGGGGGTGGTGTCGAGTGACTCCGATATTGCTCGTGTTTATTGCGCCTTTCTGGAAGCCGAGACCGGCAACTATTACAGCAGCACCAACAACAATCGGCCGGATGCGGGCACACCCAAGCGAATTGGCTACTTGGTCAAGCAGGCTGTGGTTCAATTCGGTGAGGAAGAGGTGCAGCGGTTCCTAAGGCTCAAATCGATCGATGCTCTTGGGCAAAAGAAGGTGGAGCCAGCGGCAGAAGTGTTTAGCCGGTTTCTGAACTATCTCCGCTTTGTCGAACGCAAGGCTGCGACCGGACCAGTGCCCGAGATGGATTGGTTTCTGAGCTGACCCGCTCGAGGAGTTGACCGATGTCGCAGCAAGCGTTGCTTGAGGTGCCGGCGAGTATTTCGGCGGTGACCGAGGTGGTATCTGCCTGGGATCAATGTCTAAGCAGTGGCTTTGGTCGCCTGGGATCGGAACAAATCCCATCGCTAGAGGCGCTTGCTCGCGTTGTGGCGGGGACTCCGCTGGCCGAACCGGTCAAGTTGGCTGTCGAGGCGATTGGCCGCAATGAATTTGTGGAGAAGCACTTTGCCGCACTGGCCCTAGCCCGGGCAGCGCTGCAGGGAGCGCAATATGATGCATTGCGCGCCGAGGCGGCCCGCGTTTTGAAGCGTCCAACCCCAGAGGCAGTCGATCCGCAGCCGGCCGTGGCCACGGCGATAGATGCCGGCCCAATCGCCGTCTGG
Source organism: uncultured Alcaligenaceae bacterium (assembly GCA_964410665.1). Lineage (GTDB taxonomy): Bacteria > Planctomycetota > Planctomycetia > Gemmatales > Gemmataceae > CAYPIE01. The sequence continues at coordinate 34,445 of CAYPIE010000034.1, forward strand.
CAAGAGAGTACACGCAACTGGCTGATGGAAGTGGCCCTGGCGGGTTTTGAGCATCTGGAGTATGCCATTTTAGAACCCTTCCAGGCCACCCTGGAACATCTTCAAGATGAACCCGCCGCTACCCGGCTCGCCAGCCTGTTGACGGGCTTTCTGAATGAACTGTTGCGTGCGTTGCCGATCACCCCAAACACCACCATCCCCGTCTACCGCTGGAGCGACCTGTGGACGCGGGCGATGGTCGCGGCGCTGCGTGAACCGAGCTTGCCTGTCGGGGAAAAGGTTGGTGGGGACCTTACCCTCCTCGCCACCGACCTGCGTCATCATGGCTATGTGGTCAGTGCCAATATCCACGGCTTGCTCGAGCAAGCTGGAACGACCCGGGCCGTTCGCTTGACATTGTCGGCCTACAAGGTCGATGTCCTGGTGGGCACCCAGCTCTGGCGCTGTTTTACCGAGGCCGAGCAACCCATTCTTCAAGCCTTGGCCAAGCGGCATACCCTCAAGATCAGCGACTGCACCCTCCTACCCACCGGAGATCTGCTGCACGATGGCAGTCTGACTTTAGGCAAGGAGGTAGACTTGCCGGCACGGGCGAAGGAGGCGTATGCGATCGGGGCCAGTCATCTCCCACAACCGCTGGGGCTGGCGGCAGCGGATCGGCATCCACTCCATCTCGCGGAACCCGTGTACCTGGAGGGCTACACCGTCAAGGCAGACATGTTGGAACTGGCAGATGGGACGAACCTGGCTCTGGCTACCCGACGGATCAGTTCTGCCGCGGAGCTACAGGCCAAGGACCTGGCCGGCTCTACCGGGTTGTTCGGCCTGCTGCGGTTTGACGGCGGCGCCTGGGGGCTGCAACCGCTCCTGGCCCAGACTTCGAAGGGGCCGGTGTACACGGGCATGCAGGCCCTGGAACACAGCAGGCCGCAGAAGAAAGACACCCTCGAGCTGCTCGAGGAGCGGGCCAGTCGGCTGCTCCGGGCCAAGGCCTAAACCTCCTGCGGGAACCCACGCTCATGACCTCCCCTGCTGATGCCGACCTGCGCAAGCAACGCCAGGTCATCTACTGGAGAACCTTGGCGACGGTGTTTGGACTCAACACCAACGCGAAGAACATCGAGGGCATGACCCACGAGGTCGTTCAGGAGCTTGGCATGCCCGAGACCATCCTGGATGAGGTCATGGCCATCGATACCGTGTTACAACGCCACCCGGAGCTGAAAAACGACTTTGCCAGCCTGGAACAGGTGTGTAACCCCGAGAAGGACACACCACGGCCGGACCTCGATACTCCCCTTGAGCCGAGTGACCTTCGCCGCGGTCTGGCCTTTGGCAAGATGCTGATCAACGTCTTTGGCCCCAACACCATGCACGGGACCATCAGCGCAGCCCAATACAACCAGTGGTGTCAAGATGTGAGCCGCTTTGAGGCTTGCTTTGGTCATCGACCGGGCGGGCTCCGTGGTCGGAGTGGACGCGGTGGAACTGCGGCGAGCGGCCCTGGTGGACCAGGGGGTGAACAGGGCTCTGGGGGTGCTGAGGGGAAAGGATCACCCACCGGGAGTGGTGGCGGGGGTGGTCATCTGCTCGGCGAGGAGGAATTGCGGGCCGGACTGCAGGCCCTGGAGGGCGATCTGATCAAGCGGATGGCCCTACGCGAGGTGCTGCAGGACGATGCCATGGCCGCCCAGCTCACTCCGTCCATGGCCGTGGTCGAGCAGCTGCTCTACGACAAGGCCAACCTGTCGGGTAAAGCTCTAAAAAATGCAAAATCACTGATTCGTCAATATGTTGACCAGCTGGCCGAGGTGCTCAAACTCCAGGTGATGCAGGCGGTCAAGGGGAAGCTCGACTACTCAGTTCCCCCCAAGCGGGTGTTTCGCAATCTCGACCTCAAACGGACGCTTTGGAAAAACCTCATCCACTACAACCCCGAGGATCGACGGCTCTACGTCAACGAACTGTTTTACCGGCATACCGCACGCAAAACCACACCTACGCGGATGATCGTGCTGGTGGATCAGTCGGGCTCGATGGTCGATGCCATGGTGCAGTGTACCATTCTGGCGTCGATCTTTGCCGGTCTGCCTCGGGTCGACATGCACCTGATGGCCTTTGATACTCGCGTTCTCGATCTGACTCCGTGGGTGCATGACCCCTTCGAGGTGTTGATGCGGACCAACCTCGGCGGGGGTACCTTGATTCGTAAGGCAGTCCTCGAAGCCTCGGCCAAGATTGAGGAGCCGCGCAACACCTGTTTGGTGCTGATTTCCGACTTTTATGAGGGGGGGAGCGACCAGGAGTTGCTCGACACCATCGTCGGTCTGAAAAATGCGGGGGTCCATATCATCCCGGTTGGGGCGGTCACCAGTTCGGGCTACTTCTCGGTCAGCCAGTTTTTCCGTAGCCGGCTCAAGGAACTGGGCATGCCGATTCTCTCCGGCCATATCCGCAAACTGATCCAAGAACTGAAAGCCGTCCTGTGAGTTCCAACACCTGAGGTTCGCATGGCCAAGCGCTCTGCCAAAAACACTGCTGCAACCGACACGGCGGTTGCCCCAAGTAAAAATGGTTCCTCGAGCAATGGTACCGCGGTGAGCAAGGTCAAGGCCGATGTTGCCCTGCGTCAGCCGGCCGAGGTCAAGTACGCCGATGAGCTCGCCTATCTGGCCGAGCGGGACACGGATGCTCGCCCGTTTACCTGGCGGCTGTCGCCACGCATGGTGCGTACATTCATTCTGGGCAGCCAGCCGAGTGACCAACTTGACCGCCCGATCAAGCAGAAGTTCTATGGCGACTCCAGCTATGTCGAGCGGGCGATTGTCACTTTGGCCTCCGACCGCGGCTTGCTGCTCATCGGTGACCCCGGCACCGGCAAGAGTTGGCTGGCCGAGTTGTTGGCCGCGGCGATCAGTGGCAACTCCACCCACGTCGTCCAAGGAACGGCCGGGACCACTGAGGACCAGATCAAGTACTCCTGGAATGTGGCCATGGTGATTGCCGCGGGCCAATCTCGCGCGTCGCTGATTTCCTCGCCAATCATGACCGCCATGAACCTTGGCGAGCTCGGCCGATTCGAAGAGCTGACCCGCTGTACCTCGGATGTCCAGGATGCGTTGATTTCTATTTTAAGTGAAAAATATATATCCATCCCTGAGCTAAGTGGCCTGGAGAGTGTGGTGTTTGCCCAGCCTGGGTTTAACATCATTGGCACCGCCAATGCCCGCGACCGAGGTGTCAATGACCTGTCGACCGCTCTGAAGCGACGGTTTAACTTCGTGCAGATTCCGGTCGTGACTAACAAAAAGACCGAGAAAGAGATTGTGCTGTTCCGGGTGCAGGAGTTGCTTGCCCGCAACACCTTCGACGTCGAGATCCCGCCAACGTTGATGGATATTCTGCTGCAGACATTTGCCGACATGCGCGAAGCCATGAGCGCGGCTACCTCGGAAGACCAGAAGCTGGAGTCAAGCCTATCGACCGCCGAACAGATCGGCGTGGTCGAGGACGCGGTGTTGCACGGTCAGTTCTTTGGCCAGTCGTGTCTGGAGGCTTATACCATGGCTCGCTCCTTGGTGGGGACCTTGGTGCGTCGGATCCCCGATGATGTCAGCATTCTGAACAAGTTCTGGCATGCCGCGGTCGAGAAACGTGCCCAGGACAAGAAGGGTGATTGGGAGCCTTTCTTGCAAGGTGGTAAGGATGCCATGGCGTCGATGAGCTGAGCCCCGCACCTGGAAGCCTTCGTGATGCAAACGACGACCCCCCGGCCGCTTGCGGACGATGCGCTGGCACCTTTGCGTGAGCAGTTGCTGGCCGCCGCCCGCGAATTTACCGATGCACAGCATCCCCTGAGCCAACTGCTCGGGGCGATTGCCGATGATGTGGAGCGGGCGATGGCCGAGCCGTTGGAGATCTTCCCGATCTGCCACCACTCGCCCGCCTCTGCCCTGCAGATGATCCGACGGCTGCAAAGCGACCCACCGCAGGTCATCTTTATGGAGATGTGTGAGGACTTCTTACCGCTGGTCGAGAAGTTTGCCGACTGCAAGCTGCCAGTGGCCTTCCAGGCGTTTGCCGGTCAAACCGATGCTTTTCCGGCCAGCTGGACACCGCTTAGTGTGGTGGGTCCGTTTACCGAATTCTCCGCCGAGTATCAGGCGATTGTCTATACCCTGACCCATCCCACGACCACACTGGTGTTTGTCGACCGTTCGACCGACCATCTATTCCAGTGGCTACCCCAGGAAGAGGGTGAACTGGAAAAACACCTCGCCCATGAGGAAACCGAAAGCGACACGACGCTGACCGAGGAGGGCGAGGAACAAACCACCCCGACCCATGGGGCGGCGGTGGGGGTGCAGATCGGCTCGGTCGAGCCGACCTTTGCTCAGTTCCGTGAGTTTCTCTTGCGCAACGCCCAGGTGCGTCACTTTGCCGAGTGGTGGGATCAGTATGTCGAACAGCCGCTGATCGGCCATGATTACACGACCTATCGCCAGGTCATGTGCCTGGTCGGCAGCTTGCTTCGCCGGCTAGGCCGCCAAGAGGCTGACCATGCCTCGGATCGGCAGCGGGAACGCTTTATGTGGACCCGGATCAAGGATTATCTGGCCCAGCACAACATTGCTCCCGAGCAAGCCCTGTATGTCTGCGGGGCGATCCATGCCGTCAGCGATATTCCGGAGTACGGGACTGGCAACGACTTCCGCTGGGAGATCCCGCCAAGAACCGACACCAAGTGGCTTTACGGGATGATCCCCTCGAGCTATGTGGCCATCGAGCATCAGTTCCACTTCCCACCCGGGACGGTGACCCTCGCCGATGCCACCTGGCAGAAGTCGCGTACCGCCCTCAATGTAAAACCCTTCGTTCTGAATCCTTCTCCCAGCAAGAACACTCCCGCGACCAAAGGGAAGAAAAAGACACCGCCACTGCCTCCGCTCCCAGTGGCAAGCTCGACGCCTGTCAACCACTCGGTGGTCGGCCTGTCACTGGCGGATTTTCTATCTCGACCGCCACAGCCAACCGTCCAGGACGAGGAGCAGTTTCTTGGCTGGTGTGTCGAGATTGTCAAGCTGGCTCGCAAGAACGGCTACCTGACCTCGACCGCCGATGCCATCGCCATCTACCAGACCTCAACGCTGCTCGGCCGCTTGCGCAACCGCCAACATCCCTCGCCCTACGATTTCCGCGATGCGGCCATCACCTGCCTGGAGAAAGACCGTACCCCCAAGAAGCGGAACATCGAACGTCTGTGTGACATCCTGCTCGGTGGGGATCGTAGCGGTCGGGTAGGCTATCAGTCTTTACCGCCCCTGGCCCAGGATGTGTACAACCGACTGGCGCCGCTGGGGGTGAACTTACAGGCCAGCACCATCCAACGGGCTCTACTGGATCTACGCAAGCAGCCAGAATTGTTGCCTTGTTCGGATCTACTGTGGAAGCTGCGCTATCTGCTACAGGACCAGACGTTTCGGCCGATCATGGGAGAGCGAACGCTTGGTCACACGCCGATGCAGGAGTCCTGGGACATTGCGCTGGGCAAAAACCAGACCGGCGTCATCATGCTCGGCTATGAAGGCATTACCGTTGAGTATGTCTTAGAGAAGCGGCTCAAAGCCCGTACCTTCGCGGGGGATGCCAGCACGGTGACGGCTCTGGCGGCGGTGGAGGATTGCCTGCTCTATCTCAAGAGCAGCCGACTTGCGGAAGAGATGGGTGATCATGCGGTTGGTCTCTTGGTCCAGGAGACGGGTGCTCAGTCAGCTCCGGAGATCTTCGAACGGGTGCGGCGGCTGGTGCATCACTTGCGTTCAACACCCGGTGGCTTACCGACTTGGCTGAAGCGGTTTGTGACCACCGGCTATGCCCACTACTGTACGTTATTGCCGAACTCGTTTGCCGACCGGGGGACCAACCCCGAGCAGATCGCCGGGATGCTGGCCTTTCTGTTTACCCTGGAAAGTCTGGCCCTATCGTTTGGCTGCAACCGCTCGCAGCTGCTCATCGCGGTGCAGCAGGCTTCGAGCGGGATGGAGGATCCCAACAAGCTGGGACTGCTCTGGACCGCCGAGTGGATCCTGAACCTCCGGACGCTTGCAAGCATCCGAGCCTTCTTCCAGGAGCTTCTGGACAACCCGCTGGCACTACCCGCGTTCCCGGGCTATATCAACGGCTTTTTGCTGGCGCTAAAGTTCACTCCCCAAGTGGGGCGATTTGTGGTTGAACTGGTGAGTCGGGCTTTTGAGCGGCTCCCCGACCGAATTCTGATGCCCTGGTTTCCAGGGTTGATCATGGCCTTGCGGCCTCATGTCGAGTCGCTGTTGCCCCAGTTGTTGCGCGAAGTGTCGCAGTGCTACCCCGAGCGTTTGGAAGCTCTGCAAGCCTGGACGCCGCCCTGGGAGCGTTTACCCCGCGAAGCGGCCAAGACCTCGACCACACCGACACCCGCTTCCCCGGCTGAAACGGAGGTGGCTGCACTCCTCCGGACATGGCCGGCCGCGACCGAGGCGGCGGCACGTTTGTGCGGCGTGGAAGGTCGCTGGGAAGCGATAGAACCGACTGGCGGGGAGGTGTTGCCGAGCCGCCAGGAGGGAGAAGTGATTCAGCTTTTGGCAACCTATCCGACGAGTGGAGTTGCCCTGGCGAGGTTGCTTGGGCAATCGCCATAACGGTCCACTCACCCGTTTGGTTAAGGGGTGCGGACGTTATTGATGCTGACTCGCTCAACACCGGGCTGTTTTTCCAGCTGCTGGGTCAATTCCCAGATCCATCCCATGTTGCGGACCGCCCCGGAGAGCCGCACGACAAATCCAGATCGTTCTGCATCAACAGGATGCAGATTGATCTGGATTTGTCGAAAGCGTGGATCAGACCAGCGTATCTTTTCCAGTCGTTCGAACAAATCTAACTCGGGGGCGCGTGAGGATTGCCGCTGAGTGCCTGGGTGGGCGACCTGAGGGGAGACGTTGCCCGGTTGGGGTTGGCGGGACGTTGGGATGGCTGGGGCAACCGTTCGCCGATGCTCGGGTGGGGCCACTGCTAGCTGTGAGGGGCCGGGGGCCGGGGACCGTCTCGCCGCGGCCACTGGGGGCTCACGTGGCGACTGATGGCTCGGAAGCCGTGGCATCGGAGGCAGGTCGGGCATTACACTTTCCGGCAATGTGTCACGTGCGAGTTGGGCAAACTGAATCATCAGAGAATCAGAATAGGATTGAACATGGCATTGCATGTTGACTTTCCGCAACCCAGGAATGGATAGCAATTCTGACTCGATTCGCTTCTTCTGTTTGTGGTCGAGAATCCCTCCCCAGACTCGTACCACTCCCTGATGAACCTCGATTCCCAGCTGTAAATCAGTGAAGTCGGGATGCTTGTCGAGCCGATCACGGGCGGTAAGCATGACCTGAATGTCAGATGCACGCCATAGCGGTGGTTCCTCGCCTTGCAAGGGGCTTCTGGTCAGCAGAAGACCACCCAGCAACAACAGAAGAACTTGGGTCCGGGCAACCAGGAAGCAAAGCCGCATGATGGCATCTCATCAGTGTGCATCGAGTGGGCGGAACGGCCTATTTGATTGTGGACGCTGGATGGGGGCTTGAGAACCCCATCCCATGTCCCGCGCCGAGAAATCCACCAACAAACTGAAAAACCTGGCTGTTGGTGCCAGTTTGCCGTTCCGGGAAAACTGGTCGGGTTGTGTCGATAGGACCTCGCAAACGACTTTGCAGGCGACTGCTGCCCACGGTGGTGGAACTGAGACGGTCCAGGGCTCGGGGCCTGCCAAGATCTCCCGCTGGGCCAACGTTGCCAGGGCCGCACGAGAAGAAAGGAATCACTTCGTCCGATATTAAAACAAAGTACGTTTATAATTATCAGAATTCAGTCGCCCGCCTTCTTCTACGGTATTATGTTCAGAGAGCAATATCTAGATTAGATTTCAAAATGCACCGATTATTCGCATGGTATTCGTTGACAACGCCTGTTCAGTATTCCATCTTACCAGCAGAGCGAGGTCCATGTTCGGCATGGATCGTCCCACACCCCTCGCTTGATCCACCCACGATGATTCGGCAGCCCCCCTTGCCAGCCCCCTGCCACCGGTCGGTTGCGAATGACCCTTGTTGGATGGTTGTTCCCCCGTTCACCGACTGCGTCGGAGGAATCGATGTACCCACGATATGCCACGCTCTCCCAGTGGTTTGCCCACCGCCGGGCGACGCGCCGACCCGCTTCGACGCGAACGCCCCTGAACGTTGAACTTCTGGAGGGACGCTTGGCTCCCTCCGCCAATGTGTGGGTCACCACCCATGTTGGCAGTGATCAGCAGCTGCGTGAATACACTTCCGAAGGTGAGCTGGTGCAGACGGTGACCATCGAACCAGGTGGTCCAGCCGAAGATGCCCGCGGTCTGGTCATTGACGATGCCGGCAACATTCATGTGTTCAACGGGACCAACAATCCTTATCTGAGCACCTACGATGCGGGAACCGGATCCTGGTCCCACCGCACTTATAACCAATGGAGTGCTTCGTCGAACGACGGGGGTCTAGCCGTCTGGGGCAACTCGGTTTTTGCCAGTGACAACTTTACGCACGGCGACGACATCTTCAGTCCGCCGTATAAGGGGATTGTGCACTTTGATCTGGCCACCGGGACGACCAGCCGTTTTTCGACCAGCAATGCGTATACCGATGTGACTATCGGGCAAGATGGCAAGCTCTATGCCCTGGACACGTTCCGCAGGGTGCGCGTGTTCGACCCGGATACGCTCGCGCTGGAACGGACGCTGTCGCTGCCGTTTACGATCTATCGCGGTCTGGCTGTGGATGCCGATGGCAATCTCTATGTGGCCTCTTGGCAACAAAAGCTGTATCGCTTCGACGCCAACGGAGTGCAACAAGAGGTGATTACGGTGTCCTTACCGCCCGCTGCGGGATGGTTCTACGACTTGACCGATATCGACATTTCTGCCGATGGCCGACTGTTGCTGGGTTCCTACTCCGGCCAAGTCGTTCAGATGGATACCGACTTCAGCAACGTCACCTACTTCGCCACTGGGGGCGGTTCGCTATTTGTGACCTTCGCGGGCGACGATACGCCGCCGCCGCCGCCGCCCCCACCTCCGGCGGTGACTCCTGACCTCACCGTTGGCGATGTGAGTGTCGATGAACGGGATTTTGGGACGGTCAGTGCCACCTTTGAGGTGACTCTCTCCGAGGCAGCCGGGACGGCGATCGAAGTCAACTACGCGACACGGTCGGGCACTGCGACGGCGGATGTCGACTATACCCCGACCAGTGGGACACTCACCTTTGCTTCCGGGGAGACCAGCAAGACGGTCACGGTGACCGTGCTGGCCGACACCTCCGATGAGCTCGATGAGACCTTCTTCCTGGATCTCACCGCGTCGACCGGGGTCAATATTGTGGATGGCGAAGGGCTGGCCACCATTGTGGATGACGATGCTCCAAGGGTGAACATCGGTGATGCCGAAGTGACCGAGGGAAATGCTGGGACGACGCCCGCAACCTTCTTGGTGAGCCTCGACGAGCCCGCCGTGCTCCCCGTGACGGTCACCTACAACACCTTTAGCAGCACAGCGATCGAAGGGAGTGACTTCGCCGACACCAGCGGGACCTTGACCTTTGCTCCGGGTGAAACCAGCAAGGAGTTCACCGTCGAGGTATTTGGCGACACGACCGAGGAGGCGGATGAGATCTTCTTGGTAAGCCTGTCCGGTTTGGTCAACGCGACGTATGGCGACACTTCGGGAACGGGCACCATTGTCAACGATGATCAGGACCTGGTCGAAGTGTCAGTCGGCGATGTGGAGGTAACGGAGGGGAACGAGGGTACGGTCGATGCCGTGTTTGTGGTCAGCCTGTCCCAAGCAGCAGCCGGGCCGGTGACGGTCAACTACACCACGACGCCCGGTACGGCTAGTGCTGGCAGCGACTATACACCCGTCAGCGGTACCTTGAGTTTCGAGCCGGGTGAAGCGAGCAAGACGGTGACCGTACTGGTGTTTGGTGACTACACCGTGGAACTCAGCGAAATCTTCTACCTGGATTTGACCGCGGCCACCCAGGCGCAGATTGTCGACGGTCGTGGCCAAGGGGGCATTGCCAATGATGACATCCTCCTCACCGCATCGGTCGATGATGTGTCGGTGGTTGAGGGTGACGTCGCCACGGTAGCGGCGGAATTCACGGTGACGTTGTCCGAGGCGGTGGGGTATTCCGTCGACATTGACTATACGACTACCCCGGGCAGTGCTGCCGAAGGCAGTGACTACATCCCAGTAAATGGCACCCTGACCTTCCTACCGGGCGAAACCAGCAAGACCATCCCTGTTGCAGTAGTCGGTGAAGAGACCTACGAGCCCAGCGAGGTATTCTACGTCGATTTGAGCAACCCGATCCGAGTTGAGCTCAGCGATGCCCGCGGCCAGGGAACCATCAGCAACGATGACAGTACGCCCGCCCTCACGGTTGCCGAGGCCTCGGTAATCGAAGGCGATGTGGGTACGACCGAGCTGAACTTTGCGGTAACCCTGTCGAACCCGACCTCCCAACCGGTCACGGTGAGCTATCACACCATCGCAGGCTGGGCAACGCCTGGGTATGATTACGTGCATGCCGATAGCTCGGTGACGATTGATCCCGGCCAAACAAGTCAAACGATTACCATCACGGTTCTGAATGATGACCTGGTAGAACCGGATGAAAGCCTGCTGGTACAGGTCCTGGAAGTCAGCGGAGCTTCGATCGCCGATGATTTGATCTCCGGTCGCATTCTCGACGATGACCTGCCAGAAGTCTCCATCAGCGATACCTCGGAGGTTGAGGGCGACTCGGGGTCACGAACCATCCGCTTCACGGTCAGCCTGTCGAGCACGCCCTACAAGGAAGTGGTTGTCGACTTCGCGACCCGTGACGGTACGGCACTCGCGGGGACGGATTATGCTGCCTTGACCTCCTCGGTGGTGTTTCCGCAGACGCATACGTCGAAGACGATTTATATCGATGTCTTCGGGGAACTCGAGCGTGAGGAAGATGAAACTTTCTTCGTGGATCTCCTGCAGGCCAACAACGCCACCATCGCCGATGGGGAGGGCGTCGGGACCATCGTCGATGACGATGTACCAGCCCTGTCGGTGAATAATGTCTTCCCGCGCGAAGGGGATCCACGCATTGGTGATGCGACCTTCACCGTGTCACTTTCCCGAGCCAGCGATGAGCCGATCACGGTGAACTACACCACCATCGAGGACACCGCCACTGCAGGTGGTGACTTCCAAGCCAGCAATGGGACTTTGACCTTCTTGCCGGGCGAGACCAGCCTGGAACTTGTGGTTCCGCTGGTGAACGACAACGTCGAAGAACTGAAAGAACGCTTCTTCCTGGAACTGTCCGAGCCCACCGGTGCCAAGATTGCCGATGCTCGGGGTCAGGCGTCGATTTCCGACGATGACCTGGCGATCATTGACGTGGTGGATGCCTCGTTCCTTGAAGGCGATAGCGGGACGACCGTGGCACTGTTCGAGGTAACCTTGTCACGTCCTTCGAGTCTCACCGTGACCGCGAGCTACTATACCGAGGGCTGGATCGCAACGCAGGGACCGTTTAGCGACTTCCAGTACGCCTCGGGGGAGCTCACCTTCTTGCCGGGCGAAACGGTCAAGACGGTGGGAGTGCTAATCAATGGCGATACGCACTTTGAGTCCGATGAGAAGTTCTATCTGAATCTGAGTAGTGTGGTGAACGCCACCTACTTCGGCATGGGTGGGGTGGGCACCATTCTCAATGATGATGGTTTCTAAGTCTACAAGGATGTGTATGGAACGTGTCTCATTGGCGCTTCTTGCTTCTTTCCGACCTCTGCGGGTTGACACCCGCCGAGCGGAAACGGCACGGCCGCTCGGATGACCAGCCGCACGTTTCACAACCGTCTTGATGGCAGGACTGGACCGTAACCCCCGAATGCTGGGTCCTCCGAAGCAGTCTTCGGGGGATCTCTTTCCGCTTCAAGTACTCTTTAACCAGCGTTGGTGCCCGCGGCGATAAAGTCTTCGGCCCGGCGGGCCACTGCCAAGGGGACCACCTTGCGTAGGTGGCGGCTGCGGCGAATATCCGACCAATCCCGCAACACACGCTCGGCCTGGCGGCTGCCAGTTCGGGCGTGGTAGTGGATGATCAACGGGTGCAGCCACTCGTAGTCCACGTAGTGACAGTCAATCACCGCCACACTGCGTGAGTGCAGCTTGGCGGGTACCTCGTTTTCGGGGTCGTAGATAAACAGTTCCCCGCCCGTCATACCAGCGCCAATCTCGTTTTCCACCGGTCCCAGAATCACGACCCGGCCGCGGATCATATACTCGCAGGCGTACTTGCCTGCCGCCTCGGCCACAATCGTGGCTCCAGAATTCCGGATTCCCAGGCGGTGTCCTGCGCGGCCACCGAGAAAGACCGTGCCACCGGTCGCCCCATAGGCGACGTTGTTGCCCGCGACGCTCTGGATCGTTCCGCCGTAGCTGGACTTTTGATAGTCGAGTGTCACCACCACATGACCGCCAGAGATCCCCTTGGCGACACCATCCTGGGCAAAGCCGACTAGCTCCAGATCCAGGCTATTGATGCACCAAGCACCGAAGGACTGCCCAGCTTCACCGTCAAAACGTACCTTGATGCGGCGATGATTAGCCATCCCTTCACGGCCATACAGCCGAGCGATCTGGCCGGCGATGGTGGCACCGACCGAGCGGTCACTATTGCGGATGCGAAACATTAAATCGATCGACTGCGCGGCCTCGACCGCGTCGCTGGCCGCGTCAATGATCCGCTCGTTGAGCGTAGGCCGCACGGGAAGGACTGGTAGTTGGTGGGAGGCTTTGGAGCTAGACTCGGCCGCTTCGACACGGGGAGTCGTTTCGCGGCGGGCACACTCGCTCAGCGCGAGCTCAGGATGAAGGAAACGAGATAAATCGATCAGTCCTGCGCGGCCCGGCAAGTTGGGGTTGCGGACTAACAAGTCTGAGCGGCCGACAATGTCCTGGACGTGCCGTTCACCCAAATTGGCTAACAGCTGCCGCACCTCTTCGGCGAGGCTCAATAGATAGCTTTTGGTGTGCTCGGGGTGGCCTTTGAAGATCTCTGGCGAACCGGTGATCCCGGTCGGACAGTTAGGAATATGGCAACTCTTGCAGACGATGCAGCCGACCGAGACCATAAGCGCCTGGCCCAGGCTGAACTCCTCTGCTCCTAACAGGGCATACTTGATGATATCGTAGCCATTCTTGATGCCACCACCCACTCTCAGGCGGACCTGGGTGCGCAGACCATTGAGAGCCAACGCCTGGTGGGCCTCCGCCAGGCCCATTTCACTGGGGAGCCCGGTATGCTCCTTGGAGGAGACCATGGCTGCTCCGGTGCCACCATCCAGGCCATCGATCTCGATGACATTGGCACCAGCCTTGGCAACGCCCACGGCGATGGTGCCGATATTTTCGACCGCGACCAGCTTGACCGAGACCGGCACCCCCGGCCGTACTGCCTTGAGGTCGGCGATCAGCTGCGCCAAATCCTCAATGGAATAGATATCGTGGTGGGGTGGGGGGCTGATCAAGTCGATGCCCGGCCGGGCATAGCGGTTCTCGGCGATCTCCGCGGTCACCTTTTTGCCCATCAGCTGGCCACCCTCGCCAGGCTTCGCTCCTTGGGCCATCTTGATCTGGATCTCATCGCCGTTCACCAGATACTCCGCATCCACCCCAAATCGACCCGAAGCGACTTGGCGGATGCGGCTACGAAAGCGGCTCTTCTTTGGGTCACCATGCAGGGCCAGCTCATTGGGGTGTGTCGCCCGTTGGGCCAGGATGGTCTCCCACCAAGGGCCCCACATGCGTTCGGGCAGGTCATTGCGGTCGCGGGCCTCACCCCCTTCGCCCGAGTTGGAGTAGCCGCCCAGCTCGTTGAAGGCGGCCGCAAGGGTCTGGTGGGCAATCCCGGTGAGCGCGCCGTGGCTCATGGCCGCGCCACGGAAGTGATCCTGGACCAACGACAGAGCCGACTGCACGTCGCTACGCGCAATCGGGGCATCCCCCGGTTTGAGCAGAAATAGATCGCGCAGAACGGTCGGTGGCCGGGTATTAATGAGTTGGGTAAAGGAAAGGTATTCTTTCGATAAGTCGCGTTCGGCCTGGTCGAGCTGACGCTTTTGGGCATAATCGGCCTCACCCCCTTCACCAAATTCGCCGACCGCTGCCTTACGCAGGGCCATGCGAATCTGGGCATTAAAGGCCAAATAGTCCTTATTACGGCCCAGGACCGCTGCCTTCATCTGCTCGGCACGCTTCAGCCGCCAAACCACATCCTCGACCAGGTCACACAAACGCAGGCCGCCGACACGGGACGGAAATTCGCCGAGAAAGGCCATCAACTCCGGACCAAAGCCCACACCTTCGAACAAGCGAGCTCCGCGATAGCCCTCGACCGTGGTAATCCCCATCTTCGACAAGATCTTCTTCAGGGAATCTTCCAACGCGGCAAAAACATTTTCCAAACATTCATGCGCCGACAGTGTGAATTCTTGCTTGGTATCGGGATCTTTAAATGTATAGCCGTTCTTAATCAGTCGCAGCATCAAATAAGGGTGCACCGCATCGGCACCAAAGCCGACCAGGACCGCAATGTCATGCCCTTCCTGCACATCGCCGGCTTGGATCACCAGCGATACATGCTGCCGTAGCCCTTGGGTGCACAAATAATCATGAACCGCACCCAACGCGAGCAAAGAGGGGATTGGAGCCATGCCATCGGCAAACGCTTCACGGTCGGTTAGGCAAAGCACATGGTAGCCATTGTGGACGGCCTTTTCTGCCTCACTGCGTAAGGCATGCAAGGCCTCGGCCAAGGCATTCTCGCCACCTTGGAGCGGAAACACTGCCGACAGGTTGTAAAACCCCATCAGCTCGTTGCGACGCATTTCCTCGACCACGGCATCATTGAGGACGGGCGTCGGCGTTTCCATTTGCCGCACGGGTAGGTCCTGGCCGATGGGCAGTGGGCCACGGCCCAGATAGGTGGTCAGCGACATCGCCCCACCCTCGCGATAAGGATCGATCGGCGGATTGGTGACCTCGGCAAAGGTCTGCTGCATGTACTTGAACAGGGTGGGATGATGGGTCGAAAAGATCGACAGCACCCGATCATAGCCCATGGAGCTGAGCGGCTCCTTTTTTAGCTTGGCCATGTCCTTGACAAAGGTGGCCCGTTCGAAGTCCCAGCCATAGGCCTGGAGCAGCTGTTCCATCGACCATTTCCGCTGCTCGAGGGTATCGTTGACTTGATCATCGATTTGCGGTGCGAAATCAAATGCCTCGGGCAGGATGATCTGCTGGCGGTTGAGCTCATGCAGGTCGATGCTACCCTCAACCTGGACCTCATAGACGATCCGCTCCAGGATCTGGTGGCTGTCGAGCCGTTCACCGGTGCGGGTGTCCAGCGCGATCATTTGCCCGGGTTGCAATTGGCCGCTGGCGACCACCTCACGGTGATCAACGCCAAACACCCCCGATTCGGAACCGATGTACAGCCAGCCACGCTGGTCGCTACACCAACGGACTGGTCGCAGGCCCATGCGATCGACGATTCCAGCCAGGACGACCCCATCCGAGGTCACCATCCCCGCCGGCCCATCCCAGGCACACAGGCTGCCGTAGGTGCGGCGACAATAAGTGAACAGGTCTACCGCCCCCTGCCCCCAGAAATCCGCCTCGGTATCCCAGACGGGCGGTACCGAGAGGCGCAAGGCACGCAGCAGGCTCCACTGCTGGCTTAGCATCAGATGTTCCAGCCACTCATCGAGGGAGCAGGAGTCACTCATCTGAGGCGTCAGCCATTCCTCAACGGGATCTGTGGCATTGCTGTGGGCATAGGCGTAGACAGCATTGCGGTTGGTGCGGATGGTGTTGATCTCGCCGTTGTGGCAAGAAAAGCGAAACGGCTGGGCCAGCATCCAGTTGGGATAGGTATTGGTCGAATAGCGACGATGGAACAGGGCAATGCCCGCCGTGAAGGTGTCCTGATTCAAATCTGGGAAGAAGTCGATGAACTGCTGGCTGGTGAGCAGTCCCTTGTAACTGATCAGGCGGCTGGATAGCGAGGCAATATAGATCCCAAGTCCTCGGTCGCGGAAGATTTGCTGTAGGCGGAGTCGTTTGTGATACAGCCAGGCTTCGACGCTGGTCGGATCGCCATCAACGCGAACAATGGCTTGTTCGAGCGAAGCAGGTCGGGTCAGCTTGGCAAGCTCGGGAAGGGCACTATCGCGGGTGGGAACCGCTCGCCAGCCCATAAAGTGCACCGGGCCGTCGGCCAATTCGTGTTGAATAAGGCCTCGGGCTTGATGCTGTTTGGCGGTGTCGTGGTCGAAGAAGAAAAAGACACCTAAGGCAAGCGACTGCTCAGGTTGCAGATAGCGGGCCTGATCGAGGTTCAGCTTGCGGGCTTCTTCATGGAAAAACGCTTGAGGAATGGTGGTGGTGAGTCCAGCCCCATCGCCAGCAGGGCCACAGCAGCCGCCCCGGTGCTCCAGGCAGGTGAGCGCGTGCAAAGCTTTGGACACGAGTTCCCGGGAGGCGGTGCCATCGTGGGCGGCAATGCCACCAATGCCACACGCATCGTGGCCCACGGCATTGGAATACAAGTGGTCACCACTGCTTACACGTTCGGGGAAGTCGTGCCATGGGGTCATAGGCAATTCCAAGGAGTCAGCAGGCCATAGGATCAGGACATTCAAACGCCAACGTAGGATAGGAGGAGACCGAAAGTTGGTCAAGAGGCGCAACCCATGGTTCGGATCCAGCTTGGGGGTAACCGTGCCACTGGGCGATGGTCCTCTTCGCGTGGCAAATGCTTGCGCACGGCCCATGGGTGGACATTGCTGGGTGGAGAAATTGGGCAAACGAGGTCGGCTTGCCGAGTAGGGCTAGACAAGTGAAGGCATCGAACTGGGAACCAATGGCGTTGGCAAGGCGACTTAGGAGAAGGAGGGCACCGCCGACGCCGCGTGGCGCTGGGCGATGCTCGTAGCCCATGGTTTGAACCGGAAGGACGTGCTGCGGGCTCACTTCAGGAAATACAGCAGTTAGACCCACAGAATTCACACATCGATCAGGCTAAAGTAAGAAACTAACGTAACACAAACGCTAATCTCAGCGCCTGGGTTAGCCATCTTGCCATAGTAGTCGTCCCCATCGGCACAGATGCGCTGGCCTCAGTCTATTCCATATCTCTATGTTGCCACCAAATTTCCACACTTCCACCCACACTTTGCCCATGTGCGCGCCTTTAGGCTTATTTAGAAATTCACTGTAGAGCTGATCCATAGTTTAATGATAAAACTTTTGTTGGATTAATGTCGCCATTGGTGCTCGGATGGGTCTGGCCTGGGTGTGTGCCCCGTCGGCAAGCCATCCGCAATTTCGGTCTCCGTGCATTTGCCCAAGGAGTGTTGCATGTCCTCGTTTCGCAATCGTCAGCGTGCGATTAAGCCGCGTTTAGAGGTCTTTGAGGATCGGGTCACGCCGGCGGTGACCTTCACACCTCAGGAAGTTGACGGTGCACCCTTCTTGGTGGTTGGGGCGACCGAGTTCGCCGATGAGGTTCGTTTCGTCCTTACCCCGGAAAGCGAATATCGGGTGGAAGTGACCTTCGATGATGGGACTGGAGTTCAGACCGTCGAGTCCCCAGATACGTATGCCGAGAGTGAGCTGTCCGGCGGCGGCTTTATGGTCCTTGGCAACGGCGGGGCCGACATCATCGATTTCACCGGTTTGAATGGCTCAAGCTTGCGGGCGATTGCCGAGGGCGGGGCCGGCAACGATTCGATCACCGGCACGGCCAACAACGATCGCCTCGATGGCGGAGTCGACAACGACACGGTCCTCGGCGAAGCAGGCAATGATACCGTGACCGGGGGCGTAGGGGTTGACAGTACGGTGGGTGGCACCGGGGAAGATACCCTTCTGCTGTTGTATTCAGAAGCCGTGAGTGGCGTCCTGGAGACGCAAAATGGTGGGGACGGGACCGACCTGTTCTTGGTCAAAGACACCTATTTTGTCACCGATGTTATTTCATCGCCGAGTGTCGTTGCACTTCAACTGTCAACGCTCTTTAACACTTCGACCATCCAGACAGCTTCGGGCTATGTGACCACCATGCTGGTGGATGCGGGGCTCACCGATTATGTGGAGGGGCCCGCCGGACAGGGAGACCTCTCGCTCGCATTCGGTATCCCGGATCGAAGCTTTCAGGTTGAGGGAGTACAAACCGGATTCGTCAGCGTTGTGGATCCCTTTACGCAAGCCTTCTACCCCCTGACGCTCGTCACCCCTCCGCACAATGGCATGATAAACGGGGGCGGGGATAAGTTGGTGTACACGCCGGACCTCGGCTTTAGTGGTACTGATCAGTTTGTTTATAAGACAAATGTTGCGGGGAACTCCGCCTTCAGTACGATCACGGTGCAGGTCTTACCTGGCAACTTGCCCCCAGTCGTTGTGGATGATGCAGCGGAGGTGGTTGAAGATAATCCAGTAACCATTGATGTTCTCGCGAACGACTCCGATCCAGATGGCGATGAGCTATCGATCACCTCGGTCGAGCAACCCAGCAACGGTGAAGCCACCCTGCTGAACGGGATGATTGAGTATCGTCCTGACGATGATTTTGCGGGGACCGACACCTTCACCTACACGGTGTCCGATGGCGAGAACATCGCCAACGGGACGGTGGTGGTTGTGGTCACTCCCGTGAATGATGCCCCGCGACCAACCAGTGATAGCATCTCGATCATTGGCCCACGCACGATCTCGATTAATGTTTTGGCCAACGACCAAGACCCGGATGGGGATACCATCACCCTGGTAGAAGTCGGGCCGCCGACGAATGGCTCGGCCCGAATTCAGGAGGATCGGGTTGTCTATACCCCACAGGTCGACTTTGTTGGGACTGAGATTTTTAGTTATGTCATTACTGACGGCATCGAGCAGTCCGAAGCCAACATTATCGTCCGTGTCCGAGAAGGGAATGCGCCACCCGTCGCCAATCCGGATCAGGTCGAGATTTTTGAAAATACGGATGTAACGATTGATGTGCTCGCCAACGACACAGATCCCGAGCAAGCAGAGCTCACCATTAATGGGGTGAGCAGTCCTGCCAACGGTGTCGCAACACTGATCAACGATCAGATCGCCTATACACCTAATCAAGATTTTGTCGGCACGGATACGTTTACCTATCAAGTCATCGAAGTCAATGATGAAGACTCGTTTGCGACCGGTACGGTGACTGTCGTCGTCGTTCCACAAAACTCCCCGCCGGTGGCAGGCAATGACCAGGTGACGCTCCCTGAGGATAGTTTCCGTTATGAAATCAATGTGCTGAGCAACGACACCGATGTTGACAACGATACGCTGAGCGTCCTTTCTGTGAGCGGTGCTAGTCACGGAGCCCCCGAGCTAATCGATGGCAAGGTCGTCTACACCCCGGTGGCCAATTACGTCGGGACGGATCAGTTCAGCTATGTCGTCAGTGACGGTGAACTGACCGCGGTCGGTCAGGTGACCGTGACCGTTGATCCGGTCAACGATGCCCCAGTCGCGGTCGATGATCCGGAGGGCATGACCGATGAAGATGTATCGGCAACGATCGATGTGCTGGCCAACGACAGCGATCCCGATGGCGACACGCTGTCGGTCGTATCCGTCGGAGCTGCCACCAATGGGACGGTGTCGATCGAAAATGATCAGGTCGTGTATACGCCGGATCCGGACTTCCACGGGGAAGATACCTTCAGCTATGTGGTCAGCGATGGCGAGCTGACCGCTGTGGCTCAAGTGACGGTGACGGTGAACCCGATCAACGATGCCCCGGTGGCCAGTGACGATACGACGTCCACCAACGAGAATACGTCGGCAACAATCGATGTGCTGGCCAACGATAATGATGTGGACGGGGACACACTGTCGATTGCGTCGGTCGAGGGAGCTGTCAACGGGAGCGTGTCGATCGACGGTGATCGGGTCGTGTATACGCCGAACCTGGATTTCACGGGTGAAGATACCTTCAGCTATGTGGTCAGCGATGGTGAGTTGACTGCCGTAGGGACGGTCACGGTCGTTGTCAACCTGCCGAACCGTGCTCCGGTGGCAGTGGATGACACGGATGTTGCGACCGATGAAGATGTCGCGGTGACGACCGATGTGTTGGCCAATGACAGCGATCCCGATGGCGACACGCTGTCGGTCGTATCCGTCGGAGCTGCCACCAATGGGACGGTGTCGATCGAAAATGATCAGGTCGTGTATACGCCGGATCCGGACTTCCACGGGGAAGATACCTTCAGCTATGTGGTCAGCGATGGCGAGCTGACCGCTGTGGCTCAAGTGACGGTGACGGTGAACCCGATCAACGATGCTCCGGTGGCGGTGGACGATGTTGATGAACCTCAGGGAAGCCGACCGGATCTGGTGGTATTCGAAGACCGGCCGACCGGCGCACTCGATGTGTTGGGGAATGACGTCGATGTGGATGGGGACACACTTTCGGTCACTTCGGTTGGCGACGCCACGAACGGCACGACCGCGCTGTTTGACGGTCAAGTGTTATACCTGCCCGATCAGGACTTTTTTGGCACCGATAGCTTCATCTATGTCATCAGTGACGGAGAGTATAGCAGCACGGCGACGGTAACGCTCGAGGTGGTGAATACTCCTGACGCCCCGGTGGCGGTCGACGATGTGGCGACACTCGACGAAGATGGATTTGCGTTCATCGATGTGTTGGCCAATGACAGTGATGTGGACGGCGATAACCTATCGATCTCCTCGGTCGAGGGAGTGAGCTTTGGGACGGTGTCGTTGGCCAACGGCCAATTGCTTTACATTCCGTTCCCCGACTTCAATGGGCAAGACACCTTCACGTATGTGGTCAGCGACGGTGAGTTGACCGACATCGGTGAGGTGACGGTGACCATCAGCCCGGTGAACGACGCTCCGGTGGCCGTGGACGATACGGGGGCGACACCTCCAGGGTTGGCGGAGACAATGGATGTGTTGGCCAACGATACAGATATCGATGGAGATGCGTTGTCGGTGACTTCCCTGGGGCAAGCGAGTTCGGGGACGGTGGAGCTGGTAGAGGGTCAGGTGGTGTACACGCCGAACCCAGGTTTCTCGGGAATGGACAGCTTCACCTACGTGGTATCGGATCCCTCGGGTGCGACGGCCATGGGGACGGTGACGGTAGAGGTGGAGCAAGGGAACCCGCCGGTGGCGGTGGATGATACAGCGATCACTAACGAAGACGAAGCGGTGGTGATCGATGTACTGGCCAACGACAGCGATCCGGAAGGTGATGTGTTGTCGATCGCGGAGTTGAGCACGCCGAGCAACGGGATGGCGGAGGTCGTGGACGGTCAGGTGGTTTACACTCCCGATCCGGACTTCTTCGGGGAGGACAGCTTCACCTACACGGTCTCCGATGGATCCTTGACTGCGGTCGGAACGGTGGCGGTCACCGTGGAGCCCGTTGCCGATTCCCTGATTGCGAATGACGATGAGGCGACAACCAACGCGGGAATGCCGGTAACCATCGATGTGTTGGCCAACGACCGCGATCCGGATGGTCAGGCGTTTACTCTTGTCCCGGCTACACCAGTGTCTCCTCAGAATGGTGTGGTTCTTGTCGACCTAGCGAGTCAGAAGATTATTTACACACCGGACAGCGGATATACTGGTACCGATTTCTTTACATATCTGATTCAGTCCGGGGCCCGTGGGGCATTAGCGACGGTGACGGTCGAAGTGGGGGCTGGTAACACTGCACCGGTAGCACTCGATGATTCGGCTGAGACGGATGAAGATGTGGCGGTAACGATCGATGTTCTGGCCAACGACAGCGATGTGGACCTGGATGCGCTGTCGATTGCATCGGTGGGTGGCGCCGTGAGTGGTTCCGTGATGATTGATGGTGATCGGGTGGTATACACGCCGGACACGGACTACCACGGCGCGGACAGCTTCACGTATGTGGTGGACGATGGGAATGGTGGCACGGCGACGGGGACGGTGAACGTCACGGTGAACCCGGTAAATGATGCCCCGGTGGGTGTGGATGACAGTTTCACGACCGATGAGGACGTGGTGCTGACCGGGAACGTGCTGG
>CAYPIE010000035.1:0-56522 GCA_964410665.1 uncultured Alcaligenaceae bacterium
GTAACAAGGTAACCGTAGGGGAACCTGCGGTTGGATCACCTCCTTTCTAAGGATTTGACCTAGAACATCATCGCGGATTTTCCCGATGATGATCAACATGCCACTCATTCGCAGATTCAGGTGCTACCAGCTTGCTTAGATATCCCCGCCGAGTTCGCTCGGCGGGGTTTTTTTTTCAACAGTCTTCTCACGCCATTCTCACAATCGGTTTTAGATCAACTCTCATGATCGCTCCTGAACAACTCGAGCGGCTTCAACAGGATTGGGCTCGGTTATTTGCCAGCTTCGGGGTGTCCTTAGTTCAAGCGTATCCCCTGTTCGATCAATTGGTCGCGGCCTACTCGGAAAGGCATCGTTACTACCACACACTCGAGCACCTGCTCGAGATGTTTCGCATCCTGAATCGTTTGGCCGATCACGCGGATGATCTGGCCAGCCTGAAACTCGCGATCTGGTTTCATGATGCCATCTACGACCCGCAGCAGCAGGACAACGAAACAGCCAGCGCCGTCTTCGCACATCACCAACTTGAAGCGCTTGGCCTGCCGAAGGATATCATCGAACGGGTAGCCACCCTAATCCTGGCAACTCGGCATCAGCAACCGGAGTACGTGGATGGCGATATGGCTATCCTACTCGATGTCGATCTGGCGATTCTCGGGGCGAGTTCAGAACGTTATGCCCGCTATGCCGAGGCGATTCGCCGAGAATATGCTTGGCTTCCAATGCCGACCTACCGAGATGGGCGGGTGCGGATCCTCGATGGATTCCTGGCCAGAGACCGCATTTATCGTACGGAGTTGCTTTATCAGGCGGGGGAACAGGCTGCCCGAGTCAACCTGCAAGCAGAGCGGGCAGCCCTCAAGAATCTTCGGTGCGGTATTTGAGTTAGCTGACCAGTTTGTCGATCACCTTGCCAGCATTGATCGTGAGGCGTTCTTCACGGCCACCATACGTGTAGGTCAGCTCAGTGTGCTCGAAGCCAAGTAGATGCAATATGGTGGCATGGAGATCGTGCACATGGGCCCGATCCTCGATGCCGTAGAGTCCAAACTCATCGGTACTACCGATGGTTTGACCTGGTCGAACACCCCCACCCGCAAAGAACATGCTGAAGCCAAATGGGTTGTGATCTCGGCCATTGCCTGCCTCACTCATGGGAGTACGGCCAAATTCCCCACCCCAAATCACCAGCGTCTCGTCCAAAAGCCCACGTGCTTTGAGATCGCGGAGCAAGGCTGCAGTGGGCTGGTCGACCGAGTGGCACATCGTCGAATGGTTACTCTCGATGTTGCTGTGGGCATCCCAGCGACTGCCGGCTCCGGAATAAATTTGGACAAAACGCACGCCGCGTTCGACCAGCCGCCGGGCTAATAGACAGCAGCGTCCAAAGGCGGCGGTGGACTTTTCCTTCAGTCCATAGGCCTGTTTGGTAGCCTCGGTTTCGCGACGCAGATCTACGGCGTCGGGGGCGGCTGCTTGCATGCGGAAGGCGAGCTCGTAGGCAGCTTGCCGCGCTGCTAATTGGCTGTCATCGCTACGGAGGGCCTGATGTTCGGCATTCAAAGCAGTAATCAGATCTAACTTCGTTTGTTGTCTGGCCAAGCGAACCTGCTTGGGGGGATGCAGATGGGCGATCGGTGTGCCTTGGGCTAGAAGCCGGGTGCCCTGAAAACTCGCAGGCATAAACCCTGTTCCCCAATTGCGTGCACCACCGACCGGTTCACGACCATCGGTAAGCACGACAAAGCCGGGAAGATCCTGATTGTCGCTGCCCAACCCGTAGATGGCCCAGCTACCGAGCGATGGGCGCCCGGCCAGTATCGAGCCGGTATTCATCTGAAGCACCGAGCCAACATGATTGAGGCCATCCGCCCAGCAGGCGCGGACCAGGGCGATATCATCAACACAGGTAGCGATCTGGGGCAACCAGTCGGAAACCCACATCCCCGATTCGCCATGCTGCTTGAATGTTCGCTTGCTGGCAAGAAGATGATTCCCGCCAGTGCCCATGGGGGTGATCACCTGTCCGAAGCTCTCGGGCAGAGGCTTGCCGTGCATCTCCTTGAGCTTGGGCTTCGGATCGAATAGATCGATATGGCTAGGACCACCTTCCATGAATAGGAAAATGACATTCTTGGCGCGAGCGGGATGATGCCCGAAACGGGGCACCAGTGGGTTTGGTGTTGAGGAACCGGCTTGGGCTGAGCCGTGATCGAAGCCGATCAAAGAAGCTAGCGCCAGCGATCCAAAACCATGCGCAGCCTGGCGAAAAAAAGCCCTTCGGTCAACCGGGTAAATCCGATGGGGAACCAGGGGTGGGACAGCAGTCATGACAAGCCTCAGTCGATGTAAAGAAACTCATTTATATTCAAGAGCACATGACAAAGATCCGCCATGGCCTGCTGGGTTTTGTCCTTGGTCGTGGGGGGGAGTTGTTGACGTTGCTGCAAGAAGAAAGTGTGCAGCTGGTGGCGCTCGATGCTGGTGGGTGAACGGCCCAGTGCCTGTTGAAAAGCCGTCTCGATCATGGCTGCCGGCTGGCGGCCGACCTTCGCAATCACCGCGCAGGCAAAGGTATCTGCCGCCTGCAAGATCAGCGACTCGTTCATCAGCATCAACGCTTGCGGAGCGGTGGTCGTTGCATACCGTCGCGAACAGGTTTCGGTGCGATCGGGGGCATCAAACAAAGCGAACAGGGGTAGTCGAAGGTTGCGTTTGACGAAGACGTAGACACTGCGGCGAGCTCGGTCAGCAGGCTCCTTCGAAACCGTCCAGCCGCTACCGCGCCGTTTGAGTTCTCCGGGCAACTCCGGAAAGACACTGGGGCCGTGCATCTGCTTAGAAAGCGAACCATTCACGGCCAAGATGGCATCGCGGAGGGTCTCCCCCTCCAGACGTCGCCGATTCATCCGCCAAAGCAAGCGATTGTTGGGGTCCATCGCCGCGGCCTGGGCATTCCATGTGTTGCCTTGCTGATACGCTTGCGAGGTCACGATCAGACGGTGGATGGCCTTGATGCTCCAGCCCGAGCGGACAAACGTCTGAGCCAGCCAATCGAGCAGGTCAGGATGGGAAGGGCGGGCGCCTTGTGCGCCAAAATCATCCGAGGTGGCCACCAGCCCCTGCCCGAAATGCTGCTGCCACAAACGATTGACCATCACTCGGCTGGTCAATGGGTGATCGGGTTGCGTGAGCCAGGCAGCCAAGACGCTACGTCGTCCCGTCGTTGCCGGTTGCTTCGGGATTACCGGGGTCTGATGGTCCAATACCGATAAAAATCCGGGTGTGACTTCGGGCCCGGGTGTTCGCCAGTTGCCACTACGCAGCAGGTGCGTTGCCGGGACGGATGTCCCAAGATCGGTGAAGACCATCCCTAGCGGGGGCGACGGTTTGGTCGCAGCCAGCTTGCTCATCTCCGCCTTGAGTGCCTTCCAGCGTTTCTTTTCCTTATCGTTCATCCGCTTGAGTAGGTCTTGATCTATGGCCGCCACCTGCGGCTCGATCAGGGTGCCAATTTGCTTTTGCAGGGGCGTCCGTTCCGCATACGGAATATCGAGAATCTGGGCATACTCGAGAGGGAAACGTTTCCTTTTTGTCTCCGCATGTTTGGTGCGGTGTGGTGCTTCCAGTTGTTTGAGTTCGTGGCGTAGAACTGCGGTCGCTCCCTCCCAGGATTGTTGACGCTGTTGATAGTTCGTGCGTTCAGCGGCTGGCAGCAATATCCGTTCGTTGGGCCACCACCCAGCAAAGAAGGCTTGCAGTCGGTAATAGTCCTTCTGGGTGATGGGATCAAATTTGTGGTCATGACACTTGGCACAACCTACAGTCAAGCCAAGGAAGGTGGTGGCCGTGGTGTCGGTGATGTCGTTGAGGATTTCCTGTCGACGCTGCTCTAGGTTGACCGCATTATACTCATCGGGGTAGTGCCGATGCATACCGGTGGCGACCCAGGCATCTGGCTCATGGGGGAAGTACTCATCGCCAGCGATCTGTTCGATGATAAATCGGTCGTACGGCTTATCGGCATTGAAGGCATCGATGACATAGTCACGGTAACGCCAAGCCAACGGACGCGGGTCATCCGCTTTGAAGCCGTCGGATTCGGCAAATCGGACCAGATCCAGCCAATATAACGCCATCCGCTCGCCATAGTGCGGGGAGGCCAGGAGTCGTTCGACCACTCGCTCGTAGGCGTCGATGGCGGGGTCCTGAACGAAGGCTTCGATCTCCGCACGGGTGGGGGGGAGGCCGATGAGATCAAAGGTGACGCGTCGTAACAAGGTGGCACGCTCGGCAGGGGGGGCATATGCTAAACCGTGCCCGGAAAGTTTGGCTTGCACAAACGCATCGATGGGATTACCGACCGCATTAGAAGTCCCTGTCGCCGGGGGTTTGGGATTGCTTAGCGGCTGAAACGCCCAATCACTTGGGAGGGGATCGGCGTACGCAAATGGAGTAGTGAGCAGTCCCCAGGTGGAGAGAATGAACAGTCGAACCAACATATCGCGACTCCGACAGTGGAGAGCGGCATTCGGAGAAGATGAGCGTGCACAATCAGCGGGAAGGAAACAATTGATTAAGCTACTCGATTCTTCTTTGGGGTGCAAACATAAATTGACCTAAGACCTGTAGAGGGCCTGGCGATGGTCGGAGACGATGCCCCTGAACCCTGGTTGCGCATTCATAGTTCCGCAAGCTTTCCTGCCTGGTTGGCTCGTGAGGGGATTGGATTAGCGTTCACCACGTACCAGACCGGGAAGCTGTTTCTAGTGGGTCGAACACCGGGGGATGGCTTAGCTGTCTTTGAGCGTACATTTGATAAGGCGATGGGGTTATGCGCGAGTGCCAACTCCTTGTGGCTTGCCACACGTTTTCAGATATGGCGCTTCGACAATATCCTGCGTCCGGGCGAATCTTATCTTGGTGGCGATCGGTTGTATGTACCCCATGTGGGTTACACGGTCGGCGAGGTCGACTTGCATGATTTGGTGATCGAGGAGTCGGGTCGAGTGGTGTTTGTTGCAACCCGATTTAATAGTGTGGCCACCCTGCATGAACGCTTTCATCTCCAGCCGTTGTGGCGTCCGCCGTTTGTCGCACAGTTTGTCACGGTGGATCATTGCCACCTCAATGGGATTGCTTTGGAACAGGGGCGTGTTCGTTATGTCAGTTGTGTGAGTTCCACGGATACTCCCGAAGGATGGCGGAGCCAGCGCCGCGATGGTGGCCGAATTCTCGATATCACAACTGATAAAGAGATTTGCATAGGTCTGTCGATGCCCCATTCACCCCGGGTCTATCGGGATCAATTGTGGGTGCTGAATTCCGGAGAGGGGATGTTTGGGCGGATCGATCGGGAAACCGGTCGTTTTGAGCCGATCACCTTTTGCAGCGGCTACTTACGTGGTCTCACCTTTGCGGGCGACTTCGCAGTTGTAGGTTTATCGCGACCACGTCACGATGATAACTTTGGTGGATTACGCCTCCAGGAACGTTTGTACGAGGAGGGTGAACAAACCTATTGTGGGCTGGCAGTCATCGATCTTCGCAACGGACAAATCAGCGATTGGTTAAGTATCGAGGGGATGGTTTCCGAGTTATACGATGTTGCAGTGCTGCCCAATACGGTCCGACCACTAGCCCTTGGATTTCAGACCGATGAAATTCAGCATACCATCGCGGTGGCCGATCCCGGGGGAGGATAGCCGGGTAGACACGGTTGTGCTCCAGAATTCGAAGCTCCTCGAAAAGAGGACGGGTGGGTTCTGGCAGCCGAGTGGAGCGGAATGGCAGCGTTTCCGGGTTTCTGCAATCGCTTTGACGAGGAGTCAATCATCCATCGCCGCAGGGGACTTCACCGCCTGCGGCGATGGATAGGATCAACCTTAAGGAATCAGTGGGATCTCCGGTACGACTTGACCTGCCGCGGCTTGCAGGGTGAGCAGCACATCGCTGACCGTCAGAGAGCCGTCCCCATTGATATCACCGACTAGCCGTGGATCGACCAGCGCAAGTCCGGCAAAGCCGGTGTCCTGACCGGCAGCCACTTGAAGCGCATCGGTGACATCGGCAACGCTGATCAGCCCATCGTTATTGACGTCGCCGAAGAACGCCGCGGTGTGAACAGCACTCTCACCAACCCCAGCGATGGCCCCGTCGTTGAGGCTCACGCCTGTGATCGACAGTACTTGGCTGAGCCCACGGCTAGCGGTACTCGGCACGCTCGCGGTGAGGTTGATGATCGATAGGTCGGTTCCGCTCAGAGCCGTTGGGCTGGAGAAGGTTACCACCGCCACGCCAGAGGTGCTCGTGTCAATGCTCACCTGTGCACCATCTGGCAGTCCCTCCGACGGGGTGGCTCCAGTAATATCAAGCAGAGCTGGATCGTAGGCGATCGAAAGACTCGCACTGGTGACACCCGTCGCATCGCTCAGTGTCAGCGGCAATCCAATGGCTGTATTTGGCACCTGGACGTCTTGGCCTGGGCCGCGAGCGAAGTCGGGTAGACGAATTACCACGCCCGCAGGATCGGTGACCGTGAACGACTGGGCATAGTCGCCACCCGGAGTTCCATCCGCATCCCCGTCGAGTTGTTCACCGTCACTGTTGACAAATGCATTGTCTGCACTCACCAGGGTCAGCGTGTAATCACCCGCGGCCAAGGGGCCACCGGTGGCTACAAAGGTGAAGTTCTGACCGGCGAGGTCTGGGATCAAACTCCCAGCCACTTCTTGGCCATTCGGCCCGGTTAGGACCAAGTCCGGAGCACCGATCGAGCCATCTTCATAAAGGTTCAAGTCCGTTGAATCCACGGGCTGGTTAAACGCAACGACGAAGCCCGAGGTAGTCGGGGTCAATTGGGACACCTGAAGCGTACTAGGAGTTGGGTCACCCGGAATAAAGACAACTTCGAGTAGGGGGCGATTATTCTGATCTAGCGCTTCGGAGGAGAACCATTCCACACTATTGCCGCCGCTTGGGGTAAAGCCCCAGCCTTGATTGGCTTGTGTGCCATCGACCCAAGCTTGCAGCGAAGTAGTGACATCGACTTCAACACGCCCAAGGCTGGTCATCGGGATGGTAGCGATGGCCGGTCCGACATTCGTCCCTTCTTGGAGTCCATCCCCGATGCTCTCCCAAGTCACGGTTGCTTCATTGAAGTCAACTCCTAGCATGTGCAGATTCACGGGTTCTGGGCTAGAGTTCGAGACCTCGAGGACAAGGGATGCAGACAGGATGGTGGCGTTGGCAGGGATCTGGCCCAGTTCGCTGCCGATGATCCCATCGAATCGAGTGACGGAATGGTAGTTCTCGTTGGTCGCCTGGTCGAGTCGGAGGGTTGGATCGTTAAAGTTGTTTGCCGGATCGGCTTCGAATAAGTGAGCGTCCTGGGTCCCAGCATATTCGGCGAAGCCTTCCTGAAATACCACGCGGGAAACTTCGTTGTCGCGAATGGTGATGGTCGCCACCAACGGGGCACCGAGTGCGGCATTTCCGGTAGGATTACTCAGGGTCACCGTAAAGGTTTCCTCAACCCCTTCAATCTGATCATCATCGAGGATAGTGATCACTAACGGTCGGCTGACTTCGCCCGGCGCGAATTCGATATTGTTTGAACGCGGAATATAGTCTTCATTTGCTACTGCGGTGCCGTCTACCGTGGTGAAATCGACGGTTACCTCGCCGGCACTGCCATCGACCCGATCAATGGTGAGCGTCACCGTGCCACTATCCTCATCGACCGCGAAGCTGTCCTGGGCGAATTGCAGAGTTCCAGGACTCTGATCAGCAGGAAAGATCGATAGTTGATATTCTTTTACGTCCGTTCCACCACCATTGACCGCGCTCACGACCAACGTTGATTCGCCAGCCTCACTGGGAGTTCCTGTGATCCTCCCGCTCAGAGGATCGAAGCTCAATCCTGGCGGTAATCCTTCGACGCCCAGGGTGGGGTCGGGGTTACCTGTGGCAGTGATGGGAAACGAGTATTCTCTCCCGACAATGCCAAAGGGTGGGGCGCTGCTGGTGATTTGCGGAGCTTCGCCGACCGTAGTTTGGTTAAGAAACAGTCGCGCAGTACCGAGGAGCCCGACCACGATGACGTCCTGGGGCCCATCTTGGTTAAAGTCAGCCAGTGCGAGCGATTGCGGCCCAATCATGTCCGCGTTAAACGGCGAATCGGGTGCGGGAGTGAAGGACTGTCCTGAGCCATTGCCCAGGACAACGTGCAGCTTGCCCTGAACGAGCCCGTTGCTGTGATTATGATCGATCGACACAATGTCCTGTTTGCCATCCCCATCGAGGAGCCCGGCGATTGCGGTGAAGGGCAGGGTTTGTTGCATTACCTGGGTACCGGTGGTAAAGCTGCCGTTGCCGGTGCCAAGAAACACCTGCACATTCCCCTGATAGGGAGGCGCCGTCGCATCGCCGGGTACCCCTCCGTTTTCATCGACATCTAAGCCCGTGTTGGTGACAAGCAGGTCGGTGTTTCCATCGCCGTTGAGATCGCCAGTCGTCACGGCCACGGGAAGGAGACCGTTGGTATCGAGATTCAGCTGGCTGAATCCCCCCCCGCCGTTGCCGAGAAAGACTCGTAAGATGCCGTTGGACTGACCATAGCCGGTGGCGGAGGCCAGGGTGGCTGCCATGTCGGCGATGCCATCGCCGTTGAAGTCGTCAGCGACCACAGCGGTAGGAATCGCGAGATCACCTGGAAAGGTTTGAATGGGGAACAGTTCCCCATTGCCGTTGTTGGCCAGCACGGTGATGTTGTTCCCGGTGGGAAATTGTCCCATGGCCGCATAGCCGATGTTGGCCACTGCGAC
This sequence comes from uncultured Alcaligenaceae bacterium, assembly GCA_964410665.1. Classification (GTDB taxonomy): domain Bacteria; phylum Planctomycetota; class Planctomycetia; order Gemmatales; family Gemmataceae; genus CAYPIE01. The sequence continues at coordinate 8,829 of CAYPIE010000035.1, forward strand.
ATCGGGTTTACCATCCCCGTTGAAATCGGCCACAGCTACACCGGAACTCTGGCGTCCACCGGCATCCACGGGCGAACCCAAAGCGGGCGTAAAGTTGCCCGCACCATTTCCAAGCAACACCGCCACGCTGCCTTGGCCGCCGCTATTCCCATTACTGGCAATTAGATCGAGATTGCCATCGCCATTCATGTCCGCTGCTTGCAGAAAGCTGGTGCCGGTGCCGCCCGTATTCACCAGCGTGGATGTGGGGAAGTTGCCACTGCCATCATTCAAATAGACGCGGATGCCCCCGGTCGGCAGCGATTTCCCCAGACCGTACATGGCGGCGGCAAGATCCGGCGCACCATCGCCATTAAAGTCCGCGGCAATGGCATGGCCAGAATTGATCAATTCGCCAATCTGCCCAACGGCAGTACTTCCTGCCGTAAAGACCGGAGTAATTCGGCTTTCGAGTTCGACGATTTGTAAACGAATCGAACGAGACGGGGCGTCCAACCGGATCGCTGACATGATGAAACTCCTGATCAATCCTGACCAAGTGCTGAAGGCACCGGGAATTCGCAAGTGAACTTAGCGATAAGAAGCGAGTCTGGGTCCGCAAGATAGGATATTGAGGATATCACCGGGCGTTGTCAAGCATGAAAATTGGTTCGACAAAAAAGTTGAACCCATTCTGCCTAGTCCTGGACCACTGAGGAAACCTATTCGGGTCCCACAAAGTTGATGATAGAGTTATCATTTTCAGGTTTGTTGAACTGTTTGGTCTGCTGATTATTCGGTCGATACTGCGGGGACAGCGGGATACTTTAGGCAAAAAGCGGTCGGCCGACCTGTTCGGCTAGAGCACGAGCATACACTTGGCCGGCCACGACGATATCCTCGATGCCGAGGCCAAGCGATTTAAACAGGGTGATTTGGCTAGGATCGGTGCGGCCCGGTTGTCTGCGGCTCACAATTTGTGCGAGCTCCTGCACATCCAACCATTTCAAGATTCCCTGTTGCACCGCCGGATACAGGTCGCCTGCCTCGAGTCGGGCTTGCTCTTTCTGATCAACGATAATCCGATCGGCTCGCCGAATCACTTCCAGATCAATTTCCGATTTCGCCAAGAAGTTTGAGCCGATCACGTTGAGGTGAATCCCCGGTTGAAGCCATTCCCCAAAGAGCACCGGTGTTCGACTGTTCGTGGCAGTACAGACGAGGTCGAGCCCCTCGGCCGCCTGGCGAGGATCGCTGACCGGCAACACTTCGAGGTTGAGTCGCTCGCTCATCCGATCGGCGAACTGATTGCGGTGTGCTTCGGTGGAGCTATAAACCAGTGCCTGGCGCAGGGGTCGTACCCGGTGGATGGCCTCGAGCTGGGTGCAGGCCTGTTTCCCGGTCCCAAACAGTCCCAGTCGGTTCGCATCCGGATGGGCCAACCACTTGGTCGCCACTCCACTCGCAGCTCCGGTACGAACTTGGCCGAGATAGTCAGCCTCCATCAAAGCAAGCAGTTCACCGGTACGCCCATCGAAAAGACTGACTTGAAATTGGGCTCCGCTGGCACTGGTGCGATACGCTTTAAAGCCGATCACGCCCAAGGACTTCACCGCTGCCGAGAGGACATGCAGCATCACATGGTCGGTCTGGCAACGTGTCCGAGGGACATTGGTGGCCTCGTCCAGACCCAACTTGCGAAAGCCGATCTCGACAGCTTCGAGGGCCATGTCCATAGTCAACAGAGAAGCAACATCGTCTTCGGTGAGATAGATGGGTGGCATCACGGCAGGTTCCTTAGGCAACTTCACTGAGCAGGGTATGCAGATGTGTCAAGCCGCTATCTAATTGCTCGCGTGCACAAGCATAGGAAAGTCGAGCGCAACGATCATCGCCAAAGGCAAGCCCAGGCACGAGATTGACATGAGCATGTTCGAGCACGGCCTGGCAAAAACTGACAGAATCGGTCACGGGCCTTCCACCGATGGTCTTACCGTAGTATGCCGAGACCGAAAAAAAGACATAGAAGGCACCTTCAGGCCGTGGGAAGTGGAGGTTGGGCATGCTGGCCAGTCGGTCACACACCAGATCACGCCGTGCCTGGAATTCTTGACGCATCTGCTCGACACAGTCTTGTGGACCGGTGAGAGCGGCTAAAGTGGCAAACTGGCTGATGCTACATGGGCAACCGGTTTGTTGGGATTGGATGGCGTTCATGGCTTTAATCAAATGCGGTGGAGCCACTGTCCAGCCCATCCGCCAACCCGTCATCGCATAGCTTTTACTCGCCCCACTGATGGTCACCACCCGGTCACGCAACTCGGGAAACAAGGTCGCAACACAGGTGGGTTGCTGGTTCCCGAAGATCAACTGTTCATAGATCTCATCGCTCATAATCAACACGTCGGTATCGATGAGTTGTTCTAAGAGGGCGATCAGCTCATGACGTGTGTACACCGTTCCTGTGGGGTTGCACGGAGAGTTGAGCATGAGCAAACGGGTTTTGGTCGTAAGGGCATCGCGAAGCTGCTTAGCGGTGAGCTTGTAGTGCGAATCCGGCTCGGTTGGGATCAGAACGGGGTGAGCACCGGTCATCGCGACGAGATCACTGTAGCTTACCCAATAGGGCGCGGGGATGATCACCTCATCCTCTGGATTGAGTAGGGCAGTGAGTGCCGTATGAATGGCATGCTTGGCCCCATTGGAGATCAAGACCTGTTCGGAAGTGCATTCGAGCCCATAGTGCTGGACATACCAGTGGGCAACAGCTTGGCGAAGTTCGGGAATCCCTGGAGCAGGGGTGTAATGGGTTTTTCCGGCGGCAATGGCCTCGCGGGCGGCTTGGCAAATATGGTCGGGAGTGGGAAAATCCGGCTCACCGACACTAAAGTCAGCGATTTGGACACCTGCAACGCGTAATTCGCGGGCTTTCGCGGCGGCAGCCATCGTTGCCGAAGGTTGAATCGAGCGGGCTAAGTGGGAAAGCTGGATCATGTTGGTGGGCCGTGACTTGGTGGTCCAGTTGGGTTCGCATGGTCAATCCTGTTCATGCTAGGATCTGGCCAGCGAATGCCAAGAGAAACTCGTCCTTGATCCGATAAGAGGGTGCGACGGACAGCATGCATATCGCACATTTTATCCACCGCTACCCACCGGCACTTGGGGGTTCCGAGCGTTACTTCGCACGACTCGGCGACTATCTCGTGCAACGCGGGCATCAGGTAACCGTTTGGACCACGAACGCAGTAGATCTCGAGGCGTTCTGGCAGTCACAGTCTCGGCGGGTTGCTGCCGGGATTGTGTGCGAGAATGGATTGACCATCCGTCGCTACGCACCGTGGCTTTGGCCTGGTCGACGATATATGTTGAAGTCGCTTTCTCTTGTACCATGGCCACCCCTGCAGGCCATGAGCTTGCCGTGCAACCCGATCGCTGTCCACATGTGGCGCGACGTAGGGCAATGTCGCGAGCAATACGATGCGGTCCACGCCACGGCAATGCCCTATGGCTGGCCTCTGATGTGTGCTCTCCGGCTCGCGCGTCGACAACGAATCCCTCTGTTGATCACTCCGTTTCTCCATCTCGGCGATCGACTACAAAAGCGAAATCGAACACAGCGGAAATACACGCTGCCCGGATTATGTTGGCTTCTTCGACAGGCAGACGGGGTGTTTGTGCAGACGCCCTCGGAGGCGGAGGCGATCGAAGCACTCGGGATTCCTCCCCAGCGTATCATTTTACAGGGACTTGGTGTCGAGCCCTCCGAATGTACGGGCGGCAACCGCCAGCGAATTCGCCAGCAATGGGGGGTTGGCGACAACACCGTCGTGATCGGGCATCTGGCCAACCAGAGCGTGGAAAAGGGCACGGTCGATCTCTTGCGGGCTGCCAGTCGAGCCTGGCAGGCCGGAGCTGGCTTTCGCCTGGTTCTTGCCGGACCCGACATGGCCAACTTTCGCCGCTTCTGGGCGGACTACTCGGATGCCTCGGAAGTGATCCAACTTGGGGCGCTGGATGAGGCCCAGAAGCGTGACTTCTTTGCGGGGCTCGACCTGTTTTGTTTGCCATCGGTGTCCGATTCGTTTGGCTTGGTGTTGCTCGAAGCCTGGGCGAATGGCCTCGCGAATGTCGCTTATGAGGCGGGTGGGATCGCCGATGTGATCCAACATCAACGCGATGGCATGCTGATTCCTTGTGGCGAGATTGCAACCCTGGCCACAACACTCATGGCTCTTGAACGAGATCAAGTTTGGAGACAAAAGCTTGGAGCAGCGGGACAGCAACGCTGTCGACGAGAATTTACCTGGCAAGAGAAACTGGCCCAGATAGAGCAATGGCTGCTCCGGTTTCATTTAATTGGCCGTGGCCCTGAGGGCCATCGACAGAAAGCTGATGATGCCGCGAAGGCTACCATAGCTCCGGTGTGTCAGGATCGATCCAATCTACGCCAATTACAGTGAATCGTCGTTCACATGCTTTGGATCGGCACCCAAGGAAGAGGGCAGGATCGTTCAGACGTGTAGACGTCTGTGAGGTGGAAACGAGCATGGTAAACAACGGTAGTATGAACCTAAAACCAAGCGATCGAGACAATCTTGCGGACGCGTCATTGGCGAACTGTATTCTGATCATTTCCGGACATTTCTAGACTTTATTCGGGTCATTTCCGGGGACTTTACGGTCCATATTGGCATCAGGAACTAGCCCAGGAGAAAAGGCTCGCGGTTTTGAGCGACTTCTACTATATATATATTTATAGTAGCTGGAACAGCATTTCGGTCGATTCTGGACAAGCCCTGACAAGACACTGCTCCCGCTAGTCAGCTTTGACCAGGTTCGATCACGATACGATCGATTTCATTCTGGATTGGCTGCCCGGTAACGTGGACTTGGCCATGTGCGTCGATATAGACATCCACCTCGTTGCGAACCCCGAATTCGGGTAAATAGATGCCCGGTTCTACCGAGAAGCAGGTACGCGGCATGATACGCCGCGTCTCGTGGGTCTCAAGGTTGTCGATGTTCGCGCCGTTGCCGTGAGTCTCCTGGCCGATGGAGTGGCCGGTACGATGTGTAAAAAACGCTCCATAACCTGCTTGGTCGATCACCTCGCGGCATGCCTGGTCTACCTGCCAGCCTTCAAGCGCCTCGCCGCCGGCGAAGGCTTGCCGAACGCGCTCAATCGCTGCATCGCGGGCATCGCGGACGATGGCAAAAATCTTGGTGAACATCTCGGGGACATCGGTGCCGATGAATGCGGTTCGGGTGAGATCGCTGAAGACCGCACGCGGTCGCTCCAGCTTCGCCCATAAATCAATGAGTACATAATCACCGAGTTTGATTGCAGTATCATGGTCCCGATTCGGGGCATAGTGGGGATTGCCGCTATGGGGTCCAACAGCAACGATGGGGGCAGCGTCCGTGACCAACCCAGAGCTCCGAAAATGTTCAAGAATCCGATCTTGTACGGCAACCTCGCTGGTCTGGCCATGGTTGCGGATCTGCTCGATCATAAACTGATGCGCTACATCAAAGGCCGCGCGGGTGTGCCTGGAAGCCTCTTGATGCATTGACCACTGGGCATCGTCCCAGCAAGCTTCAAACTGTTGAATGAGGTCCCCGGATGGCATTACTTCAACTCCGCACGAGCGGACCAGTTCGAGTGTCCCTGCGTCCACTCGAGAGATATAAGGATTCGCATTGCGGGGCACATATTCCATAGCGATACGGTGAGCTCCATGGAGCAGTTGGCCTACACCCGCCTCGAACTCCTGCCAGCGGAGGTAGATGTGCATTTCACCGGGCAAATGGTCGAGAGTACCAGTTTCAATGCGATGGACCAGCTTGCGTGGTTCGCCCTGGGCTGGGATGAAGTATAACCAACGGCGCGATAGATGAGCATCCTCGGGTAATCCGACGACCCGCCTAGCTAATGGATTGACACCGCGGAAGTCGTATAGCAGCCAGCCGTCCAGCTGGGATTCTTGGATGGCTGCTTGGATCGCTGCCAAATCGAACATAGTGCAGTTCCTTCGATGCCAGATTGGGAGTAGTTATTTTTCAGTGTATCGGCCAGGAAGCTGAGGGCGAGAGCGTGTTTCATCGTGGTGATAGGTAGATCAGAACACGGGACTCGAGCGAGCACAGTAGCAACTGGGGGGACGACAGCGAGCGAATTGACAGGGGAGCCATCCGTTGTATATTCTTTCATCACTGCATTTATTCTTGATTTTCTTCGGATGGCAAGGCTGGGACGAGCTGCATGAGCCGAATCCACGTCTACGACACTACGCTCCGCGATGGCAGCCAGGGCGAGGGAGTCAATTTCTCGTTGCAAGACAAGCTCTTGCTGACTCGACGGCTGGACGAGCTGGGGATTGACTTCATTGAAGGCGGCTATCCGCTCTCTAACCCGAAGGATTTTGAGTATTTTAAGGCCGTCCAGGACGTGCCTCTGCAACATACCCGGGTGGTCGCCTTTGGCATGACGCGGAGAAAGCATGTCCATCCGAGTGAGGATACTTGCTTGAAAGCCTTGCTCGATTCCCAAGCACCTGTGATAACCATTGTGGGCAAGACTTGGGATCTGCACGTGACTGAAGTACTTGGTGCGAGTCTGGAAGAGAACTGTGCCATGATCCACGATTCGGTCGCGTATTGCCGCGAACAGGGTCGTGAGGTGTTTTACGATGCTGAACACTTCTTTGATGGTTTTCGGGCAAACCCGGAATATGCCTTAAAAACACTCCAAGCCGCCGAATCCGCTGGCACCTCCGTGGTGATTCTTTGTGATACCAACGGTGGCACCATGCCCGAGGAAATCGGCGAGCGAGTTCGGACGATGCGGCAAGCACTCCGGTGTTCCCTGGGAATCCACTGTCACAATGACTGTGATCTAGCAGTTGCCAACACGCTCGCCGCGGTGCACGAAGGGGCCACTCAGGTCCAAGGAACGATTAATGGCCTTGGCGAACGATGTGGAAATGTCGATCTGATTAGCGTTGTGGGCAACTTAGCCATGAAATATGGCAGGCAGGTGCTCAAGCCAGATAGTCTGCAACGACTCACGGAGCTCTCACGGTATGTCTATGAGTTAGCGAACATGAACTTTCGCACCAGTCAACCCTTTGTTGGGAGCAGTGCGTTTGCGCACAAGGGGGGAATGCATACTCATGCGGTGGCCCGGATCCCGCATAGTTATGAGCACATTGACCCCACCACCGTGGGTAATGAGCGTCGCATGCTAGTGAGCGAACTATCCGGTCACTCCACCATCCTTGCTAAGACCACGAAATATCAGATTGCCTCAGATAAAGTCCTGATGTCGCGTATTCTTCATCAACTCCAAGATCTGGAAAATGCGGGCTATGAATTTGAGGCGGCCGAAGCTTCCTTTGACCTTCTGGTGAAGAAGGCCTGCGAATTGTATCAACCTTGGTTCGAACGCCTCGCCTATCGGGTCAACATTGAGGCAGCTCGCGGCAATTCCGAGGCTATTACCGAGGCTACAGTGAAGCTTGGTGTGGAAGGACAGCTTCAGCATACAGTCAGTGAGGGAGATGGTCCAGTCAATGCCTTGGATGGCGCACTTCGCAAGGCGTTAGTGCCGTTTTATCCACGACTCGAAGAGATGCAATTAGTGGATTACAAAGTGCGGGTTGTGAATGGGCGCGATGGAACTGCAGCACGAGTTCGTGTGGTCATCGAATCGCGTGATCAGGATGCGATCTGGGGCACCGTTGGAGTTAGTGAGAACATCGTCGAGGCTAGTTGGCTGGCACTGGTCGATAGCATCGAATACAAGTTATTCAAAGACCAAGAAAGCGGCTGAATCAAGGGTCCCGTGGGCTGAGTTGCCGTGGGTGACTTGCTGGTGCAATTTGACAAAGGGTCCGACCGCATCGAACGGCTAATACCGCGACAGATGTGGTTAAGAAGGCGGCAGCCAGAGCACATCCATGCGGGAATGGGGAGTGGCATCCTCTTGTTTGAGACGCTTCTCATACACATCCTGGGCGATGGGCCCGAGTTGTGGCAGCTCATTTAGCTTAAAGTGACGCATTTCACGATAAAAGACAATTTCATCTGCTGCACAGGTGCGGGTGAACTCGACGTCTGGCAGCGTATCCTGGACTAGGCTAAAAAACTGCTCGCCATCACCGCCAGTTGGTGCAGAAACTAAGCAGAAGTCAGGATGGATTCCTGCTTTGGGGCTAAGAAAGGAAGGGACGGCTTCATCATAGGCGTTAATGATGGTGCGTTGTGCATCCTGGGCTGCCTGCTCACGCTTACGGAAGAAGACCTCAGCAGTATTGGAACGCTCAAGGCGGTGATTGAGAAACTCGACGGCTTTGTCTTCCATAAGACCACGCAAGGCGATCCAATGGTCGTTGGTCTCCAAGCAAACTTGTGTCAGCGAGCCAAATTGCCGGCGAATCTGCACCTGAAGATCGGTGTCAAATTGGTTAAATTCATCCAGAGCTACCGAATCGAGAAACTGATCTGCCGCATCCTCGATTGTTTTGCATCCGGGGGGGAGGATATATTCGGCGATGCCGCGGGTGACCCGGCAGGGATCACTTGCCGCTAGTTCACGGAGACTCCGGGTGAGCTCATTGAGACGGATTCGACAGAAGTGAATGTCGCGAAGATAGTCCTGAGCATTCCCAAGCAGAGAGCGATATACCGACCGTGCGGTGCGTACGAGGATCTCACGGTATCGCAGGACCGGAAAGCGTTCGAGTTGTTCGAGGAGTTCAGGTGTCACACCGCGATTGGTATGGGCGATGGTACCAATCAAGGGCATTAGGCGCCGATAGGCGTCCTGGACCTTGTCCTCAATCTCTTCTTCCATTTTTTCCAGGGACTCGATGATCTGTTTGAGCTGCGCGGTAATCTGTCGAACGATTTCCTCAGCGCCAGCGACCCGATGGCCGGGTTCCTCTACGAAGTGCATGGCCATTTCAGTGATCTTGGCCTCGGCTTCTTTGATCATGCCTCGAGTCGAACGCCCTAGGGCATCTGTCAAGCGGCCAGGAGCCTGGTCGTTTTCTGTTTCGGGCCGGCCAAGCTGATGAAACATCTCGTCAAGGACCAGACAAGCGCTGCGAGCGTCGTAGCGACCACCCCGGGCGGAAACACCTGCGGCAAGCGGTTCGAGCATGGCGGCGAAATACTGTTCGGGAGGCTGTTCGAAGAGTCGGGTAGCATCGTCGCGAAGTCGTGTAATGAGGGTTTGCGGATCAAGGAGGCGCCGCTCCCACTCTTCGTCCAGCCAAAGGCGAAGGGGTTCTCGGAGGTGTTCAACCGAATCCGCAGTCCAATATTGCAGCATCCGAATACAAAAGCGTCGCGTGGATGCTTGGAGCAGACGCTGGCGGGGCCAGGCCAAGCGGAACAAACCGAAGCTTTGACATTCGACATTCGGCCGGAGCGAATGGCGTGTTCCAGAGGTACGCACTTCCTCCATCGTCCGACCAAGCGGTGTTAGCAGTTCTTGGATCAGCAAACCTGCCGCGCGATCGCCTGCTTTGCGAAGTTTTCGAGGTTCTTCCAGTTTCGAAAGGGGGATCAACACACACCGGCTAAAGGGACGGTCACGGTCGATCACCGGATCGAGCCGTGTATCAAACTTCGTATGATACACAGTGTTCGGCGCACTGAAGTGCGACAATTCACGGAGGGCGGCATGGGCGTTGATGATCGGTGCCGCTTTTGGACTGAAACGGTCTACGGGTGGGAGGAAGAAAATCCCAATGACTTCGGGATGGGTGTAGCCCAGCTGGCGTAGGGCGTGCCGAATAATATACGCCAGGTCTAAGAACATCCCGCTCCCTGAGCCCCCGGTGAGACTACACACTAGATAGATGCGAGGCCGATTGGTACGGATGCCGAGCCCAGTTTGTCGTTCTGCTTCACGCAATGGCTCCATCTCGGTGAGCTTCTCCAACAATTGTCGCAGTCGTGCCATGATCAAGCGGAAGTTGTCACATAAGGCCAGTCGGCCGAACGCCCGCAGTCCGATCGTCGAAGGATTGCGAGGCATTTGATAAAGGACTTGATTGTTGAGCCACTTATCGACCGGAGGTAGACCATCGCGACGCAGATAGTGCCCCGGTCGATTCAAGCGTGCCAACAGCACATCCTCCATCGACAATGCCATGGGAGGGGGTGCCGAGGTGGCTTCCTGAACCGTTTCAGGATCGGTATCCAAATGAAGCGTGTGCAAATGTGGCAGCTTTCGTCCGGGTCCGAACCGTTCGTGCGTCGCAACCAGAAACTGCTGTAGTCCAACCAAACCGATGCCCCCGACACTCATCAGTAAAGCGGGGAACAAGACTCCAGGCCCCGTCTCCTCCGGAGGAGCTTTGATCGATTCGGCGGCGACGGTCTTCGTTGCCGATGCCACCCCGTTTGTCTGCCCCATCATTGCCCGTAAGCTTCGGGTGCTCAACACCTGGCCTTGGGTGGTCAACGCCGGCAGGCTGCGTCCCATGGGCGGCACCGGTGCTGGCATTGGAGCCTGAGAGGGCATCGGCGCTCGACGATTTACAGGGGGTTTGGCCGGAGGGGCCAGTGCTGCTTCACGGCGGTCATAGGTTTTTGATGAAGAAGGCGTTTGTAGCTCAAGCTGATCGTCGGGGACGACCGGGGGCACTGAGACCGTGGTGCTCGGCGAGTTGGTCGCATGACGTAAAGAGCGGGCAAACTCGCAACAAAGCGGGAAGCGATCGCTTGGTTTTTTAGATAGTGCACGGGAGACAATCGCCCGATCATGCTCCGGAAGGGGATTGAGATTGGGACTTCCCGAAATGTGTTGCAACACAAGCTGCCGTGGATTAGTCCCTGAAAAAGGACGCACTCCGGTAAGCAGTTCCATGTAAACAATGGCGAGACTATATTGGTCCGAGAATCGGGTCACCTTGTCATCAAAGGTTTCCGGCGCGGCATAGACTGGGGTGACCCCACCGGTGACCGTCGCGCTCATCCCCTCGAAAGCCTTTGCCAATCCAAAGTCGGCAACTTTCACGTGGTTATGGACTAAAAACAAGTTTTGCGGTTTGATATCAAGGTGCTGCAGTTGGTGTTCGGTGTTCATCAAATCAAGGGCTTCTGAGGACTCCTCGATATACCGCAACAGTTCATCTCGTGGAATTCCCGAAAGTCCTTGCTCGCGACACTCGCGGAAGCGGTCCCACAAATTGCGGTCAGCCAGCTCCATGACGATGACCAGCTGACCATCGACAATGTCAAAGCGTTCGAGCGAAAGGATAAACGGATGGCGGACACTTTTGACGCGATTCAGTGCTTTAAGTTCTTGCTCAGCTGGCTTGCCTTCCTCACCAAGGGCTTCCAGATCGCCATAGACGAACTTGATCGCTTTGTGAAAGCCACCGGGTGCTTCGGCTTTCCAGACTTCACCGAAGCCTCCGCGTCCCAATCGTTCAATCAACCGATACCCAGGGATCGGCTCGTCCAAATTCGCCATCTGCACCGTTCCCTGAGGGGATGCGGGGAGGGAGTACCGGTCAAGTAGCCCTTTTGGCATGCCCGTTGGGTGAAGCCATGGGGCGTTTTTCTGTTTCCTGAATCATCGCCTTGAGCCCCGTATCTCTTGGCGTCAGGCGATTATCGGGATATTACTTCTCTACCTTGCGGGTGGAGCCTTGGCAAACAAATCGGACGACCGGCCATTGCTTGAACACACTGATTGAAACTCGAACGGCATCCACCCAACAAAGATGACTTTGGTTTTGTTGTCACAAAGGCATCGTCATCAAGCGCATTCTCCTCCAGACAGTGGGCAGATCTGCAGAGGATTGACGCCATAAAGTTGTCAGGGGACGACCCTGCGCAGCTCCGAATCGCTGGCAGTGAGTAGATGGCCAGCGTCAACCCTCGCCCATGGCCATGGCAACGAGGCCTCTTTTCGATTGTGACGGGCGGGCTGGTCTGCTCGATCATCCTGCAGGTCATGGCCTCGATCGAGCGGACAGGGGGATTCGTTCACGAGTTCATTCGCGATGAACACTAACTCTTCGGCGACGCGAACTCGTAGCGGGTTCCCAATATGGGTGTCACAGTTCTTCCACGGTGTATTGTCTCATAGGAGTTTTCAACAAGTGATTGGGCTTTTGGTAAGCGTACGCAATCCGCTCGAGGCGGACGCGGCCCTCGCAGGTGGCGCGGATCTGATTGATCTCAAGGAACCGACCCGTGGATCGCTGGGAGCACCAGACTTTCCGGTGATTCAACGAGTGATTCGAACAGTCGCCAATCGAGCCCCTATCAGCATTGCATTGGGGGAATTCACAGAAGGACTTCCTGGTTGGGTCCCGCAGCTCACGGGGATTTGCTGGTGGAAATGGGGTCTGGCGGGCTGTGGCGATCGCATTGACTTTCCGCAGCGCTGGCTGTTGGGTCGTCAGGATCTACTTATGCGCTTACCCCGCAGCGAGATGGTGGCGGTTGCCTATGCCGATTGGCAACGTGCTGCGGCGCCTCGCCCCGAGCGGGTAATCCAACTCGCGATCGAGCATGGGATACCAGTTGTCTTGATCGATACGTACAAAAAGGATGGATTAGGTCTGGGTCACTGGATGCCGCTCGGACGACTGAAGGACTTCCGGGCACTTTTGTCTCAAGCAGGAGTCAAGCTTGCCCTCGCGGGTTCGCTTTCCGAAGCAAGCATTGAAACGCTTCTGCCGTTAGCCCCTGATTGGTTTGCGGTACGCGGAGCTGTCTGTGCAAAGGGCGATCGTTCGGGAACGGTCCAAGTCGAACGGGTGCACACGCTTGCCCGATTGCTCCGCAAGGAGAACTGCACTTGCCCGGTAGAATAATCCGCCTCTATCATAGCTTTCATCGGGGCGGTAGCTCAGCTGGGAGAGCGCTGCAATCGCACTGCAGAGGTCGAGAGTTCGAATCTCTTCCGCTCCATTCACAAGTTCTTTTCTCCCCCAATGATCCGTGGTAACGAATGCTCTGCCCAAACTTCGAGAACTTCTATCACCCGTTTGTTCCTCGCTGAATCCCTTCAATCGATCCATCGCGTATGATAATTGGGCCTACTCACCGGATGGAATCTTGTACTTCTTGGTGGTGCTTGGTTATTGAGCAGGATGATCGAGACGGACGATGGTCCAGGCTGGTGCAATCATCTCCTCAACACCCCCCCAACCCTAGCTTCAACTTGAATCGGTAGGGTTTGCGGGAATCCAGTCGATTGCTGATCCAAGCGAATGACGTCACAGTCGGGACAGGATCGTCGACGCTGCTCGGAGTGAACCACCGTCTTCTTCTAGACAAGGAACTTGGACCGTACGCGGAAGATCCAGGATAGTGTCGAGGCTGCACGATCACTCGGATCAAGGAAGCTCGATCTACGCTGCACTGGGTTGTCCGCCGATAGGCCATTTAGGCTCAGGGGAGGGAGGTGGGTGAACCTGCCTGGTGGACCCTACGCGAATCGACGATTGACTGTTTTTCTAGAACGAGTTGGGCGACGCTTTCGATCACGCGTTCCATGGCACGTCGCCAGCGAGAGAAGAGTGTGCGAGTTCGCAATAGCATTGGTATTCCGAGGTTGCTCGCGACCACGGCCTGCCGATCGTAGGGGATAATCGCATCGATTGGCCGACCAAGCTGTGCTTGAATATCCTGAGGTTCCAAGCAACCAAGCTCATGACGTGAATGCCGGCTCAGAATCAGTTGTTGGAGACCCCGATCATACTTGAGTTCATCAAGCAGGCTGAATAACCGTCCAATTCCTAGGGTACTTGGGACAGTGCTCTCAGTGAGAATCATGATTCGATCACTAAGGTCAAGGATGGTCTTGACAATCACATTGAATAAGGGGAATGTATCAATCACTACTAATGGGAATGCACGCCGCGCTAAAGTCAGGACCCGAGATAACACTTCATCGTCGATTTCGGAAGCTTGAAGGGGACTCAGTGGTGCCGCCAAGACCCGCAGAGTGGTCGGTGAGTGAGTCAAGGCCAGTTCCTTTAGTAGGGTTTCGTCAAGGCGATCAAACTCCTTAATGGCATCATAGATGGTGGTAATGGGCCGAAGGTCCAGCATGCTGGCACAATGACCGACCTGCAAGGATGCATCAATGAGGATGACCTCAGTCGGGAACCGTCGAGCAAGCCCAACCGCTAGATTCACCGCGAGGGTTGTTTTCCCGCAGCCTCCTTTATTGCTGATCACTGAGACAACAGCCCCAAGCTGTTTGCGATTCGAGTGGTTTGCACGAGCCAAACGCTCAAGCAGTTGTTGAATCTCTCCACGAGCGAGGGGCCGTCGTAAGAAATCCTTAGCACCTGCACGAAGTGCTTGAATGAGCATAGCCGTCTCGGACTCCACCGGCAAAACTTCTGGCGAGAATACTACGACCACTGGACTCTCAGGTGAAACGATGGTCATTTCTTCGGCAAATGCACAAACTCCCGCGAGGTCCTCAGTCATCTCGATCAACGCGAGGTCGGGTCGCCGACTACGAGCAACTTGAATACCTTGCCAGATCGTCGAGGACGAGTAGGTAATAACGCGAAGGTCTCCGAGCGAATCTTCATACTCTCGGATGAGCGCGGTCGAGCCAACCATTAGAATTTGCGAAGGCTTATCCATAGCGATTTTGGATAGGTTCTAGAAACGTTGGTTGTCCCTTCCCAGTATTACTGCCCTGACAGCCTGATCCACTCGCCGATGGCTCGGCATAACGAATCCTTCTCGATCCAATGCCTGGGAGTTCACAGGGATGACAGCCGAAACGTTACTCGAAGCAACCGCTTCTGGGAGTTTACGTATGAGAATGCGATGCGATTGCAACGGAGTCCAGGAAATGCGACCAAATCCAACGATGTGGTCGTCGTGGTAAATAGCGATAAAGGAACGCATTGCAGTATCGACGGCTTTCCACCAGGTTTCGGGTCGTGGCGTCGCAAGCTGAGACACTGGGAGCCCAATACTCAGTCCCATGTGTACGTTTCCAACAGTGCCAGCGGGGTGATCCTCTGGAACCGTTCCCTGATGGCCACGTCTCACACGGAGTGTATTGCCCTGATACGTATGAACCTGGAGGATTTCCTGGTTGAGACGTATCGCAAATGGGACTGGTGGGAGCTTGATCGTTTGATTCAGACGTAGCATCGTGTTGTTCGCGCGGATGGATTCGCGGAGCGAAATCAATTGAATTATTTGACCGACGTGATTCCCTTCTACGCGAATCGCTCCGGTTGGCTCAAACAGACACTCGGTTGGGCTTTGAATTGACTGAGCATTCCAGAACTCCAATGCCAGAGCAAATGGGGCCAATCCAGGAAGACCAATAAAACGAGAAAGGCGCGAGTCGTTCGTATGTTGGTACATCGTACCTGGGTAGGCTGGCCCCACCCACACCGCGGGTCGACTGGTGGCCCGAGACTGGGCACGTAGCGTGAACGACTCGGAGGGCATCAGCCCGAACAGTCGACTAGCTTTACCAAAGAACGTCGTTAAAGGTGGTCCGGCTGAGGCGATCCCTGCGACACGATCAGATCTGTCGTCGCTACGATGGATCCTGACCACGAAGCTATCGTCGACAACCTCCATATCAGGAAAGATCTTGTGGATGGGATCTCTTGGCTGGTCGAGGCGATTGAGTTGTAAGTCTGGGTAAAATTGCTGAGCATTTGGATGATTCGGTCCGACCATGACGAACTGATGGTTGCCAATCGAGTGCAATGGCTCGAGCGGACCGCAGGCGTGGACACTTACGAAGTGGGAGACGAACCAACGTCTAGCGATTTGCCTCCAGGTGTCAGCGTTTGGGTTGACCGGTCCGCAACTCGCTTCCAAGTCGGCGAAGGCTAATGGATCTCCCGCCTTCATTTGTTCGAGGAGATCCATTGGGATGTCATCGCGAAATCGTATCCCCTCGAGACTACTTGCGTCCGCAGCAGCTTGCATCTGGGATTGAACCAACCGAGCGAGACCTAGCTCAAGGACCAAGACCGCCATATTTAGAAGAACGAACAAGCCTAGCAAAAACCAGATGACGATCGTCGCGGTACGGGTCCCATTGGATGTGTTGAGCATCATTACAGAGGGCATGATGTTTACTCAAAGAGTTCTCGGCGATGAAAGCCGCGCAAATGTAATAACTGCCGAAAGGGACGAACGGTTGTCCCATGACTTGCCTGTCGTCCGAGTCCATACTTGCCCCCATAGGGATGAGAGCGTTCACCAGGTCGAAGGCGATCGTCAGGACTCACCTGAATGGGGAGACGAGAAGGCTCTTGCAGGTGGGTAGGCGGACGGTGTGGGTCGAGATAGTTTGCCGTGAAAGCCGCCGCCTGGAACGGGTAATTCATCTGCACAGCGACGACACCGCGCCATCTGGATTGAATCGGGAATAGATCATTGCCCTGCGGATCGGCCCCGATTTCCTGGACGATGGGCAACCATGCGGACATTGGAGCAATGGACTCTGTTCCATCCGAACGGAAGCGGACAATGGGAATACGGATGCGTAGCCCACTATCGAGACCACCTCGTGGCGTGGGTAATACAGGTTCCTGAATGGTCTCTGGGGAAACAATGGCTCCTGGATAACGTAAAAGGGAGCGTGTCTGACCGCCAACTCTAATCTGATCAAAGATCATGAGAGTACGGAGTTGTTGATTGATCAAGGGGAGCTCGGCAAAGTAGTCATCCAGATTTTGATCCAAGCTAGTCAAGCGATCGAGGTCAATCACGAGCAGACGCTCGTCAAAGAGCTGGTCGCGAACGATCGGATGATCCAGGGCCTCAGCAAAACCAATGGTGGGAGGTAATGGAGTTCGTGCCAGTTCGCGAGCAAACAGCGAGGCAGCCTGCCCTAGACTTTGGGCGATAAAGATGGCTCGACCGAGTTCCATCACTACTGCAAGAAGGATATACATGATCGATGCAACCAAGAGAAACTCGACCATGACACTTGCGCGTCGTGGAGCATCCTCTGTTGGGCAACCAAGGCTGTATTGCTTCGACCGGAAAGCGGTCATCGTCTCAGCTCCATGGGTTAGATTCTTGGATGGCCTGTTAAGCTGCTGATCATGCGGATAATTTCCCCGAGAATCGGGCCCAGCACTGCGACAAAAAACCCAGGTAGGAAACAGACAACCAGGGGCAACATGAGCTTGCTCGAAAGCGTTGCTGCGAATCCGAGGGCACGCTCGCGTCGTCGTTCACGGAGATCAACAGACTGTTGCCGGAGAATCTCCGCCACCCCCGCACCCAGCTGTTCCGCTTGTACCAAGGCCGACGCCAAAACGGTCAAGGAACCGGTTTCGGTTCGGGCGACCAATCGCCATAAGCAATCGATCCGCGAGCGTCCCGCGAATAACTCAGCTTGAAAGGTACGAAACTCTTGGATGAGAAAGCGATGGGGGTCGCTTGCGTTGAGTACTTGCGTCAGGGCGGCATCGAAGCCCACACCCGATTCGGAGAGGGATGCGAGTAACTCCAGCGTGACCGGAAGATCCTTTTCCAATTGGGTGATCCGGGCCCGACGGGCCCCACGTACTTTCAAGGTAGGAATCAGTCCAGCAACGGTCAGTGCGAGAACCGGAGAAAGATAGACCAAAGGGACGAACGCCTTACCAACTCCCGAGGGAATGCCGCTAAGTGCGTTGACGGCTACAGTGATCATCCCGAAGGTATAGAGGGAGTAGCCGAGGAGTCCGCCCAGACAACATCCAGCCAGCGTCGCCCACACGAACCAGCCTGGAGCAGATGAAGAACGATAGCCTGCTTGGATCAACCATCGTCGTAATGGGGTATTTGGTTGCTCTGGGTCGCCAGGCATGTTCGTACGGGCCGTTGTAGCGAGCTGGTTCACTGGATGCTTAAACGGCTCGAAGTGAACCAGCCGCTCTCGACTACTGTGACGCAGTGTGAATCGTCGAGCCAAACGAAAGAGTGCCAGGATACCAAGCAACCCCAAAACGGTGCTTAGTACAATCAAAGCCATGGGCGAGTTCCTTCGAAGGATTGTCGATGAGTTCAGTATTTCATCTCGGCCATCTTGCTGGCCCAGACAATGCCAACCACCTGTAACAGCATGGTCCCCGCCATAAGGATTTTCCCAACAAAACTGGTCGCGAACGTGGAAAATCGTTCGGGCTCCATCATGAATGACGTGTAGGCAAGAAAGTAGGTGATGAAGAGAACCATGATGACAGAGATCTTCGCCTCGGCCGTAAATGCATTCATTCTTCGTGCGATGTCGATTCGATCTCGGATGGTTCTGGCTACGGTGGATAGGGTCGTGGCCAAACTGCCCCCGACTTCCCAGTTGGTAATCAGGGTCGTTGTAAACAACCGAAAGGTTTCGAGAGGTACACGACACTGGAATGCAAGGTAAGCGGTTTTCGCATCATCTCCTAAGCGAATCCGTCCGATCACCTCATCAAGTTGACGTTTCAGTGGTAAGGGAGTCGTCCGAGCAGTGATCTCCAGTGCGGCGAATAAGCCAGCCCCAGCATGGAGTCCACTGATCATGAGATCGAGGGCGTCAGCAAGTTGCTGTTCCATACGTAGATTTCTGCGTTCCCAGAAAAAGCTGTCAAATTGCATCAGCAATAACCCGACGATGAGAGTGCTGGTCCCGATGTAAAGTGCCGGGATGGGAACGAAAACCAAAGATAGCGAACCCGCTGTTGCTGCGAGGAGCCATGGTAGGAAGTAGCGGCGCCGATTAAAGGGTTGAATCCGAAGCCCAGTCATTGGTTGTGTTACGAAAGACCCCTGGCCCAACTCCTTCGCAGGATTCAGGTTCGTGGAGAGGCGTTCTCGGCTTCGATTGCGCAGACTTAGTCGTCGCAATGCCCAAGCGAACATTATCAACGGTCCGAGCAAGCAGAGGGTGCTCAACCATGGGATCCATGTGATGAGTGGGTGGTGTGACAAGGCAATATCTCTGAAACAGTTTAGTTGGAAAACCAATCCATCGAGACATTCAAGTTCCGCTCTCGAATGATTTGCATAAGTCGTGGTGCAACCCCGGTGGCAGCAAACTCTCCTTCGATGGTGCGTCCTCGTCGACCACGACGTTCGAATTTGAAGATGTCCTGGGTTTGCGGGACGTTGCCTTCGAGGTCGAGCACCTCAGTCATACAATCGATTCGCCGTACCCCATCTTCAAAGCGGCGAACCTGTACAATCAGATCGACCGCAGCCACAATCTGCTCGCGAATCGCCCGTGAGGGAAGCTCGACGCCTGCCATCAACACCATGGTTTCGAGGCGAGCCATCGCATCGCGTGGGGAGTTGGCATGAATGGTGGTCATGCTACCGTCGTGGCCGGTATTCATAGCCTGTAGCATGTCCAATGCCTCGCTCGAACGCACCTCACCGACAATGATGCGGTCGGGCCGCATTCGCAGCGCATTGATCACAAGTTCGCGAGCCCCGATGCGACCCTGGCTCTCCAAATTCGGTGGCCTAGTCTCCATTCGAATAACGTGGGATTGTTGCAGGATCAGTTCTGCAGCATCTTCTATGGTGATGATGCGTTCGGCATCGGGAATCGATTCGGCCAACGCACCTAGAAACGTCGATTTTCCAGCACCTGTCCCCCCAGAAATGATGATGTTCCGCCGCGCCTTAACCGACACGTCCAGGAATTCGCACATTGCCGGGGCCAGCATTCCCATTCGAACCAGATCGCTCATTTGCAGCCGTCGCTGCCCAAACCGCCGAATGCTCAGCGTCGGACCATCGAGGCTAATTGGTGGTAGAGTTGCATTGACCCGGCTCCCATCGGCGAGTCGTGCGTCAACCATGGGCGAGGCTTCATCGATGCGACGTCCAACGCGTGCAGCAATCCGCTGAATGATGCGCACAAGGTGAGCGTTGTCCCGAAAACGAATATCGGTTTGTTCTAGTTTGCCAAAACGCTCGACATATACAATGGATGGCCCGTTGACAAGAATGTCGGTGATCGCTGGATCGGCCATCAGGGGTGCAAGCGGGCCCACGCCGATCATTTCTTGGATTAAATCCTCGGCCAACCGCCGCCTTTCCGCTTCGTTGAGCCGAAGTTCTCCCTCGTTGAGCACCTCGGTGACAAAGTCACGCACTGCTTTGACCAGTACTTCCTCTTCCGCGCCCATAAGTTGGGCCTCATCGAGCTTGTTGAGAAGACGTTGATGTAACTGAGCTCGCACCGATAGACCTTCGGCATTTCGCGATTTTGGCTCCGGAGGTAGCGAACGCGTAAGCTCCACCTGGCCAATGCAGTTCCCTCGCGGGGTCGATGCCACGCCGATTTGCGTTGCTCCCGGGATGCAATGGGATTGTCCTAGCGGTCGAGACCGTGCTGGCTCAGTTCCTCGAAGAGGGGTACTATTCTGGGCTCGTTGATCAGGCATGTTGTCTGAGCAGTTCGCCGACACGTTCAACTCCTGGCTAGGAACAAAAGATGCCCAGTCGAGTGATCACTTTGACGGAGGTTCGACGTTGTGCTCACGACCGGATTCCGGAGTGGGTTGGGCACTTGGTAGTCTTGGTTGATCGTTTGGCAACCCCGGTCGCAACAACACTTCGATGGGAGGCTTGCCGGCTTCGGGGAAATAATAGAGGGACCGACGCTTGCCGATAATGGTTTCAGTCAGAGTAACCCGAGCGAGCCGAACTTCCGTCTCGGGGATGGCGAGTGGAGAAGCGACTGGCTTCGGGAGCACTGGTCCAGAACCATCCGATCGCCAAACTACGAGTCGAAGCGTGTGCCCAGCTGCTTCAGCGAGGCTCAGCTTCGCAGCTTCTTCAGGAGTCACGGCAAGGATCAGGCTCTCGAATCTCGTTCGCATTGTATGCTCGCCCGGGGAAGCAAACTCCGGGACAAACAGAACGATGCCACGATCGACAATCCGATACAGCTGAGCATGCTTACGCTGTTGCGTAAGCGTCCCTGCGTGCTTAGCGAGTGCACTGGCATAGCTCAACGGTTGCTGTTGATGTCCTGATAGCAACTCCTCAAGACGTAAGGGATCGGTTGCAAACAAGCCTACCTGGTCACCCGGTCGGAGTCCGTAGAGCAGAGGGCCGGAAAGGTTACCACCGGGTAGTGGATAGGCCAGCATTCCTACAGGTATGGTGCGGGCAATTTGCACAGGAGTCCCTTTGGGGAAGAAATCCCTCTCACGAAACGGCTTCCCAGCCTTCTTGGCTGTGCGAAGAACGCGACCGGAAATATCGTTTAGGTCAAGGAGATAGTGTTCCGATCCCTCCGTTCTCGGGCTATCCACTGCGACCTCGTCTCCAGCGGAGTGATCACGAAGTGCAGGTAGGCTGTATGGAAGCAGACGGACGCTCTGAACTTCCACTTGGGTGTTTGCCTTCAAGTCGAAGGCGGCCACTGGGAGTCCAATAGGTACCTCGACGCGTGTGTCCGGGACGTGAACTTGTGAACTCAGTCGCTTTTGGACTTGAGCTTCCCTTTCAAGGTTTTGCGTGGGAGATTGTTCCTGCTCTGGGGGAAGCTGGGCCGCAGGACGTCCTGAATGAGACACCACCGTCAATGTCAAATCGGCTTTTAGGGCCGCACTCAATTGGGTTGCCTCGGTGGGCGTGATGGCGATGGTAATCTCTTTTTCAATCCGAGTCGGCTCTGGACGACGCGGATCGGGCGGCTGTGGAGGCTTCGGGGTGGTAAGGACCAAACCATGTTGGACTACCTTACGAACATGGCCTTGCTTCATCTGCTCAAGCGCCTTCGCCTCCAAGGTCTTGGTCGTAAGCGGATGTTTCGGTTGCGTGATCTCTTGGACAATTGGACTCAAGTTGATGCTTTGAGCTGCTAACAAATCAAATGAGTCGCCTGGCTTCAGAGCAAAAACCGGTCCCTCGATCTGGTCGGCTGCAAGCGCAAACCCAACTTTACCCAGCGGAACTGCCCCAGCAAGGCCAGGGGGGCTGCCCTCAGGAAGGAAATCTTTCTCCACGAACGCGATACCAACTGGTTTCGCTCGAGCGAGCACACGTCCGTGGATACGGGAAATTTGGGTGAGCAGGTTACGAGTGTTTGCTTCTTTTCGACTCAGAACGACGAATGAAGGCTCCCCGGTTTGGGGATGGATGAGATGGAAGCGATAATCGATTCTGGTAAATGCAGGGATGGCTCGCGGGGCAATCGGAACACGTACTTGCCCCGGGGGGAGTCTCATGGTCGATATCGATCGGGCGGAACGCTGGAACAGCCCAGCCAAATCTCCCCGATAATAGAGCGCTCCAAGAATTCCAGCACAGAGCAGAGCCGAGCCCAACAAGTACCCAAGTGTTTTCACGGGCCACTCTCACAATAAAGCAGGGACACTGAAGGATCGCAAACCACCATGACTTTGAAGGCAGAGTGCAGATGGCGGAAAGCCATCTGCACTCCGTTGTAGAGCATCCATCCCTACGGAATAACCAAAGTGCATTGGTCATCGGAGTGCTTCATCGGCGCCTCGTCATGGGCAACACGAAACGACCAGGAGTATGTTTGACGCGAGTACGCGCACGCAGGACAGTCAAAAACTTTGGCAACAGCGAATACCGATGAGACTCATAAGGCCTAGTGCAATCGCGTGGGCATAGGCGGTCTCTTCTTCTCGACGCGTTCGTCGAATCATGGCCTCGAGACTACAAAAAGTGCAAGCGATCCCAAACAATACAAGAACCGAGCAAGGGCCTACGCAAGCGCCCAAACCAGTCATCAATTTGACATCACCCGCCCCCATGGCTCCGCGAGCGTGTATCACAAGGGGGGCTAGCAATCCACCGAGCAAACCTGTCCCAAAGTCCAGCCAATTGGAATCGATCAGCCCCAAGCATCGAGCTGTTCCGGCCCAGATGAGCAGCGTGAGCGGGATCCAATTCGGGATCTCTCTCTTCCTGAGATCGGAGACACTGGCGAGCAGCACCAGCACAAGCGGAATACCCATCTGAACCAGTTCCGCGACCAAAAGCCTTTCCCAATCACCTTGGTCTATCATCGGCACTGGCTCATCTGAGCACTCCTTGGCTCCTGCATAGAGCAACGAATTAGTTGTTTGGAGCCACAAAGATGGCCGAGCCTCCGGTTCCTAATAAGTCGGCGTATCGATCCGTTCCAGTATTGCTCACCGCCATCCCGGTGGTGTCGAGCACGATATTGGTGCCGCTTGTGTCAATCTCAAACAGGGTATTGGTGTCCACCGGCTTGTTATCGGTACTCAGTGCACCTGGCAAAATACCCGCACTCACTGCGGTGACATCGGCAACCTTCTTGCCGAATACGGTAAAAGCCACAATTCCGGTCAAAAACACCGCTGCCACGAGCAAGGTGTACTCGACCATCGCTGCACCCTTTTTGTTCTTGAGAAAGCGTCGGAGCCAGTTCATGGACTTTGCCCTCGGGCGGTGTTCGGGAAACTCAGGCTACCCATCCTGAGCAAAAACTTGTGCATGTCTACTCCCGCCAGATGGCCCCCTCTGCCAGAAAAAGCTCGTTGGACACCACCATCCACAGGATTCGAGTAGGAGCATGCTCTCTTCATGGACATGTCCGAAGAAGGCATGGCTGCCCATCGCTCCCTTGGGCTGCCGGCTAGCCACTCAGTTTGAGCCATTCGGGAGCACGATCCATCGAATTGGCAGGCAGTACACATTCCACGCTTTTATTGGTAGGCGAAATTCACATAACTTCAATGAGGATTTCGAAGAATAAAACAAGTAGTTTTGAAGAATCGCTCTTTTCCATCTTGGCATGCCTGCGGATGGAAAGGGCTCCGTGGCCGCGGGAAGTGCTTTGCGGAACTTAATCGAGTTAATGAGCGACAGTTTGTACTTGCAGTATTACTAGAAAGTTGTTATTTCCCCTCCCGCTTTTTCGCGGGCAGTTCGCGACATCCACTCTCGGGGACGTGGAGGCTGCTCACCGACTTGGGGGAGTCTCGATGGTGAAGCCACTAGCTCGGATCCTTGCTCTCGGATTGGCGTTGGTTCCAAGAGTCCACGGTCTTATCCAGGCCCAGGAACGTCCACCGCTTCCTCGACCCGCTCCTCGCATATCCGCTTCAGCGGGCCCAGTTGTGGTGCCGAACTGGGGCTTAGTTCCCACTCTTAACGATCCGGACCCTTCCTCAAGCGTTCGATTCCCACTGTTACCCTCCCCAGCACCCGCGCTCGATCCCGTGTTGCAACCCTCGCCCGAAGCCCAACGTGACTATGCCCGTTTCATCGAGCGGACCGTGAGCCCTGAGAACATCCTGCAATTGATCTTAGGGCGGCCAAAATTGATCATCTTCAAGCTGCCGCCCAAACGGGCCCAGCTCCCGAGCGATACCATCGTCGATCTACAACTGATCTCCGAAACCGAATATCTTTTCACCGGCAGACAGGTCGGGACGACCGTATTGAACCTCTGGTTCGACGATCCGGAACGACCGGACAAGGAGCGAATCCTCAGCCTTCTGGTCCGGGTTGAGAGCTCTCCGGACCTGGTTCGCTTGAGCAATCAGCTGCAAGAGCAGTTACTGGATGGACGCAAACGGGCGTACCGAACGCTCGCTCAGGAAATCAACTGCGCGTTTCCCGATAGTGTCGTCGAGCTCAACCTTTTCGGCGAAACGTTGGTTCTCTCCGGGCAGGCACGAGATGCCGAGGAAGCAGACAAAATATTGCAACTCGTCACGATCCAGGCACCTCGGGTGGAACGGCGTGTCATCCAGCCGAGTAATTTTGCCCTGATTTTGAACGATCCCCGTTATGCAGGAGCCGATCTTCGGGGGCTCCTCACCATCGAAAGCCCGAGTCTGATCAACATGTTACGTGTTCCTGGTGAGCAACAGGTGATGCTTCGCGTGGTCACCGCCGAAGTCAATCGGACGGCGCTACGCACCATGGGGATTAACTTTTCCTTGTTCAGTAACCAGGGCCTGAACTACTTTAGCCAGTTGACTGGAGCTGGATTCACCAACAATCTCCCACTCCTTTTGGACGGCGGACAAGTAATCTTCGCCATCGGCGCCCTCCGCGAAGTCAATCTCGCAAAAACGCTTTCAGAGCCTACGCTCACTACCCTCAATGGGCAGCCCGCCACCTTTCAAGCGGGTGGTTCGTTCCCAGTCCCATTGATCACCGGGGCGACTGCTACCGGATTGCAAGGCGTTTCCTTCGTACCCTTCGGTGTCCAAGTGAGCTTTACGCCAGTGATCACCGACAAGGATCGCATCCGCTTGACCTTGGATGCGAGTGTCAGTACTCGGGATCTGTCCACGGCTGCGTCCATCGGCGGCACCAATGTCTCGGGACTGGCCCAACGGCAGTTCACAACCACGGTAGAAATGCGCGAAGGTCAAACCCTTGCGGTGGCTGGGCTCATCCAGACCTCTTTCGGCGGGAATGGAAGTCGAGTGCCGTGGTTAGGCGAAGTGCCGATCCTGGGACAATTCTTCAATGCGCAGGATACCTCCGCGAGTGAACAAGAATTGATTATCCTGGTGACTCCGGAACTAGTGCATCCTTTGGAACCTAAGCAGGTGTTGGGTCTCCCGCTTCCTGGGGATGACCTCAAAGAACCAGGCGATTTGGAATTCTTCCTACTCGGGCGGCTGACTAGCCTCCAACAGACTGATTTTCGCAGTCCAGTACGGACCGATCTAGCCAGGATCTTTCGCTACCTTCATTGTGAAGATCGTTTTCTTTATGGACCGAGGGGGCACTCGGATGGCCGGCCACCCATCATCCTCCCTCGCGGCCATCCGCCAACAACCGTGGTCTTTCCGCCGAGAAGCCCATCTCCAATCATCAGTGAGTTACCTTCTCCTCGAAAGGAAACGGCTTCGATGGACCTGCAGACTGAGCACAAGAAGTAACCCAACTCCCCGGTACCGAAACATGCTTCTGCGGGAGCTTTGATCAAATCGATGCTCCTACCGGGCAATGGAGAGCCTGCCATGTTCCTGTTACGTCGAAGTATCCTCTCTTTAAGCAGCATCTTCACCGGCATGACAATGGGTTGCTGGTACCCGCTCGAGCGGATCAGTCAGCTGACCTGCGATCCGGCTCCGATCGGGGCGATTCCTGCACCACCTGGGACTGCCGTGAACGGCTATTACCATGCAGAGATGCGTTCCGCCGAACAGGATGATTTTGTGATCTATTTACATGAGTGGTATCAAGGCGGCACGATGCTCGGTCCATACGGGGGCTACCATCTCAAGGAAATAGCCCATCGATTAGCAACCGTGCCGTTTCCGGTTGTGATTCAGCCGTCGGGTCGATCAGACCTCGATCGGGAACGTCGCCAAGGCATTGTCAGCTATCTAACTCAGATGGGCATCGCGGATGCACAAGCTCGAGTCCTGCTCCAGCCAGCGCGAGCCGAGGGGTTGCGCGGTGCCGAGGCGGCACAGCTATTTCGTCGACAAAGCGGCTCAAGTGCGTTGGGGGGCAGCGTCCCATCCGGGGCCCGAGTTGGTGCAGGGGTTGATGGGGTTGGCCTTTCAGGGACCGAAAACTTTGGGTTTTGAACCGACCGAGTCTATTGTTCTGAGCGAGCTGGGTTGTCGACTGCTGGCGTATTGCCAGCCAGTTGACTCGTTGAGGAAATGCTCATGCCACTTCGTCTTAGACTGCTTGGGGTGCTGGTTTGTCTGGTACAGGCTTTAGGATGTCTTCATCAGGGGATGGCCCTGGACACGAGCCAATTTGATTCGCCGCCCGACCCCGCTGCAGAAAGTACCACTCTGGCCCCGGATCTTGCGGCCCGCGTTTGTTTAGTCGGAGCACGCGCGTTTGAAAAAGAAGGCTATTTAGGCGATGCCATTGATCAGTATCACCGTGTTTTGAAGTATCAACCCAATAACCCTGGGATCAAGCATCGTCTTGCTGTCTGCTACGAACGCCAAGGGGATCGTCATCGAGCGATTGAGCATTACTTAGAGGCCCTTAAAGAGGACCCAAACAATCCCGACGTGCTCAACGATTTCGGCTTCTGTCACTACCAGAACGCCGATTACCAATTGGCCGAACGGTACCTTCTCCGAGCAACCGAAGCGGATCCCACCCATGCCCGTGCCTGGGTGAACTTGGGTATGACCAATGCTGCACAGCAACGCTATGACGAGAGCTATGAGGCATTTGTTCAAGTGCTTGAGCCCGCCCAAGCCCATAGCAATCTTGGAGCGCTACTCCTTCAGCAAGGTAAACCAGAACTCGCACAGACCCATCTGGAAACCGCCCAGCAGCTCGAACCCAGCTTGCCGCCACCCCGCTTAATGCTTGAATACCTTGAGGCTCACCCTTCGGTGCCCTCGATTCTCCATGCAACGGCGGACTCAAGTCCCTAGCTGAGGTCGTTACGCTCTACCGGTGGGTTGGCTGCTGGGTCACATATGCGGCGAGACTGACTCGGATGCGCTCGGAAAGACCCACCTGTTTTCCGCGATTGGCGAGGGCAATTGCTTGTTTGGCTGACCGAATGGCGTCCGACCAACGACCACATCGAGCATAGCATTCTGCTAGGGCATAGACCGATCGAGGGTGTTGATCGCTACCACGAAATTGACATATGGCCTCAGCAAACAGGAGAATTTCGTCCAATCCATGGTAACAATGTTGAGGCGGCTGACCGAGCCGCCCAACTACGATTGCTAAGAGCTGCTGAGGCCAGTCAGGGAGTAATCGCTCACTCTCTTTCCAGCATCGGTTGGCTGCCTCGAGATCGTTGCAGTGGATGTACGCCATGGCTAGATAAATTTGGCTTAGCACCCTAGGAAGCGGCGGAGCGGCGTCGATCTCGCCTAGAGAGCGGCGAAGCCACAAGATGGCCATGCTCGGGTTGCCAAGAAGCAAATAGCTTTTCCCCAAGTTCTGATACTTCCAAATACGGCGGTCATGATTTGCTGGGGATTGACATTCAGTAGTCGCAACTGCGATGGCAAACTGCTGGCGAGCGGCCTCGAGGTCGCCTTCGGCGAGGACTACCAATCCATAGTTATTCCGCGCATCGCTATATTGCGGCAACAGTCTAAGCGCTTTCAACAAAGAAGATTTCGCGTCTACAAGCTCGCCACGTCGAAGATAGATCGTGCCAAGGTTGTAATGGGCTCGTGGGGTGTCGGGTCTCTTCTGGGTAACATCCAGCCAGATCGTTTCCTCCGTTCGGTAGTCGCAGTTCCGTATCGCGGCTCGACTAACCAGTAGCATTATGATGAAGAACAGAAGAACAACGGAGAGGACTCTGCATGTAGATCCCTGAAGCTTGAGCTGGGATCGCAACCATCGCAGCAGCAAGGTCACAGCCAAAACGACGACAACGAGGACACTCGCCAAGGATAGGTACATCCGATGTTCAAAGGCCACATCTGCAATGGGTACAAAACTCGATGTCGGAGCCAGGATGACAAAAAACCAAAGCCCGATGAAACCCCACACCGAGCCTCGTAGCATGCTAAATGCAACGAGGCTACAACAGCCTGAGACAATGAGCAGCGGTGGTACGGTTGCCAGAGACAATCCGGTTACCAGCGGCCACGACCAATAGTCTAGGCAGAGCGGATCAGGCCAAATACTTAGCCGAAGATAGTGCAGTATCACACCCGGCTGTGTGAGTAAATACGTCAACGGACTGATCCCATCGACCCGAAAGCCCACACTGGTGTCCGAGGCTTCACGAAGGTAAAGAAACCGCCATACCACGGCGGTTACTGCAATTGCCCACATCCCAAGATAAAGCCACCGCCGACTTATCCAAACGGATCGCCAGGTGTTGGAAAGAAATACCCGGTCATAGCACATCACCACCAACGGCGCAGTGACGATGACATGTTTGCATCCCTGACCAAAGAACTGGCAACACAGTGCGATAAAGTACCATGAATGCGTACTCGGAGAACTCGCTCCTCGGATGACCGCGTACAGAGTGCAGAGGTAACACAACCCCATTAAGGTTTCAAAGCGTTGATAGACGTAAGTGACCGCCTGGGTTTGGAGCGGATGGACTACCCAAAGCGTCGCGATGATCCCTGCCAGTTCGGCGGCATGACGCTGATAGAATGGACGGCTCTTGGGCAACGTTAGGGTCTGGTATAGGAGAGCCATTACGACCAGACCCGCAAATAAATGGATAGTCAGATTTGTGAGATGGTATCCCAACGGTTCGTTGCCATGTAGTTGGTAGTTTAGGGCAAAGGAAAAATACCCCAGTGGGCGGACGAGCTCGAAAAACTTGCCAAACGGAAACATGCTCTGAATTTGTGGGTTCCCAATGACATGGGGGCGGTCATCGAAGATAAAATCCGCTTGAAGACTGGGGAGATAGGCCAGACAACCAGCGACAACAAGAATGATCCGCCAGCGACGTAGGGCTGACTGGTTGATCAACTGCCGATCAGGCGTCACGACAGCACTCCTGCAGGACTTTCCAGTAAGCAGCGCTACAGTCATCCCAATTCCCGATGCTCGATTGAGCCTTCTGGATCACTTCACGCTTCTGCTCCAAGAGACCGGGCTCTGATCGGAGCAGGTTGAGGAGTCGACTCCACCGGCGTGGGTCACCTTCGGCGAAAACGAGCGGTGCATATCCGGGGGCACCGGCAAGCGTGTCTGGAGTCAATAGAGCGGGTAGTCCGCAGGCGATGGCCTCCTGGACGACCAGTGGGAAGCCCTCACCCACAGAGGGTAGGACCAATAGATCCGCCGCATGGTAGAGGGTCGATAGCTGCTCAGGAGCAAGCAGGCCCAGACAACGGACATTCGGTAAATGCCAATTCCCTGGGTGGATGGGTCCCGTACCAGCAAACAGCCAGGTCCACTTGGGCGATTGTTGACAAAGTTGCCGCAAGAAAGGCAAACCCTTCTTGGTGACAAAGCGGCCGACAAACAACGCGACAGGGCCGCTTGGAACGCCCAGTTCCCTCTTTGCCTGTGTCCGCTTCAGGACACTGGCCGAGTGGAACAATTGCTTGTCCACCCCATTGGCAATGACGTGGAATCGCTGAAGCTCCGGAATACGCTGGCAGAAATGGGCTTGTACCTTTGGGGATACAAAGATGATTCGATCGGCCTGGCGGAGAACGTAGCGACTGATGCTTGCGTGGGCCAGTGACTGAAGGGTGCGGAGGATTTGCTGGGGGTAAGGGACCGCTCCAACATGCTGGACCACCACCAGCGGTTTTTGTAGCTGACGTGCCATGGTTGCTGCCAGGACACTTCCAAGGTAATGGGCATCGTGAACGAGGATGAGCTCGCTGTCGTCAACGGCACGCCATAGCTGCAAGCAACCGCGAGGTCCCCACACCGGATACGGGATCCCGCACGCGCGTTCGCTCCCATTCCATGCCGAGATCTCAATGCGATTCGGGTCGCCCGATGTCTGCTTCGCTCCGCTGACACTTGCTGCCCAGCGGACTTTCGCGCCTTTCTTGCGAAAGCCCTGGGCGAGTTTTGCAGCCACTCGTTCGATGCCACCGGGATGATCAGCGAAGTAATGGGTCACCTGCAGAATCCGCATTCCCTCAGCCTCCGGATCCATCCTTGCGGGCCATCACGAGGTAAACACAGCCATTGACTTCACGCACACGCCTCGGAGTGATCCAATCTTCAACGAGCATCCGTAGGTTGTACATCAGTAGCACGGGCACCAACACCATCGGCCCGAGTATCGGCACTTTTCGCATCAGATATCGAACGGCGAACAGGCGGAACATGCTGGTCCAAGCCAACGGACCGACAATTGATCGGCAGGCCAAAACGTGAAAGCCGCGAGCCCGCAATTCTCCGAGCAAACCTTCCCGGGTCCAACGGCGATAATCGGTCGGATGCGGGTGATAGAGCCAGGTGCCATGGGTCGACAAAAGAAAAGCACCATCAGGTTGTAATACGCGATATACCTCGCCGAAATACCAGTCCAGATCCCAGACATGTTCAAGTACCTGAAACGATCCGACTAATGCTATGCTATTGTCTAGAAGCTCGAGCGCCTGTTGTGGTATCGCCAGCACATCGACGCGACCGGTCAAATCACAGGCGATGTACTCCCAGCCCCGGACCCGCACGAGTGTTTCGTAGGGGCGATGGCCGCAACCAAAATCTAACATTTTTTTGGGCTCTAAATTACTTACTGACATCGACTTACATCGATCCAGCAATTCTTCAAGCGCCAGTCGCATCCGTCTCAACACATACCAGTCGTGGTCTCGCCAAATCCGTGGCTTCAAGCGACGGCTACCATCATCGGAATCATCAGGGCAAGGAAAGCAGGGCGACAATGGAGACATATTTCTTGAAAATTCAATGAATTAGAGGTAAGCGGATTGCTATTGTGTTTCTAATGACTATCGTTGTCGAAAGACAAGGCCCTTTTTTCCTTTTTTTTGCGGGTGAGAACGATGCCCATTCGCCCTGAAACGACCCACAACCGGTGCGAAAGTCCCCGAAACGGTCTGGAATGGTCCGGAATGGTCCGGAATGGTCCCCCAAAAAAACCCTTGGAATCCTCGGAACTTGCCATCGTGATGCCATGTTTGAACGAGGCCGAGACTCTCGGCCGCTGTATCGAGAAAGCCCAGGCCGCACTCGCACAACTCGACATCGAGGGCGAGGTCATCGTGGCGGATAATGGGAGTCACGATGACTCGGTGGCCATCGCTCGATCGTATGGGGTGCGCGTCGTATCCATCGAACAGAAAGGGTACGGAGCAGCTCTCCAAGGGGGTATCGAGGCCGCCAAAGCACCGTTCATCATCATCGGCGATGCCGATGATAGCTATGACTTTGGACAAATCGAACCGTTGGTGGCCGCGCTACACGCCGGCCATGATCTGGTCATGGGCAATCGGTTCCATGGAGGCATCTGTCCCGGAGCGATGCCTTGGTTGCATCGTTATCTCGGCAATCCCGTTCTCAGCCAACTCGGACGCTGGTTGTTCGGTTGTGCCGTCGGGGACTTCCATTGTGGCCTACGCGGCTTTCGCAAGCAGGCCTATCAGCAACTTGGCCTCCAAGCCTTAGGAATGGAGTTTGCCAGCGAAATGGTCGTCAAGGCCACCCTCCTGAAACAGCGGATCACCGAAGTACCGGTGACCCTCTATCCCGATGGTCGTTCCCGGCCGTCGCATCTATGTACCTGGCGCGATGGTTGGCGGCATTTGCGCTTACTGCTACTGTATTGCCCAAACTGGCTGTTTTTGGTGCCCGGACTTCTCCTGGTGTTCCTCGGTACGCTCGGCTGTGCGCTGGCTGCCTCGTGGGAAATACCCTTTCCAATCCTGCACCGGTTGCCCATCCTTGCTGCGGCAACACTGGCTTTGTTCATGGGCTATCAAGGCATACTCTTTGGGGAGTTGGCACATGCCACCTTGGTGGAGCGGGCCCATGCAAACCGGGGATTGGCCGAGGGCGTTCGAGTCGCTACGCCTCGGTGTCTCGGGAACGGGCTTTCTCCGGGGGGCGGTCTTTACTTCGTGGGATGGTTTCTATTGGGTACCGTTTGCTTTGGGCTACATTTTTCTTCCGCCTGGTTCGCGTCTGCCCATGGCTGGCTCTTGACCGGTCTGATTTTGGCTGGATTGGGGCTACAAACTTGCCTGTTTAATTTATTGAGAACGGTCCTTGCGCTCGCGCACACCTGGAATGCACGCTCGATGTAAGTCCTCACGGGCTTGGCCTAGACACACGGTTCTCGAG
Organism: uncultured Alcaligenaceae bacterium; assembly: GCA_964410665.1. Classification (GTDB taxonomy): domain Bacteria; phylum Planctomycetota; class Planctomycetia; order Gemmatales; family Gemmataceae; genus CAYPIE01. The sequence continues at coordinate 41,487 of CAYPIE010000035.1, forward strand.
TGCTAGAATCCGCCCCGTTCGTGAACCCGGTAGGCCAGGCAAGCGAGGGCTTTTCGATGCGACGGATCGCAATGATCAATCAAAAAGGGGGCGTGGGCAAAACGACCACGGCCGTCAACCTCGGTGCTGCCTTGGCCGATCAGGGCCAACGGGTATGTATTGTCGATCTCGATCCACAAGCCCACGCCACCACCCATCTGGGCATTGAACCAGATGGCGAATTACCTTCGATCTACGATGTCTTGGTCAACGGCAGGTCGCTCGCCGATGTTCGACGCTACGTGCACGATCGACTGGCCGTGGTCGGCTCCGACATCAACCTGGCGGCGGCCGAGGTGGAGCTCGCGGGGATCGTTGGCCGCGAAGTCATTCTCCGCGAGAAGCTGTCCCAAGATGAGGAATCATTCGATTTCCTGATCCTCGATTGCGGGCCATCGTTAGGGGTGCTCACCCTGAATGCTCTTGCTGCGGCCAACGAGGTCTTCATCCCATTACAGCCACACTTCCTCGCCCTGCATGGCCTGAGCAAACTGCTTGAGACCACTGCGCTGGTCGGACGACGGATCAATCCTGAGTTGCGAGTAACTGGGATAATTGTGTGTATGTTCGAATCTACCACCAAGCTGGCCCAAGAAGTGGTGCGTGACTTAAAGGGCTTTCTCGACCGTACACGTGCCGCGCAGGTGCCCTGGGCTCAGGCCCGCGTGTTTGACACCATGATCCGCCGCAATATCAAGCTGGCCGAGTCACCAAGCCATGGGCAGCCGGTATTCCGTTATGCCCCTAGCTCCAATGGCTCCATCGACTATCTTGCCCTGGCCCAGGAAGTGCTTGGACCCACCGTTGACTCCGTAGAAACTCCCATCGGCGTTGCCGCCGTTGGCTAAAATACTGGCGGGACCACTGTACCAATCCTCGTGTCCGGGGCCGCCGATGCTGCGTGTTTCGATCGCTAGTCCACAGGAACGGATTTCGCTCGACCGAGAGCGACTGCGTGGCGTTGTTCGGACGGTCCTGGAAGGGGAGGAGATCGACAACGCCGAAATCAGCTTGGCGTTTGTGGACAATCCGACCATCCACCAGCTCAACAAACGCTACCTTGATCACGATGAACCGACCGATGTTCTGTCCTTCCCCCTGTCCGGGTTAGCCGCCAAGGTCCTTCAAGGAGAGCTGGTGATCGGTGTCGAGGTGGCCCAAGAGGTCGCAAGCGACACCGGTCATGCCGTCGAGGATGAGCTCATTCTCTATATCATCCATGGTGTCTTGCACCTCTGTGGCTACAACGACCAGAACGATCAACAACGGCGAGCGATGCGCGACCGCGAACGGTATTATCTGGCAACGCTGGGCGTGCCCGACATCGCCGAACGAGACTAAGTCGCGATGGAGTCGGCACCATGGTACAGCAGATTCATCCCCAGGAACTTGCCGAGCGACTAAAACGGGGCGAGCCAACCTTCTTGCTGGATGTTCGCCAGCCCGATGAGCACCGTATTGCCGTCTTACCGGCGAGTATGTTGATCCCGCTGGGCGAGCTCCCCTTGCGACTCGATGAACTGGAGCCCCCGTCGGGAAGCTTGATTGTGGTTTATTGCCATCATGGCATTCGATCTCTTTCTGGCACAGCAATCTTGGAGCAAGCGGGATTCGGACCCGCGGCATCCTTGGCCGGAGGGATTGATGCCTGGTCACGCCTTATCGACCCGAGTGTGCCACGCTATCACTGATCGCATACCCGGTGCGAGGAAGGCCTGATGCGACTGACCGAAGATTCGCTGCGTGAACCCGTGACGCAGCATATGCGGCGGGAGTATCCCGTCATCCATCCCGAGCATACGATCGAAGAAGCCCTTGCGTATCTCCGCAAGCATCCCCCCGAGGGTCGGATTGTGTATTTTTACGTGGTCGATGCCGACCACCGTCTGCAAGGAGTCATCCCGACCCGCCGCTTACTCCTTGCTCAACCCGATCAGCGAATTCAGGACATCATGATTACCCGTGTGGTGGCCATCCCGGCGGCGGCCACGGTCCTGGAAGCTTGCGAATTTTTCAGTTTGCATCAGTTCCTGGCCTTTCCGATCGTCGATGAATTCCGCCGCGTGCTCGGGGTGATCGATGTCGAGCTGTATACCGAGGAGCTCTCGGAAGTGTCGGAGAGTGGTCGGCACGATCGGGACCTGTTCCAGATCTTCGGTTTGACCCTGAGCGAGGCACAACAAGCCAACCCACTCCGTGCGTTTCGCGGCCGCTTTCCCTGGCTGTTGTGTAACGTCGGGGGTGGTATTCTCGCCGCGTTTCTCTCGGGGGTGTTCCAGGATGTTCTTGGTTGGAAGCAGGCCGTGTTGGCTCTGTTCATCCCCGTCGTGCTGGCTCTGGCCGAAAGTGTGAGCATCCAGTCGGTCACTCTGGCATTAGAAAGTATCCATATGCGTCAACCGACCTGGGGCAGCCTGCTTGGGAAGTTACGCTCCGAACTGCAAACCGGAGTCCTCTTGGGGCTGGGGGTGGGCATTTTGGTGGCGAGCGTCGCTTTTCTTTGGCAAGGGTCGATGGTCTTGCTTTGGTGCATTTTGGGTGGGATTCTCGGTGGAGTGACCGTTGCCGCCCTGATCGGGGTGGCAATTCCCAACCTCCTGCGCTTGCTGAAATGCGACCCCCAAGTGGCCGCCGGACCGATCGCCCTGGCTCTTGCCGACATGTTGACCCTACTAATTTATTTCAATCTTGCGCGGTTGCTCATTTGATCCCATGAGAATCTCCCTAGGAGGGAATGTGCTCACGGCCCCGAATGTCATTTTAGCCCTGAAGATCGCAGTCATCTTGGTCACTCTGATCTGGCTCGCGGCGGTGACGGCGATTGCCTTGGGTCACCGCCGCTTACATGGATGGCTCAACACCGCCTTTTTTGTGCTGACTCTTAGTGCCGTGCTTGGGCTGGAAATCATTATTCGCGTCCTCAATCCTGGACTCACCGACAGCTTTCCGGAAGCGACCCGGCGACAATTACGGATCCATCTGTTGTTTTCGGTGCCTGCGGCGGTGCTGATGATCCTCATGTTCGTGAGCGGTTGGTTGCGTTGGAAACGTTTGCACTTACCGCTTGCCGTCTTCTTTACCATTGCCTGGGTCGGTACCTTCATTACCGGTGTTTTTTATTTGCCGCACACCCCGCTTCGGGAGCTATGGCCATGACTGAGACGGGCGAGAAGGATGCTTCGCTTTGGGAAGTGGACGGCGATCCGGATCTGCTTGCCGCGATTCCCGAACAAGATGCGGATGCCCAGGAACCTACCCAGCAGGACGGTAACGCATGCAAACTCGCTTCGGAGCCTGCCGACGCGCCGGGTATCGAAACAACCGCGCTTGAGTCTGCGGATGCACCTGCACCCAGCCTGGAACAGATCCTTGAGGCGATGCTTTTCCTCGGGTCCGATCCCTTATCCAGCGATCGAGCACAGACGCTTATCCGAGGCTTGGATGCCGATCGCTTTACTGCGGCCATCGATACGCTCGCGCGAAAATATCGACGACAAAACCGTCCGTGTGTCATCGAAGCCTTCCCTGAAGGCTACCAATTGCAGGTCCGCCCGCGATTTCAGCGCATCCGCGATAAACTGTTTGGCTCCCCCCGGGAAGCCCGACTGACCCAACCTGCCCTCGATGTGCTCTCACTCATTGCCTACCGTCAACCAATTGACAAACCCGAACTGGACAGTCTCCGTGGAGCGGATGTTGCTGCGCCATTACGTCAACTTCTCCGACTAGGCCTGATCACGGTTCTACAACGTGGCCAGACCGGTGCTCAACCGGTAGCCTACGGCACAACGGCACGCTTCCTCAGCCTGTTTGGACTCCGCAATCTTGAAGATTTGCCACGCTTAAGTGATCCCGCAAGACTATGACGTCTTCACCACACCCGTTCGTCGTGAGAATTACCGCTCCCCGAGACACATTGTGCTTGGACTTTGTCCGCGAAGATGTTAAAAAGGGAATGTTGTTATTGATCCCGTCTCCGATGTTGCCCATCGACAATGATTCCCCCTGAGTTTGCGATTCATTCGTTTGCGACTCATTCTGGATGATTCTTGACTACCAAACACGCTTTCCCGTCCGCGTGCTTGGACGAATCCACTATTGAGGCACACGCTCATGTCATGGATTATGGACGGGATGCGCTGTCCGCTATGCAACCAGGCAATTGTCCGCGGACAGGATCTGTTGGGCTTTCCCATGGTGGGTACTTCGCACCCACTCCTGCAACCCTTCGATGATCGTATCTGTCATCGTACTTGTCTGGGTACTTGGTTCGAACGAGATTCGTTCGTGCTTGCCTGGAACGAGGAAATCAAATACATTCTCGACCCCCGCTGGTTTCTCGAAGTAACCCCTTCGGGTGCTGTCCGATTCCTTGCGGGATGGGGGCTACTTATGTACCGCTGGGGCTTAAAACGCTCTGGCTTGTTACCCTTGCCAATCTCGCGGCGTTATCCACTTCTCAAGCTTCGGGCGGTCGCGGGTCATTCACCATTGTGGATCATCAAGTCCTACGGTCAATTACACGCCAACCCCAGCCCCCGACGTCTGGGGTTGGCCGCGGCCACCGTCGCTCACCTCGAGGATTGGTCAGGTCGTTTTGAGCGGTTGTGCCGCCGTTCGCGTCGGTCGCCACGGCCGAGCCCAGACGAGTGGAAACGGTTTTGGCATGATGGTTTTGTCCTGTGGGAGTCGCTGAATCGTGAACTGGGTCACCGTTACCGCGTTGTCTACCAGGGTGGGGGCCGCGTGGTGGAACCTGGACCGGGGTACGAACTGCGTGCCGTCTCCTCGTCTGAGTGGACGGTGACGGATCGTGGTTGACCCACTCCGGATTGCGGACTCCGCGACCAGCCGCGGAGCCCGGCCCGGTGTCCACCTTGGGGGTAGCGATTTCCCAGTTACCACTTGCCGCAAACTTCTACCGCTCGGGAACAACCTCCTCGAGAACCGGTACCGGGCTGTCCACCGGTAGAAAACCCATCGAAGTCTGCAACGAGTAGTTACACACACAGCTCGCCGAGGCCTCGGGGATCAGCACCATTCCATTGGCTGGGATGATGTTGATCCAGCAGCCGGGGCGGGTTGGAGACAGCTTGTTGACGCTGCCGCGGCCACCGGATTCATGGGCCAAGTCCATTACCGTGGGGTTGTTCGCTCGGAAGAACAGGCAGCTGCCAGCCCCCGAGAGGGTACCGCAGCTGTGTCCAGGGCGAACGATCCGCCAGTCGCGCCCTTGGGTGGTCGGGTCGATCCGCTTGCCAGTTTGCAGCTCGTAGAGCACCGGCTCGGCGACGAGCACATCCTTGAGCACGACCGGATGGTGTACCTGTTCACCATGGGTGAACTGGCCGGGCATCCCCTTGGCGTGCTCGGCACGCCAGACCGGCTCCCCACGGTCCGCACGGTAGGTGGCCACCCGATACCAGGTGTCCTTGTCTCGCAGATAGGAGCCCGACGCCACTAGCAGGCCTTCGGCATATTGTAAGAAAAGGATGTTTTTGCAGGCCGCCATTTGCTCATCGACGGGTTGTTCCCAGACCAACCTGCCAGTGGTGCTGTCAAGGGCCACGAGATAGGCATCTTCCAGCAAGTCGGCCAGCACCATCCGCCCGGTAGGGTGGTTGCGCACCTTCTCGGAACGACCCTCGAGGAAGTAGATCTGCTCGGGGGTGACACAGATGCTCGGGTTCAAGATGACCCCGTCGCTGCGATGCCAGCGGGTTGTACCACTTCGAGGGTCTAGGCGGAACATTCCCAGGCTTGTGACCAGAGGTTGTTCATTATTGTAGTCCGCGCTGATCAGTTCGCGGCTAGGTTCGGTGCGCGACGCGCTAGCCTGCTGCACGCTGCCGATGAGATCGTTACCCAGGTAGGCGTTGTAGCCCCAGTGGAGGTCCGCTTCCGTGTCAACGAACTCCGGCACGGGGATCGTGGCTTTACGCGTGCCGGTGTGCAGGTCGAGCATCACGCACTTGTCTCGGACGGCAATGGAGATCGTCTCTTTCTCAACCGAAGTGTAGCCGGCGTCGTAAGGCATTGTGTAGCGCTGGGAACCCGGGAGCTCGATCTGCCACAGTTCGGTCCCAGAAAAGGCATCGACTCCGAGCAACATGTTTTCTCCTGGGACCACCAGGATACCATCGGCACACAAAGGGGCGGGAGCACGCAGGTGGCGATCCACCATGCGGCTCGGCCCCGGACCGCCGAACCACTGTAACGCCAAGTCGCGGCGAACACGTCGGTCCCCAGAGTTGGCGGTGTTGGCTGGGTCGGCGAATTGATGCCGCCAGCTACCGGCGTCGGCAAGTGGGGGGACACGCCGAGGTTCCTCCCCGGCTAGTGCGAGGACACCGCGGGGCGATGTTACTCGGTATAGCTCCGCTTCTGGGTAATCATCCCCGGTCGCCTGACAAACCTGGAACAGATAGTCGGTGAATGGCAACGTACCCGCAGGTATGTGATGCACGCTGATGCGATGGCCGTAAATCCCTGCGGCTAGCAACGCCTTGCGAGCGCGGGCAACCACGTCCTTGCGCGGGTCGATCACCACAAGGCGGAACTCCGACTGCTTGATCAATGCCTCCAGCGACTCGATGCCGTCCAAGCCGGCGATCAAGCCAAAGCCCTGACGCCGCGGGATCGTTGACAGCAGGGGGTGGACCCAAGCTGCCGGTTCCGCAACATCACCGTTGGCTTCTGGGACCGGTGTCTGATGGACTTCCGCTCCCTGCCCATGCATTGGACCAAAGCAAATCAGCTGGCCCCGATCGGTACTCAACACGAGTTTGTCATCGGCCAAGGCGAATCCGAGAACCTTGCCCTCGACTGGAGCGGACCAAACTTGTTTGCCAGTGTCACTGTCGAAGGCCCGGACGACTCCGTCCCCGCCGGCGATCACCACGTTGTCGCCAGCGGCCAGACTGGATGAGTCGGCACAGTCGACATGCCAGCGTAAGGCCGATCGTCCTTTGGGAGCGGTCCGATCGAGTGCGATCAACCGACGGTTGCCCAGTAGAAAGGACGTTTTGGGGTTGACTGCCATCTGTTTGCCCTGGTACGTCACGAGCTTGCGACGGCTCGACAAGTCGGCAACTGCCAGACTGCCATCGTTGCCTCGGCCCGCGATGAGTTCCTGATCGGTGACCAGAGCGTAGGTGCCCGGGTTACTCGGATACTCTTTAAGACGTGCACCGGTCATCCGATCCAGCGCCACGGGTGTTCCTCGCCCAGTCGGAATGATCAGTTGATTCCCGGAGGCCAACAGATAGCCTTGGGCAGAATCGGGCAAGATGCGTCGCCAGATGACCGAGCCATCTTGTGCATTCAGCGCGACCGCGTAAACCCCCTGAGACGGGAACAGACCGGCGGTGGCATAGACCGTGCCTTCGAGCACGACGAGGCCACCCCGAAGCGGCCAGGCAGAAATGATGCGGCCGTTGCCGGACACCCGACGATCTTCGGGTCCAATGCGTTGCTGCCAAAGGAGCTGCCCCGATGCGCTCTCGAGACAGCGAAGATGGCCATCGTCACCACCGAGATAAACCCGTCCATTGACGACCGTCGGTGCATAGCGTAGCGGCCCATCGGTCGCCAATGACCAGAGTTTCGCCCCGGTCTCCAAGTGCAGACAATGCAGATGATCGTCGGAAGATGAGGCATAGAACAGGCGATTGTCTGCTAAGATCGGATGGAATGTTTGATCTTCGGTGATGCGTGGTTCAATCTTGGTCAGTTGTTGCCAGTAACTGCCACGGGCAGGTGCTGGCCAAGCGGGGCGGGGAGGGTGGCTTGGCGTGTGCATCCACTTTCGGTATAGCGGGAAGCGCAACTTCGCAGGAGTAGCCGCAGTACGACCGATATCACCCCGATAAGTGGGCCAGTCGGTGGCCAATGTGGGGCTCCCGCCGATGCCAACACACGCGAGAATCAGACATAATCGCATGATGCGTTTCTCCGAGCGAAGGGGAATGCCAAGAAAAATTATGAAATTCGGTTGCCATTGGCTGGGAAAACTCGGGTCCGAGACGATTCCTTTTCGGTGAACTAAGCTCGCTTGCAGGCGATCGATTCATTCGCCATAATCCTGGTAGCTTCGCGAACCCAACCATATTGAGGTCGATTCATGCGGAGTGGGAATCCAACCCGGGACGACATCTTTCATCCTGCTGGCCGGATCCGGCTGGAGTTGATGAATTCAGGGGCTGTCGATGCGCTCCGTGAGACGCTCGGCCAGGCCCGTTCGACCAACTGGGACTGCATTCGCACCCCCCATCTATTCATGGGCCTCCTTGCTCGCCCAGATCGCCCAATTCAGCAGTGGGCCCACGCCATGGATCTGGACCGGCCAAACCTTCTTGATCATTTCCGAGGTCTGTTTCCAGAAGCGAACGGGGATCCGGATGCGATTCTGCTCCTCAATCGCGAATTCCTGTCCAATAACACGATCCGTGTCTTGCGTGATGCTTACCACCGCGCTTGTTGTCTGGGGCATGGTCAGTGTCGTGCCATCGACATGCTAGTGAGTCTGCTCACTTTGGATTGGGTGGTCGCTAGCTTCTGTCGCCACGCGGGTTTGAACCCCGCGCGTTTACGCGAACAAGCGATGCATGCGAGTGGTGCTCCGGACCGCTTCTGACCCAGCTCGTGTAACCGGTAGACCCCGCAGGTGGCCGCCTCAGAATACGCGACAAGTGTGCAACTCTTGCTACATTCCTTCATGCAAAACAGTTAAGATGAGGTTGTCTTGGCTGCTTTTTGAAGGAGGAAACCATGCTGGGCCACCGTTTTCTTTGCCTGGTTGTTGCCATGCTGCTTGCGCTAACGGGGTGCCGGCATTTCTGCAAACAGTGCCAGCCGCAGTGTGGGACCAACTCCGGGTCCACCATCAATGTCCCACCAGGTTCCATCCCTGTACCGGGGGGGACACAACCGTTTTACGCACCACCTCCCACGGGGGTGGCTCCCTCGGCTGTCGCCCCCGCCACCGGATTCGTCGCCCCGCCAAGCACCGGATCTACTGTGGTGCCTGCCGCACCCGCACCCTCACCCGCACCACTCCCTCCACAACCTGATGTCCTCCTCCCGGAGCAGCTGCCGCCCGGTTTTGGTGGCTCCAGTCAGTCACGATCCTCACCTCCCGTCCCTCTAAAACCCCAGCGCGTGGCAAAACGATCTCGGATTGATTTTGGCATGCCTGTCCCAGATACTCAGTATCGGAATGGTCGCGTGTTGTTCATGGCGCCGGAACCGCTTTCTCCAACTTCTTGGAGTGCCGCGAAACCACACCAACCCCCACGCCTGAGTCCATTGCAGTCCCCACTTGCACCACCGCCGCGGTCCAGACAACCCGCAACACACCCTCCTGTGGCTGGCCAATTTCTCGAGTTCCCGGTGGGCATCCCAGCCTTCGCTCAAGTCAAGTCCAGGGTGTTTACAGGTCTTCGTCCCGATCTCGATGGGCTCGCTTGGTTACGTGATCAATCATTTGCGACAGCGGTATATTTGCATGCTCCCGAGACCGATATTAGTTCTGACCGCAAGATGGTCGAGGAACATGCGATGGCTTTCCATGCAATTGCGATCGCACCCGACCGCATTCGACTTGCGGATTTGCAGCGTTTCACTGCTTTGGTGGATGCGACCAGTGGCGGCCCTGTCTTTGTGTATGATGAAACTGGGGTCTATGCCGGTTGCTTGTGGTATGCCTATTTTCGCATGGTGGATGGATCCGAACCTGATGCTGCTCGCGATCGTGCAGAACGATTCGGTCTAAAAGCTCAAGGTAACAATCTGCAAATTCAATTATGGACGGCCATCCAACACTTCCTCGATGCCCGCTGATCGCGTGATCGAATGTCTTTGGCAATTCCTGCTGGGGCTTGCGTTGCATTTCACGCGTCAACAGGTTACACCTCATTGCCGTCTGAGCTTGTGGCCTGCCTGCTGGATCGTAGGATGCGTGACTCATGTCCCAAGGGCTCCCCGTCCGTTTGCAGCAACTCCTCTCACCAGACTCGATCGTGGCATCGAGCGTGTCCGCTTCGGTGCACGCGTTGTTGACAGTCGAACCGGTTACCGAGGTAACGCTTCCCCCCTGGCCCCTCGATCTTGCCTTGGTCATCGACTGTTCGGGTTCGATGTATGAGGAGGATCGAACGGGTCAGACCCGCTTGCAACGAACCTACCATGCCCTCGAACAAGTTTTGGAACGATTGCGGCCTAGCGATCGTGTAAGCGTGATCGGCTTTGCTGCCAGCGCTGCTTGCTGTTTACCGCTGACGATGTGCACCGAGCATGATGCCATCGTCCAGGGGATCGGCGAACTCTTGCATCCCACGATTGACCAAGCTGCGACGATTTTGCATCGAGGCGTTGAGCTCGCATTGAACGAGCTGGTTGCTTCTGGTGACCCACTTCGCCGTCGTCACGTCGTGGTTTTGTTAGATGGGGAAACCGCACATGAGGCGAGTTGCCGTGATTTGGCGGTTCGTTCCGGTCAAGCAGGGATCCCCTGGACCCTACTCGGTCTGGGCAGCACCTGGAATTTGTCGTTGTTCGAGGATCTTGCCCGACTGACGGATGGAAACTGGCAGCACATTGACCCAACCCACACCGAGGCGATCGAGCAAGTCTGGACGACGGTCCTGGGGGAGCTCGTTGCACCAACCTTTACGAATGTGACCCTCGCCCTTCGCCGCATCAAAGAGGTGAAGCTCAAGTCCATCGCGCAACTCGATCCGTCACCTGGCCTTCTGACACCAAAAAGCGATTCTGAGGGAATATCCACATTTTCTCTTGGTTTGTTGCGTCAAGACTCGCCTGCGCGGATCCTGCTCGAACTCGACGCCCCCCGGCGACCTGAGGGACAATACGTCCTTGCTCAGGTTCAAGCCGAGCTTCGCGATGCAGCCAATCAGACCACAAAGACCGATTGGCAAACGCTGGCCTTAAATTACACCGCGGCGACTCCTGGTACCCTCGATCCGGGGGTGGCCCGAGCCGTCGAGGGGTTCCGTCAACACGAGCAGGAGCTCGCTCTCCTGGCAGCGCTTCGCTCCGGAGACCTTGGCGAACTGCGTCAGGTCGCCCTTAAGCAAGCGGAGAACGATTCGCTGCACTCGGGTCCGATTCCGCGCCGCCCAGTCCAGTTGGCCCGCCAAGTACTGGGAGAACTTGATAGTATGAGTCACATTCGCCCAGAAACGATCCTGGAACTTGCAGATTTGATCCGTTCACCGATCCGCCAAAGACAACCACGAATTGCTTGAGTTCCTACCGTGTAGGATAGACACCATGACCGCCGCACCCTCGATTCCCTACGAGCACGAACGGTTGCCTCCAGAAACCATGCTGGAGCGCGCCGAAGCATTTCGCCGACAAATGGTCACGCGACGCAGTGTTCGTCAATTCGCCCCAGACCCAGTGCCCCGGGTACTGATTGAACAGGCGATTGTCACCGCGGCCAGTGCTCCCTCTGGGGCCCATCGGCAACCATGGAAATTCGTTGCCGTCGCCGATCCTGTTGTCAAGCGACAAATTCGTGAAGCCGCCGAGGCGGAAGAACGCCTTTCCTACGAGGAACGGATGCCCGACGAATGGCGGGCTGCTCTCGCTCCGCTGGGTACCGATTGGCACAAACCCTATCTGGAAATCGCACCCTGGTTGGTCATTGTCTTTGAAGAAATCCATGGCCTCCACCCGGATGGCAGCAAGCAGACCAACTATTATGTGAAAGAAAGCGTAGGCATTGCCTGTGGCTTGTTTATTGCCGCGGTGCATCAGATGGGGTTGGCCACGCTGACGCATACTCCTAGCCCGATGGGTTTTCTCAGTAAGATCCTCGGTCGACCGGCCAACGAACGCCCCTACATCCTCTTCCCAGTCGGCTTCCCTGCCGCCGACGCTCACGTGCCTGATCTGCAACGAAAAGCTCTATCGGAAGTAAGCGTCTGGTTCGTTGAAAGCGGAAACCCAGTCGGAGTGAGTAGATAACCGATTCCATGGTTCCGCAGTCGGCTTGGCCGCTGCACAGATCCACCGTCGCTTAGCTTTGTGGTCGGCACCGGGAGCGGACCGCCGCTGCTCGGAAGACCGCAGCACTCTCAGTAGATGCTTGTGAGCTAGTTGACAACGAACACGAACATCGAGTGAACTTGCTTCGTATGTGTCTAGCGAAGCCCATCTTGCGGAGCACGGGTACCGCTCGGGCAGACCGATTGTCTGTGCGAGGAACCACCCCATGGACCGAACCATCGTCCATTACACATCCGACCTCGCGAGGCCAGCTTGCTTGGGGACCAATCTGTTCGCAAGATCATTCGCACTTGAACCCGGTGCTGCGGTCCCGTGCAATGGTGGCAGTCTTGTGGACCGGTGTCCGTTAGACGCTTACAAAGGACTCGAACTCGCGCAAAGCGTTGTCGTCTCCCTGACTTCCGCAATCAGATCGTCCGTGAGTCGTAACGAAGAGAGTTTGGAACGGGGAAGTATGATTTCAGAGAGGTGATTCTCGGACTCGACGTTGCTAACATGCAACGATGTTACTTCGGATCCTGTAGACGAATCGTCGTACTTGAAGGTAAGGCGGTGAAACTCGGAGATCGCGACACCAACCCAGTTCGGATTCACGACGCGCAACCTTTCTCCATTGAAGTGGCGGCCAAGTGTGCCACCCGCACCTGGCCGGACAAACCGGGGCGATTCCTTCAGAGCGGTGGGTGGGAACCCGCCGAGGGTTGGGCGGAAGTGCCTGGGACCAACGCCGAGTGGGAGCACGCCCTGGCAGTCGCGAGATCTTTAACCGACGCCTGTCCAACGCTCGGTGGGTGGGAACCCAAAGGTGTTCGGCACCATAGTTGCTCTGGGCTGGGTGGCACGCTCGGAGTCGGCGACGGGCGTGGGAAACGCCCGGTGCGTGGGGTCATGGAAATGCACGGGTTGCGGAGCATGCCTCGCGTCGCCCACGCGGAGGGTCCGGGTAGGGCGGGAACGCCTTCGCCGGTGCAGGGGGAACACTCGGAAGTGGCCAATGCCTGGGCGTTTCCCACGCCCGTCGCCGACTCCGAGCGTGCCACCCAGCCGGGAATCCTCCGTGGCCGCTGAAAAGTGCGGAGACTTTCCACCAGCAATCATCGTTCCGAAGACCTTTGGGTGGGACCCCGCCGAGCGGCATTCGTCCACAAGGGACCACCCGGTGCAGGACAGCAATCCTGGGCATTCGTGCCTTTTCTGAGCAGCGGGTGGTGATCCCGCCGCGCCGCAACGCGAAGATCACCAAACACGGCAATGCGTCGGGGCCGCGGGAGGCGCGTGATGAGAACTTGCGTGAGATCCGGAGGCGCGGACGAAAGCGGTGGAAGAAGGAGTCGGGATATCACGAGAGGTCACTGGCGGAGACGGCGATGTATCGGGTGAAGACGCTGACGGGTGAGAAGTGAAGACATCGCAAGTTCGAGACGCGTGAGACCGTGTCGCGGATTAGATGTCGTGTGATCAATCGGGTCACACGACTCGGGTTGTTAGTCTGAAAAAACATGACTCGGGAACTTGGGGAAGGGCGAGTCCCGCCCAACCCTTTATGCAACAACGCCAAGATGAACTTCAGAGGACATGGACTTGTCGAGGAACTCATCTTGGGAGGACCGTGAGCCCGGCTTCCGGGAGTGCCATTGGCCTCCATCCTTTACGATAAAGACCTCACATGAATGAGAATTCACGAACTAGTCGGGAGACGCCGTGATGTCGGACCTTCGTTTCGAACTCGGTGCCGACGTCATGTGCAACCTCGGGCCGAGTGGCTGGAAGGTCGGAAGGGTCATCGCGCTGCACTACCGCGAAGACCACTGGCCGGCTGATCGGGTGGCCCCCTACCAGGTGGCGCTCGAGGCCGACCACTCGCTGATTTACGTCCCGGAAGACGACGCCCGGTATTGCCGCGAGCCCACCCCGGAGGACTTAAGAATCGCCCGCCGCACGGACGCGCTGGCCACGCTGACCGCGCTTCTACAAGGTGCGGATGAGGCGGAGCCTCGGGCCGAGTCCGGGCCGCTCGGCTGCGCGGGCGAAACGTCGCAACCCGGCAGCCCGGACTACCGCAGCGGGCGGTGCCACTGCTGCGACAGCTGCCCCCGGAACTGGTCGGCCGTGGAACTGTACAGCGAGCACTACCGCTGTGCGGAACGCAATGGTCTCACGGTGACGCGGCACTCGGTCGATCTCGGCAGGGTCCGCGTCGAGGACTCGGTCCGCTACCCTGCCAGCGAGGGCTTGCCGAGCAAAGCCGGATTCATGCAGTGCCCCACACTGGTGCGACTCCCGCCGGGCGTCCGCTTCTCCGACGACGGTGCCCTCGCGGGCGAGGTGCGGTTCGACCCGCACCGAGACGCGGAATACAGGGTCGAGTTCGTCGCGGTGAGCACGGCCGATTGGGACAACGACGCGGTGGGGATCGTCCGTCTGGAGTTCACGTTCGTCGTCGAGGGCAACGAGCCGCCGGATGGATTCGACGCCGACGCCTTCGCGCGGGAGCAGCAGCGGGCCCGCGCCGCGGCCGGCCGCATACTTCGAAACCTCGGCGACGCGTGGGAGCGGTGGGAGCGGGGTAAGCTAGACAACCGCGACACGTGCGACCGGATGCGTGCGGAGCTTCGCCGGCTGCGGGAACTGCTCGAGTTGCACCCCCGTCTCGACGGCGGCAGGTGGTGGGCTCAGCTCGGCGGATATCACATGAACGTGCACAAGCTTCTTGAGAACATGCTCTTCGAATGCGAGCTTTACCTCGGCCACGCGCTCACGTTCGGGGACGCCGAGGTCAGGTGGTATGCGGAGGCCAACCTCGACGGCTGCTATCAGAAGCGACTCCTGGAGGCGGCCCGGTTCATGTGGATCGACGGCTGCAAACAGATGATGCGAGGCGAGTGGGCGGCGGCCCGGGAACACCAACGAATAGAGGCCGCCAAGAAGGGCGAGGGGGGGAGGGCCGAGGAATTAGGGGGCAAA